>JAWKTA010000009.1:0-100883 GCA_041402025.1 Phycisphaerales bacterium | reverse complement strand
GCCGGGCTTGAGGTGGCGGCGATTGATTACAACGGCTGGGACCATCACGCGATGCAGGGCGCGAGCTACGGCGTGTTCGGCGAGATGATGGGCAACGTCTCGAACACGATCGAGGCGTTCGTCGAGGACCTGGGGCCCGCGATCGATCGGACGGTCGTGCTGACGATGAGCGAGTTCGGGCGCACCGCGCGAGAGAACGGCAACAGCGGATCGGACCACGGCCACGGCGGGTACATGCTCGCGGTCGGCGGGCCGGTCAACGGCGGTAAGGTGTACGGCAAGTGGACCGGGCTATCCAGCCGATCGCTGCACGAGGGGCGCGACCTGCCGGTCTATACCGATTTCCGCGACGTGTTCGCCGAGGTGCTCGCGGGTCTTTACGGGTTCCAGGCGGACGACCATCAGTTCTTCCCCGAATACGACGCCAACGACAAGCCGATGGGGTTAATCAAAATCTGACACGGGCGGAACTTTTGTAAATCGCTTTGCTGTATTTAGTTGTGGTTGGTGCCGCTTGCCGGGACGATGGGGTGCGGTGCATTGTGGTTTGACCGGTGCGCAGAATCATCGACACTGGTATCTCTCGGACGGCCCGCACTCGTGGGGCGTGGATCGATCGGTGGGCATTTCAATCAAGGTGGGACAATCCATGAACGGAAACGAAGAGGCCGGCAAGAAAGGATCGCAGTTTTCCATGACACGTCTGATGGGGATCATTATTGTGGCGGTCATTGTCGGGATGGTGGCGTATCAGATCGGCAAGAAAAACCTGCCGCAGGAAGACGCGACCCGGACGCTGCGTATCTTCGGCCTAGGCGACCCCAAGCCGCGCGCATTGGCGGACGGGCTGACCGATACCGACGGCGATCTGGTCGCCGACGCCCCCGCCGATGCCGGCAGGTTTGTGGACCCGCAGGCGATCCTGTTCTCTTTCGTTGCTTCGCCCGAAGCGGAAGTGTCCGAGAAGGCCTGGCAACCAATGGTCGAGCACCTCGCCAAGGCGACGGGCAAACCGGTGCAGTATGTCCGCTTCGAGTCGGCCAAGGACCAGCTCAAGGCGATCAAGGAGGGCCGGCTGCACGTTACCGCGATCAATACGGGCAACGTCCCCGAGGCTGTCGCGTCCTGCGGCTTCGTCCCCGCCGTGACCCCGGCCAAAGGTGAGGGCAGACAGGGCTATACGATGAAGATCATCGTCCCCGCTGACAGCGCGATTAAAGACCCGGCCGGTCTCAAGGGCAATGAGGTTGCTTTCACCACCGCCGGCTCCAACTCCGGCTGCAAAGCGCCGATGGAAACCCTCTTGCGTTCGTTCAACCTCAAGCCCGGCTACGACTATCACATCGTCTACTCACAGGGCCACGAGCAATCCATTCTGGGCATCAAGGAGGGCAAATACGCCGCCGCCGCCATCGCCAGCGACCTGCTCGAACAGGCGATCGCCGCGGGCAAGATCAGCGCGTCGGACTTCAAGACGATCTACACGTCCGAGCAGTTCCCCGCCCTGGCGATCGGGTACGTCTACAACCTAAAACCCGAGCTGGCCGAGAAGGTGCGTGCCGCGTTGATGGACTTCAACCCGCAGGGCACCAGCGCCGCGGGTAACCTGGCCGAAGGTGTGACCGGGTTCGCCCCGGTGTCATACAAGGACGACTTCGCGCTGGTGCGCAGGATCGACGAGTCGTTCGGTCACACGCCCGCGCCCGAACAGGCAGACCCGACCGCCGCGTCTCAAGAAAGCAACGGCTGATCGCAGCCGGTTTACACCCCGACCTGCTCACTCATCGGCGGGCAGGTGCATACCAGATTACGGTCGCCGTAGGGGTTGTCGATGCGTCCGACCGGGGGCCAGTACTTGTTATCACGGAGCCACGGGGCGGGGTACGCGCCCAGGCTGCGCGGGTAGGTGTGGGGCCAGTGGTCGTCGCGATCGCGGCGCGTGCGCGTGCTTGAGAGGTGGTTGTCTTCCCCGTCGAGTTCGCTGGCCTCGATGCGGCGGATCTGCCGCGGATCGAGATCAACGCGTCGCACAATCGGTCCAGCTCAGCGCGTGACTCCGCTTTCGGTCGGCTCGATCATCAGCGTGCCGGCGACGGGCCAGCTCATCGTCGGCCAGGGAATCCGTAGTCCATCAGCCGCTTGGCGATGTCTTCGACACGGACGTTGGCGGACTTCTCGAAGGGCCGACAGTCGATGATGAACTTCAGCGCGACCCGGCTGTTGGGCGCCGGTGTATTATCAAAATGCCTGCGTAAACGTGCGGCCATGTAGTTGGCGTTGAGGATCGCGGCTTCGGTGGCGTGTTTCGCCTTCCGCCGCCCATCATCGCGATATACATCCACGAGATTGGCAGGATCGATGGGCTGCCGAAGGCGCGCTCACAGGCAGGTCACCTGTCACGGGGTCGCCGGGTAGAAACGGCGCGAGCGCCTCGTTGCAGGCGATCGGTCCCATGCCCGGGCCGCCGCCGCCGTGGGGGATGCAGAAGGTCTTGTGCAGGTTCAGGTGGCAGACGTCCGCGCCGATGTCGCCGGGCCGGCACAGGCCGACCGGCGTTCATGTTCAGCGCCGTCCATATAAACCATGCCGCCCGCATCATGGATGATCTTGCAGACCTCCTGATCGTGGTCTCGAACACGCCGTGCGTTGAGGGGTACGTCACCATCAGCGAAGAGAGCGTGTCTTGTGCTGCTCGGCCTGGCGTGCAGGTCGTCGATATCGATGTCGCCGTTGTCCTTGCACCCTGACGGCGACGACGCGTATCCCGGCGATGACGGCCGAGGCGGGGTTGGTGCCGTGGGCACTGACGGGGATCAGGCAGGCGTCGCGGTGCGTGTCGCCGCGTGATTCGTGGTACCGACGGATCGCCAGCAAGCCGGCGTATTCCGCCCTGCGAGCCGGCGCGTTCGGTTGTAGCGACACGGCGGCGAAGCCCGTGATCTCGGCGAGCCAGGTTTCCAGGTTGCTTAAGAGTTCGCGGTAACCGGCCGTCTGCTCGGCGGGTGTGTAGGGGTGCAGCCGTGCGAACGGCGGGCCATGCGTGATCGGCAGCATCTCGCTCGCGGCGTTGATGCTCATCGTGCACGAGCCCAGCGGGATCATGCTGTTGGCGAGCGTGATGTCTTTCGCGGCGAGCCTTGTGGTGTAACGCAGGAACTCGTGCTCGCTGTGGTAGCGGTTGAAGACCGGGTGGGTGAGGATGGCGTCGGTGCGGTCGAAAGGCCCGGGGTTGAGGGACGGCGGCCGCGTCGGTCGATAAGCCTGCCGAACACGGCGAACAGGTTTTCAAGGTCCCGCGTGTTGGTCAGTTCATCGACGCCGATGCAGACGGTTTTGCCGTCGAGCTTAAGTGCAGGTTGATGTTGTGCTTGCACGCCCGGCGAGCGTGGCTCCTGGTGTCGGAGACCTCGACACGGACCGTATCGAAGAACGGGCGCATCGGTGACGTTGCAACCGAGTTGCTTGCCGCGCGCGAGCGTCAAAGCACGGCCGTGTACGCTCGGCGATCTGCTTCAATCCCGCCGGCCCGTGGTACACGGCGTACATCCTGGCGATGACGGCGAGCAGGACCTGTGCGGTGCAGATGTTGCTCGTGGGCGCGGTCGCGTTTGATGTGCTGCTCGCGGGTCTGGATGAAGTGTTTTGGTAGGCGGGGTTGCCGTGGGAATCTTTGGAGACGCCGACGATGCGGCCGGGCATTTTGCGTGCGTGGTCTTCGTGGGTCGCCAGTAATGTAGCGGCGTGCGGCCCGCCGAAGCCCATTGGGACGCCGAAGCGTTGCGTGCTGCCGAGGCGATGTCGGCCCCCACTGCCCCGGCGGCTTGAGCAGCACCAGTGACAGGATGTCGCAAGCCGCAACCAGCAGCCCCCCCGCCTCATGCACCTTCGCCGCAAGCGCGTAATCCTCGATGCGCCCGTCCGTCGTCGGGTACTGCACCAGCACTCCCGCACGCATCATCAAAGCCCACGGGCTCCCTGCCCGTGGGACCGTGGAGGTGTAAACCCACGCACCTCGATCCCCATCGTCTTCGCGCGTGTCTTCACCACTCGCGATCGTCTGCGGGTGGCAGTCATCAGCCACATAAAAGACCGGCTTTCTCTCCCGCGATCGCGTGGCACATGGCCACCCTCGGCGGCGGCGGTCGCTTCATCTAATAAAGACGCGTTCGCAAGCGGTACGCGGTCAGGTCCGACACCATCGTCTGGAAGCTGGCGGCTGCTTCGAGTCGGCCCTGGCTGATCTCGGCCTGGTACGGGGTGTGCAGGCCGTGTACCACAGCGGGTTCTCGAGGATGCGCTGATCGGGCGCGGGGGTGATCGTGCCGTGGTACCCCATGCCGATCATGGACCGTGCGACGGTGTTCTGGTCGGCGAGTTCGCGCAGGCGGGCGAGCGTGTCGTATTCGCTTTGCGGCTTGTCGAGGTTCAGCGGCCGCTTGAGGCGGATGTCGGCGGGCACGGTCTGGTCGATCAGTTCGTCGAGCGACGCGCAGCCGATCAGTTCGAGCATGGCCTTGATGTCCGCGCCGGTCGGGCCGACGTGTCGGTGGGCGAAGCGGTCGGCCGGGATTTGGTCGGTGCCGGCCGGCTTGTGGGTCGTGGGCGTCATGGTCGTGCTCATAGGGTGGGGGCCGCCTGGTCGCGAGGTTGATTGAAAAATCGTTGCCTGCCGTGCAGTCTAGGGCCGGTCCGGGCCGCGGGCAAAGTTGTGGCGTTTTTAGGGCTAAACAGGCGGTATGGGCGTGTTTTGTCTCAGCCGTCCGCCGGTGTGGCGGGCGTATCGAGCACGCGTTGATACAGGCACAGGTCCAGCCACCGGTCAAACTTGAACCCGACCTGCGGCATCGTGCCCACGA
Source organism: Phycisphaerales bacterium (assembly GCA_041402025.1). Lineage (GTDB taxonomy): Bacteria > Planctomycetota > Phycisphaerae > Phycisphaerales > Phycisphaeraceae > JAJRRS01. Next base: position 96,027 of record JAWKTA010000009.1, on the reverse strand, counting down.
GCTTAAAGTCTTGTGACTCGTGTAGCCGGATGCTGGCCGTGCTTTGAGTCGATCGCTCCGACGAAGTGCGGTAGTCCTGAGCTTAGCGTGGTGATGGTTTCCGCCAGCAGCTGTTTGCCCACCCCCAGCCCCCGGTAGTGCTCGGCGACATACAGCGAATGCTCGACCGTGTACTTGTACGCGGGCCACGGCCGGAACTTGCCGTAGCTGGCGAAACCCATCAGGTCGCCGGATTCGGTCAGCGCGCCGATCACGGGGTATCCCCCCTGCCGTTTGCTCTCGAACCACGCCGCCATTATCTCGGCCGTCCGGGGCTGGTAGTCGTACACGGCGGTGGAGGTGGTGATCGCGCGGTTGAGGATGGTGAGGATCGCGTCGCTATAGGTTTCATCGCAATCGGCCAATCGCATGGACCTGAGTTTATCCTGCGTGGGTCGGTCGGGCTATCGGTTGTTGGGATCCGGCCCCGGCACGCATCATTGATATTGCGTCAGGGCGTTACGAGTCGGGATTGATGCGCCTACAATGCCGCCCATGCGCCGGACCCCCGAGGAACAAAACGATGCGGTAGCCGTGGCGGCGTCTGCGCCGGCCCCGGCGTTGCCTAAGACGCTCGGCGGCCGGCTGGGCGGGATGTCGCTGCGCAAGCAGGTCTGGGTGCTGGCGATCTGGCCGCTGCTTGAACAGGTGATGGCGTTCCTGGTCGGGACGGTGGACCTGTGGCTGGCGGCGTGGCTCAAGCCCGAGGACCTGGCGGTTGCGGCGAACGATGCGCTGGGTGTGGCGGGCTACGTGAACTGGCTGATGGGCCTGATGATGGGGTCGGTCGGCGTGGGCGCATCGGCGCTGGTCTCGCGTGCGATCGGTGGGCGGCACAAACGTCTTGCCAACGCGGCGCTTGGGCAGGCGATCCTGCTGGCGCTGGGCGTCGGCCTGGTTTTCGGGGTGTTCCTCTATACTGCGGCCGGGCCGATCGCCCAGATCGTCGGTGTGGACGGCCGGGCGCACGGGCTGTGCGTGATGTACCTGCGGATCATCTCGATCGCCGCGCCGATGAGTTCGCTGCTGTTTGTAGGCGGCGCTTGCCTGCGCGCCGCCGGGGACACGCGCACGCCCTTCTTCGTCGTCGTGATGGTGAACATCGTCAACGTCGTCTTTAGCCTGCTGTTCGTGTATGGGCCGGAGCCTGTCGGTGGGCACGGGGTGGCGGGGATCGCGGCGGGCACGGCGGTGGCCTGGGTCGTTGGCGCCATCCTGACCTTGTTCGTGCTGTTCCGGGGCAACCGGCTGATCCGGCTGCGCCCGGCACGGCTCAAGCCCCACTGGCACACGGCCAAGCGGATCATCCGCGTCGCCATCCCCCAGCTCGCCGAGGGCCTGGTTATCTGGGGTGGCAACTTCCTGGTCATCATCATCATCGGACGCCTGGCGACGAACGGGATGCTCGGCTCACACATGTGGGCGGTGCGCATCGAGTCCGCCAGCTTCCTGCCCGGGCTGGCGCTGGCGGGCGCTGCTTCGATCCTCGTCGGGCAGTACCTGGGCGCGAACGATCCACGCATGGCGAGGCGGTCGGCCTTGTTCTGTTGCGGTGTTGCGGTCGCGACGATGTCGTTAAGCGGCCTGGTGTTCCTGACGCTGGGCGACAAGCTGATCGCGCTGTTTTCACCCGTACCGATCCACCGCGAACTGGTGCCGCAGCTCCTGTTCGTCTGCGGCTGGGTCCAGCCGATGTTTGCGCTGTATATCGTGCTCAGCTCGGCGATCAAGGGCGCGGGCGACACCCGCTCGACCATGATCATCGGGTACCTGAGCCTGTTCCTGTTCCGCCTGCCGCTGGTGTACCTGTTCGGGGTCTACCTGGACATGGGCCTGGTCGGTGTGTGGTACGGGCTGTGTACGGAGATGGTGATGCGCGGCCTGATGTTCGCCGCACGTTTCTTCCAGGGTGGCTGGCTCAAGACGCAGGTGTGAAACCTGAAATTAGAGTCAGTTGGTGGCTACGCGCTGCCCGATCACGCTCTCGGCGAGCTTGGCGTAGTCCTGGGCGCCGTGGCAGTCGGCGGCGTAGTCGAAGATGCTCTGGCCGAAGCTGGGGGCCTCGGCGAGCTTGATGTTTCGGCGGATCGGCGGGTGGTAGACGACCGCGTCGGCCCAGGGGGCGTCGGTATCGCGGGCGCTTTCCAGGAAGCCGTTCACATCGTTGATGACCTCGTTGGCCAGGATCGTGTTGCCCTCGTGCATGCACAACACGACGCCCGCCACCTTCAGGTTCGGGTTGATCCCCTGCTTCATCATCGAGATGGTTTCGAACAGCTTGCCCAGGCCTTGCAGCGCCAGGAAGTGCGCCTGCATCGGGACGATGACCTCGGTTGCGAGCGTCAGCGCGTTGACGGTCAACAACCCCAGGCTCGGCGGGCAGTCGATGAGGACGAAATCAGGGGCCGTGGTGGGCGATCCGTTTGAGCCCGGGTTGCCGGATAAGCCCTTTATCAGTCCCGCGACTTTCTGCTTGAGCACCGTCTGCGCCATGCCGGTCACGACACGGTCGGCCAACTCAGCCTCGACGCCGGCGAGGTTGACCTCGGCCGGGAGGATGGTGAGTCGTCCGTCGTCGCCGACCTGTTGCAGGACTTCCAGTGCGCTGGTGTTCTGGTCGGTGAGCAGGTCGTACATGCTCAGCTCGATCTCGTCCGGATCGACACCCAGCGAAAGCGACAGGTGCGCCTGCGGGTCCAGGTCGATCATCAGGACGCGCTTACCCATGCGGGCGAGCGCCGCGCCGAGGTTGGTGCAGGTGGTGGTTTTGCCGACGCCGCCCTTCTGGTTCATCAGCGCGATGATGCGCGGCGGGTCGTTGTCGGGCTGATCGTGGTTCGCTTGCGGGCGCGGAGTCTCGGGGCGCTTGATCTGCGTCGGCTGGATGCCCGGGGTGATGACGGGTTTTGGCGCGGCCGGTGGCGCTTGTTCGACCCGTTCGATGTTCTGTGGCTCGACCTGCTCCGCTTGTTCGGCCTGTTCCTGCACAACGTCCGGCGCATCCCGAGGGTCTGAAGGATCGGCGTGCGTGGCGTGTTCGGGTGTAAAGTTTGAGGTATTGGTCGCGGTCAAGCGGACGCCTCCGTGCGTCTGATAACTTCGGTGGGCGGGGTGAGTATAACACGTTAGCGTTTAAATAGAACCGTGAATCCGGCATTCGGCGTGGTTTCGCCGAAACGGCCCGGCGGGGGGCCGACTTGGCAAAGTGTTTCCCGGCCGCTAACCTACTTGGCCCGGCGGGGCTGCGCGTGGGGCGCAATCACGCTAAGTGTCTAAAAACAATAGGATAACGACTCATGGCCACCACCGGCACGATCTCTCAGGTCATCGGCTCCACCTTCGACGCCCAGTTCCCCGAGGACGACCTGCCCGAAATCTATAACGCCTTGGAAATCAAGGGCAGCCACCACGGCATCGACATCCAGCTCGTCGGCGAGGTCCAGCAGCACCTCGGCGGCGGCCAGGTACGCGCCGTCGCGCTGGGCACGACCGACGGCCTGACACGCGGCATGAAGGTCACCGACACCGGGGCCTCCGTCTCCGTGCCCGTCGGTGAAGAGGTTCTCGGCCGTGTCTTCAACCTCCTCGGCCAGCCCGTCGATAAGCAGGGCCCGGTCAACGCCAAAAAGACCCGACCCATCCACCAGCTTCCGCCGAAGTTCGTCGACCTCAACCCCAAGACCCAGATCCTCGAGACCGGCATCAAGGTCGTCGACTTGCTCTGCCCGTTCGTCCGCGGCGGCAAGATCGGGCTGTTCGGCGGTGCGGGCGTGGGCAAGACCGTCATCATCCAGGAAATGATCGCCCGTATCGCGCGTGAGCACGGCGGGTACTCCGTGTTCGCCGGCGTGGGCGAGCGGACCCGTGAAGGCAACGACCTGTGGCGCGAAATGGCCGAGGCCACCTTCACCGACGCCGAGGGCAAGACCGTCCGCGTGCTCGACCGTGTGGCGATGGTGTTCGGCCAGATGAACGAACCCCCGGGCGCCCGTCTCCGCGTGGCCCTGTCCGGCCTGACGATGTGCGAAGAGTTCCGCGACTCCTCCGGCAAGGAAACCCTGCTCTTCGTCGACAATATTTTCCGCTTCACGCAGGCCGGCTCGGAAGTGTCCGCGCTGCTGGGCCGTATGCCCTCGGCCGTGGGTTACCAGCCGACGCTGTCCACGGAGATGGGCGAACTCCAGGAACGCATCACCTCGACCGACAAGGGCGCGGTGACCTCGATCCAGGCCGTGTACGTCCCCGCCGACGACCTGACCGACCCCGCACCCGCGACGACGTTCAGCCACTTGGACGCCTTCGTCGTGCTCGAGCGCTCTGTCGCCGAGAAGGGCATCTACCCCGCGGTGGACCCGCTGACCTCGACCAGCCGTATCCTCGACCCGGGCATCCTCGGCGAAGAGCACTACGCCGTCGCCCGCCAAGTGCAGTCGATCCTCCAGCGTTACAAGAGCCTGCAGGACATCATCGCGATCCTTGGTATCGACGAGTTGTCCGAAGAAGACAAGCTGGCGGTCGGCCGTGCCCGCCGTATCGAGCGATTCTTCAGCCAGCCGTTCTTCGTCGCCGAGCAGTTCACCGGCTTCCCGGGCATCTACACCTCGCTCGCCGACACGCTCGACAGTTTCAAGCGCGTCTGTGCCGGCGAAGGCGACGACATCCCCGAAGCCGCGTTCATGTACGTCGGCACCCTCGACGACGCCCGCAAGAAGGCCGAAAAGATGGCCGCCGGGGCGTAAGACCCAAGACCGCATTACATACAAACCACCCAAAGCCCACGTTTTCAAAACGTGGGCTTTGGTGTTAATTGCGGCGATGCGGGTTATATTAATGGCGTACCGGATCCTAAGTTGCAGGGAGTTTTACCGTGTCCACCCTATCCCCCGACGTGACCGATGCCGCCACCCGAGGCGGGCTGGATGAAAAGACGCTTGCCGGGCTGCGTGAAGCGTTCGCGGCCGACCCGCGCAACACGCTCATGCAGAACGCGGTCACGCAGACGGCGGTGGATGATGTCGCGCTGAACCGTGCGATCGTCACGTCGGTCGACCACACGTTCAGCCACCACCTGGACGAGTGGGAAGTCACCAACCAGAAAAGCTCCGGCCGGTGCTGGTGCTTCGCCGGTTTGAACCTGATCCGTGTCGGCGCGATGAAGAAGATGAAGCTTAAGAACTTCGAGTTCAGCCAGAACTTCACGCTGTTCTGGGACAAGCTCGAGCGAGCGAACTACTTTTTGGAACAGATCATCGCGACGGCGGACAGGGACGTGGACGACCGGGTGGTGGCTTACCTGCTGGACCGGCCGCTGGATGACGGCGGGCAGTGGAACATGTTCGTAAGCATCGTCCACAAACACGGGCTGGTGCCCAAGGCCGCGATGCCCGAGACGGAAAGCTCATCCAACACGAGGCGGATGAACAGCATCCTGCTTACGGTCCTGCGCGAGGGCGCTGCGAAGCTGCGCAGGCTCGCTTCCGACAGCAATAGTGACGCGGTTGTTAAAGCCAAGAACGAGATCGTCGCCACTGTGTACCGGATTTTGTGCATCCACCTTGGCACGCCGCCGAAGAAGTTCGACTGGCAGTGGAAGGACGAGGACAAGCGTTTCCACCGCGACGGCGAGCTGACGCCGTTGGAATTCGCGAAACACTACTGCACGCTGCCGTTGGAGGAGTACGTCTGCCTCGTGCACGACCCGCGCCCGAACAGCCCGACGGGCAGGACGTTCACCGTGGCGCACCTGGGCAACGTGATCGGCGGCGACCCGGTGAAATACCTGAACGTCGACATCGACACGATGAAAACGCTGACCATGAAGACGCTGGTCGGCGGCGAGCCGGTGTGGATGGGCTGCGACGTTGGAAAGATGATGCGCCGCGACCTGGGCCTGTGGGATGCGAAGCTGTTCGACTACGAGGGCGTGTACCAGACGAAGTTCACGCACGGCAAGGCCGACCGCCTGATCCACCACCAGACACTGATGACGCACGCGATGCTGTTCACCGGCGTGGACGTGGCGGACGACGACACACCGCGTCGCTGGCGCGTCGAGAACAGCTGGGGTGACGAGGGCGGCAAGAAGGGTTTTTACGTGATGAACGACTCATGGTTCGATGAATACATGTTCGAGGTGGCGATCCACCGGGACATGCTGCCGGCGGACCTGCGCGAAGCGGTGGACACCGAGCCGATCGTGCTGCCGCCGTGGGACCCGATGGGTGCGTTGGCGCACTGATTTGCTTTTCTGTTCGGCGCGGCGTGGTCCGCGTTGTGATCTTTTGTGTGTGTTTGCTTGGGCGTGTGGGTTGTTTGTAACCCGTGGCCTGTCCGTGTATCGACTCTGTATCCACTCACATCGCTTGGAGGCTTGTGGCCGATGAATCTACGAAAACATTTTGCGGCGGTGGTTGGGCCGGCGTGCCTGCTTTGCTTTTCGGCGTCGGTGCTGGCGCAGGACGGTGTTACTGAACCCGTGATCGACACGGGCACGACGGCGTGGATGCTCGTCTCGACCACGCTGGTGCTGCTGATGGTCCCGGGCCTGGCGATGTTTTACGGCGGGCTGGTGCGGACCAAGAACGTGCTGGGCACGATGATGCACAGTTTCGCGGCGATGGCGATCATCGGTGTGATCTGGGTCGTCTGCGGCTACGCGATGTGTTTTGGTAGTTCAACATTGGGTGGGTGGTGCGGCTGGGACAGCGGCTACTTCCTGCTCAGCGGGATAGATCACGGCCCCGGCGCGTATTACCACGCCGGCGACCTCGTGATCCCGCACCTGGTGTTCGCGATGTTCCAGGGCAAGTTCGCGATCATCACGCCGGCGCTCATCGCAGGCGCGTTCGCCGAGCGCGTCCGGTTCCGCGGCTACTGCGTGTTCATCGCGCTGTGGAGCCTGTTGATCTACAACCCGCTTTGCCACTGGGTCTGGGGCGGCGGCTTCCTGACCGGCGAGGCGATCGACTTCGCCGGTGGAACGGTCATCCACATCTCCGCGGGCGTGGCGGGCCTTGTCTGTGCGCTCTACCTCGGCGCACGCAAGGGCTACCCGAAAACCGCGATGCACCCGAACAACCTCGTGATGACCATGATGGGCGCGGGCCTGTTGTGGGTTGGCTGGTTCGGGTTCAACGCCGGCAGCTCCGTCGCCAGCGGGATCAAGACGGCCCAGGCGCTGACGGTCACGCAGATCGCCGCCGCGACCGGCGCGCTGATGTGGGTATTGATCGAGGCGGTCCATCACAAGAAGGCAACGAGCCTGGGCCTGATGTCCGGTATCCTCGCGGGCCTGGTCGCCATCACCCCGGCGGCGGGCGATGTGCCGCCCTACGGCGCGATCGTGCTTGGCGTAGCCGCGTCGTTGTTCTGCTACGGCGCGGTTGTCGCCAAGGGCAGGCTTGGCTACGACGACACGCTGGACGTCTTCGGGATCCACGGCGTCGCGGGCATCGTCGGCGCGATCGGCCTGGCGTTTGTCCTGCGGAGCATCCCTGAACACGGCTTTGCCACCCAGCTCTGGTATCAGGTCAAGGGCGTGGGCGTGAGCATCGTATACGCCGGCGTTGTCACGTTGATCCTTGTGGTTCTGGTCGATAAGACCATCGGCCTGAAGCTCGGCGACAAGGACGAGATGGCCGGCATGGACCACGCGCTGCACGGCGAACACGGCTTCGGCCTGCTGAACCTGAACTAAACCACAAACAAACACACACCGCATGCCGCTCCGTCTCTGCGGACCGCGCGGAAGGATACACACCGATGAAACTCATTATCGCCATCATCCAGCCCGACAAGCTCGAAGAGGTCCACCACGCCCTGGTCGGCGCGGAGATATTCCGCATCACCGTCAGCCGATGCACCGGCCACGGGCAGGCCGAGGACCCGGACCTCTACCGCGGTCAGGAGGTCAAGCCCAGCCTCCTGCCGAAGGTCCGCATCGAGATCGCCGTGAATGACTCGTTCGTCAAGCCCACGGTCGATGCCATCCTAAGCGCCGCCAAGCACGGCGGCGGCGCGATCGGCGACGGGAAGATATTCATCCTGCCCCTGGAAGAATGCATCCGAATCCGCACCGGCGAACGCGGCGGCTCGGCGATCTGACACGCAACACAGCGCGGCGTCGAGGTGGACGGAGTGCCCATGTATCACACCGGTCCAACCGGTTCACAGGCCACGCTGTGAATCATCACGCGCGGTGGCGATTTTACACATTCCAACCAACTTCACGCTTCGCTCCCACCCCCGTAAGCACCTTCGCGGGCGGCTTGAAAGATCACATATAACTTATATGTGATCTTTTTGGATTACGGTGCTGAGGGAACCAGAGAGGGGTGACACTTAAGTGGGATCGAAGCGGGAGGCGTATTGATTGTGAGTTGCGAGCATCCGTCGTCCGGTCCTGCACGCGCAAAAAAAGACGACCCGCCTTTTCAGGCGGGCCGCTTCAGCGTTCAAGCATCCCTCCGTAGGATGTCTTGGAAACAACAATGTAGTTCGGTTCAGTTCCGCCGGCCCAGCAGGCATGCGCCGCCAAGCATCAGCAGGCCGAGCGACGCCGGTTCGGGGAATACGGTGATCCCGACGCCGCCGACGTCCTTCTTGGCGATGAACGCGCTGGTTCCGTTTTCACTTATTGCCGTCAGCGTGTTATCGAAGACCACCGAGATCTTCGTCACGCCGTTGACGTAAGGGATGTTGTTGTCGATCAGCGCCTGGGTCAGGTCGACCATCAGCGATCCGGACCACGCCGAGTTGTAGAACGGCCCGCCGCCGGCGTCGGTCGCCAGGTCGTAGGTTCCGCCGGACGGGGTAAAGACCATCGGGACCGCGATCAGGATCGATCCGATACCGACGCCGTCAACTTCCTGGATCTCGACGTTGAAGTTGGCGGTGACCGAGGCGAACGTCCCGATACCGCCGATCCCGGCCAGCGTGACGTCGCCGGCCTCATCGAACAGGACCTTGTCGATGAAGTTGCCGGCTTTGGAGGTCATCATCAGCGAGAGCGTGCCGTCGGTGATTTCCACGCCGCCCGCGCCGGTAGCGCCGGCGTTGAACGAGATCGGGTTGAAGTCCAGCGTGTCGCCGAACACGGAAGGCGCGCCGTACAACGGCGGGGTGTGGGTACCCGAGTCTTCGGTGACGCCGATAAAATTAACCGTCGAGCCTATGAAGTCGCCGTAGTTGATCGGCACCGCGTGAGCGGGCAGCGAGCAAACCAACAGCGCACAGCCCGACAACGCAGCCATAAAACCGGAACGTAAAACCATGGATCCTCACTCCTCTCCGTGTAGCCGCACACTAAGCAAACGGTGCGGGCTTATAAGAAGACGATCATTGCTGGGGTTAGAGCCGCCAAGAATAATCTGTCTCGCATACAATTAAACCAAAATTGCCTTGGAATTGCAAGCGTTATTTTGACTACGACCGGATTAATCTCGCGAATGTGAACCTGGATAAGCCCGGCTGGACCGTGACACCGCATGAATGAGCACGAACCGAAATACGCCTCCCGCGCCGGCCTGAAGCTGCACGCCGCCCTGCAAGCGTTCGGGATCGACCCGGCCGGCCTGACCTGTGCCGACCTGGGCTGCTCCACCGGCGGCTTCACCGACTGCCTGCTCAAGCACGGGGCCAGGCACGTCTATGCCGTCGACACCGCCTACGGCGAACTGGCCTGGAAGCTCCGCCAGGACGACCGTGTCACGGTGCTGGAACGCACCAACGCTTTACACGTTAAACCACTGTCTGAATGTGATTTAGTAACAATCGACCTGGGCTGGACTCCCCAGCACCGGGCCCTCCCCGCCGCCGCCGTCTGGCTGGCACCTGGGGGCCGGATCATCACGCTGGTCAAGCCCCATTATGAAGCCCCCGGCAAGGCCCTGGGCGGCGGGAACAAGGGCCGGCTCGATGACGATCAGGCCCGGGCCGTGACGGACGAGGTCTTATTATCCCTTGAACCGCTTGGCTTTAAGACACTGGCAACGCTCCCATCCCCGATCCGCGGCGGCAAGGGGGGGAACCTGGAGTACCTGGCCCTCATAGAACTGCCCGGCTAGAGCGCTCCGAGTGATTATCAGGAATCACCCCGTAGGGATGTGAACCCGTGTCATGTTGATTTAACACGCAGCGGGGGCTCGGCCTGCCGGTTTTTTTACCGCTTCAGCCCTGCAAAGGGTTGCATTGATATCCCGGCGGGATATTATAGTATTATTGGCTGTGTTTTGTTCTAAGATGCTCATGGGTGTTAGGTCACGGATCGGGCGAAGCGACGACAAGACGTACGGGCACATCTATACCCGTGGCAAGTAAGTCCAGTCGGGACGCGTCACCGTGTCGGTCACACGGCGGGTTTCCTGTGAAGCCCGGCCAATTCTCGCGGGCCCATGAGCACAGGTGCGGGGCCGACAACATGTTGATCCGGGTTCAGGTCGCCTGGTACGGCGGACCATTTATTTGAAAGCGGGGGCGTGAGGTTCAGTGAAGATGAAGTTGAATGCCAATAATCGCCATGTATCCGCTTTCACGCTGATCGAACTGCTGGTGGTGATCTCCATCATCGCCCTGCTGGTCGGCATCCTCCTGCCCGGCGGCTCGGCGCCCGCCGCAGCGCCCCAGAAGGCCGTCTGCCTGAGCAACGTCCGCCAGGCCGGCGTCGCCATCTACACCTACGCCACCGACAACGACGAGTTCCACCCGCAGTTTGTCAGCGTCCGCAACAGCGCCCCTTACCGTTATGCCGCCGACTCACGCGCGAACCTCACCACCCAGGCCAACGGCGACCCCGGCTACTGGTGGACCTCCCCTCCCTCGTTGGCAGCGGCTACCTGCCCGGGCCCGAGGCCTTCGACGCCCGACCTTCGACGTCATCCCCGAAACACAGACCTTCCGCCAGCTGGCCCTGATGACCGCCGGGCAGACCCCCAACGACACCGCCCTGGCCGGCTGGGGACGATCCGAATACGGCTACAACGCCTACTTCCTCGGTTCCTACCTCGGCCTGCGCTGGAAAAATAATTCCACTGTCAAGGGGAACCTGACGTTCATCGCAACCACCAACCCCGACACCAGCGATTACCGCTACACCCCACGCATCTCGGAAGTCCTGAAAACCTCCGAGACCATCACCCTGGGCGATTCCCGCAACTACCGGCTCGAAGCCACTGTTCGCCAACGTCGGCGCCAGCCAGACCTTCGGCAGTCAGCTACCTCTACCCCGCCACCGACACGCCCAACAAAACCAACCAGCGCGGCATGGCCGACGCTCGACACAATGACTCCGTCAACATGTACTGGGCCGACGGGCCACGGCGGCAACTTCTCCGTCGATGACGTCGACGAACCTTACGGCCCGGATGAACTGGACCGACTCGCGCCTACACTTAATGATAACAAGTGGGACCTGCAATAAACGCCGGACACACACGGTTGTCCGGCCGGGTGGCACACGCGGGCAACATACCGAATCGATCACTGGTTTCAGCAACAGGATATTGAATATGACACGCGACCGAATCGAGCTTTCACATTGATCGAACTGCTGGTGGTGATCTCGATCATCGCCCTGCTGGTCGGCATCCTCCTGCCCGCGCGCTCGGCTGTCCGCAGGTCGCGCGGCCTTGGTCTGCCAGACGAACATGAAGAACCTTTCGACCGCATATGTTGCTTACGGAGCGGACAATAACGGCTGGTGGCCCGGCTGGGCGACCGCGGCGCAAACGGATTTGAAAACGCATGGATAGGTATGGAGGCTGCGTACAACAGTAATGGCATGAAACCGTATCCGGTTGATATGGCGGATGGTTCGCCTTGGGACTACACGCCGGACTACGGCGTTTTCAACTGCCCCAGCGATCCGTACGAAGCTAACAGCAGCGGCCTGAGCTACACCGTCAGTAATCATATTTACAGGTCCCAAACCCCAATTTCCCGGGGACCTCTGTCGACCCCGCCGTTGAGGTTGTGGTTAATAATTCGGAAGAACAAGGCAATACCGTTTATCCCGCAGTCGGATAAGATTTGTTGAGCCGTCTAATCTGATCTTTCTGGTTGATGAAGGCGGCGCTTATCCCCAATGCTTTGGGTATGGGTACATTCGGGCTGGGTGTGCACGATGGGTACTTCGAGAACTTGGACGTTAATGTATCTGCGGCGGCAAAAGCCGCGGGCTTCCCGCGTATGATGATCTTCCCGGTGCCTATCAGGGCGACGGTGACAAATCCAAGTGGTATCACAACGAGGGGTCTGCGTTCGGGTTTGCCGATGGACACGGCGAGGTCCGCAAACGAAACGATGAAGAGATTTACACCTATCAAAATCAGTTGGTCGGTGCAAAGAAAAACCGTGGGTTTGGTTACAGCCGTATCTGGGACCCGGCGGCGCAGGCTCCGATCATCGCGACCAAGCCCTGATGGTGGGATTTAGTTGCGCTTATCGTAGTCATTTGATCTGCGGCGTCCGGGCCGTGTGTGGCGGGGTCAAGTCTTTCTTTCAATAGATGAGGGTAGGCCGAGATGGTGACACGCCCGCTTCAGCGTGATGGTGCGAAAGCGGCGGTTATTGCGCGGGGCTTCACGCTCATCGAGCTGCTGGTCGTCATCTCCATCATCGCGCTATTGGTGGGGATCTTGTTGCCGGCGCTGGGCGCGGCGCGGCGCAGCGCACAGAAGGCGGTATGCCTGAGCAATGTCAGGCAGACGGGGGTCGCGATCGTGGCCTACTGCTCGGACAACAAGGATTTTTACCCGATCTACATCTTCAGCGACCGGTGGACGCAGGCCCCGGTGAATTACGCCCAGAGCGGCCTGGCGGCGCCGAGCAATGCCGACGGCTCGCCGGGCGCGTGGTGGACGGCGAAGTTCGTCCTGGACGGGTACCTGCCGGGCCCGCTGGCGTTTGACTGCCCGACGATGGACTCGATCCCGATCCCCGGCAGCGCGACACGCGACTTCACGCAGTGTACCGCCGGCGAAACCGCGGGCGACACCGCCTGGGCCGGGTGGAACTACGCCGAATACGGCCTGAACGCCTACTACCTCGGCTCGGGCTACGGCCGGCTGATGAAAAACGACGCTGCGGCACGGATGAACGGCAACCGCACGCTGATCGCGACCATCAACGGGGCCTACCCCGCGGCCCATGTTTTTTCTTCCTCCGCCAACGCCAGCGAGGTCGACAAGCCCTCGGAAACCATCACGCTCACCGACTCGCGCAACTACAAGCTGGAAACAACGCTCGCCAACCGGAACCCGCCGGTCGATATCAAGATCGGCATGAGCTATGTCTACCCGGGTTTCATTGACCCGACTAAAACGAATCACACGGGCTTCCCCGACCCGAGGCACAACAGCTCGGTGAACGTCGCCTGGGCCGACGGTCACGGCGACAGCTTCGCCGTCGCCGATCCGGAAAACCCCTACGGCCCGGACGCGCTGACCGACTACGATGCCGATCCCGAGAACAACAAGTGGGACCTGCGGTAAACCATGATTTCGGCGAAGGATAGATTGTGGGGGTGGGTGAATAAAGCGTGTGGGGTGTGCGGCCGGGTTTTGACGGCGGTTCAAGCCGCCTGAGTCGTGGTTTTCGGGGTACATGAATGTTAAGCGGGGTAATCGGCCCCGCTTGGGAAAGATAGGAAGTGAAGGGTTACGCAGTTTCTTACATAATTAGGCTGTTATTCTTGGGATTATTGATGTAGAATAGTGAGGTGTATGGCGGCGCCCGGTGGCTTGTACGGGCGGTGCCAGGTGGGAGTTTGATGCGTCATTTCATGACAGGATGGGCGACAGATTGCGTGCTGATGTCATGGCTGTCCATTGTGCTAGGTAGTTACATCCGCCCGGCCCGAGTGTGGTCGGCCGTATGTTTTTGTCCGTGTTCATGCTGAAGATTGTTTACTCGGACCCCTGTTTCTGTTCCTCATATTTAGGAGAAGGATAAGATGACTCGCTACTCGACCAAGGCCCTGCTCGCATGTGTCGCTTCGGCGGCCGTCGTGTCGGTGTCCGGTACCGCGATGGCTGTGCCTTATGCGGCGCAGGTCTCGCAGACCGGCAACACCGTCAACTACGTGCTCAACGAAGCGGCGACCACCGTGACGATCACCCGTGACGGCGGCAACCAGATCGTGATCAATGGCGCCAGCGCCGGCGCCGCGTCGTTCGACATGACCGGCTTCAGCACCTACTCGATCGAGGTGTCGAACACCGCCGCCGCCGGCTGGACCGAGAGCTCGGTCAGCCTGGGCAACGCGATGATGGCGTTCGAGCGCGCCAACGGCGTCGCCGTCAACATGAACCCCGGCAGCGCGAGCTTCGGGCAGTTCTACGTCTCCCACCGCGCCGCGACCAGCACCGCGAGCGGCCGCTCGCTGGGTGACGGCATCTACGCCTTCAACGCCGACGGCACGGACCTCGGCGGCATCACCGACCCCAACGACACCTCCGCAGCCCGTGACGGCGGCGGCGCCCTGACGACCTACTTCACCACCGGCGGCAGCAGCTCGCCTTTCCGCCTGGAAGTCGATAAAGACGACAACCTGCTGATCAGCGACTGGTCCGACGCCTTCGGCGGCGTCTACATCGCCAACGCCGACGTGAGCACCGGCAACCTGCTCCTGGCGAACCCCGGCGGCGTGACCGCGACCGTCAACGACCCGCTGAATCCGTCCACGCACGGCTCGGTCGTCAGCACCCCGATTTTCAAGGGTTCGCTCAGCGGCGGTGACTTCCAGATCTGGACCATCGACGAAGACAAGGCCCTTGACAAGAACGGCAACCCCACGGTCGCCCCGTACCAGAACATCTGGCGCTACGATATTGGCTCCGATCCCGGCGCGACCGGCTACGCCGGCCCGGCCGAACTCGCGGTCGACCTGGGCACGATCGGCACCAACAGCGACGGCTCACGCCTGCTGTTCGGTGACGTTCAGAGCGTCGATATCGACGTCACCTACGACTCGGTCCACGACAACTTCGTTGTCACCTCACGCCGCAACGACGGCAACGAGACCGGTCTGCTGATCTTCGACGGCGACTTCAGCACGATCCTGTTCAACTCCAAGCAGTTCTCGATCGACAACGGCCTGGACGGCACCGAAGATGACCTGCTGTTCCCGCTGTGGGACGGCATCCAGGACATCTTCCGTGGCAGCGCCGACGCGGCCATCGCGGCTGACGGCAGCTTCATGGCGATCCACCGCAGCGTGGTCGGCGTGGGCGGCAACGGCATCAATGACTTCTTCGGCCCCGGCGACGTGATCATCGTCCCGCTGGACGCCAACGGCGTGCCCGATCTGGACCTCACCGACGCCGGCCTGGCCGTCAACGGTGACGCCACCCCGCAGGACATCATGCTCGGTACCATCGGCATCGACACGGCCGGCGGCGGTATCCGCTCGCCAATCGCGATGGACCTCGCGGGCAACATCTATGTGACTTCCAACGGTGCCGAGCTCGCCCAGGTCTTCAGCCCCGGCGGCAACAGCGTCGCCGTCACCAACTCCGACGGCACGTTCACGATCAACGGCGTGACCTACGGCGGCGGCGGCGGCTGCATCGAAGGCGACCTGAACTGTGACGGGTTCGTCGGCATCGCC
The DNA here is from genome assembly GCA_041402025.1 of Phycisphaerales bacterium. GTDB lineage: Bacteria > Planctomycetota > Phycisphaerae > Phycisphaerales > Phycisphaeraceae > JAJRRS01. The sequence goes on along the minus strand of JAWKTA010000009.1, from coordinate 80,384 downwards.
GACCTGAACCTCGTCCTGGGCAACTGGAACGCCACCGTCACGGCTGGCGACAAGCTCCAGGGTGATCCGTCCGGCGACGGGTTCGTTGGTATCGACGACCTCAACAAGGTCCTGGGCAACTGGAACAACGGCACCCCGCCGTCCGCCAGCGCTGTGCCCGAACCGGCAACCCTTGCGCTGCTGGGCCTCGGCGGCTTGGCCATGCTCAAGCGTCGCCGCTGATCTGCCACGCAACATCCGGCCAAGCCGGGTGCTACATAACCTCACACGGCCGCCCACCTGACGGTGGGCGGCCGTTTTTCTTTACTTCACTGTCCCGCCCCCCCATCCGCACCGTTCACAGGCCCGATTTTTTAGGGATTCCTCCCGCATCCACCGGCATTTTTCTTGAAATTGCCCAGTGTGACGGGTTATCCTGAACCTGACCTTCCCCGGTAAGACACACCATCGAGGAGGAAACACAAATGGCTAGGGCAGGATTCAAACCGTTCACTGTCGGTATCGTGGTGGCGCTATTGTTTGCGTTCAGCATGCCCGCCCGTGCGATCCCGCCGATCATCTTTCACGCGTTTACCTTCGACAGCGACAAAAGCCAGCTAGGTATCACAGGCGGGTTCGCGGGGATCAACGACCTGTACGGTATCGAGGGCACGTTTGGCATCGCGATCGGGTACGACGAGGTGTTTGATCCGCCGACGATCTCGCTGGTCCCGTTTGTCTCGTTCGCGGACGTGGATGCCCGGTTGACGGGCCCACCGGGGTTTCTTGGCGGCCCGGGCTGGCTGGGCGGGTCGGACCTGGACACGCTGCTGAACCTCACCGGTTTGGAAGGCTCGTTCGTCCACGGGCCCGGGTTCCGTGGCCTGTTGTTCAAGGGTGTGGATGGTCAGGGCCAACCGATGACCGTCCGCGTCTCGGTCGCCGGGGATCAACTGCACCTGGCGGGTGCCAACGACGCCGGCTGCTGCGACATGTTCAACTACAAGCTCGATGCTTACGCCGACCTGCCGCACTTCGGCGACCTCGACAAGGACGGCTACGTCGGCATCGCGGACCTGAACATGGTGCTCGGTGACTTCGGGAACGGCGTTACCCCGATGCTAGGCGCGGATGCCGACTGGGACGGCTTTATCGGGATCGCGGACCTCAACGCCGTTTTGGGTAACTGGAACACGGGTTATTCGTCCGCGCCGCCATCGGCCAGCGTTCCCGAGCCGTTCGTTCCGGGCATGTTCCTTACGGGCCTTGCCTGTTGGATGCTGCGGCGTCGGTAGGAACCTCATCCATTTAGATAGGTCCTCTCAAGCCGTCGGCACAACACGGTAGTTTGTCATTTCCCGCCACCGCATGTTCCATGACGCCCCGGTAAATCGCCTGGGAATCCGATAAATCTAACTACCACAAGGGGCATACTTTCCGCTAGAATGGTCCGACCGGCTGCGGCGTGGAAACGGTCGCTCGACCCGCCCCTCCGGACCCGGGCCCGGCGTCACGGGTTTCATCTGGCCGCTTGCGAGGTGCTTTCTATGGCCGAAGTCCTGATCGATAATGTTGTCAAGGTGTACCCCGGCGATGTCAGGGCCGTGGACGATATCACCCTGCATATCAAGGACAAGGAATTCATCGTCCTCGTCGGCCCGTCCGGCTGCGGCAAGAGCACGACGCTGCGCATGGTCGCCGGCCTCGAAGAGATCACCGACGGCACGATCCGCATCGGTAACCGCGTCGTCAACGATGTGCCGCCGAAGGACCGCGACATCGCGATGGTCTTTCAGAACTACGCGCTCTACCCGCACATGACCGTTTACAAGAACATGGCCTTCGGGCTCAAGCTCCGCAAGGTGCCCAAGGCCGAGATCGACCAGAAGGTCCGCCACGCCGCGGAGATCCTCGGGATCACCAAACTGCTTGACCGCAAACCCAAAGCGCTCTCCGGCGGCCAGCGCCAGCGCGTCGCCGTCGGCCGGGCCATCGTCCGCGACCCCGCGTGCTTCCTCTTCGACGAGCCGCTATCCAACCTCGACGCCAAGCTCCGTGTCGAAACACGCGCCGAACTGAAACGCCTGCACCACCGCCTGCAGACCACGACCATCTACGTCACCCACGATCAGGAAGAGGCCATGACCCTCGGCGACCGCGTCGTCGTCATGTCCGACGGCCTGATCCAGCAGTGCGATACGCCCCTGAACGTCTACAACTACCCCGTCAACCGCTTCGTCGCCAGCTTCGTCGGCACCCCGCCGATGAACTTCCTCGACGGCCAGCTCACCGGCAGCGGCGGCGAAGTGTCCTTCGAGGGCTCGGGCGTCAAGATCAAGCTCACCCCCGAGCAGGCCCAGCTCTGCCAGGGCAAGGTCGGCCAGGACGCCGTCATCGGCATCCGCCCCGAGGCCCTGTACCTCCGCCCCACCGACGGCGCAAGCAACGAGGAACAGACCGTCAGCGTCACCGTCGGCGTCGTCGAACCACTTGGCAGCACGATGGACGTCTACACGCAGACCAGCGAAGACCAGCGTCTCGTCGCCCGCATCAAGGCCGAGCCGCTCGAAGCCAACTCCACCGTCAAGATGTATCTGGACATGCACAAGGTCCACATCTTCGAGCCCGGCACCTACGGCGCAAACCTCACGCTCAAGAACGCCGTCGCGGTGTGAATGTAAGCCCCGCTGTTACCGCTTGTGATTAGCATATGCCGCGCTTTGTTGCACCGTTTGCGGCATGTATGCGCAGATATCTTCATTGACCTTAAACAGCCCTGCGCCTGTGACCGACAACTTCCAACACCCCTGCTAATCTCGGGATGAACGCGGTGGGTTCGGGGGCCAGGAACAGTGATGTGCCGCCGCTACCCGTCGCGTCGTTGTTGTCCCCGGTCGTGGATCGTAAATCTCCCCCTCCCCATTCCTGACCACCCGCTATCACTCACGCGACCTCAAAACGGGCACACGCCAGACGACCGAACGCCTGATCTACCAGCACACAGGTAAGTTGCGCGCCCCCTACGACCGCACGGCGCGTCGCCTGGACCGGCGGGCTTGACCACCCGGGCAGCGGCCGGCGGATGCTGGATGACACGATGGGCGAGCGGGCCGGGGTGAAATTACTTGACGCACCAATTACTTACACCCGCAATGAAGGCATTGTGAAAATAGTCGCTATCGGAGTACATTTTACACCGGTGAATCAATGATTCATTCTAACGCTGCTGTCACGTCGATTTATCTGTTTTTCTACACTTGAGAGATACTTCTCTCACCCGTATTCGTGATCCGGATTTCTGCAACCGCGCTAAGCAGAACAGGCACTACAAACATCGTCAGCATCGCGATGAGCATGCCCCCGACGCTGGGGATGGCCATCGGGAGCATGATGCCCGAGCCTCGGCCGCTGGCGGTCAGGACGGGTAAGAGAGCAAGGATGGTGGTGGCGGTGGTCATCAGGCACGGCCGGATGCGTCGCAACCCGGCGTCGAGGATGGCGGAGCGGACCTCGTCACGTGAAGCGGGCTTGGACTCGGTCAGCCGCTGCTTGATGTAAGTAGCCATGATAACGCCGTCGTCGGTCGCGATACCGAACAATGCCAAGAAGCCGACCCACACGGCGACACTGAGATTGATCGGCTGGATACGGAAGACCTCGCGCATGTTTTCGCCGAAGAGGTTGAAGTCCAGGAAACCGGGCTGGTTGTATGCCCAGATCAGCAGGAACCCGCCCGCCCAGGCAACACCCACGCCGGAGAAGATGATCAAAGCCACGGGGACCGACCTGAACTGCAAATAAAGGATAAGGAAGATCACGGCCAGCGAGAGTGGGAGCACGACCATGAGAGTCTTGGCGGCACGGACCTGGTTCTCGAAGCTGCCGGCAAAGCGGTAACTGACGCCGGGTGGGACTATCAGCGTGCCTTCGGCCACGGCGGCATTGATGCGTGCGCGGACGTTCTCGATAACCTCCATCTCCGTCTTGCCGGCGGTCGGGCCGAAGGTGACATAGCCGACGAGAAACGTGTCTTCGCTCTTGATCATGCGTGGGCCACGTTCGTAAGAGACTTCGGCGAGGTCGGTCAGGGGGACCTGCTGTGTGCCGTCCGCCGAACTTACGAGGACCTCGCTGAATGTATCGATCGAGTCGCGAAGTTCGCGCATATAACGGACACGCACGGCGTAGCGCTCGCGTCCCTCCACGGTGGTGGTGACGGTACGTCCGCCGATCGCCACCTCGATAACACGTTGCACGTCGGCGATATTGATGCCGTAGCGGGCGATCGCTTTGCGGTCGATATCGATCTCCAGGTAGGGCGTGCCGACGATACGGTCTGCGTTGACGGTGGCGGGATTGACGCTCGGTGTGTTACGGAGGATGCGTTCCAGCTCAAAGCCGAAAGCCTCGATTGTGCCGAGGTCCGGCCCGCGTACCTTGATGCCCATGGGGGCGCGCATGCCGGTCTGCAACATGACCAGGCGTGTCTCGATGGGCTGGAGCTTGGGGGCACTGGTGACGCCGGTCAGTTGTGCGGTGGCTTGTATCTCGGCCCAGATATCATCGGGCGTGCGGATGTGGTCACGCCACTGCCGGACACGCTGGCCTTGTTCATTGACACGGTACTCGGGCTTGTAGTGGACCACCGTTTCGATCATGGAGATCGGCGCCGGGTCGAGCGGGGAATCAGCACGGCCGACCTTGCCTACGACCAGGTCCACCTCGGGCACGGAGCGGATCGCCGCATCCAGTTGCTTAAGTACGTCGGCACTCTGGCCGATCGACGCGTGGGGCATGGTCGAGGGCATAAAGAGGAAAGACCCTTCGTCGAGCGCGGGCATGAACTCGGCGCCGAGGCCCGGGAATACGACGTGTGCGCGTTGCCAGAGGGCGGTGCGTTTGACGGCGTCGGGCATCCAACTGGTCAGGGTGCCGAAGCCCAGCCAGATGCACAGGCCAAGTCCGACCAAGAAGATCGGGATGGAGAGGAACAACGCCTTGTGCTTAAGTGCCCAACAAAGGATCGAGGCGTACGCGAGCTGAAACAGGTGGAACAGCAGAAGCAAACCACCGACCAGCACGATGACAAACGCGTAATTGACGATGGACGAGCGGTCCCGTCCCAGCGGTTGCCATTGTTCACTGAGAATGCCGGCGACGATCAGGGCGACGACGATGCTCAGTATGATCCGCCCGGCGTCCGTGAGACGTTTGGGTGGTTGCCAACGGCTTTTGTTTACGCGCTTCGCCAACAGCAGATGGCACAACGGCGGCAACAAAGTCAGCGCGATGAGGATGGAAGCGATCGTAGCGCGAATGTCTTGGTGAAGGCTAACGGCCGGAACAGCTTGCCCTCGGCGCCGACCATGGTGAAGACGGGCAGGAAGCCGACAACGGTCGTGAGCACGGCGGTCATTACGCGCTTGCCGACCTCCCGGCAGGCACGGTAGACCACTTCGAGCCTGGGCTCGTCCGGGTCCGCCTGGTCCAGGTGCTTGAGGACGTTTTCGGCAAGCACGATGCCGACATCGACGACCGTGCCGATCGCGATCGCGATCCCCGCCAGGGCGACCACGTTGGCGTCGACCCCGAACAGTTTCATGGCAACGAACGCGATAAGGATCGCCATGGGCAGCATGGCTGATTACCAGGCTGCTACGCAGGTGCAACACCATCACGATCACAACGATGACGGTGATCAGGACCTGCTGGATGAGCCGCATCGTTGAGTGTGTCGAGTGTCTCGTAGATCAACCCGCTGCGGTCATAGAACGGGACAACGGTGATCTTGCTTATGTTGACCCAGGCGGGCCGGTCGGCGGGTGCATGAGCGTCGAGCCAGGAGAGCCAAGCGTCCCCGGCGAGGTCAAAGCCGGCCGGGCCGGTAAATGCGTCGAAGCCTTGCTCTTCCGCGAGCGGCAACCTCATCCTTGTTACGGCCGTGTAGTCGATCACGGCCTTGCGCGGGAGACCGACGGACAATTCGTCTACCGCATCGTGGATACGGAGGATGACTTCAAGCGGGTTGACACCGTAGCGGGCGGTCACGACGCCGCCTACGGCCTCGGCGCCGTCCTTGTCGAGCACGCCACGACGCGGGGCGGGGCCCAGTGAGACATTGGCGATCTGCTGAATCGTGATCGGCGTGTTGTCCCGTTCGGCGACGACAACCTGGCGTATATCGTCGAGGTTCTCGATAAAACCGAGCCCGCGGATGAGGTACTCGACGTGGTTTTTCTCAATCGAGCCCGCGGAGACGTCGAGGTTGGACCGGCGGATGGCGTCGTAAACCTGGGCGAGTGTAACGCTGGTGGCGCGCATCGCGTCAGGGTCAACATCGATCTGATACTCACGGACAAATCCGCCGACGGACGCGACCTCCGAGACGCCCCGCGTCCCGGCGAGCGCGTACCGGACGGTGAAGTCCTGCACGGCCCGGAGTTCGTCGAGGTCCCAGCCCCCGATGGGTTCGCCGTTCGGGTCGCGTCCTTCGAGGGTGTACCAGTAAACCTGCCCAAGCGCCGTAGCATCCGGGCCCAGTGCGGGACGGACATCCGCAGGCAGCGTCCCGGGCGGGAGGCTCGCGAGCTTTTCGAGGATACGGCTGCGCGACCAGTAAAAATCGATACCTTCCTCGAAGATCACATAGATCGAAGAGAAGCCGAAATAAGAGAAGCTCCGGAGACTCCTAACGCCCGGTATACCCTGCAGGGAAACCGTCAGCGGGTAAGTGATCTGGTCTTCGATGTCTTGGGGGCTCCGTCCCATCCACTCTGTGAAGACGATCTGCTGGTTTTCGCCGAGGTCAGGGATCGCATCCACGGGGACGGGGTTTCGGGGCAGGCTCTCGAGTCGCCAGTCGAACGGCGCTACCAGCACGCCCCATGACAAAATTAATAGGGCTGAGAGGAATACGACCAGCTTCTGTTCGAGGCAGAAGCGGATGAGCCGGTCGGTGAATCCGACGTGTTGGCTTCCGTCTGATTCACTCATGGTTGTGCCCGTCGGGGTTGGGGGATTGGGCCGTGCCGGGTTCCGTGCTATCGGCGGGCTTCGAGAGTGTTTGCTCGATCGAACCGCAGCGGAGCATACGGTGGCCGAAATACGGGTTGCTGATCACGGGCTGCGGAGTCAGCCAGGATGCGCCTTTGGATTCAAACGCCATGGGGCAGTGGGCGAGGTAGATACCGCCGAGACCCTCGATGTGCGAAGTTTCCAACAGGGCGATCAGAGCGTTTGATAATGTTTCGAAAGGCGCACGCACGGATTCGATATCCGAAGCGTCCGTCATGGCGTCGATAACAGCGATGAGGCTTTCCTGTTGCTCGCCCCATTGATCGGCAAGCATCTTAGGCGACCGCTCATCAAGGATTCGCGTCACCGCTGTTTTAACTTCTGCTGCCTGCTGTTTGGCCGCGGTTATGTCATCATCGGCAAGCGCCTCGGATAGCCCGAAGTAAGCGGCGTAGACCGCTTTGATCGCGTCCGCGGCGGGGCCGTGGAAATGAGTTTTCTCGGCCATGGGCTTGGAACTGTCAGCGATCTGACCCGAATCGCCCGGGTTCATCATGCTCTGCTTGGCCTGGATCTGCAGCGCACTATCGATCTGGAAGTTGCCGCGCGTGACGACGAGTTCGCCTTCTTCCAGACCGGATTGGACGATGACGAAGCCATCACCGCCGGGGCCGAGTTCGACGATGCGTCCCTCGAAGTGGGAAGCGCCATCAACCATTGTCTGCACATAGACGACGCCGCGCCGGCCCGTCTGCAGGACCGCGGAATCGGGCACGACCACAGGGTCCTGCGATTGATCAGGACTGACGAGGTAACCCAGGTCTTCTGCACGCACCAGAGCCATGCCGCATATCGGGCACGGCCCGGGTTCGTCGCGGATCACTTCGGGGTGCATGGGCGATATCCACTTGCCCGCCAGGTCAGGCGCGACGATCCTGCCGGCTTTCGCGAGGGTCGATTTCACATCGGCACGTACAAACATGCCGGGTTTCAGGATGCCGTCCGAGTTATCCACGTTGACGCGGACACGGACCGTACGTTTACGCGGGTCGAGCATGGGGTCGATGAAAACAATCTGGCCTTCAAAGCGCTTGTCACCCAAACCCTGCACGGTGAAAGCAACCTGCTGGCCGTAGCGGAGCCAGGGCAGGTCGGACTCGTAGGCTTCGAGCATCACCCAGACGCGCGACAGGTCGGCGATGGTGTAGATCCGGTCGCCTTCCTTGACATAGCTGCCGGGCTTGGCGTGTTTCTCGATAACGATACCGCTATTGGGTGCATAGAGCGTGATGTGGTCGCTTGAGTCTTTACCGGATTCCATCGCTTTGATCTGATCGTCTTTAAGACCAAGCAACCGCAAACGCTCGCGCGCGGATTCAAGGATACTCAAAGCGTTGCCGCGCGATGCCGCGCCGGCGCTTTGGTCTAGCTGATCAACCGATTGCCGGGCGACTATCAATTCCTGTTTGGCAACCAGTAACTCGGGGCTGTAGATTTCTGCCAGATGGTCGCCCAACTGCACGGGTATCCCGGTGTAATCGACGTACATACGGTCGAGCCGGCCGGCCATATAGGCAGTGATGTATGCAAGCCGGGTCTCGTCATACGCGACCGTGCCCACCATATCGACGTGGTAATCGATCCGGCGGCGGGTGACGGGCGTGGTCTGTACATCGATCAAAGCGACGGCTTCGGCCGAGAGCTTGATTTCGTTTGGCTTCAGTGCCGAAGTGCCCGTATCCGAAGAGTCGGCGACGGGGATCAGGTCCATATTGCAGATGGGGCACTTGTCGTCCGGGTTGGGCATCCGGACTTCCGGGTGCATGGAGCATGTGTACCACTTTGCCGCGGTACCGGCCTGCGCCGGCGCGGTTGGTTGTTGCACGTGTCCGCTACCCGGCCCACGGAAAGCAAAGCCCAACACGAAAGCGAGGATGATAACCAGGGCTACCGCCGCGCTGCCCAACGACCGTTTTCGCAGCCAATCGGATGCGCCGTGTAATCTTTCACCTAAAACGCCGGCCATCAGGAATCTCCCGGGATGTTTGATCCGTGCTCGGTTCGGTTCGTGTCTTTAATTGTGCCGCCGACCGCCTGCTCCAAGTCAGCGACGACTTTGTGCAGGTCGGTGACCAGGCGGGCCTCCTGCATCCGGTCGTCCAGGAGCACACGCCAGTCTTCGAATAGTTGAATGAAGTCGGCGTCACCGGTGCGGAACGACGACAGGGCCACGTCGATCGTCTGACGTGCGTCCGGCATCATGCGTTCACGAAGACGCTTAAGCGACTGGTCCGCCGCTTCGATCCGGGCAAGCGGCTTCATCGATCTGATAAGCAACACGGTCCTGAGCGGCGCGTACCTGGGCCAGTGATTCGCCCATCCCACGCAAGGCCTCACGTTCCGCCGCGTCATAACGATCCGTCCACAACGGGATACTCACACCCACCGTGCCCGCGATCTGATCATCACCGTTGGCGCTGGGCGCCAGGCCCCCGGCCCGCACGGCCCCGTACTGAAAACCGACCATGAAGTCGGGCTTGCGGTCACGGCGTGCAAGCTTGTATTGGCGGTGGAACGCCTGCACACGTGCCTGTGCCTCGGCCACCTTCGGGCTTCCCTGCTCGGCAAGACGCTTGAGGGAATCCGCGTCGAAGCCGGGCTTTTGCCACCGGCTGTCTTCGCCCCTGGGCCAGGATTCCGGCACGGGTCGGCTGGTCAGCCTGGCGAGCATCGCCGAGGCGGTCTGCTGCCGCCTACGTACTTCCGCGATCTGGTTTTCCAACGCGGCGATCTCACGCGATATACGCAAGAGGTCCGCCTGGCTTGCGTTACCGACCCTCACACGAGCGCTTACCGCCGAATCGATCTGGGTCAGCAGAGAACGGCTTTCTTCGAGCACTTCGATCTCGCGGATCGCGCCGTCGTAAGACCAATATGCCCGGCGGACATCGCCGGTTACCTCATCGACCACGGCCCGCATCGCATGAAGCGCGGCCACGACCTCCTGCCGTGCCAGCTCGCCCCGGGCGTCAAGCGTGCCCGGGAAAGGCAGGGACTGTTGCACGCCGACGATGTAATCGACCTGTCCGGCCGCGGTCTGCGCCAACTCGCCGAACGTGAAGGTGGCCATGGGGTCGGGCAGTGCCTTCGCCTGGGGTATACGTTCGCGCAGCCGTTCAACGCGCTGTTGCGCGGCCTTTATGTCGGGGTTGTCACTCAGGGCCGCCGCGATGTACGTATCGATTGCTCCAACCCCGGCGAGCCCGTCGCCGATATCAGTGTGCAAAGGAAGACCGACATCCGTCGGCTTATCCGACCGGCTCATCTGCTCGACGCGCTCAGCAAGCCCCACGTCGGACCAGTCTTCGAATGGGTCGTGTGCCGCACAGCCGGAAAGCGATGCGCCCACGAACAGGAGAGCGGACAAAGCAGAATAGGAGCTTGGGTATTTCATATCAGTGCTGGTGATCGCCGTGGCCGCTGCCGGATTCTGGTTTGGAAGCCCCTTCGGCCGCCGCATCGAGTTTGGCGAGATAGGTTGATGGGTCTTTCATCAGGTCCTCTTTGCACATCTCGCAGCACAACATGACGGTCCGCCCCTCCACCGTGACCTGGACCGGGTCGCCCATCTCCCCGAGTTTTTCGCCCGAGACGATGCAGTAATCGATCGGGTAGGCCTGGGCCCCCGGGTCGGTCGATGCCGGGGTCGATTCAGTGGTAGTTTGGGGCTGCGGCTTGGAGGACTCGGCCTCCCCGGAGCAGCCGATAAGCCCGGCCGTCATAGCCAGACATAACGCTGATAGATGCCATTTCGATGCCATTCAATGTCTCCTTTCAACCCCATAAACGCGGCAATTAGTGCCCGGGGTTCCACAAACCCGACAATTTGGAAATAATCTTCTTATTCGCAGATGATGGAACCGGCCCGCCCCCGTCGAGCGTTTAGTAAGGTGAAGGATGCATGGATGACCCGCGAACCGATGAGCCGCAGGCAGACGCCCTGGCGCGTTTCAGGGAGGAGGCCTGGCCGAACCTGCCCGCGCTATTGCGTGTCGCGATCATCCTGACGGGCGACACACATCAGGCAGAGGACCTCGTGCAGGAAGCCATGATGCGGGCGTACAGGCACATCGAGACCTTTGATGCGGGCACGAATATGAAGGCCTGGCTGATGACCATCCTTCGACGGGTCCATATCGACCTGTACCGCAAGGCTTCTCGGAGCGTTGAATCCGGGTCGCTCGAAGCGATGGCGCACAACCCGGCCGCGCCACTAGACACTCAGGCGGACGACGTCGCCGCCTGGACCGAGCCGGACGAACTGCTTGGAAGGTTCAGCGATCAAGAGATCGAAGACGCATTGCGGGCGCTGCCCGATGCGATGCGTTGGGTGTTGCTTCTGGTAGATGTTGAACAGATGTCCGTCGATGAAGCTGCCAGGACACTGGATGTCGCGCCCGGGACCATCAAATCACGGGCAAGCAGAGCACGCGCCCTGCTCCGCGAACGCCTGCTCCCCCTGGCCCAGCGAAGGGGTTGGATTTGTACGTCTACGGGAGGATGAGTCTATGAAGATCGAACCCAACAATCCGAACCCGCTTGACGACCCAACGTCGCGCCGCCTGGCCCGGCTGGGACATCGCCGCGTCGATACATCCCGCCTGGAAGCCAAACTTAACGCCGCGCTCACCGGTCGTCCCGCCGAGAAGCACACCGACTCACCTGACAAGGATGCGGCACCCGTCTACACCATCCGCCACTGGCTGCGGCCCGTGATGACCGCCGCCGCCGCTATCGCCCTGGCCTTTGCGCTGTTTCTGGCTATGAACACGGGGACCCCCCAGGCCTCCGCCGCCGTACTGGAGCTTTCACAACTGCACCAGGACCTTGTTGCCGGCAAGATCGAACTGAATACCGTCACGTCCACCGAAGAGGCCAACCGGTGGATCGCGACCCAGCGTGCAAGCGCTCCGGACCTGCCCGACCATATCGCCGGTGCACGCGTGCAATCCTGCTGCCTCACGGATGTGCACGGGGAGCTTGTCGCGGTGGCCGTCCTCGACGACGCGGGCCTGCCTGTCACACTGGTGGTCGCCAAGGCCCCGCGCTTTGCGATGGAGATGGGCACGCGCATCGAAATCGACGGCAAGCAATTCTTCGGCCACGAACTCAACGGCATCCGCATGATGATGGCCAACCAGGACGACCGCTGGCTCTGCGTCATGGGCGATCGATCCTACGATCAACTTGCCAGGATTGCGGCGGGTATTGAATTTTAAATTTTGTCGGGTTCGCCGCTTCCCGAGATGCTCGTCGTTCACCCCCAGGACGCCGATGAGTCAGCCAAGTCGGCAACCGATGCAACAATGACACCCTTACCGCACAGAAAATAATCAGCATAAAGGGGGCCCGAAGGGCAGAATGATGCTGCGTTTCAGGCAAGTAACGCTTGAGAATCTACGGTTGTATGAGGTTCGGCCAGTTAGTGATTACACACAAGCTATCTATTAATGGGCCAGCGTTAGCGGGCCTGACAATCAGTATGCGGCCGTCAGGTGCGGTTGTGTAATCGGGCATGTCAAAGTCAGACTGACCGAAGTCCCGGTCGTATACAACCGTAGGTTGGCCGGCGACCGAACCATTTTCCATAGGCATCCCCCAGAGCCTGCCGCCCTGTCTATAATAAAGCGTGTTGCCATCAGAGCTCCAGTCGGGCCAGTCCGCGCCACCAGAAGTGAGTTGCCTGTCTGGCGAACCTTCGGGAAACTTACGGACGCGAACCTCGCGTGTTCCGGTATCATTACTGATATAAGCAAGCCAGCGGCCATCCGGCGAGAATCGGGGGGTGCGTTCTTCGGCCGGCGAGTTGCAGACATTCTTCATTTCACCGTCTTCCGCATCTACGACCCATACATCTCGCTTGCTCTTATCATCGGGTGACATTGAAAAAGCGATGTAACGCGAATCGGCCGACCAGCTGATTTGGCAGAGGTAATCATTACTGCCTTTTGCCAAGAGTTTGTCGGCCCCGGTGGCTAGCTCGTGGATGTAGAGCGAATAAGGACCAGATCGGTTGTTTGAATAAGCCAAGTAACGCCCATCAGGCGATATAGCTCCGCTGCTGGTGTCGCCATCGGTGACGACCCGGTCAAAAGTGTTTTTGTTTGTATCAAAGATACATGGCCAATACTGTTCCGCTTTAATTAAGAACGAGATGGTATTTCCGTCTTTAGAGACGCGTGGCTCGGTGTATGAATTGGATGGGGCCTCAATCGCCGAGTGCGTGCCGTCGTCATTCAGCCATGCCAAGTCCGATTGTTCTGTGAACTCGGGACCCGGGATATATACCAGAGTGCCATCATCGGCGACATCAAAGCATGACGAAAAAAATACTCGGTCAGACAAAACACCGTCGACAATAGCTTTCTCGGAGCCGATACACGCCTGTGAAATCTGGTCAAACCCGACCGCGTAAACCGTTCCCGAACGCGCAAAGAGCACGTAAGCACCTTTCGGGGTCATTACCGGGCGAGGGCTGTGACCGTTTGCGATTACCGTGTGACGATTTGACCCATCAAGATCCATTGCGTCTATGTGCGTGCCGTGTTTGCCGTCCCATACAGCAAAGAGGATCGTACGGTTGTCTGGCGTAACGCTCGGAGCAAGGTGGGCGAATTCATTATTGTCGAAGTCTAAATGCGAAACAAATTTCGGCTCCCCGCCGTTGATCGGCAGCCTGGCTACGCCTTTGCCCCAAACAGGCACGAATGTAATCTTCTCGTCATCGCCCCAAGTAAAGCGCCCCCAATAGCCGGCTAAGTCCGTGAGCACCGATGGCTTTCCGCCGGCAATCCGGCGTTTGAGAAGTCGGCCATCATGATGGTAACTAAGCCACTGCCCGTCAGGGGAAAAAGACGGGATCCAACCACCCACAGAGTCCTCAATCGGTTGAAATGCCGTGTCCTCAGGACTACGGCACCACAGCATCCGATGGTTTCCGTCACTCGCCGACAATGCTATATGCGACCCATCTCGCGAAATCGAAACACGGAGGTGAGCAAGATCATTCTGCGGTTCGTTGCCGGGCAGGTCAATACTGAAATGATCCGTATGACCTAAGACCGGTGGTGGCTCTGTCTGTTGTGAAGCCCAGTACCAACCGACAAAACCCCCAACTATTCCCAATACAAAGCCCACTACAATGGTCGAAGTAAAGTGGTGGCTCACAGCTCTAGCCCGGGCTGCGGCCTTGTTCTCCACAAGCCATGCCCGTTCCACAAGCATCTCCTTGAGATCAAACATCGCGTCTGCGGAGTCACGCAATCGTTCAGAAGGTGCTTTTTCCAGCATCCGCTTTATCAATCGGATCAGCAAAGGAGGGGTATGTATGGGTAACGAATTATAATCGGGCTCTCGTTCAAGTATGGCCGCGGCGACCTCGGTCCGGTCACTCCCGTCAAACGCCCGGACACCGCTTAGCATCTCAAACAGAACACAGCCGAAAGCAAAAATATCCGTGCGTTTGTCAACAGACAGACCACGCACTTGTTCCGGGCTCATGTAACGCGGTGTACCAATGAAACTCCCGGGAGCGGTGGCTAACAACGAGTCGAGACTGGCTGCCGAGGTGCGTTCTTCTATCGTAGAGATTGGGACTGATCGCGCCAGCCCAAAGTCGAGCACCTTCACCCGATCGTCAGGTGTCAGCATGACGTTGGCGGGCTTGAGGTCGCGGTGGACGACGCCGGCATCGTGTGCACAACTTAGCGCCTCGGCGATCTGGATAGCCACCTGAAGTACATCTGCGATCTGCATCTTCTCGCGAGCAAGGCGCTCGGCCAATGTCTGGCCCTCGATCAGTTCCATGACCAAGTATTGAGCTACCCCATCTTCCTCCAGCCCGTAAACCGAAGCAATATTGGGATGAGAGAGAGAAGCCAGCAACTGAGCCTCACGGGAAAACCGCGCCATACGGACTGTGTCGGATGCGAATGACGCTGGCAAAACTTTGACGGCGACGGGGCGGCTTAATCTATGATCCACACCACGGTAAACAACGCCCATTCCGCCACGACCTATGAATTCATCAATCGTGTACGCGCCAATACGTTTACCGATCAGGTTGTCATCCGATGACTCACCGAACCCCAAAGTAACCTCAAAGTCAGGCAGGTTGGTTAATAGCTGGCTGGCATTAAGACTGTCCGGGATCGCAGCACGTGCGGAACCTTCCAAACTGAGAAGTCGCTCGACTTCTTGACGTAGCTCCGCATCCTCGCCACAAAGCTTTGCGATAAGGTCCGGCCTTCGTGAAGAACCTACATCCAGCACATCTCCCAGGATGTCCAATACGCGATCGTTTGGTGGGCTTGGCATGAAAGGGTGTCCCGGCCCGATCAGTTCTTGATCCGATCAAACAACCAGAGACGGGCACACGCCCAGTCACGCCGAACGGTCTTGTCCGATACAGCTAGCATTTCCGCGATGTCGGCATCATTCAAACCGGCAAAGAACCTCAGGTTCACGACCTCGGCCTGCCTTGGACACGTGGCAGCCAATTCTTCCAAAGCTTCGTTCAATGCAATGGTGTCGATGGGGCTGGTGTCGGACCCCGGCGCGGCGGCGTCCACGGCTGATAGCCCTTCCCGACGTCGCTGCCCACCACGCTTAAGAGTCATCCTGGCTTCAGCATGATCGATCAGGATACGCCGCATCGCCATCGCCGCGGTGTGATAAAAATGCAATCGGCTCTGGTAGCTGATACCCGGACGGACCAGTTTGAGATAGGCCTCGTGGACCAGTGCCGTTGCTGGGCGTATGTCCGCGTCTTTGTTGTGCCATCAGTTGTCCAGCCCTACGACGCAGCTCGTTATAAATCAGCGGAAATAGGCGAGATCCGGCAGAGGGATCGCCACGCTCCATGGCGTCAAGCACCAATGTAACCTCGGAATCATTTCCAACCATTAGTGCAATCATATCAGGCTTTTAAGACCCAATAAAGTATTCCAGCTTACGTTTTTTTAAGCCCAATGTCCGCGCGGGCGACCCATTCCCGTATGTCCTCTTACCAGGCAATTCCGCCTTTAGGAGACTACAACATGCCCGCCCCCCAATCGTGTCTAAGACCGACCACCTCCAGCCCCGTCGCCTTTCGCTTGCCCGCGAAACTTGGGCGTACCGGGTGTCTGCTCACCGCCTGCCTGGCCCCGGGCCTGGCACAGGCCGATACCGTGATCTGGAACGGTTCGACCAGCAATAACTGGAATACCGCAACCAACTGGCTGAATGCAACGACACTCAGCGGCACCGTACCGGCGTATGAGGACGATGTAAGAATCCTCGGCACAGCTAACAACCCGGTTATGCTCAACGCCAACACACCTGGCTTAACGACCGTCTGGTTGGACAACAACGCAACACTCAACACCAATGGCAACCTGCTGCGCGTAGCCGACACGGTGCATGGCAGTATCAATAGCGAAATTCACATCCAGGGCAACGCCAAGCTCATTGCCACGCCCCGCGGAGGAAGTGTTCCCCAAGACGCGGTGCGATCGATCGCAATTTCAACCGCCTACAACGGGACTCTCGAGCTGGCCGGCGGGCAGGTAACCGCGCTATCTGAGTTCGCAAACCTTGGCACCATAATGGGCAAAGGCACCTTAATCATAGGATCATCAAGCAGTCTGAACACCACCGTGTTTGATAATGTTGGGACGATTTCAACCCCGGTTTTGGGTTCAGGTGATTTAACAATCAGCGTTAACTGGCCGGCCAAATCAGACCTGGACGGTCACAACAGAACAGGGTGTAATTCAAGCGGTAAGTGGTACTATTCTTGGCAGCGGTGGCATCGGTCACTTGACAATCGATACATTGATGTCGGACGCATTCAGCGGGACGTTGAACGTTGGTGCCCAGGACACCGTTACACTTGTCCAGCCATGGGACTTCGACGGCCAAGCTCACCTGATGGGCTCTCCCTCAGGTGCCGCAACCATTAACGGCGGGAAGATGAGCATGGCGGCGGGCACGATCAACGTCGAATCCGGGATCGGCTCCATCGACTGTGAATTCAAGATGAACGCCGGCACCCTCAACGTCGCCAACGGCACAACCCTGCGTTTCGGCGGCCTAAGCACGATTGAAAATCTGGCCTCGCTCAATATCCCGGGCGGCTTGGTTGCCGGATCGGGCGTAACGGTCTCAGCGCAGGGCGACACGACCATCCGGCAGACCGTTATGGACCTCGACGGCGTTGCCAGCAAAAACACCGTGGTGGTCGGCGGTGGCAAGAAGCTGACCATCTATACAGGCAGCCTTGATACTCAGGACGCGCAATTCAACGGAAAGATGGACGTGGCCGGTACGCTGAATATTGATTTATCATCCGCCCAGAGCTGGGTGCTGGGGAATGGTGGAGTGTTGAATCTGAACGGTGCTTCTCTCTATGGATCAACCATCCAAGGTGATAATGTACAAGTAGCCGCGGGTGGCCTTGTAAAGGGACAGGGGCTTTTTACTGCCGGTTTGAACAATGTCGCCGGAACGGTCTCCCCTAATGCCCTCGTGCTGGGACAGGAAGTTACCGGGACTCTAACCGTGGGCGGCGTGTCCAGCATTTATTCTCAGGGCGTGAATGGTAGGCTTAAGATTGACATTGCCGGCGATCACACGTCCCAGATCGATCACCTGAGTACTAATGTCGCCAACCTCGGCGGCGTGCTGGACATCTCTCTTTTAAACGGCTTTGTGCCAAGCATCGGTGACAGCTTTGTGTTCCTCAATGCCAGTAGTTCAGTGAACGGCCACTTTGACAGCGTGCTGTTTCCTACATTGACAAACATCGGCTTAGGACTGATCTACGGTTCGAACACGGTCACGCTCAGAGCTGGTCTTTTGGGTGACCTCGACGGCGACGGATTCGTCGGTATCTCGGACCTGAATATTGTTCTTGGCAACTGGAACCAAGACGCCGACGCCGGTGTATGGATCCAAGGCGATCCGTCGGGCGATGGCTTCATCGGTATCGATGACCTGAACGTCGTCCTGGGCAATTGGAATACCGGGTCGCCACCCACAGATATTCAGGTATTTGTCCCCGAACCGGCCAGCCTCGCATTGTTGACTATCGGCGGTCTTGTGCTGACTCAACGCAAATGCAGGAATCATTTCAAAGGAGATACCAAATAACTGAAGCCTAACACCCAACAATAACCGGGCCAGGTTCCTACCGACCCGTCATAAAGCCAGCCCTTACAGGCTGGCTTTATGCATGCGCTGTTTATTAGACATTCTGTACCTATTCACCGGCTTAAAAACCCGTCGAAAAATTCATGAAGACTAAAGCAATCAAAAACTCACCAAGTTAGTGGTTCGTGGCGACTAGACCCAAGCCAAGTGAATGCCTGTGGTGATACCCCAAAGAACAAGCCCTCCGCAGCCTGGTGGCCGGGAGGGCTTTATCAAAGCGGGTGATGAGATTCGAACTCACGACATTCACGTTGGCAACGTGACGCTCTACCACTGAGCTACACCCGCAGGCAATAGCGAGCCGTTAAGTTTACCTTACCCGGCGGAGGGTTCAAGTCCGGGCCTCGAAGTTGTCTTGGGGATCGAGGTCCGGGGGCCGGGTCCGCGGGGTGGGGGAGCTGGGGAGACCCGGTTCAGGACTTGGAAACGGGGGGATCCGGGGGTTATCCACCGACAATCCGTGTTTTGAGGCTGTTATGGGGGGTGTTGCGATGGGGTGTGGTTAGTAGTAACTTCGACAGACCCTCGGCGAGTCGTCGGGGGTGAACCCACGGGTGCGTGGTTCTGACGGGCTAAGCCGTCGGGGCCGCGTGAAAAGGGAAGTGGGGTGCTTGGGGCGAGGCTTTTATCGGGCCTGGCCCTGAAATTCCCCCGCGGACGCGCCGCCGTAATGGGTGGCCTGACCAGAATAGGTCGGGCCGGCGTCCCGCCGACACGCCACTGATGGGCCTGCAACGGGCCTGTTGGGAAGGCCGGCGGAACGAGAACCCTGAGCCGGAAGACCTGCCTGAAAGGGTGCCGACTGTGTCCTCGCGAACGGGACGCTCGGGCAGGATCCGCGTCGCCGTCGCCCCCTCGTCGGCCCCGCATACGCCCCAGCAGACATCGTGAGGACGGACATTCTTTTTGTCAGTCGAGGGGTTGCCCTGCGCGAAACAGGGCGAGGAGAAACGATGTTTGCAGGACGTGTATTGGGAAGGCCATGGAAGGCGTTCGGGGTTTTCGGCGCAGTGGGCGTGAGTGTGTCGGTACTCGGCGCGCCGGCACTCGGCGCACGTTACGCGGACGTGCCGGGCTATTTCGAGCCCGGACAAAACGTGGATTATGTGTATGGCTCCGACCCGCTGGAGTTGTACGACAACGCACTGGCCGCGTTGGGTGGGCCGGGCGAGCAGGTCGCCTTGTCACAGGGCACGCTGACCGAAACCGTTTCCCTGGGCGGCTGGTCCGATGACCCGGCGACGGGCACGAACACGCTGACGCCAGGGCTGGTCGTCGGGTTCAAGGTGGAGCTACCCAACATCGAAGGCGACGATCTGCTCGTGGTGGGTAACGCGCCGTCCGCGTTCACGTTCTATGAACCCGGGTTCATCGAGGTGGCCGTCGAATCCGACGGAGGCGGCGCGAAGCCCGGCGGCTGGCAGGACGAAACCTTCTACCTCATCAAGCCCGGCAACTTCGATCTCATCAACGACCCGCGCAACGCGAACAACCCGATCAACATCACCAGCAACCCCGACTTCAGCCTGAATTACTCGGCGCCGTTCGATGACGACACGAATCTGCCGGGCTACTTCGACGTCACGCCAGGCGGCGACGGGTTCAACCTCGACGACGCGATCGACGGCAACGGCGATCCTGTGTTCCTGAAAACCATCGCCTACGTCCGGCTCCGTTCGGTCAGCGACGGCGCTTTCCCTTTCGGCTCGTTCCTCGCGCCGGAGGTCGATTATCTGCAGGTGCTCGCGCTCGACGGAGACTACAACCTCGACGGCTTCGTCGGCATCGCAGACCTGAACATCGTGCTGAGCAACTGGAACAAGACCGTCCCGGAGGGTTCGCTGCTTAAAGGTGACGGCAACGGCGACGGGTTCATCGGCATCGAAGACCTGAACCTGAACCTCAGCCACTGGAACACGGGTACGCCCCGGTCGGGACAACTACACCCGAACCCGCGAGCGCGTTGCTGTTCACGGGCGCTCGCAGTCGATCGCGCACGTCGTGCCAAGATCATGAGCAACCACACGACCACGCACGTGATGAACCGTGCGCTACGCGACCTGGTCAACCCCGAAGCGATGCAGAAGGGTTCGCTCGTCGATGACCAGAAGCTACGCTTCGACTTCTCGCACAAGGCGGCGCTGACCGAGGAGGAACTCGCCAAGGTCGAGCAGCAGGTCAACGATGACATCACCCGCGATCTGCCGGTGTATATCGAGCACGTCCCGCAGGACAAGGCGCTGAAGATCAACGGCCTGCGTGCCGTGTTCGGCGAGAAGTACCCGCCGGTCGTGCGCGTCGTGTCGATCGGCGTGCCCGTGAAAGACCTGATCGCCAAGCCGAACAACAAGGAGTGGGCCGGGTACAGCATCGAGTTCTGCGGCGGCACGCACCTTGCCAAAACCGGCGACGCCGAGGGATTCTGCATCGTCAGCCAGGACGCGGTGAGCAAGGGCGTGCGGCGTATCACCGCGTTGACCGGCAGCGAAGCGCACAAGGCGACCGCCGAGGGCGACCGGCTGGTGCACCGTGCCGAGTCGCTATTGAGCGCCCCGGCGGACACGCTGGCCGAGCAGATCGAGGCGATCACCAAGGCGGCGGACGCGGCGCAGTTGCCGGTCGTCGCGCGTGGTCGTTTGCGTGAGTTGATGACGGCGTTATCGCAAAAGGTCAAGCAGTTCCAGAAGGAGCAGGGCGGCCAGGCCGAGGAGGCCGTGGTCGAATCCGCCCGCGCGATCGCCGAGGCCATGACAGGCCCGGTCATCGTGTCGCTGGTCCCGGGGGCGGACGGCAAGACGCTGCGCACCGCGATGGACGTCGTGCGCAAAAAACACCCCGAGTCCGCGATCTTCCTCGCCGCCGAGGCGGACGGCAAAGTCGCGCTGATGGCGACGGCGACCAAAGCGAACATCGACAAGGGCCTCAAGGCCGGCGACTGGATCAAGCACGTCGCCCCGGTCGTGGGCGGCGGCGGCGGCGGCCGACCCGACAGCGCCCAGGCCGGCGGCAAAGACCCGGCCAAACTCCCCGACGCGCTCGAGGCGGCGAAGGCGTTCGCGGATCAAGCTCTGAAATAAGCATCAGCCACCGATGAACACGGATGAACACCGGTGGGGAATGGGGGTGTGTGCGTCAAATGGAATACATCCGTGTTTATCTGTGTTTATCGGTGGCTAATACGCTCGTCACACCGTGTCGACGAGCGAATTGATCCTGCTACAATCCCCCGCTATGAGTGAAAACAACATCGAAAAAGTCACGATCATCGGCTCCGGGCCCGCGGGCTGGACCGCCGCGATCTACGCCGCACGCGCCAGCCTTAGCCCCCTGGTCTTCCCCGGCCGGGCTACGGGCAAGGACCTCCTGCCCGGCGGGCAGCTGATGCTTACCACCGATGTCGAGAATTACCCCGGATTCCCTAAGGGCATCGAAGGCCCGGACATGATGCAGGAGTTCGCCAAGCAGGCGATGCGCTTCGGCACCCGCGTCGTCACGGATGAGGGCATCCAGGACAGCGGGCAGGTCAACCAGGATGCGCCGCTCTACACGCCTTTTCAGAACGTCAAGAGCGTCGATCTTTCCAAAAGGCCTTTCACCGTGGTCGGCGATAACGGGATCGAGGTGAAATCCCACGCCGTCATCATTGCTACCGGTGCGAAGGCGAACTGGCTCGGGCTTGAGAACGAGATGCGTCTTGCGCAGTCCGGCGGCGGCGTGAGCGCGTGCGCGGTGTGCGACGGCGCGTTGCCGATGTTCCGCGGGGCCGTGATGGCTGTGGTCGGCGGGGGCGACACCGCTGTGGAAGAGGCGAGCTACCTGACCAAGTTCGCGTCCAGGGTTTATATGATCGTCCGTCGCGACGAGCTGCGCGCCAGCAAGGTGATGCAGGAACGCGCGATGAACAACCCCAAGATCGAGATCCTCTGGAACACAAAGGTCGTGGACGTGCTCGGCGACAAGGTCGTCACGGGCGTGAAGCTCGAAGATACGCAGAACGGCGAGCAGCGCGAGCTTGCGATCGGCGGGCTGTTCATGGCGATCGGGCACACACCTATCACCGCGTTTCTGAATGGCCAGCTCCCCACGGACGAGACCGGTTACATCAAGCTCAAAGACCCGTACCGCTCGACGACCGACATCGAGGGCGTGTTCGTCGCCGGCGACGTTGCGGACCATGTGTACCGCCAGGCGATCACCGCCGCGGGCATGGGCTGCAAGGCCGCGATCGACGCCGAACGCTGGCTCGCCGAGCAAGGCATCCATTAATCACCGGCGTGATCCGGGGAGGTCCCATAACGGGCCGGCGTGACTTTGCGAACAGATGAGTTGGCGACGGCCGACTTTATCCAGACCTTGCCTGTTGCCGTTTGATCGTGCGCCCGGCCGGACCCGGCTGAACAAAGAACGTACCTGTTGGGACCCATGATGCGTCTACCTCGCTTAACCGGGTGGGGAAAATGTTGGATCGTTCCGCTGATTCTGTCGGGCGTGGCTGTCACGCCCGCTGGAGCCGGTCAGCAGACAGCACGGCTCACGGCGTGGGATGCGCAGGCGGGTGACGGCTTCGGCTGGTCGGTCGCGCTGGGTGACCAGATGGCGCTCGTTGGTGCGCCGACGCGGGGCATTAACCCCGGCCCCGGTGCGGCCTACCTCTACGACACGCTCTCCGGCGCACCGTTATTCACGCTCGCCGCATCCGACACCACCGCGGGCGACGGGTTCGGCGCATCGGTCGCGGTCAGCCACAACACGGCCCTGATCGGTGCAACCTTCGGCGGCAGTGACCACAGCACACTGGCCGGGGCGGCCTATCTATATGATGTAAACACCGGCAACGAGATGTTCAAGCTTTCGCCGAACGATTCTGAAGCGCTCGACGGGTTCGGCACATCGGTCGCGATCGGCCCGGTTGTCGCCGTCATCGGCGCGCCGGCCGACAACACGGCGGCGGGCGTCGATGCCGGGTCCGCGTATGTGTTCGATCCAACCACCGGTGAACAGTGGTTAAAACTCACGGCTTCGGATGCTTCGGCGGGCGCGGCGTTCGGGGCATCGGTGGCGATCGACAACAATACCGCCCTGATCGGCGCTTATAGGGATAGCGGATCGGCCGACGGCGCGGGCGCGGCCTATATCTTCGACGCATACACCGGCACACAGACACGCAAGCTCACCGCGTCGGACGCGGCCGCCGGCGCACACTTCGGCTGGTCGGTCGCGGTTACGGACACGTTCGCGGTCGTCGGTGCGCCAACGGGTGATGCGCAGACCGGCCCCGGTGCGGCGTACGTGTTCGACCTGACCACGGGTGAAGAGCTATTCAAACTAACCGCGTCGGACGGCACGGTCGGAGACCGTTTCGGCACATCCGTCGCCATCGGGCAGGGGGCCGTGATCGTCGGTGCGACACTCGGCAGCGCGGATTCCGACAGCCTCGCCGGCGCGGCCTATGTGTTCAACCTCGCCACCGGCCAGGAAGTCGCCAAACTCACCGCCGACGGCTCACAGGCGATCGACTACTTCGGCGGCGCGGTGACGATCTACGGCCAGACCGTCGCCGTCGGCGCGCACGGGCAGAACACGGCGCAGGGCGTCGATGCCGGCAGCGCGTATCTATTTAACCTCGCCGTGTCGATACCTGGCGATCTCAATGGTGACGGTTTCGTCGGTGTCAGCGACCTGAACATCATCTTCAGCCACTGGAACTTGGCAGTCACCCCGGGTGACCTGCTGCTCGGTGACGTGGACGGCGACGGGTTCGTCGGTATCGAAGACCTGACATTCATCCTCTCCGCCTGGAATACCGGCAGCCCCCCCACCGGTACGGCTTCTTTACCCGAACCGGTCTCAGCGGGGGCGCTCGGCCTGTTGTGCGCGTTCTTCGTG
Organism: Phycisphaerales bacterium; assembly: GCA_041402025.1. Classification (GTDB taxonomy): domain Bacteria; phylum Planctomycetota; class Phycisphaerae; order Phycisphaerales; family Phycisphaeraceae; genus JAJRRS01. Next base: position 56,252 of record JAWKTA010000009.1, on the reverse strand, counting down.
CAAAGCCGAAGGTGTTGACCCGGTCGCCTTTCGGCGGACCCAACGTCAAGCCGCGTTCTTTATTTATAAAGTCATTGCCGGGCCACCGGCTTTGTGCCATAATCCGGGCTCGTGCGGGGGCCATATTTTCGGGCACCATGTCTGGTTGAGTCCGCCGCATCATGCGCCGCACCGTTGAACGGTACGGCACCGGTTCGGGCCTTGTCCGCAGTCGGCGTTCTGCCGAACCTCGCGGGCGGAAAGGAAACAGTGACCCTCTGATGGCGACCCACAACCTGCAGGAACGCTTCCCCGACTTCCAACCCATCACCTCCATGCCCTGGCTGACGCGGATCAACGGCTGCGGGTTCGCGTTGCACGGGCGGCGCGATTACGACGAGGAAACAACGACCTATCTGAAGACCTGGTGCTTTACCTTGCTGTTCGTGCCGCTGCTCGGCCTGCGTGCGTATCGTGTCGCCGATGCGGACGTGGGCTGGTACATCCTCGGGCGTGAGCCTTTGTCGGCGACAGTTAAAGCGTGGAACTTCCTTGTCCTTATTGCGTTGGTCGGCGGGCTGGGCTTCGGGGCGTGGACGAACCACACGAAATCACCGGGTTACATCGCCGGGCAGCGGATGGCCCAGGCGCAGAGTGCAAGCGACGCCGGCCAACTCGCCGACGCGGCGCGCGCCTACGCCGATGTCGCCTCGGGTTTGACCAAGCACGCAGGCGAAGCACGCGACCGGCTTCAGCAGGTCGTGGATACGGGGATCGATTCGGTTCCGGCCGATGAAGCCGCTGGCGTGGTCGGCGTGCTGATGCAGGAGCACGGCCCCGAAGCGATCGACCAGGCCTACCCGGACCTGAGAAGCCACGTATTACGACTGGCCCGTAAACACAGCCAGGGCGACCCGCGCGGCGCGCTGAGCCTGATCGACAGCCTGCGCGGGGCGCACGAACCAACCGAGGCCGAAACGGCATTACGCGAATCTCTCCTTGTCGGGATCGTCGCATCAGACCCGGACGACCTGGAAACCCGGTCCGAGCTGGCGATGATCCACGAAGCGCGGGGTGATGAACAAAAGTGCATCGACCTGCTCGAGCCTTATGCCGACCGCCTCGGCGATTCGCAGGGCGCCCGGGTGCTCGGCCAACTCTACGCAGCGCGGGGTGAGATCGAGCCGGCGTACAAACTGCTCAAGCCGTACACCGCCGTGCGTCTCGAACGGCTGCGCGAGGCGGAAGAGGCCTACGCCACGGCTTTGCAGGCGGCGTGGGACAGGCAGATCGAATTGCTGAATCAGGGCGCCGCCCCGGACAGCTTTTATTCTCGCTACGAGAACGCGGATGAAGCAAGCCAGCCCGCGATCGTGGACGCTTATGTTCAGGAAAAAATCAAGGACGACCGCGGGATCGGCGCAGCGGTCGACAAGATGATGCGGGAGTCGGCCGTGGTGCCCGTCGCGCTGGACCTCGGGATGGTGATGCTCGGCCGCGCCTCGACTATCAGCGACCCGGACGCCAAGCGGGCCGAACTGGAATCGGCCGAACAGACGTTTCTGGCGATCCGCGGGCTTGCCGGCGAAACCGACGAGTACCGTATCTACCTGGGCCAGGTCTACTACTGGCTGGGCAAATCGGAACAGGGCCGGGAATTGTTCGACCAGTTGCTGGCGACGCACGAACGGTCTTTCGAGGTGCTCTGCGCGGTGGCCAACTCGTTGCGTGAAGTCGGCGAGGTATCCGATGCCCGGGCGATGATAGAAGAGGCGTACAACACCACGCAGGACCAGGCGCAGAAATACACCGCCGCCACCATCCGGTCGCTCATGCAGCGTGACCTCGACGACGAGATCGAGTGGCTCGGCCGGGCCAACCCGGACGAATCCCACACCCAGGCGGCGTTGAATGCGGCGCTTGGATCGCGCGCCGCCAACCAGGGCAAGACCGAAGAGGCGAAGGACTATTTCCGTAAAGCGATCCAGGGCTATGAAAGCCAGGCCGAAAGCACCTCCAGCCTGAACAACGCGGCGCTGGCATACCTGAGCCTGTTCAGGGTCGATAGTGACCCGCAGACGCTCAACCACGCCGTCACGCTGATGGACAAGGCCGTCACCCTTATGCCCAGCGACAGCATCCTGATGCACAACACCGCCAGCGTACACCTCCGTACGGCGGTGTTCGATGTCGTTAAAGACAGGATCGACCTGGTGGCGTTGGGCGAGATGCCGGATACGGAGATGCTGGCCTATCTGTATGACGACGCCGAACAGCGCGATCTTGTCAGGGGGCGGGTGGTTTCCCATCCATCGACTGCCAAAGCGCTCGGGTATGCCGACCGGATGATGCTTGTCGCGCCGAAACGCCCGGACAGCTACGAGATCACGCTGCGCGTCGGTTACTTTGCGCGGGATACCGACCGGCTCAACGCGCTGCTGCGGCGTGTCAACGATGCGGGCATCGACATGGCGGACACCCGCGTCGAACGCCTTGCGTATTACGCGGGTGAACGGGACGAAAAATACCTGCGGGTGTTTTCCGAACGCGTGGACAAATGGCGTGCGGCGGTCGACCGCCTGCGCGGGTCCGATGATTCAACCACACGCGCCTATGCGATGTGTGCCCTGGTCGATACCAGCCTCGCCAAGGCGTACATCGGGCCCCCCGAAGACAGCGACGCGTTGGTGGCGATGGCGCAGGAAGCGCTTGACCTGTCCCCGTCCAGCGGGACGCGTGGGAGCCTGATGTCCGCGCTGTGCTACCGTGCTTTGCGGCAGGTCGGCGCTTCCGACAGCAACCTGTCGGCGTTCGTCGATTCGTCCCGGCGGTCACTCAACCCCCGGCAGGTCGCCGCGCTGGCGCTGGGTACCCGGGAGCCGTTCGCCGCCACACTCGCGCGGCACCCGGATATCCAGCGGGTGATCGAGATGACGCGGGATTCCGGTGAACGCTACAACGACGCATGGGACCCGATGGACTGGGTGATGCTGGATACGGCCGGTTCCGATCTTGTTGACGAGGTCGCCAGCGCGGTGAAGTCCAACGAGTTGGACCGGGTGTCCCGTCTGATCGCCCGGTCGCTGTATGGCGACAACGCCGACTTCGCGATCAACGCCTTCTGGGAGGCCCGTATCTCGGGCAATGACACAGAGGCTAAAGCCATAATGAATAAGGCCATACAAGCAGGCATACCTCTGCCGCCCGTCACCAATTAATCATTTGAGACACTGCAATGCTTGACAGAGCTGTCGGCTTGGATTATATTTAACCATATGGTTAAGTGTATTGGCCCCTCACTCGACGCCACCTTCTCCGCCCTTGCGGACCCGACCCGGCGGGCGATCCTGACCCGGCTGGGTGAGGCGGACCCCGTGGCGGGCGTCTCGGTTGGGGAGTTGGCCGAGCCTTTCGATATGTCGCTGCCGGCGATCAGCAAGCACCTGCGCGTCCTCGAGCGGGCCGGCATGCTCAACCAGCAACGCGACGGCCGGGTCCGCCGGTGCCGGCTCGACCCCAAGCCCATCAGCGAAGCCGCGCAGTGGATCGAGCACCACCGCAAATTCTGGAACCAGCAACTCGATGCGCTCGCCGACTTCCTGGAATCATCCCGGGAGGGGAACCCTCATGACGATTGATCCGCCCGCACACGCCCGCAACACAACTGTCCGCATGGCCGCGCTTACCTACTTATTCGAATAACAAACTTGCCGACCGGTTGTATCCGCATCGGCCCGAACAGTTCACACAACACAGGAGACGACGATGGCTACCAGGATTCAGATGGCTTTGATGATGGCCGTGTTTTGTTTGCAGCTGACTTCCGGCGTATCCGCTTCTGCCGAGGAGGGCATGCATCACCCGCCTGCGCCCGCGACCAACGCCGATTTCGAGCGGCTTAAGTCCCTTGCCGGGGCGTGGGAAGGCACGGTCACGCATCTAGGCGGTGAGGCCGAACCCGCGTCGATCAACTTCGCCGTCACCGCCGGCGGCAGCGCCCTGGTAGAGACCGAGTTCCCGGGCACGGAACACGAGATGGTGACCGTCTTCTACATGCAAGGCGATCAGCTCGCCCTCACGCACTACTGCATGCTCGGCAACCAGCCCACGATGGCGGCGCAGCCGGATAACGACCCCGACACGCTTAGCTTCGACTTCACAGGCGGGACCAATATCGAGACCGGGAACGAGTTTCATATGCGGAAGCTGGAATACACGTTTATTGATCCCGACCACATCACGGCAACGTGGACGTCCTATGTTCAAGGTGAACCGAGCGCGTGCGCCGTAATAGACCTCAAACGCAAAACAGAATGAGTTTTGTATTAACCGTGAAATAAATCCAGGCTTGTCTGGGTGATGCGGATGACGTGTCGGGTTTTTCGGTTTTCAGCGAAATAAACAAAGGCGGTAAAGATGAACGCGATCGATGTGCTCAAGCAATCAACGGATATGTCACACCAGATGTTCCTGGGTTTGGCGGAAGACCTCCGCGACCACCCGATGCACCGCGTGTGTGACGGCGCCAACCACGCCCTCTGGACCGTGGGGCACATGGCGACGGCCCTGGCGCGCTTCCGCAGCATCATCTACGGGAAACCCAATCCCTACGAAGACTGGCGTGCCCTCTTCGGCGGCGGCACCAAGCCGAGCGATGATGCCTCGATTTACCCGCCGTATGACAAGCTCATCCAGACCTACAAGCAAGAATGGGCAAAATACACCGCCGACTACCAAACCATGAAAGAAAGCGATCTCGACAAGCCCGTCCTCGGCTCGCCGCCGCCGGGTATGGAAGCCCTGATGGGCACGTTCGGCAGCTGCCTGTTGATCGTTTCGATCCACCCCTGGCACCACCGCGGACAGCTCGCCGACATCCGTTGTTCACTTGGCAAGGATAAGTTGTTTATCTAAGGCGCTGTGTGACAAACTGACCGGATACGCATCATGCACAGCGACCCGAAACTCACCGAACGCCTGCGACCCGTCGCGGAAGATCAAGGCCTTGACGAACGTGTCATGTTCGGCGGTGTTGCGTTCTTCCTCGGCGGGAACTTCTGCTGTGGCATCTGGCACGACAGGCTGATCCTGCGGCTCGGCGAGGAAGGGGCCATCGAAGCGCTATTCAAAAAAGACGTGCACCCGATGGACATCACCGGCAAGCCGATGCGCGGCTGGGTGATGGTCGGCCCCGATGGGTGCAAAACCAAACGCCAGCTCGACACGTGGGTCGCACAGGCCGCCACGTTTGTCGCTGGCCTGCCCGCCAAAACTAAACGCGCCACCAAACGCAAAACGAAGCGCACCAAAACCACGCTTAAGAAAAAGAAATAACCCCACCCCGGCCGGCAACATCAACGGCCCAACACCCCTGACCCGTCTCGATCAAAGGAGCCCCGCGATGTCCGAAGCCGTCGGTAACTACGTCCGCCTCACCCGTGTGATCCGCGCCCCGCGCCAAAAAGTCTACGACGCCTGGGTCAATCCGAAAGTACGCAAGCTCTGGTGGTGCGCCTCGCCCGAGATGAAGCCCGGCATCTGCGAGATCGATGCAAAAGTCGGCGGCCGGTTCCGCGTCGGCATGATCGGGCCCGACGGCACGGAACACAACGCCACCGGTGAGTTCACCGAGATGGACCCGCCGAACAAACTCGTCTTCACCTGGACCTGGGAACACGACCCCAGCTTCGGCGGCGACTCACTGATCACCATCAAGCTGTTCGAGACGACTTTCAAGGATGAGCCGGCCACCGAACTCCTGTTCCTCCACGAACGCCTGAACACCCCGCAGGAACGCAGCGACCACACCTGGGGCTGGATGGGCTGCAGCAAAAACCTCGGCAAACACTTCGCCGACCTGGCGGAAGCCGCGAAAAAATAACAATCACGCCCTTGACAAATACCGTACATTAACCTAACTTGTGGGTCGTCGCTGACACCCCCCGCCCTCATTCAATCCGGAGACACCCCATGCAAGCCGACGCCACCCTCACCGAAACCCTGACCGTTGGAAAGAAGCTCGCCGACCTGTGCAACCAGGGCAAGAACATCGACGCGATCAACGCCCTGTACGACAAGGACATCGTCAGCGTCGAGGCGATGTGCGGCAGCGAGGACATGCCCCAGACCATGAAAGGCAAGGACGCGATCCTCGGCAAGAACCAGTGGTGGCTGGAAAACCACGAGGTCCACTCCGGCAAGGTCACGGGCCCGTTCCCCCACGGCGACCGGTTCATCCTCATCATGAACTACGACGTGACCCCCAAGATCGGCCCAAAGGCGGGCCAGCGTTTGCACATCGAAGAGGCCGGCCTGTATACCGTCAAGAACGGCAAGGTTACCAAAGAAGAATTCTTCTACGACATGGGCGGCGAATAATCACCGCCAAGACTTCAACCACATTCATCTACGAAGCGCCGCGATTTTGTCGCGGCGTTTTGCATATCCCGTCCGATCTTCCCGCAGATTACCCCCCGCCCTTGATCCGGTACACCTCCCCGACCAGCGCCTCAACGTCCGTCGGGGCATCGTCTTTGGATAGTGCGCGGTCGATCCAGTTCACGGCCTGGGTGCGGTTTTCGCCGAGTTGTAGAAGCACGCCCAACGCATCGCGGGCCAGGCCGCCGGGGATGCGGGCCGATTCGGCATCGGTCGCGTTGACACCGCCGCGCATTCCGGCGGGCACGGCGTCGAGGAAGCGGTCGACCTTACCCTTGAGGGTGACGGCGATGGTCTCGGCGGTGCGCTTACCCACCTCGGGCAGGCTCTGGAGTAGCGCCAAATCCCGGTCAGCGATCGCGCCGGCGATCTGGTTCGTCGCCAGCGTCATCGCCCGCAGCGCCTTGCGGTGGCCGATGCCTTTGCAGGTGACGAACAGCTCGAAAAACTGCTTGTCGACCGCCGAGGCGAACCCGGCCAGGCGGGGATAGATCGTCGCGCCCTGGGCGGAGGATTCCAGGTAGTGCAGGGTGTGGAGCGTGACGGTCTTGCCGACAGACCCGCTGAGCCTGGCGGCGGTGTAGGCCGGGAGCAACAGCTCGTAGGTCAGCCCGTCGGGCAGGCGGACCCGGCCGCGGTCGGCGTCGATGGATTCCAGGAGGCCTTCGATCTTCACAATCATGCGGCCGATAATACCTGCCGATCGGCCCGGCGTCGCGGGTGTTACTGCGGGGTGGTATTCCGGGGCGTCTGGCGAACCTGCGGCAAGTCACCGGGATGTCCGGGCGCCGGCGGGGTAAAGACACGAAAGTTGTCGTGTCGGTGGTGAGGTATCGGGCCTGTCGGGTCGATCCTGATAAACATGCGGATCGCCGGTTACCTCATCCTGCTTGCCCTGGCCGCCGGCCTGCTGATCGGGCTGGGCATCCACGGCGCGTGGCGTCAGCAACAGATGCTGGCGACGTTCCAGCCCGCGCCCGCGTCGGTGGTGACCAACGACGTGCGCGCCAGCAAGCTCGGCGGATTCGAGCCGGACCTGGAGTTCGCCTACAACGTCAGGGGCAAGACCTACCAGGGCGATCGCGCCGCGCCGCTCAGGATCCACGGCTCACGCGACTGGGCGGATTCCGTGACGCGCCGCATCCGGGCGGAAGGCTCGACCGCTTATTACAACCCGTACGATCCGGCCGAAGCCTACCTGCTGCCGATCGGGCGGTTCCGGCCGTACGGCCTGATCCTCGCGGGGCTGACGCTGTTCGGCTTAGGCATCCTGCCGATGCGCCGTGGCGGCGTGTTCGCGCACGAACCGGTCGCTATCACCGGCGGGCCGTTCGACTGGTACGACCTGACGCCCGGCGGCTCGCACGCCGACCGCGCGATGGGCTGGTGCGCCGCGGCTTTGCTGTGGTACCTGCTCGGCGGGCTGGCGATCGCGCACTACTACGCCATGACGCCGCCGGCCTACGAACTGAAGTCCGCGGTTTCGTCCGTGCTCTACGCCGTGGCGGGCCTCTGGCTGGTTTACCACGCGATGTCCGCGATGGGCATCGCGTCGCGCCTGGGTGCGCCCAAGGCGCACATGACCCAGAAGATCGCGCACCTGAACAAGCCGATCATCATCCGCGTTGAGCAGCCGTTCCTGCGTGACACCATCGTGCGCGAGCTGCGCGTCGTGCTGACCTGCACCCGCCAGGACGGGCTTGGCTCGGTGCGCTACTTCACCGCCTCACAGATGCTCGCCGAAGACCGTGCCGTGCGTGCCGGCGAGACACTCCACGGTGAGTTCAGCTTCGAGGTGCCCGACAAGAAGCGCCACCCCAGCACGCCCTTTAGCCGTTGGGAATACCCGCGCACCGACTGGCAGATCGAGGTCACGCTCCACACCCCCAAGTGCCACGCGACGAGCACCTTCCCGATCCTCGCCGACAACATCAAGCAGGCCGCGAAGGCTGCGTAGAACAGAAATACCTAGACGTACGGCCTGCGCGTCATGTGCTAATGTGAGAACTGCTCGTCAGCCGTCGAGGGCGGCGCGGGGATATACAGCGCCTCGTCCGTGCCGACTTCAGTTGCACCGACCTGCAGCGCGACCGCCATGCGTTTGAGGATCAGCCGGGCCGTGGGCTCCTTGCCGAACAGGCCGACGTCGAGCTGAAACTCCGTCAGGCTCTCCGTCTTGCGATCCACCTTGAGCTTCACCTTGTTTTTGTCGTCGTTGATCGCCACGATCGTCCAGTTGCCCTTGGCTTCGTCGCCCTTGGATTGTGTGACCTTCATGCCCAGGTCATCAAACGCGCCCTCGCCCGCGGCGACGACCTGGTCGAATGACGCCATCCACGACGCGTTGAGCTTGCCCCGCTTATAGACCGCCGACCCGGACGAGGCCGCCGACGTCGCCGCCCCCAGCATCGCCAGCTCCACCCCGCAACCGGCGGTGAAATTCACCAACAGACAAAGACACAGAATCCGGACGGTAACACACATACGGTTCAAGATCGGCTCCTTGTGGGTGTGGGCGTGATTCTAGGCGGGGTTGTGCCGGTAGTCCCGGGGGCGGTTTAATTTATCGAACCTTTTCCGCACGATTGATATATGGCGCATGATTGTTCACCGTCCCACGTCATCCACATGGGGCTGAATATGGACAGTTCTATATTGAACGCGAGTCATGTCAGATTAATCGCACTCCCACACCTCCCCCGGCTGCATCGCCTTGACCACCACGCCCCTGGGCTGGAACTCGCTGATGTCGTCGGTCAATAGCGGGAAGGTTTTATAGTGCACGGGGATGACGGTTTTGGGCTTGACCCATTCGGCGGCGTAGGTGGCGAGCTTCGGGCCCATGGTAAAACGGTCGCCGACGGGTAGCATGGCGATGTCGGGCTTGCCGATCTCGCCGATGAGCTTCATGTCCCCAAAGAGCGCGGTGTCGCCGGCGTGGTATATCTTGTGTCCACCCATCGAGATGATCAGGCCGCAGGGCTGGCCCATGTACCGTCCCTGGTAGCTCGATGAGTGGAACGCGGGGGTGAACGCGATGTAGCCGAAGTCGGTGTAGACCCGGCCGCCGGGGTTGCCGGGGTCGCACTTCTCGATGCCCTGCTCGGCGCAGTATTCGCATATCTCGAACGCGGCGATGACGGTGGCGTTGTTGCGCTTGGCGATCGGGAGCGTGTCGCCGAAGTGGTCGGCGTGGCCGTGCGTCAGCGCGATGTAGTTGCAGGCGATGTCCTGAGGTTTGTGCTTCGCCAGCGGGTTGCCGGTGAGGAACGGATCGACGGCGAGCGTGTGTTGGCCATCACAAAACAGGAAACCCGAGTGGCCCAGGTAAGTAATGGATAGTGGCATGGGGATTCTCCGGTTCGTAAGTTAACGTGCTTAACGAAATGTTGTGGCGGCTGCGAAAACCATCCATCTTAACGATGAACATGGCCCGGTTCGGACTGACACGATCTTAACACGGCCCGGTTTCCGCCTACTAACTGCGCGTGTAATGAGCCTCTGATGATTACATAAGCATGGCCAATACGGGGAAATCACGTTTAGGCGATTAAAACGGGGAATGAACGAATTGGCACGGGCTTTGCAACTATAGGGGCGTCGGGCCAACTACCCGACCGGTGACAGGGCAAAGCAGTAGCAGCCGATCGCCGAGATTCAGTCAGGTTGGGAAAAGTCGTTAAGCGACCGGTGGCCGTGCTGCCGGGAAGGGTTGTCCCTCGTCGCTTCCGATCGAGAAGGAATGGAACCATGCGTGCCGCGATGAACATCAGCAACCGAAACACAGCGATCAAGCGTGCGGCCAAGGGCTGCCTGGTCGCGGTTGCCTTGATGGGCGTGGCTCAGTTCGGTCTAAGCCCGATGCTGGATGAGCGCGGGCAGTTGCTGGTCAGCGCGTTGGACGCAACGCTGGCCCTGCAGGGGATCGGCATGATGCTGATCGTGGCGTTCGGCCGGCTGCGTCTCGTGGCCCTGCATCGTAAGCTCCGCGAGCTGACGCAGCGGCGTGTTGTTAAAAATCCGTGGTACCGGCCCGGGGTGGCCATCGAGGTGCCCGTCAGGGCTTAAAATAGTTTTTCCGCGGTGTGCCGGGACTTCCCGATCGACGCCGCCTAACATCGTCCTCCAAGTGGTCCCGCAGTCAGACCAGCGTTCTAGCGGATCTGGCTGCGGGATTTTTTTATGCGCGGGGAGGTCGGGTATCGGTCGGATGTGATGCTCCGCGCCCCAACGCCGGCCCTGGGCGCCGCGAAGGGCCGGGTATCTTGGGGTCCAGGGTCCAGGGTCTGGGGTCTAGTCAGAATCCATCACCAGCGCTGAAGGCTCTACTGTCGCACGCCGTAGATCACCCCTCGAACCCCCGTCAGCACATCGGGATTGCGGGTCAAATCTACCCCGATTGGAAGGTTTGGCGCGAACTTTCTAGCATACCCGACGTATTGGTTAACACCCGTTATTCGCCCGGCTTAAACCAGCCGGGTTATCGGACATCCAGGAACCGCGCGCTATGGCCCATGACTATCTGACGGAAGACCTGGCTTTAAAATCTAAAACGGGGAAAGTCAGCGTCGAAATCATCGCAACGCTCCTAGGCGGGACGCTGCTGATCTGCGCGCTGATCGCCCGGATGACCTTCGACAACGCCGACCCCTCGGACCTCCTGGCCGGGATCGCGACGGTATTGCTGGGTGCGCCGTTGGTCTGGGTCGCGCTTAAAGACTTATGGCAAGGGCACATGCACATGAACGAGCTGGTTGCTCTGGCCGTGCTCGCCGCTTTCGCCAAGGGCTGGTACATCGAGGCCGGCTTCATCGCTTTCTTCATGATTATCTCGGTCCTGATCGAGAACCGCACCGCCCTGGGCGCCCAGCGGGACATCGAGGCCTTGGTCCGCATCACCCCCACCAAGGCCAGCAAGGTCGATAACGGCGTGGAGACGCAGGTCGAGGCCCGGGACCTGATCCCCGGCGACATCGTCCGCGTCCGCCCCGGCGACAACATCCCCGCCGACGGCCTGGTCGTCTCCGGCTCCTCCACCGTCAACCAGGCCAACATCACCGGCGAATCCATCCCCGCCGACAAAGCCGAGGGTGCCGAGGTCTTCGGCGGCACGATCAACCTCACTGGCTCGATGGATATTCAAGTCACTAAAGCTGGTGAAGACACAACTTTAGGCCGTGTCAAAGACATGATCCTTGAGGCCGAGCGCACCAAGATCCCGCTGATGCGGATGATCGACAGCTACGCCGGCTGGTACACCCCGACGGTCGTGATGATCGTCTTTATTGTCTGGTTCTACACCTCACAGACCAACCCCGAGGCGGCGGCGGTCGCGGCGATCTCCATGCTCGTGATCGCCTGCCCCTGCCCGCTGATCCTCGCCACCCCCACCGCGATGGTTGCGGCGATCTCCGCGGCGGCCCGGCTGGGCGTACTCGTGAAATCTGTGACTGACCTGGAAGGGGCACGAAACCTCACCGCGATGGTCTTCGACAAGACGGGCACGCTGACCACCGGGCAGCTCGAAGTGACCCGACTGACCCCCGCCGAGGGCGTGGAGGGTGCCGAACTGCTCCAGGCCGCCGCCTCGGCCGAGCAGCGGTCGCGGCACCCGGTCGCCCGGGCTGTGTTCGAGGTCGCCCGCAAGGCCAAGCTGCACCTAACCGACCCCAACGAGTTCCACGAAGAGGCCGGCAAAGGCGTCCGCGCCACCATCGACGGCCAGACCACGCTGGTCGGCCGGGGCAACTGGATCACCCAGGAGCTGCACGACGACCATATCCGCCACCAGGTCGATCAGGCCATGGCCGACCCGGACGCCGAGGGCCTGTCCACGCTGTTCGTGGTGCGTAACGGCCGGTTCCTGGGCTGGCTGGGCCTGGAAGACAACACCCGCCCGCAGGCCGCCGGCGCGATGGACGACCTGCGAGAGATGGGCCTGAAGCGCCTGATCATCGTCACCGGCGACCGCGAGAGCGTCGCCAAGCGTGTCGCGGCCCAGATGCACACCGAGTACCGCGCCGAGGTGCTGCCGCACCAGAAGCTCGAGATGGTGGATGACCTCAAGGGCCGGGGCCACCGCGTCGCGGTGATCGGCGACGGCGTGAACGACGCGCCCGCGCTCAAGGCCGGCGACATCTCCATCGCCATGGGCGCCGCCGGCAGCGACGTCGCCATCCACTCCGCCAGCATCGCGCTGATGAACAACAACCTAAACCGCATCCCGTTCCTGGTCCGGCTGTCGCGCCAGACCAGCGCGGTGATCAAGCAGAACATGGCCATCGGCGGGGGGTTCATCCTCCTGTTCCTGGTCATCGCCGGCACGGGCCACATCCCGCCGGTCGTCGCGGCGCTCCTGCACGTGGTCAGCTCATTGATCGTGGTGTTCAACTCCGCCCGCCTGGTGCGCTGCGGCGAGGACATCGAGCAGGCCGAGCACCAGGCGCTTCAGGCCTCGCAGGCCAAGGCGCAGAAAGCCGACGACGCGCATGCCGGGGCTTCGCCCGTGATCGCTTAAACCGTTTTGAATCCCGGAACCCCCGGATACCCCGGAGCCTGAATCAACGTTGTCTGGAACCGACCGGAACAATCCGATCCATCGTCACGCGGCGGATGCCTTACCCGACCTCGCGGTTCTGGAACAGCGCCACCGCGACGGCGAGCACGGCCATGACCTGCAAAGCCGCGTACCCGCTGACCAGGCCGAACAGCCCGGCGGTGATCGGCGTGCCCTGCGTGATCGCGTCGGCGGACCAGAAGAACTGCAGGTTGGGCACCAGCATGTACAGGAACTTGGCGGCCGCGTAGACGACCTTCTGGTACAACGCCAGGTCCGCGTGCATGATCGCCGAGAGGCTCTGGTAGTAGTCGGTGCCGATCGGGATCGACAGCCGGCTGTTGACCATCTGGCTAAGCGAGTTGCTGGCAAGCCCCAGCAGGAACACGCCGACGCAGATCATCAGCGTCATCACCTGCCCCAGCCGCGTCGAGGCGGCCACGGCCACGCCGGTCAGCACCAGCACCGCCTGGAACACCAGCCCCAGCCCGACAATGACCTGCGTCAGCTCGCCTCCGTGATCCGTGAACTCGGTCAACGGCGACTGCAGGCCCCACTTCTTGTTGATCACCAGCACCAGCCCAAGCGCAATCGCCTGCGTGATCAGAAGGACCACGGCCAGCGTCGAGGTGAAGACCTTGTTGTAGAGGTAGTTCGCCGCGGTCGCGAAGATAATCGCGAACAACGCCCCGCCCACGCCGAACAGGATCACGGGCATGTCGAAGTGGTCGCTGGCGGTGGACATCACGCGGTGGCGGATCGCCAGCACCAGCACCGTGCTCAGCAGGAAGAACGCCAGCGAGATCGCGACCGACACGCCCAGGTACTTGCCGACCACGAACAGCGGCCGGCTGACCGGCTTGCTCACGACCGTCAGCACGGTCTTGTTCTCGATCTCGTTGGAGAACACGCCCGTCGCCGTGAACGCCGACAGCAGCAGGCACATGAAGAAGATCGTGCTCATGCCCATGTCGATGAGCATCTTGTTGTCGTCTTCCATCGTGTAGGCCGCCAGCTGCGGGGCCAGCACCATCAGCAGCGCGCCCAGCAGCACCAGGATCACGAAGATCGGCTGGCGGATCGATTCGGTGAACGTATTGTGCGCGATGGTCACGAGCTGCTGGAACATGGGGGTCGTCGTATCCGGGTGAACGAAACGGGTCAGAGTACCAACGGGGGCGTCGGGGGCGTTGGCCCCTATCATACGGCCGGTCGGCCCGCCGGGTTTGCCCCGGGCCGAGCCGACACACGCTTTAATGTACGCTAATCAACCGCCGCACGCCGACACACCCCGGCCGCGGCACCAGGGAACACGATGAGTCACGATCAAGAAACCTACCGACGAGCGTCCACCGCGGCCCTGATCGGCCTGGCGACACAGGTCGTCCTGTCCATCCTCGTCTCGCTCACCGGCCTCTACGCCGGGGCCTCCGGTGTCAACGCCATCGCCTGGTACTTCATCGGCGGCCTGCCTATCTGGGCCATCCTCTGGCTGATCTATAACCAGCACCGCCTCGAACGTGTCGAGGCCCTGGAAACCGAACAGCTCGCCGCCGAGGACGCGCGCACCGCCGCGCTCTTCGAAGAGGCCGGCCAACAGCTCCAGATCGCGCAGAAACGCCTGGACCGTCTTTATAAGTACGGCACGGGCCTGGTCAGTCTCGTCGTCTCGATCTACCTGCTCTCGGTCGGCACGTTCATGCTCTTCGGCGCGGTCGCGGCCTACCGCTCGACCAGGGGTGTCGAGGCTGGCAGCTTCTTCAGCGATATCGCCGACATGGTCCGCGCCGGCGGCGGGTTCACCGGCAGCAGCGCCGGGGCCGTCGCCATCGTCGCTTTCATGATCGCCTTCCCCGCGTTCCTGGTTGCCCGGTATGTCGCCGGCATGACCAAGGTCGAAGAATGGCGGCATCTCCGCGGTGGCGCCAGCTACCTTATGGGCAACGCCGTCGCCACGGTGCTGCTGATCGCGGTCGCCGTCTGTGAGGCGCTGAATCTGGCCGAAGTGTTCCCCGTGCTCGCGGTTGTCGTGCCCGCCATGATGATCCTGTTGGGCGCGGAGATGCTCTTGTCGCTGATCTTCGGCTTCTACCAGCCGCGACGCCCCGGTGTCCGCCCGCGCCCTGCGTTCGATAGCCGGCTGCTCGGCTGGCTCACGCACCACGAGTCGCTGGGCAAGATCATCGGCGAGGCCATCAACTACCAGTTCGGCTTCGAGGTATCGGAAAGCTGGTTCTACCGCCTGCTCGCCAAGGCCGTCACACCGCTGACCCTCGTCGGGCTTTTCGTCCTGTTCGGGCTGACCTCGGCCGTGCTCGTCCAGCCGCACCAGCGAGCGGTCATCACTCGCTGGGGCGCGTTGACCGATCACAGCGTCGTCGGCCCCGGGCTGCACTGGAAGCTGCCCTGGCCGCTGGGCAAGGCCTACAAGTACGACGCCTCGCGCGTCCACGAGATCAATGTCGGCTCGTCCGCAGAGAACTTCAACCGCAACGTCGCCGTCCTCTGGACCACGCAACACACCGGTGAAAGCGAGCAATACATGGTGACCGCGCCCAGCCAGACGGCCGGCGCCGATGAGAACACCGCATCCAAGGCCGTCGCCGGTGAACTCGCCGGCGGGCTTGGCATCGTCAAGTACCGCATCGCCGACGGCGGGCTGCTGGACTACACCCAGTCCAGCGACGAACCGGTCAAGCTCCTCACCGCCATATCCGAGCGCCGCTTCAACCAATACTACGCCACGCACAACATCGACGAGCTGCTGACCAGCGCGCGGATCGAGGCCGGCGACATCCTCCGCAAACAGATCCAGGCCGACGCCGACGCGATGAACCTGGGCGTGGAGATCGTCTACGCCGGTCTCGACGCCGTACATCCGCCGCGTGAGGGCGACGTCGCCAAGAAGTTCCACGAGCAGATCGACGCCCGTCAGGAGAAGCAGACCCGCATCCAGGAGGCGCAGCGCAAGGCGGTCGCCGAACTTGCCCAGATCGCCGGCTCTCAAGACAAGGCGCTGACTATCGACGCGGCGATCCAGGAAGTGGTTTTGCTCCAGCAGTCGCTGGAAGCCATGCGACTCGCCGCCAACTACGACAGCGCCAAGGCCGACCAGCTCGCCGACCAGGTCCTGACCAAGCAGCGCGACATCGAGCTGCTGCTGGATGAGGCCGGCGGCAACGCCGCAAAGCTCATCTACGACGCCCGCGCCTATCGCTGGGAGTTCGCCCTCAACGAACGCGCCCGCGCGATGCGCACCACCTCGCTGCTGAACGCCTACCGCCAGGCACCCAAATACTTCATGGCACGCGAGTACCTCAACACCCTCGCCGAGGGCCTGAAAGACCGACGCAAGTTCATCATCGTGGGCGAGCAGGAGCTGCCCCCGATCATCCGCCTAAACGCACAGACCACCGCCAGCAATCTCGACGTGCTGGGCATCGAATAACTCAAGAATAATCCAACCCAACATAAACAAACGACCGCTTTAAGAGACACACGAAATGAAAAATAAACTGATCTTCCTGATCGCCATCGCCGTCGCCGTCGTGCTGTCGGTCTACATGGTCATGTTCCAGGTCCGCTACGACCAGGTCGCCGTCCGCACGACGTGGGACCAGGCCGTTGAGCCGACCCGTGACGCTGACGGCAACATCACCGACCCCGGCAGCCTGATCCTCGAGCCGGGCTACGGCTTCAAGTGGCCGACCCCGATCCAGAAGGTCAAGGTCTACTCCAAGCGCGTACAACTGCTCGAGGACCAGTCCAGCGAGATCCAGACCGCGGACAACCAAGCCGTCATCGTCAAGTTCTACCTCGCGTGGAAGATCGAAGACCCCTACGCATTCTTTCTGCGTCTTAAAGACGAGGCCGAGGCCGAGAGCCAGTTGCTTTCCATGCTCAGTGAGCTGAAGGTCGTGGTTTCCAACTACCGCTTCGACCAGTTGGTGAACCCCGACCCCGAGAAGGTCAAACTCGCCGAGATCGAGCAGAAGGGCCTTGAGATGTTGCGCGGCAAGCTCGACGCGATCACGCCCGGCTACGGGATCAAGCTCGAACAGGTCGGCATCCGCCGGATCATCCTCCCCGAGGACACGACGCAGAAGGTGTTCGAGCGCATGGCCAAGACGCGCGAGCAGTTGGCCGAGAAGGCCCGTGCCGAGGGCGACGCCGAGGCGAACAACATCCAGGCCCGCGCCGAGGCCGCCAAGCGCCGCATCCTCGCCTTCGCCGAGCGCCGCGCCCAGGCCATCCGCGACGAGGGTAACCGCGAAGCCGCGCAATACTTCAGCGCCTTCCGCGAGGACCAGGACTTCGCCATCTTCCAAAGGCAGATCGAGGCCCTGCAGCAGATGCTCGCAAACAACACGACCTTCGTACTCGACGCCAACAAGCTCTGGTTCCTCAACGCTCTGGAAGGCCAGGGGCCAAAGCCCAGCAATTAATCCGCGATCTTCATTGTTCGATCTGCAATCTATAACCTGAACCCCGAACCCCGAACCCTGAACCCCGAACGCTAATCCATGGCCGAGAAGATCAAAAACCCGTTTATCCACTCGCACGACGACGACTGCGACCACGGCCATCACCACCACGACCACGAGCCGTTCGAGCCGACCGACCCCGCGCAGAAGTCGCTCGCCGACGCTATGCGCGTCAGCTTCGGCATCCTCAAGGTCATCATGGTCCTGATGCTGATCGCGTACCTGGCGACCGGCGTGTTCACCGTCGAGCCGCAGGAAAAAGTCGTCCGACTCCAGTTCGGCAAGATCGTCGGCGACCGCGGCGGCCAGGTCTACGAGCAGGGCTGGTACGTCGGCTGGCCCTACCCGATCGAGGAAAAGGTCAAGGTCCCGATCACCAAGCGCACCGTCTCGGTCAACAAAGCCTTCTGGTACGAGGGCGGCGACACCGACACCGCCGGCCAGGCGCGTGGCGGGCCCCTAAACCCCGAACGCGACGGCTCGCTGCTGACCGGCGACGCCAATATCGTGCACGGCCGGTTCGAGGTGTACTACTCGATCAATGACGTCATCGCCTTCGTCGAGAACGTCGGCATGCCCAGCCCCGGCGACATGAGCGCCGCCGACGAGCTGGTTCGCAACGTCGCCGAGCAGGGCATCGTCTACGCCGCCGCGCGGGTCGAAGCCGACGACTTCATCAAGGGCGTCTTCAGCCAGGGCAGCGCGACCGAGCGGATGCAGACCGTGCTCGACACGCTCAACGCCGGGATCAAGATCGAGAGCATGGTGCTCGCCCGCAGCGAAGCGCCCGTCACGGTCAAGCCCGCGTACAACCTGGTCACCAACGCCGAGAGCGAACGCGGCCAGAAACTAAGCGCCGCACGCCAGCAGCAGACCACGCTCCTGAACGAGGCCGCCGGCGAAGCCCACGAAGAACTCTTCAAGCTCGTGCAGTCGTACGAACTCGCCCAGTCGGCCGGCGAGACCGACAAGGCCGAAAAGCTTGCCCAGGTGATCGACACCGCCTTCGACCAGCTCCGTCTGCCCGATGAATACGGCGGCGCGGCGATCGGCGGCGAGGCGTCACGACTCATCAGCGAGGCCAACACCTACCGCACCGAGACCGTCGAGAAGGTCAAGTCCGAGGCCAACAGCTTCCGCACCCTGCTGGCGAACTACCGCGAAGCGCCCGCGCTGTTCATGAGCCGGGAACGACAGCGCGCCCGCGAAGAGATCTTCACCGGCGACGTCGAAACCGTCTACAACAACGGCGGCCAGCTCTACCTGGAGATCAACACCGACCCGAGCCTCGCACGCCAGCGTGAACAAAAACGCCTCGAAGATGAGGACCGCATCGCACGCGAAAAGGCCATGAACCAGTGATCCCGCGATCGGGTATGAAACGATAGACTCCGGGCCAAGGCCCCACACCATGACGCAAGCAACCACACAACCCGCCGACACCGCCGAACGACCGGCACAGGACCTGGTCGTCAAGTGTGTAGGCCTGACCAAGGTCTTCAAGGACTTCTGGCTGCGCAACCGCGTCAAGGCGGTCAACGAGATCGAGCTGGAAATCTTCCGTGGCGAGGTCTTCGGCCTGCTCGGGCCCAACGGCTCGGGCAAGACCACGCTTTTGCGCCTGATCACCGGCGACCTCCAGCCCGACTCCGGCACGGTCAAGCCCGCGCCGCAACTGCGCATCGTCAACTTCACCCAGCACCGCGAAGACCTCAACCCCACCATGAGCCTGCGCGAGGCGCTTTGCCCGGTCGGCGACACGGTCGAGTACCAGGGCAAGCCCGTGCACATCGCCGGGTGGGCGCGTAAGTTTTTGTTTGAGCCGACGAAGTTCAACGTGTCCGTGGGCGATCTTTCCGGCGGCGAGCAGGCCCGTATCCTGATCGCCAACCTCATGCTCAAGCCCGCGGACGTGCTGATCCTCGACGAGCCGACCAACGACCTGGATATCCCGTCATTGGAAGTGTTGGAGCAGGCGCTAACCGAATTCCCGGGGGCGATCGTGCTGGTCACGCACGACCGGTTCATGCTGGATCGCCTGTCGACCGAACTGATCGCGCTCGACGGCTCGGGTACGGCCAAACGGTATATGTCTTACATCCAGTGGCAGGACGACCAGGCCCGGCAGCAAGCGAAGCCGGAACCTCGCCAAGCGGATGCCGAAAACAAAACCGAAAAATCCACCGCCCGCGCATCGAACAACACAGGTGAGTCCAAGAAGCTGACCTACAAGCTCCAGCGTGAGCTGGACCAGATGGAGGAAGCGATCCTCATGGCCGAAGCCGAGCACGAAGCGCTCCATGCGCAGGCCGCCGACCCGGCCGTGATCGCCGATCGCGCCAAGCATGAAGCGGTCTGCCACCAGCTAGGTGAAGCGCAAGCCCGCGTCGAGCAGCTCTATGCACGCTGGCAGGAATTGGAAGCGATGCGGTCGTGAACACCGCACACCCCATACGCAGTTTGTGGGCTTAGAAATCCGGGCGATTATTTCGCATACGGCAGCGTCTGTACTAACACATCGATCTTCTGGCCGGTCTGCTCCTCGATCAGCGGGATGGCTTCATCGACGCGCATGGCGACGACGTGGCCGTCGGCGAAACCGACGTTGACCATCTCGTCGGGGATGCGTGTGTGCATCTGGAATACGGAGACTTTGCGGCTGTCTAAGTCCATGTCCTTCTGGGGGATAATGTACGACACGGTGGGGTCGGCCGGGTCGGGGCGGTTGGACCGCGGCTTGGCTTCGTATACCGGTGGCGGTGTCGCAGCCTGGATGCTCTCGCGCGGCGGCGGGGGCGTGACGGAAGCCGGGCCGTTGCCGATCTGTGCCAGCCCGTAGAACACCGCGCCAAGGATCACGGCACATACGACGATGGTTCCCGCTTTCATCAGCATGCCTCCGGTATGGATGCCCTGTGAGCCGAACGCCGCCGGATCGCCGCTGACCATCGACATCTTGCCCAACTCGGCGTCGAGCTGCGGCGGGGCGGCCAGCGTGGTCTGTGACGATAACATATTCACCATCGCCGCGCCGGCCACGACCAGGCCCATGCCCTTAAGGTGCTTACGCAATTCCTCAAGCCCCTGCTTGATCCGCCGGCAGATGGTCGCGGTGGAGGTGCGGTTTTCTTTCGCCAGTTGCCGCTGGCTCTTGCCGGTGAGGAAGTGCTCGATCAGAAGCGACCGCGTCGGCTCCTCGATCAGGGCCAGTGCCTCGTCGATCTTGGGTGACAGTACGCTCCAACTCGGTGGGTTGGCCCGGCCGTGGTAGTAGTCGTTTGAATAGACCCGCTCCCGGCGGGCGCGGGCGGTGTCGCTGCGTAACACGTCCAGCGACCGCCGCGTCGCCGTGCGGTGCAGCCACGCCCCGACCGAGCGGTTGACCTTGCCCGGCGAGCACATCAGCCGGTAGAACGTATCCTGCGAGGCGTCCTCGGCGAGGGCCTTGTCGTGCAGCACCCGCAGGCAGGTGTGGTAGACCATCGCCGTGTAACGCCGGACGATCTCCCCGAAGGCTTCCGGGTCGCCCGCGATCGCGTATCGGTCTAACAGGTCCAGGTCGGCTTCGGACTTAAGCATCGGTGTCGGCCCCTTGGGTGGCTCGTCCGGGCCGGGATCGGTCGGCCCGTCATGGAACTAGACGTAGCCGCCCGCCCCCTGTTTCACCCGCCGCCCCGGCACAAAGCACCACACCACATTCTACCACCGAAAAGCCCGTTTCCGACAGGAATCAGGCCCCGACGACGCTTTTAATGATCGCGTGGTGCCGATCGATAAAGCCAGTCAGTGCCTCCCGGGCACGGGTCAGGTGGGTATCGGTCATGGGTAGGGAGAGGAACATGTCTCCCCGGCTGCAGATCAGGATGCCCGCAAGCAGCAGCTCCATGTGGAGCAGAGCGTTGAGGGCCTGGCAGTCGGCCCCCCGGATAAGCATGCGGTCATGCGTCCCGGTGGCGAAGTGGACCGTGAACATCGACCCCAGCCCGGTGCAGACCATCGGGACCGATTTCTGGGCAAACATACTGTTAAGTGACCGGCGGTACGCCTCCGACCAGTCGAAGAACTCTTGTGCACGCTCGGGGGTGTAGACCTTACCCATCGCCGCGACGCCGGCGGCCATCGAGCAGACGTTGTTGTTGAACGTGCCGGCGTGCTTCCAGGTGCCTTCTTTCTTCGGGTTGAAGCAAGACATCAGTTCCGCGCTGCCGCCGAACGCGCCCGTGGGCAGGCCGCCCGCGATGATCTTGCCGAGCGTGGTCAGGTCGGGGGTGATTTCCAGCAGGCCCTGCACACCGCCGGAGCCGAGGCGGGCGGTTTTGACCTCGTCGAAGATCAGGACCGCGCCGACCTCGCGTGTGGTGTCTCTTAGCATCTGAAGAAACGCGCGTGTGCCGGGGATGTTACCGCCGGCCCCGAGGATCGGCTCGACCATCACGGCCGCGAGCTGGTCGCCGAGCTTCCGGATCAATTCCGCGGTCCCCTCGGTGTCGTTGTATTCGGCCAGCACAAAGTCATACGGCGCATTGAACCGCGACAGTCCGGTCGGGAACTTGACCACCCCGCCGTGGTACGCGCCGTTGAAGACGAGGACCTTGTCCCGCCCGGTGACGATGCGTGCGGTGGTGAGCGCCATCAGGCCAGCTTCGGTGCCGGAGTTACAGAATCGGAGCTGATCCACGGACTTGAACCGTTCACAGAGCAGGCGCGCCAGCTCACGTTCGTAGGCGGTTGAGCCGCCGATCGCGATGCCGTGTTCAAGGCCTTTGTGGATCGCGGCTTTGATGTCGGGGTCGGAGTGCCCGAAGATGCCGGCGGAGAACTCACCGACGAAATCGGTGTAACGGTGGCCGTCTAAATCTACCAGCTCCGCGCCTTCCCCGGTCGTCATGGTCAAGGGGAAGGGTTCGTAGTAGAGCACGTTGCGCGTATTGCCGCCGGGCATGTACCGTTCTGCCTGCTTGTCGGCGTCGCGGCTCCTGGGGTTGGTTTCTGCGTAGCGTTGGCGGGCGTCGGCGAGTGCCTGTTGTAATGCCTGCATAAAATTACCCGACTCTTTCGATGGCCATGGCGATGCCCTGGCCGACCCCGATACACATGCTGCACAGCGCGCGTTTGCCTTCGCCCCGTCGCAGCTGATCCATCGCCGTCACCGCCAGACGCGCGCCGCTCATCCCGAGCGGGTGGCCCAGCGCGATCGCGCCGCCGCGCGTGTTCAGACGCGGGTCGTCGTCTGCCAGCCCCAACTCGCGCAGGCAAGTCAGCGACTGCACGGCAAACGCCTCGTTCATCTCCAGGATGTCGAAGTCGTTGAGCGTCATTTTCAAGCGGGCGAGGAGCTTCTTCGTTGCCGGCACGGGGCCGATACCCATGATCCTCGGCGGTACACCGGCGACCGCCATCCCCAGCACGCGCGCCTCGGGTTCCAGGCCGTGCTTTTTCGCGCCCCGTTCGGACGCCATCAGCAGCGCGGCCGCGCCGTCGTTGATGCCCGACGCGTTGCCCGCCGTCACCGTTCCGCCCGCGATCAACGGCTTAAGCTGCGCGAGCTTGGCAAGCACCGTCTCGCGCG
This sequence comes from Phycisphaerales bacterium, assembly GCA_041402025.1. Lineage (GTDB taxonomy): Bacteria > Planctomycetota > Phycisphaerae > Phycisphaerales > Phycisphaeraceae > JAJRRS01. The sequence goes on along the minus strand of JAWKTA010000009.1, from coordinate 33,226 downwards.
GGTGCTCGTCCTTGTCGACGATGATCGGGTCTTTCTTTCGCTGCGGCACGGTGACGGGGCAGATCTCCCCGGCCAGCCGGTCGTCCGCCTGCGCCGCCGCCGCTTTCGACTGGCTCCAGAACGCGAACCGGTCCTGGTCCTCACGGCTGACGTTGAACTCTTTTGCCAGGTTCTCCGCAGTCTCGGTCATCGTCTCCGTGCCGTACTGTGCATCGAGCTTGGGGTTCTTGAAACGCCAGCCCATGGTGGTGTCTTCGAGTATCTGCTGGCGGTCGAAGGCGCTTTCGGGTTTTCCCATGACGAAGGGCGCACGCGACATGCTCTCGACGCCGCCGGCGAGCATCAGGTCGCCTTCGCCGACACGGATCGCCGCGGCGCAGCTGCCGACGGCGTTAAGCCCGGAGGCGCACAGCCGGTTCACCGTGCTGCCCGGGATCTCCGGCGGCAGGCCCGCGAGCAGGCTGCTCATCCGCGCGACGTTGCGGTTGTCTTCGCCCGCCTGATTCGCGCAGCCCAGCACGACGTCGTCCAGCGCCGACCAGTCCAGCTTCGGGTAACGGTCCATCAGCGCGCGGATCGGGATGGCCGCCAGGTCGTCCGCGCGGACGGCCGCCAGGCAACCGCCATACCGGCCGACGGGTGTTCGGATACCGTCACAGATGAAAACTTCGGTCATGGTCTGTTTCTCTTCGTCGTTTCGACTCGATTAACTATTGGGATTCGGTGGCAGGACCGGGGCGCCGGTGCTTTTCTTGACTTCGTCAAACGTCACGCCGGGGCCTAATTCGACTAATCGGAAACCGTCCGGCGTGATGTCGATCACCGCCAAATCGGTGTAGACCCGGGACACGACACCCACCCCGGTCAGCGGGTAGCTGCAACGCTCGACCAGCTTGGGTTCGCCGGTCTTGGTCGTGTGTTGGGTGATGACAAAGATCTGTTTCACACCCTGCACCAGGTCCATCGCGCCGCCCACGGCGGGGATGGCGTCGGGCTCGCCGGTGGACCAGTTGGCGATATCACCGTTGGCCGCGACCTGCATCGTGCCCAGCACGCACACGTCCAGGTGCCCGCCGCGGATCATGCTGAAGCTGTCGGCATGGTGGAAGTAGGCCGCGCCGGGCAGGGCGGTGACGTACTTCTTGCCCGCGTTCATCAGGTCCAGGTCGCGGTCATCCTCGCTCGGCGGCGGGCCCATACCCAGCAGGCCGTTCTCCGTGTGGTAGATAAATTCGCGCCCTTCGGGGACGAACTTCGCAACCAGTTCGGGGATGCCGATGCCGAGGTTAACGTAGGCACCGTTGGGGATGTCCTGCGCGGTGCGCGCCGCCATCTGTTCTCGTGTCCAGCCGGTGGTCATGGGTAACTCCTGCCCGTGGCGATCAACGTGTCTTCGTGGACCGGATCGCGGACCTCGACGACGCGGTTGACAAAGATGCCGGGCGTGATGACGTGTTCGGGGTCGATCCCGCCGCGCTCGACCAGCCGGCCTGCCTGCACGATCGTGGTCTTGGCGGCCATGCACATCAGCGGGCTGAAATTACGGGCCGTCTTATTAAAGGTCAAGTTACCAAGTGGGTCGGCGGTATCACACTTGATCAACGCGAAATCGGCCTTGAGCCAACGCTCAAGAACATAAGTACGCCCGTCGAATTCGCGTTGCTCTTTGCCTTCGGCCAGGACAGTGCCCACGGTGGTCGGCGTATAAAACGCGGGGATGCCCGCGCCGGCGGCGCGGATGCGCTCGGCGAGCGTCCCCTGCGGGACGAGGTCCAGCTCGATCTTGCCGGCCTTGTAAAACTCCGGGAATACCTTTGACTGGCTGGACCGGGGGAAGGAGCAGACCATCTTTCGGACCTGCCCGTTGCCGATCAGGGCGGCAAGGCCGACTTCGCCGTTACCCGTGTTGTTATTGATCACGGTCAGGTTCTTGGCGCCGTGGTCGATCAGCGCGTGGATCAACTCGATCGGGCTGCCCGACGCGCCGAAACCACCGATCATCACCGTCGCGCCGTCGGGGATGTCGGCCACCGCCTGCGCTACCGACGGGCACACCTTGTTAATCACCTGCGTTCACTCCAAAAAACGGTTATTGGAAAAATATCTCGGTCGATTCCCACAGCGACTCGATCCGGTCGATCCGCTCGGTCGCCTTGTCTTTCAGCTCCCGCGCCACCTTCGCCACCATCAACTCGGCGATCGCCACGACGGGGATCGAGCTGTCGAAAGGCCCGATGGCCGGGACCGTGATCTCGCACCAGTTGTCGGTCAGCTCGATCAACGGCGACAACGGGCCATCTGTGATCGCGACCACCTTCACACCGCTCTGGGCGAGCAGCCGTGCCGCCGTTACGACCAGTTTGCGGTAGCGGAAAAAATCGAAGACCACGGCCGCGTCACCCGGGCCGGCGTGGCTCAACTCGCTGCCGGCCGACCGGTCGTCCAGCAGGTGTACGTTCGGGCGGATCATCGACAGGCCGCTGTAGAAGGCGATGGCCCCGGCCCGGGACGTCTCCCCGGAGAGGACCCAGACCTGGCTGGCATCCACGACCGGCTGGACCAGGCGGCTGATCCGCTGGCCCTCAACCGCGTCAAAGACCGAGTCGATAGCATCATTGATGGTCTGGTGGGCACCCAGGTCGATTTTTTCATCGCCCCGGACCCGTTCGCTGGGCCGGGCCAGTTTGCGTGAAACCTCGGTCCTCATCAGGCGTTGCAGGCCCGTATAGCCCGGGAAACCCAGTTTATGGGCGAAACGCACGACAGAAGGCCTGCTGGTCCCGACCCGGTCGGCAAGGTCCGAGACCGTGCCGAACGCCAGCAGGGTCGGCTCGGCCAGCACGGCCTCGGCGATCCGCCGGTCGGTCGGCGTCAACTCGCCGCCCGCCGCGGCGACCAGGTCTGTCAGGGACGGGGTCTTTTTCATGGCTGTACCATATGTTACACTATTGCCCGTCGGTGTTCAATATGTTACAATACCATATCGTCGTTTAGACGGCTAACACTTTTGAAAGAAAAAGAGGTGCGGATTGGTCAGCTCAGATGCCTTTGACATGACGGACCGTCAGCGTGCGTTCCTGGACTCCATCGACAACTCACGGTACGAGCGGGAGATCATCAACGGGCTTCGTCCGTTCTTCGACAAGAACGTCCCGGACGACATGAAGGACTTCTACACCGCCCAGGAGCTGGAAGTCCTCCAGTCGCTGCGTGGCACACCGCGCGACGTCGAGGCCCGCATGCCCGTGAAGGTCACCCGGCATTACTTCGACATGGCCCGCCACAGCCAGTCCCTCCAGCGGCTGGTCAAGGCCAGCCCCGATGAGACGCTCAACCTTGTCGGGTCGGAAGACCCCGGCCACCAGATGGACTTCTCGCCCGTCGAGGGCCTGCTGCACAAGTACGAAATGGGCCTGCTCTACACCATCTCCACCTGCTCGTCGCACTGCCGGTTCTGCTACCGCGAGGAGTTGATCGCACGCAAGGAAATCCAGCGCCAGGACGGGACCGTCGCCAAGAAGGGGCTCGCCAAGATCAAGGACGTGGTCAGCTACATCCGCTCGCACAACAAGAAGGTCGCGGACAACGGCGGGCTTCATCCGACGACCGGCCGGGAAAAGCTGCGCGAGATACTGATGTCCGGCGGCGACGCGATGATGCTCTCGAATAAGAACATCGGCGATTGGTTGTCCTCGCTGGCCGAGGCGGGTATCGAATCCATCCGCATGGGCACCAAGGAGATGGCGTTCTACCCCAAACGCTTCGACGCCGCCTTCCTGGCCATGCTCGACAGCTTCCACAAGACGTATCCCGATGTAGGCCTGCGGCTGATGGTCCACTTCAACCACCCCGACGAGTTCCTGCTCAAGGCACCGGACGGCGAGTACCTCACCAACCCCAACGGTTCGCTGAAGTGGCACGAAGACACCCGCCGCGCGTTGGAAGGCCTCTTGCAACGCGGCTGGATGCACATCGAGAACCAGGCCCCGATCATCAAGGGTATCAACGACAACGCCGACGCGCTGCGCATCCTCCAGCGTTCGCTCTACCACGGCGGCATCAATAACCACTACTACTTCTGCGGCCGGGACATCGTCGCCTACAAGGCCTTCAACGTGCCGATCGAGACCGCGTGGAACCTCCTGAACGAATCCCAGAAGGGCCTGTCCGGCGTCGAAGCGCACGCCCGGCTCTCCATCACCCATTACAAGGGCAAGACCGAGGTCGCCGCCGTCACGAATAAGGCGATCCCCGGGGTCAAGCACGCGGAGAACGGCGTGCTGATCTTCAAGAACCTGCGCAACGCCCTGGACGCCCCCGACCGCGGCAAGACCTGTATCGTCGGACGTAACCCCAAGGCCATCTGGTTCAACGACTACGAGGACAGGGTCATCTGCGATGAGATGGGCATGTACGACTACCAGCGGGTCGACAACAAGCGGATCAACGCCCGGCACGAGCTGGACGTCATCCAGCCCGCCGCCCGCCCGTAACGTGGGGCATCGCTATTAAGGCCGGGCAACCTGCCCCGGGCCAATCTGAAAAATCGATCCAAGCCCCCGGCCTCCCGGCCGGGGGTGTTTTTTGCGCTATTGGACTTTCGCAGCTAGCATGCCGCAACCGCCGCGCAGCCTTGGTTGCTCCGCCCACCCTTGGTAGACTTGCCGACGACAGGCCCACGTAGCTCAGTTGGATAGAGCAGCGGACTTCTAATCCGCAGGTCACAGGTTCGACTCCTGTCGTGGGTATTGGCTATGCCTCATATCATAGCTCCTTTATCTCTGAAACAGGGATTATGTAAACAAACCAGACCGGACTTACGTCCGGTCTGGCTGGTGTTGGTTTAAGTTGTGATATGAACCCGAGGCTATTTACGCGCGCCGACGCAGCATCGCCAGGCCGCCGAGGCTAAGCAGGGCGAGGGAAGCGGGCTCGGGGACGGGGAGGTATTCGATCTTCACGTTCGAGAAGTCGATACCGTTGTCGGGCACGTTCTGTGTGCCGGTCGAGCCGAACTGATTTGAGTTCGCGTGGAATGCGAGCATACCGAAGTCCACCGAGTCGAAGGTGTCGGTGATGGAGTAGGACGCGGCGCCAAGGGTGGCGGTGAGCTGCAGCTCGGTGGCGCTGATCCGTTCGACGGTGATCGATCCGGTGTACTGGGTATCGGGCGTGAAGCTGTAGGCGTTGTCTGGCCCGCTGGTGAAGTTGGAGAACGAACCGTTGCCGGTTGTGGCCATAAGCCGGCCGGTGGCGGAGTTGATGTTATGCTCGCGGAAGTTCAGGTCGTCTGTGCCGTCGTTGACGTCCATGTCGAGCATGTAGCCGGGCAACCCCAGGTCGCCGGGGCCGCCGTTGACAACACTCCAGCCGTAGAGCGCATTGGGTGAACCGGAAGATGCGCTGACGTTGGCATCGAGTCCTGCGCGCCCGAGGGTATCAAACAGCCCGATACGGAAAGAGCCGCCGCTGCCGGAGCCAACGGTGGCTGGGGTCGTGAAGGTGTAGGAGGCGACCAGCTTGTCGCCGACGGTAGCCAGTGTCTGAGTCGGGAAAACGGTGTGGATGCCGCGGCCGGAAGTGCCCGTGACTAGGCCGAGGCTGCCGGGCGCGATCTCGATGCCGCTGCTGGAACTGGATGTCCACCAGTTGCTGTCCAGCGCGCCGGTCTTGGCCAGGTCGCCATCGGCGAAGCTGTCATCGACTATAACCACGCCGAAAGACGGCGTAGCCAAGGTGGCCGCCATCATCGCGGTGCCGACGAAGGCACAATGACCCGTGAATCTACGCTTTCTCATGGAATCCCTCCTAAGTGTCATGTTCACTGAAATGCAGCAGTGAAATATTCAGAAATACTCACTACCTGTATTATGCGCCTATGCTTAAACATTGTCAATGTAAATATTTAATCGCATGTTATATTTCAGAAAAGGTGTGATATTTTCCCGGGGTAATAACGTAAGTATCGGACTCGCTGTGTGTTAGTGAAAAGTCCGGCTTTAACATGGTTGGAAGCAATTCTGAATGGTGGCGGTTTTCGTATGCCGCCGGCCGGATGAATGACTTGACTAAGCCGTGTGTCGCTGGGCTGAAACATGGGTGGCAAAAAAACAGACCGGACTTTCGTCCGGCCTGCAGGTATTTGCGATGAACTATGAATCGTGAGATCAGCAATCACGCACGGCGACGCAGCAGCGTCAGGCCGCCCAGGCCCAGCAGGGCGAGGGATGCCGGTTCGGGCGTGAAGGAGACATCGTCCACATACAGCAGTTGGGTGTTTGCACCGCCGAAGCTCTGGATGGCGTAGACGAGGCGAGCGGTGTCCGCGCCGGCGGGGACGACAGCCGGGAGCGACCATTGCTCGTACTGGCCCTGCGTGAAGGTCGGGACGAGGTTGGCCGTGCGTGAGATCTCGACGTTGTTGACCGAGTCACGGAACTCGATGCGGATCTCGGAGCCGCCGCCGATCGAGCCGACGGTTTCGAGTGTCCAGCCGGACCATTCGACGTTGTCGCCCGGGGTCAGGTTCGGCCTGTCCTGGAAGGCACCGGCGAAAAGGTTTGCGGCACCGGCGATCTGAAGCTCGAGGGCTTGGGCACCGGTGCGTGGGGACGTGGTACCGAATGCGGCCGTTGATACACCGCCGGCATTGAAGCCTTCCCATGTGCCGACGAACGGCGGGCCGTCAAGGTCAGGGTTCCCTCAAAGCTCGGATCGGCGAGCAGATTGGCCTGGGCGCTGGTCGCGGTAAGGGACAGGGCCGCGACGGCACAAAGGCTCATGCCGATTTGGGCGAATCGTTTAACCGTTTTCATCTTCATCTACCCTCCAAGTAAGCCTGCGTATGCAGGGTGTGAATAATAGCCGACACGTGGAAATGCTAAAACGCTAACTATAAATTATGTGCGTCGGATCGTGCTTGTCAATCGAAAACGGGCGTGTAACGCATTTACATTGCGTGAGGCGTGTTACAAGGGGGTTTGGCGGCAGGGGAAAGGGGGCGGCCGACCGTTAAGGATTACCCATCCTACCAAACGAATTTGCATTCGGATTTGCCTTCGCAGGCCGGACCGGGCGCGGTACTATTGTTTATTCGATTCCATCGCCCGGTCCAGTCTTTCTAAGGCTTGGAGGACACGACGCATGCCAGTGGATGCCGGAAGGTTACGGTATGTTTCCGCTTTTGGGGCCGTGCTGTTGCTCGGGTTGAGTTCGCCCGTGTCGGCGGTGACGTTCACCGATGTCACGGCTGCCGCCGGGATCAACCACGTCCAGTCCACCCCGGCCGCCAACGCGGGTCTGAACGGCACCTACTTCATGGCCGGCGGCGTCGCGGCGGGGGACTTCGACAACGACGGCCTGACCGATCTGGTCTTTACGCGCCTGGGCGATACCGACATCCTCTACAAGAACCTGGGCAACGGCACGTTCAGCCCGATGACCGCCGCCGCGGGATTCACCACCGCCACACGGACCAACGGCGTGGTTTCGGGCGACATCGACAATGACGGCGACCTGGACCTGTATATGACCGGTGCGGCCGGCCTGGGGCGGAATTACCTTTACCTGAATAACGGTTCGGGTGTTTTTACCGATGTCAGTTCCGGCAACCCCGCCGCGCTGATGAACGGCGCGCCGCGCAACGGGCAGGGGGCGAGCTTCGCGGATTACGACAATGACGGGTATCTGGACCTGGTGACCGGCGACTGGGGCACGCCCACCGCCACGAGCCAGGCCCGGCTGTTCCGCAATCTGGGCGCATCAAATCCGGGCATGTTCGAGGATGTCACCGTCGCCGCCGGTATCAATGTGTATCGCAACACCACCAGCTTCCGCTATTCGCCGCGTTTCGTTGATCTGGACCGTGACGGGCACATGGACCTGACCTTCGCGTCGGACTTCCACACCAGCCAGCTCTTTTGGAACAACGGCGACGGCACGTTCACCGACGGCACGCTCCCGGCGGGCGTCGGCACGGACTTCAACGGCATGGGCACCACCTTTGCCGACTACGACGGTGACGGCGACCTGGACTGGTTCATCACCAACATCACCGCCGACCCCAACATCCCAAGCGGCTTCGGCGGGTGGAACCGGCTGTACCGCAACAACGGCGATCGTACGTTTACGGATGTCACCCAGCAGGCGGGCGTGCGCGATTCACGCTGGAGCTGGGGCACGACATTCTTCGACGCCGACAACGACAGCGACTTCGACCTCATCGCCACCAACGGCTTCAACGGCGGGGGATTCGACTTCGACCGCACCTACTTCTGGCAGAACGACAACGGCGTGTTCACCGACGTCTCCAACGCGTCCGGCATCACCGACACCGGGCAGGGGCGTGGCCTGGCGCACCTGGATTACGACAACGACGGCGACCTGGATATTGTCATCATCAACAATGAGGCCGCGCCGATCCTCTACCGCAACGACGGCGGCAACGCAGGGGATTACCTGCGCATCCACGTTGAAGGCACCGACTCAAACCGCGACGGCATCGGCGCGTTCATCATCGTCACGCCTGACTTATCTCAGGTGCACAATCAGATCGTCTGGGAGATCGATGGCGGGAGCAGCTTCCTTAGCCAGAATGAGCACACCGCGCATTTCGGCCTGGGCGATTCCGACGGCGTGGTCGACCTGGTGACGATCTACTGGCCCAGCGGGCTGGTGCAGGAGCTTTACAACATCGCGGTCAATCAGGTGATTACCGTGATTGAGGGCCAGCCGCTTGCGCTGCCGGGCGATCTGGATGGTGACGGGTTCGTGGGGATTGCGGACCTGAACATTGTGCTGGGTAACTGGAACACCAACGTCACGGCGGGTGACGCGTTAATGGGTGATCCGTCCGGTGACGGTTTCGTGGGGATCGAGGACCTCAACGCGGTGCTGGGCAACTGGAACACGGGCACGCCGCCGGGTTATGCAGTGCCAGAGCCTGCTTCGTTGATTCTATTCGTGTTACCTGGCCTTTTAGCCTTTCGTCAGAAGCGATCGCTTCCGCGATAAAAACCCTGCGGCACCCATCAAAAAAAGCGGAACCGTCCCGGGTTCGGGCACGTTGTTGACGCGCCAGACGATCTGGTCGGTGGTGTTGAAGTCGCTGGTCTGGAAGGTGAGCTGGTCCTGGTGATTCAGGTCGCCCAGGCGGATGATGGAGAAGAAGTTGTTCTGGCCGTTGATGACGGTGTTGACGCCGGTTCGGACCAGCAGGTCGTTGACGGGGTCGCCGCCGGTGAAGAGGCCGAACTCGGTGTTGCCGGGCGAGACCTCAAAGGTGGCCTCGAAGACGACGGTGCCGTTGTCGTTGAATCGGATCTCGTTGAAAGACTCGAACGCGCCGGTGGTGTCTGCGATCTGGGTGTAGGTGAAGGGCGTGCCGAAGGCCGAGGGGGTGGCGATGTAGATGCCCTTGGTGAGCATCTGCGAGCCGGCCGGTGCGCCTCCGCCGGGCAGCGGGGGGTCGAAGTAGTTGATGGTGATGTCGTTGTTCAGGGCGAAGGCGACCTGCCCGAGGTTGTTGATCGCGAGTTTGGGCTGCACGCCGACGCTGACACGTTCCACCGTGGTTTCGATGGAATAAAGGTTTTCACCGGTCGTGTCGAAGACGAGGATGCCGCGTGAAAGCCCGTTGTTGGGATCGGTGTATTCCATCTGCACGGCGGCGGTGCCGGAATCGTTGACGTCGAAGGCCTGGTTATTATAGAAAGTCCCGTCGCTCAGGAGGGCTGAAGCCGGGCCGCCCGCGGGCGCTCTCCAGATCGTACCGGTCCCGTTGACGACGTTGCTGAACACGATCGTGCCGTTGCCCGACATGGCCAGCCGTGACTGCGGCGGTTTGGGGTTGGGATCGAAGGTCGACTCGGCCTCGAACACGGTCGAATAGGACGAGCCGGTGGTATCGGTGCGGTAGACGCCGCGGAAATCGTTGGGTGCCGCGTTGCGTGTGCCGACGAAGGCGACGTTGCCGGCGGCGTCGATCTGTGGGGCGGCGATGTTGTCGTACCCCGCCGCGACATAGTTGATAGTACTTAGCGGATTCACGCCGTCGCCGACGAATAACATGGCAGCACCCGTCGGGGTGGACGTGCCGGCAAAGATAACGTCGCCGTTCTCGGCTATGGCGGCACGGACGTTACCGTTGATGAATCCCAGCCCGCCGACGAAGTCGTGCCCGATCTGCTCAAAGGTCATCGCCTGCGAGGTGATGCCGTTTGTGATTATGGATGTGAAGCCCAGAACCAACGCGCAACCCGCCCTTGTGCCCATCTGCATCGCCGGCCTCCGTTGTTAGAAGAGAAAGAAAGACCGGCAATATTGTCAGCAAACACGGGCACGGCGTCAATGGGTGTTAGCCGGGAATTCACGGTTGTTAAGCCGGGTAATTCCCCGTGGCGTATCGGCTACTGCTCCCGCCTAAGCCGTGTGGGCGATCGCCGACAGGATTTCCCTCGGCCGGATGATGGTCATGTGATCGACGACATCCTGCCCGAACTCCTCGGCGACCATTCTTAACCCGTCCATCCGGTCGGGCAGGTCGGCGGGGCGGTGCATGTCCAGGGCCATGATCCAGTACCGGCCCTCGGCGAGGTATTGGCGGACGCGCTGGTCGGGGAGGAATCCGTCCTCACCGGTCATGCAGCGGAAATTGCCCTGCAGCAGCACGCCGCGCGCGGTGACGGCGTCTAGGTGTTTTTCCAGGCCTTCCTTCACGCCGATGCGCTCCGGGTGCGCGAGGAGCGGCTGGTAGCCCTCAGTCATCATCCAGTCGAAAAGCGTGTCGGCGTATTTTGGCCAGGCGTCTTCCCAGAAATCGCACAGCACATACTTCGAGCCGCCGAGCGTCGGAACGCCGACTTTCTTGAGCCAGTCAACGCATCCGTCAAAGAGTCGCAACTCACCGCCGGGCCAGAGCGGGTAGTCGATACCGCGTTCAGCGAGTTTTTGCGACAGGTCGGCGGTCCACCGGCGGATGTTCGTCGGCGTGTTATCCGGGAACAGTTCGGGCCAGAGGTGGGGCGTGCAGATCGTGCCGGCGTAGCCCGCCTGCTTGAGCTGGGCGATGCTGGCGATGGATTCGTCGATGTCGGCGCAGCCGTCGTCGATGCCGGGGAGCATGTGGCTGTGGATGTCGATCCGGCCGGTGGGGGGGATCGGTTGCGTTTCGGGCTTGATGTTGGGTGTGTCGGGGGCGGTCATGGCTTCAGTCATTGTTGTGTGTGCGGATAACCCAGGTCATGTCATTGAAGGATGCGCCGCTAAGGTGCAGGCGTGCCATCTGCAAGGCGCACATGGCGGCGCGGTTGCGGACCGATGCGCGGTCTCCGGGAAATTTGGCCATCACGGCCTCGACGTGCGGGACGACCCCGGCCCTGCGTGATGCTATACCTAACCAGACCGTACCCACGGGCTTGTCCGGTGTGCCGCCGCCCGGCCCGGCGATCCCGCTGACCGACAGCGCGATGTCCGCGCTGCTGCGTTCCAGTGCCCCAGCCGCCATCGCGCAGACCGTTTGCCCGCTGACCGCGCCGTGGGTTTCGATCAACTCCGTGGGCACGCCGAGCTGCGAAACCTTCATCGCGTTGGTGTACGTCACCCAGTCGCCGGCATAGACATCGCTTGATCCGGGGATATCGGTCAGCATCGTGCCGATCAGCCCGCCGGTGCAGCTCTCGGCGGTGGCGATCGTCAGTCCGGCCGTACGCAGCTCATCCAGCAATGTCGCCGCGAGTGTCTGCTCATCACGCCCGAACACGATCGCGCCTAAACGCTTCTCGACTGCCGCCGCGGTGGTTTCGAGTTGTTGTCTCGCACCGCCCGGGTCAGGGAACTCACTGCGGATGCGTACGGACACGATCCCGCCGGCGACCGTGGTGCCGACGGTGGGGTTGCTATTGCGGTCCATCAGGTCGCCGAGCATCTGGCCGACGGCGGATTCACCCAGGCCGAACGTGTTGATCTTGGTGGTGAGGATCACCATGCCGCTGCCTGACTGTTCGAGGGCTGGCAAGACGGCGGCGTCGTACATCCCGCGCATCTCGTGGGGCACGCCCGGCATGACGAAGATCGTGGCCTTGCCGAGCGTGGCGCGGATGCCGGGGGCGGTGCCGCGGTCGTTTTTGATTCCGGTGGAGCCGACGGGCAACAGGGCTTGGACGCGGTTGGATTCGGACATCGGCTTGCTGCGGCCGGCGAAGAAGGCCTCGATCTGCTTGAGGCTCTCGGCATCCTCGTGAAGCTCGACGCCCATCGCCCGCGCCAGGGCCTGGCGTGTCAGGTCGTCCTTGGTCGGCCCCAGCCCGCCGGTCACGAGCACCAGGTCCGCCGCCACTGACGCGTCGCTTAACGCCCCGGCGATCAACGTCTCATCGTCCGCCAGTGTCTGGTGATAGAGCGTCTTGATGCCCCGCTCGGCCAGCCTGGCCGCCAGGTAGGCCGTGTTAGTGTCTACGGTCTGACCCAGGGCCAGTTCGTCGCCAATCGATAGGATCACTGCCTGCATAGCCCTGATTGTAGGCCCGCAGCACCCGCCGTGCCCGACACCCGATCAGACTCTATAATCCACCCATGAGCACCACCACCGGACCCGTAGTGATCAAGGGCAAGCCTGTCGCCGACGCGATCCTGGCCAATACCGAGAAACGCGTTGGGCGCATCATCGAGAAAACCGGCGTTACGCCTTGCCTGGCCACTGTGCTGGTCGGCAACGACCCCGCCAGCGAAAAATACGTCGACCGCAAGGGCAAGCTCTGCGAAAAGCACGGCATGAAGTCCATCAAGGTCCACATGCCCGCCACCAGCACGACCGAGGAGGTCGTCGCCAAGGTGTCCGCGCTCGCTAACGATAAGGCCGTCCATGGCATCCTCGTCCAGCACCCGATGCCCAAGCAGATCGATGAGCGGGCCGTGTTCGAGAGTATCGGTGGGGCCAAGGACGTCGACGGTGTCACCTTCCACAGCTTCGGCACCATGACCTATTCGCTGCCCGGGTTCGGCTCGGCGACCCCCGAGGGGATTATGCGGTTGATGAGGGCTTACGACATCGATATCCAGGGCAAGCACGCCGTGGTCATCGGGCGGAGCGTCATCCTCGGCAAGCCGATGGCCATGCTCCTGCTCGCCGCCCATGCCACCGTCACCATTTGCCACTCCCGCACGGTTGACTTGCCCAGCATCGTGAAGCAGGCGGACATCGTCGTCGCCGCCGTCGGCAAGGCGAACTTCGTCAAGGCCGACTGGCTCAAGGAAGGCGCGGTCGTGATCGACGCCGGTTTCAACCCCGGACCTAACGGCAACGTCGGGGATGTCGACTACGATGACTGTGCCCCCAGATGCTCGATGATCACCCCCGTGCCCGGCGGCGTCGGCCCGATGACGCTGGCCGTCCTGATCGACCAGACCTCGATCGGTGCGGCGCGGCAGCTCGGCGTCGAAGTCGACTGAGGTCGAGCCATTAGCTTTTAGCCATTAGCCGTTAGTAAGAAGATTTATGTCGCAGTTTAACGCCCCCAGTTACGAGATACCCAAGACCAGTGGCGTTTGCGCGTCCACCGGGCGCGAGCTTGCGCCGGGTGAGCCTTACTACGCGGCGCTGGTGGAACTGCCCGAAGGTCAGCCGGAAGAGCGGGACACAGGCGGCGCGAAGGACAAGTCGGCCGAGGCGCTAAGCGCGCTTGGGCTTTGCCGGATCGACGTCAGCCACGAGGCGTGGGAGGGCGGGTACCGGCCCGAGGGGCTGTTCGGGTTCTGGAAATCCACCGTCCCCGAGCCGAACGAGAAGAAGAAGCTCTTCGTCGACGATGCGGTGCTGATGAACCTGCTGGAACGGCTAGCCGACGCGACCGAACCGGACCGGCTAGCATTCAGGTATGTGCTGGCGCTGATCCTGATGCGCAAGAAGCTATTGCGTTACGACGGTACCGAAACCCGCGATACGGAGATCGACGGCCAGACCGTCCCGCAGAACTGGTGGAAACTCACCCCCAAACTCGACCTTTCCAAAGGCCCGCTGGGCAAGTGGCACCCGGACGTCACCCTCGAAGTGCTCGACCCCAAGCTCGACGAGACCCGCATCGAGCAGGTCATGCAACAGCTTGGCGAAATCCTCCAGGCGGAGTTGTAGCCGTGCGTGGGTTGTGGCCGGTATTCGTGGTTCTGTTGCTGTTTTTGCAGGGCTGCAAACCCGCGCAGCCGATCGTTCCCGAAAATCTGCTGCCTGAACCGATCGCCAACGAAGCGCCTCTGCCGAGCTATAGCGATTTGGTCGGGCGATACAACGCTACCACGGCCCCGCTATCGCGCATCTGGGCGGAGGCGCGTGTCGATCTGGAGTGGATCAACGAGAAGGGCGACCGTAAATCTGAGCACGGCGATGGCCGGTTCATGTTCGTTTCGCCGGACAAGGTCGCGCTGGAGATCCAGGAATTCGGCAAAGGTTTCTGGGCCGGCGGGGACGGTGAACGTTACTGGTTGTTTGATCTGCAGGATAAGCGCACCGTTTATGTCGGTCGGTTTGATCGCCTGGCCCAGCTTGATGAGGACGCGTTCCCGTTGCCGGTCAAGCCGTCGGACCTGCTGTATGTGCTGGGGCTGATCCCGATCGATGCGGATAATGTGCCGGACGCGCCGGCTGTTGAGCGTGTGGCGGGGCATTACCTGATCGAGCCGCCGGGGTTAGGTATCCGCATGCTGCTGCACCCCGACACCGCCCGGCCGGTGCGTGTCGATATCCTGAACAAAGCAGGCGAGTCGGTGGTCAAGTGCATCCTTTCAGAACCAGTGGATGTGAAGACGAAAGCGGATGCAGATGGGGGCCTAAAGCCCGTGATCTCCACCCGCGTGGATGTCTACGTCCTCGGCGAAGAGGCCCACATGACCCTCCGGCTCAAGAGCGCGACCACCGACGGCACCCAGATCCGTGACGCCCATTATGATTACGACAAATTACTCAGGGTTTACAAGCCCGACGAGGTCGTGGACCTGGACGCGCAGCCCTGATTCTCCCCGCTGACCCGTCCCGGCCATCCCCGCTATAATGCCCGGCTCAAAATAAACAGAGCAGGAGCGATGGAAATGGGTGATACGGCACGCGAAACCACCAACAAACTCGACATCAAATTCGACGACAAGGGCCTGGTCCCCGCGATCGTGCAGGACATCGACACCGGCGAGGTGCTGATGATGGCGTGGATGAACGAGGCGGCGCTCAAGCAGACGCTTAAAGTGAAGAAAGCAACATTCTACTCGCGCTCGCGCGACAAGATGTGGATCAAGGGCGAAAGCTCAGGCCACGTCCAGGAAGTGATCGAGGCCCGCGTCGATTGCGACCAGGACCTGGTGCTGCTGAAGTGCAAGAGCCACGGCCCGTGCTGCCACGTCGGGTATAACTCCTGCTTCTACCGCCGCGCGGATGCCGACGGCACGCTGACCGTGGTCGAGGAAAAAGTCTTCGACCCAGAAAAAGTCTACAAGTAGCCTCCATTGTCCCGTAGCCCTCGGCTCCGCCGGGGGTTGGTCTTATCACGGATGACGTTCATGGCCAAAAAGAAACCCACCCGCAAAACCGGAACCCCCGCGCATCTCGCCGACCGCGTGCGCGACCTGCAGAAGCGTCTGAAAGCTTCCGACGCTTCGGCCCTGCTGGTCACCAACCCGCGCGATATCCGTTACCTAACCGGGTTCATCGGCGATGATTCGTGGGCGCTGATCCCGATGCGTGGTGGCAAGGTCTATATCCTCAGCGATTTCCGCTTCGACGAGCAGATCGCCAAGGAAGCCCCGCATGCCAAGGCGATCATGCGTAAGAAGAGCCTGTCGCACGAGCTGGTCGGGCTAACCGAGAAGCTTGGCGTCGATAGGGTCGCGCTCCAACCGGATTACGTCACACTTGCGCAGCGCAAGGCGATCGCCAAGCAGTTAGGAGCCAAGCGGATCGTGACCCCGGACGACGGGTTGATCAAACAACGCGCGGTCAAGGACGCCGACGAGGTCAAGGCGATCTGTAAGGCGCTTGCGATCCAGCAGCGTGCGTTCCGTGAGACGTGCGAGTTCATCAAGCCCGGGCAGAGTGAGTTCGAGGTCGCGGCGTACCTGGAATACCGGATGCGGGCGCTGGGGGCGGACGGGGTGAGCTTCCCGTCGATCGTCGCGGCGGACGCCAACGCCAGCCTGCCCCACGCGATCCCCGGCAGTAAGAAGATCAAGGCGGGCGGCATTGTCCTGATCGACTGGGGCGCGAAGTGGGGGGGCTACTGCTCGGACCTGACGCGCGTGGTCGGCATAGGGAGGATGAAGCCGAAGATGCGGGAGATTTACCAGATCACACTGGACGCTCAGATGGCGGCGATCGAGGCGATCGCACCGGGCAAAAAGCTCAGTGAGATCGACGCCGTCGCCCGGGGTGTGATCGAGAAGGCGGGCTACGGCGAGCGGTTCGGGCACTCCTTGGGCCACGGGATCGGGCTGGATATCCACGAGCAGCCGGTGTTATCGGGCAAGTCCGAGGGGGTGTTGGAGCCGGGGCATGTGGTCACGGTCGAGCCGGGCATCTACCTGCCGGGGGTCGGGGGCGTGCGGATCGAGGACGATGTGCTGGTGACGGCCAAAGGCCACCGTGTGCTGAGCGATTTGCCCAAAACACTCGAATCCGCGATCATCTAAGTCTAATTCTTCACGCGGATTGAGCGTGATCTTCGGAGCAGGCCGCCCCGTGTTGACCACGGCGGGCGGGCCACAGGAATGTTTCATGGTTGACCTTAAAACACTCAAGCAGCTCATCAAGCTCATGGTTGATAATGACTTGACCGAGCTGGATATCGAGGCCGAGGGCGGCCCGGTCAAAATCAAACGCAACAGCCAGGGTACGGTGACCCACGTGGTCCCGTCGGGCATCGCGGCCCCGGCCCCCATGCCCGCCGCGCCGGCACCCGCCGCACCCGCGGCCGCGTCGCCTGCCGCCGCTCCGGCCGACAGCGGCGTCACCATCGACAGCCCGATGGTAGGCACGTTCTATTCCGCCTCCAGCCCCGACGCCAAGGCCTTCGCCAACGTGGGCGACCGCGTGGACGAAGACACCGTCGTCTGCATCATCGAGGCCATGAAAGTGTTCAACGAGATCAAGGCCGAGGTCAGCGGCACCATCGAGAAGGTCCTGATCGAGAACGGCCAGGCCGTTGAGTTCGGCCAGCCTTTGTTCACGATCAAGCCGGATTAGTTGGGGATCAGGGGTTGGGGATTGGGGATTGGGGTTAAGCCTCGGTCTTACATGAACCGCTCCGGCAATCGCGTATCCCCCTAACCCCCAATCCCTAACCCCCAACGCCCAACCTATGTTTTCACGCATCCTGATAGCCAACCGAGGTGAGATCGCGGTCCGTATCATCCGCGCGGCGCACGACCTGGGGGTCGAGGCGGTCGCGGTCTATTCCACGGCCGACAAGGACTCCAAGCATGTCCAGATCGCGGACCAGGCGATCTGCATCGGCGCGCCTGCCCCCGGGGAGTCGTACCTGAACATCGCTCGGATCATCGCCGCCGCCGAGGTAGCCAACGTCGACGCGATCCACCCCGGCTACGGATTCCTCGCCGAAAACGCTCACTTCGCCGAGGTCTGCCGCTCCTGTAACATCGAATTCATCGGCCCCAGCGTCGAATCCATGCGGACGCTCGGCGACAAGGTCCAGTGCAAGCAACTCGCGATCAAGAACAAGGTCCCGACCAGCCCCGGTTCCAAGGGCGAGGTCAGCGAGGAAGAAGACGCGGTCAAGACCGCCCGGGAGATCGGGTACCCGGTCATCATCAAGGCCGCAGCCGGCGGGGGTGGGCGCGGGATGCGCGTCGCCCACAACGATATGTCCCTGCGTTCCGGCATGAAGGCCGCCAAACAGGAGGCCGAGGCCGCCTTCGGCAACGGGACCGTCTACCTCGAAAAATTCATCGAGCACGCACGCCACGTCGAGGTCCAGGTCATCGGCGACCAGCACGGCAACGTCTGCCACCTCTACGAACGCGACTGCACCATGCAGCGCCGCAAACAGAAACTAATCGAAGAGTCACCCTGCCCGGTGCTCTCTCAGGACGAACGCGAGAAGCTCTGCAAGGCCGCGGCGCGTCTGTGCAAGGCGGCCAACTATTACTCCGCCGGCACGGTCGAGTTCCTCATGGGGTCGGACAAGCAGTTCTACCTTATGGAGGTCAACACCCGTGTCCAGGTCGAGCACCCGGTTACGGAGTTGGTCACCGGCGTCGACATCGTCCGCGAGCAGATCCGCATTGCGGCCGGTGAAAAACTCTCGTTCACCCAGAAGCAGGTCAAGCAGACCGGCCACGCTATCGAGGTCCGTGTCAACGCCGAGGACCCCGCCCGCAATTTCACGCCCTGTGCCGGCATGATCGAGAAGTTCGACCTGCCCGGCGGCCCCGGCGTCCGCGTCGATACCCACTGCCGCACCGGCTACCGCATCCCGCCGAACTACGACTCCATGATCGCCAAGCTCATCGTCCACCAGCCGACCCGCGACGAGGCGATCAATACGCTCAAGCGCGCCCTGCGCGAGTTCACCATCGACCCGATCAAGACCACGATACCCCTGCACGCTGACCTGATGCGCAACGGCAACTTCATCCGCTCCGACGTCGATATCAACTTCGTCGAACGCCTGCTGGGATTATAAGCCCAACCAACGATCGCGCACCCCAAGCCCGGTCATGCCCGAAGGGCTTGGCCGGGGTGTGATGGGATGTTTAGTGATCCCACACGCCCGTAAACACTTCCGTCGCCGGCCCCGTCATGTAGACGTGGTTATCTGATTCTTTCCACTCAAGCGTCAAAGCTCCGCCGGGCAGGTGGGCGGTGATCTTGCGTTCGCCCTGGCCGGTCAGCACGCCGGCAACGCAGACCGCGCTCGCACCGGTGCCGCAGGCGAGTGTGATGCCGCTGCCGCGTTCCCAGTGGCGAACCCTGACCTCGGTGCGTGAGACGACCTCAACGAAATGCACGTTCATCCGCTTGGGGAAAGCCGGGTGCCGCTCCAGCAGCGGGCCGACGGTTTCCAGCGCGACCAGGTCCAGGTCGTTGACATAGATCGTCACGTGCGGGTTGCCGGTCGAGCAGAACGTGCCGACGAAGTTCGCCTCGGGTTTAGCGATCCCGAAGCCGAAGGTCTGCGGCTGCTTGGTTGCTTTGAGCTGACTGACGTCGATCGGCACCTGCGCCGGTTCGAGCTTCGGCTCGCCCATATCGACGGTGACGGTCTCGACCTTGCCTTCCTGATCGAGCGTGTAATCCAGCGTGAGCACGCCGTTGCCGGTCTGGATCTTCATCGGGTTGGCTGTCACGACGCCTCGGTCATGGGCGAGTTTGCACACGCAGCGGATGCCGTTGCCGCACATCTCGCCCTCGGACCCGTCGATATTGAACATCCGCATCCGGCAGTGGGCATCGACGCCGTCCTCGGCGGGGAGCAGCAGGATCATCCCATCGCCGCCGACGCCGAAGTGCCGGTCGGAGATTTTTTTGGATAAGGCGTTGGGGTCGGCCAGCGCCTGCTCCGCGTCGTCGGGGTCAAACCCGTTGACGTAGACGTAGTCGTTGCCCAGGCCGTGCATTTTTGTGAAGCGCATGCGTCGATCTCGTGTGGTTAAAACCTTGTTTGGTTGCGGGATTATAGCGGGTATCGCGTGACCGTTTTCAGCCCAGCCACGCGTGCAGTGCGGCCGCCGCCAGCAACGCGCCCAGCGACAGGGCGTTGACCCACCGCATCAGCCGGTCGATCCCGAGTTTGCCCACGGGTTGCCCGACCAGGGAGCGCAGGTAGTCCTGTCGCCATCGGATCGACCCGTGCCGCCAGCTGTGCTTCTCCGCCCGCACGTGGTTCAGGTCCGCCACGCGTTGCAGGGCATCGATCATCGTCAGCGCATCGCTCCATGCGATCGTGTCGCCGCCGCGCTCGCGTGCCAGGTGCTCGACCGCGAAGCTGTCTGCCTGCCGCTCGATCCGGCGCGACACCCACCCGAAGCCCAAAGCCCATGCCGCTGCGGCGCACGCGAGCGTCAGCAGTAGCAGCGCATCGGTCTCGGTGAGCGCCGGGAACCCGAATCCCGCCGGCACGATCCCCGTGTCCGGCCCGGTCACCGAGAAAGCCCCTTCGATTTCCGAGATGCCCACCCCGTTCATCGCCAGGAACACCACGCCCAGCGCTTCGACCACACCCATCAGGCTCACCGCCGACACCAGAAGCCAGGCCATGTGTCGCTTGCGGACGTGTGCCAGCTCGTGCGCCATCACCGCCTCGACGTGCGGCCCGGGTAGCTGCTGTAACAGCCCGTCCGTCACCAGGATAAACCGTAACGGCCCGACAAACCCCATTACCGCCGCGTTGATCATCCCGCCGTAGGTTCGCCAAAGCAGCAGTTCGTTGATGCGCACACGGTACGCCTTGCACATCCCCAACAGGTGTGCCCGGATCTCACCTTCCGGCAGCGGGATCGTGTCCCACGCCACGCGGATAATCAGCGGCGCGATCAGGAAAATCGCCGCGCACCCGGCAATCGTCCACCACGGCTCGGACTCGCCAGACACCACGCCCCTTAAAACCATCAACTCCACCGTTTCCTGCCACGCGATCACCGCCAGCAGCGGCAGCAGGATCAGCGCGACCTGATAGCGGTACTGCGACAGCACATACTGCGACCGTGACCACACCGCCTCGATCGGCAGACCTTGGTCCAGTTGCCGGATCAGCGTCGCTTCACGCAGCCGCCGATCGATCGGGTAATACACACACCAACCCGCGCCCCAATACAAAAGCGTTGGCAGTATCACGAGTAACTCATCGATCAGGACCGGGTGCGCGATACCGGTTAGCGATCCGATTCCCCCGCGGACCAGCACGAGCAACCCAAGGTGCAGGTCGAGATAAAACAATACGATCCCGCCGATACGGAACGCCGCTCCTACCATTTCGAGTTTACGTAAACGCCCGCCCGCGCCGTCACGTGACAGCCCCCGAAACGCCCACCGGCAGGCCAAGGCATATACGCCGATCAGGCACAGCTTTGGCAGGACCATTACCGAGATCAGGGTCGCCCACCCGTGGCCGGATGACACCAACCCCGGCGCGCCGTCGTGCAGGTACAAACCGAAAAACAGGGCGATGATCAGTAAGTGCATGCCGCGATCGGTCCGGTTTCATTGCATCAGTAAAGCCGGCGCTTCTCTTCGAGCGTCAGCGCATCCGCGGCCCGACCCGCCTGGGATATCATCGGGTCATCGCTTGCAATCGCCGCAGCGATCGCCCGCTGCATCGCCCGGCGGTTGCCCCTGTCGGCCTGGTACCGATGGATACCCAGCCGTAGCGTCGCCTCCACGCGGAAAGTGCGGTCCTGATCATTCAGGGCGATGTTCACCAGGTCGCCCGGGTGCGGGTCGATGCCCATGACGATTTCCAGCTTCGGCTGCCAGGCGCTGCGTATCTGCTTGATCGCCGCCGACCAAGTGCGCAGCGCCGCCGGGTCCGGGCTGCCATCCTTCGCCGCCATCTCGAACAGGATCGACCCGGCCGACTCCATCATGTCCAGCCCGACCACGCGGTGGTAGTAGAGCGTGTTGTGTTCGAATAACCGCTGGCCAAATAACCACACCGCCAGCGCCAAATCGCGTGCCCCCGCCGTGTCGCCTCGGGCATACAATTCGGCCGCGCGGACTATTACGTTTTCGTAGATGTTCTCGAGCGCATCGCCATAGTCGGGCTGCGCGCCGATGGCGACCGGGATGTGCCCGTCCATGAAGCCGTCACCGGCTATCCCCGAAGTGGCGGCTTGCAGCAACAACTCACATAAGCCGTCAACTAATTCGTCGTGTTTGCGTGTCCGGGGCAAAGCGTCTGAATTCTCAGCGTACAACGCGATCGCCCGCTCGTAGAAAACGGCCGCGTCGGTGTTCGGGTCACCCGGCTGGGCGAGTGCCGGCAGGTCCGCCGAGAATGATTGTAATGCCAGAGCCTGTGCGCTCGTGGCAGAGGTCGGCCCGTCCGCCTGCCCGTACAGCAGCACCGCCAGGCCCAGCAGTATGACAGCGGTCACGGCGGAGATGACGTGGTACGGCTTCAACGTCCGCTTACGCTCCTATCGGGTCAGGGCTTGGGGTTCAGGCACATCCAGACCGCCGGGCGTCAGCCGGCCCGCCGGGGTGATCTCGCCGATCATCAGGCGCAGCAGGTTCGGCACCTTCGGGTCTTCCCGGTCGCCCGCCCCGTAGCCCACGCCGTTGAGCTTCATCGCCGGCGGCGGACCGAAAGACTCACACAACGCCGCGACGATCGCCGCGCCGGTGGGCGTAACCAGTTCGCCGGTCCGATCGACACCGATAGTCAGCAGTCCTTCCATCAGGTACGCCGTCGCCGGCGCGGGCACGGGCATCAGGCCGTGGTCGCATTTTACGAACCCGCGCGAGATCGGAAGCGCCCCGCAACTCAGCGTATCCACGCCCAGCAACTCCAGTGCCACCGCCGACCCGAGCATGTCAACGATCGAATCGACCGCGCCGACCTCGTGGAAGTGGACCTTCTCGATCGGCACCCCGTGGACCCTCGCCTCGGCCTCGGCCAGCACGGTCGTGATCCGTCGGGCGCGGTCCTTCGCTCGCTCGGCCGTATCGAGCTTGTCGATCATCGCCATGATGTCGTTGTAGTGCGTGTGGTGGTGATGATGCGGCTTGGCTTCGTGAGCGTGAGAGTGCTTATGCTCGTGGTGATGATCGTGGGTATGCGGATGGGAATGATCGTGGCCATGGTCGTGATGGTGGTCATGCCCATGCCCATGCCCGTGACTGTGCCCGTGGTCGTGGGTGTGCTCGTGATGGTGGTGATCGTGTTCGTGGTTGTGCCCCACCTGGACCTTCAGATCGACCGCCCCAATGCCGTGTCGCTGCACACGTCGGGTGGTGATCTGGTAGTCGGGCGTGGTGTCCAGGGGCTTGAGGGCCTTCTGGATCGCCTCCAGCGGGGCCCCAAGGTCGATCGCCGCGCCCAGGAACATGTCCCCGGCGATGCCGCTGAATGGGTCGATATACAGGTGTCTACTCATATCGGGCATGATAGCCGCCCCACAGGCCCGGCTCCACGGCACGCTAAACCCAATACCGGACGTGGCTTCGACCGACCCGGATTATCCAGCCGACATCCCCGATTGACCGATCCCAGTAGGGGGCTAGGCTTACACCGGAAGTGTGCCCTGAACGCCCCTGATTCTTAACGACAGAGGTCTCCATGCCCGATCAGCCCGAACATCATCAGTCCCCACGCCCCGAAGGTCGGCCCCCGGTCGACCCGTCCTACTCGGCCCCGCCGCCGCCCCCGCCGCATTACCCGCCCCCGTACTACGCGCCGCCCCCGCCGCCTAAGGGCGGAGGTGTGATCACCAAGGTCGCTACCTCCCTGATGGCTACGATCTTTATCTCCTCGATCGTGCTGAATATCTACTTCGCGATCATCTTCTCCCAGCAGGTGTCGCTCGGCCCGGTTGTCGAGCAGACCTACACCGCCGGCGAGACCGACAAGCGCATCACCATCCTGCCTATCAACGGCGTGATCAACGACGAGACCGCCGCCTTCGTCCGCCAGGCCGTCAAGGCGCTTCACGAAGACCCGCCGGCCGCGATCGTCCTGCGCGTCAACTCCGGCGGCGGCACCGTTGGAGCCTCCGACCGCATCTGGCACGAGCTGGACAACTTCAAGAAGCAGCACCCGGACATCAAGATCGTCGCCAGCTTCGGCTCCTACGCCGCCAGCGGGGGGTACTACATCTCCGCGCTCGCCGACCACATCTACGCCGAGAACACCTGCATCACCGGCAGCATCGGCGTGATGGGCCAGCTATTCACTTTCGAGGGCCTGCTCGACAAGGTCGGTGTAGCGCCGATTACGATGGTGGCGACCGGCTCGCCGAACAAGGATACCGCCAACGACATCACCCGCGCCTGGACCGAGCAGGACCGCGCGGTCGTGCAAACGCTCCTGGATAGCGCTTATGACCGTTTCCTGGAAGTGGTCATGCAGGGCCGGGCGTCTGTGTTGAACGCGGATGAGGTGCGTGAACTCGCCACCGGCAAGGTCTTCACCGCTCAGCAGGCTTTAGATGCCAAACTCGTGGACTCCATCGGCTACCTCGACGACGCCGTAACGGAAGCCGCGAAATATGCGGGTATGCAGCCCGACAAGGCTCGTGTCACCGTGATCGGCAGCAAGCCCACGTTGATGCACGCATTGTTCGGCGCGAAGTCGGACCTGCCGGCGCTCTCGGCCGAGCAGTTGCGTACCGCGCTGACCGAGCTGGGCGTGCCGCGCATGTCCTACTCGATGATCGCCCAATGAGCCGGTCCCGCGCATCCTGGTTGTGCGCGGCGGTGTCTTTATATCTGTCATCGTGTGCGCCCACGCCGGTGGCCGATCCACTGGGTGTGATGTCTGACCGCTCGCGCGACCCGGCTCAACGATTCGCCGCTGCCGAACAGATTAGCTCGATTCGCGATACGTCCGATCCGCAGGCGGTCGCTGAAACAATGCACCGGATCCTCTGGTCCGACGCCCAGCCGACCGATCTGCGCCTGCTGGCGATGGACCGCCTGATCGAGTACGACGCGGACGCGTTCTGGCGATCCGCCGAGCAGAAGATTTTGCTGGTCGACCTCTGGCCGGTGCTTGAGCCGTTGATCGAGAAGTCAGTCGTGCGCGGCGACCCGTCGTTCACGCCGGCGCTGGTGCGCAGCTATGCGCGTGGGGCACGGATCATCCCCGATGCCGAGCGCCCCGAACGCGATGCGATACTCGCATTGAATCCGGGCAAGACCGTTGAGGAAACGGTATGGCAGGTGTGTGTGGATAAACCGGGCGCGTTGCTGTTGGCGACGCGGGTCGATGCGTGGACGCTGATCAACCGCTTAGCGGGTGAAGACCAAGTGCGGGCCTGGCTTATGTCCACGGCAGCCTCAAATGATTCGTTGATTCTTGACCTGCAATCGGCTAGCTGGCTTGGGCATCTACCGGGCAACCGGGAGGGTGTGCTGAGACTGATGCAATTGCGGGCCGAGACGAACCGCGTGTTCTGGAAGGATGCCAGTGACCGCGCGATGGCGTTGACGCCCGAACAAAGACAAGGCCTGGAGCTGCGGCACCTGGGAGCGCTACGGCAGGCAAATATGAAACAGCTTGCGCTGGATCGGTCGCAACTGCTGTCGCGGGTGATTCACCGTCTGCCCGATCATCCCGGCGCTGTGAGGACGCAGGCGGGCGTGATGCGGCAACTCCCGGGTGAGTCACTCGGCGAACACGCCGAAACACTATGCTGGGCGGACCTGTTGGCGATCGACCTGCTTCTGGATGCGATGAGCGATCCAGTATTGGTACGCGGGCTTTTTCGTCAGGCGGATGTGGACCTGGCCGACACCACGACCGAGCACGGGGGTGTATTGGACAAAGTCGACGGCCGGTTTGTCGCGGAGCCTTTTTTGCCGGTGATCCGGGCACACGACCAGAAGTTTTACTCGTCCGACGCACTGATCCAGCGGATGTATACCGGTTTGTTTCACTACCATTTCCACGCCCAGAAATACATGAATGCCGAGTACGCCGGGCCGGGCGCGGGGGACCTGGCGTTTGTGGCGAACCTGCAGGCATCGGCGGTGGTGTTTACGTTTCTGGATCAGAACACGCTGGGCGTGGATTACTACCAACCGGGTGGAATCGTGATTGACCTTGGTGTGATCCGACGCTGAAGGGCATTACTTCTTTACGCAGTGTCCCATCGCGAAGCCGCAAACGGCGTCGATCATCTGCCGCGTTTCCGGCGGCGGGGTCTGGTCCAACGGCAGGGGGTTAGGCGCGTTAAACGTGTGGCCGGCACCTTTGATGATGTGCAGTTGTGCATCCGGTTTTGCGAAGTGCAGTTCACGGGCTTCACCCAGCGGCACGGTTGTGTCGTCGGTGCCGTGGATCAGCAGGGTGGGGCAGTTAATCTCAGCAATCGCCCGGCAGGGGTTGTGCCAGGTTGGGTCGGCATCAATTTCGTCTTGCCAGATGCGCCCGATGTAGAGCGTCTGCCCGGTGCGAGATGACGGAGAGGGCAACCGCCTGACACGCTTGAGCAGTTCGACCTGATCCGCATCGAGCCGGCTGCACGCGCGCGCGGCGGCGGTGATAACGGCGGTGAGTTGGGGTTGGACGTCGGGCTCGGCCGCGGTCAACAGCGTCGTGATCCCACCACGGCTGTGGCCGAACACTACGATTGGTAAGCTCTGCCCGATAGCCCACCGGATTGGACCGCTTGAATGACGGTACGCAGGTCGATCGACCGCTTCCGCCACGTGTCCTGCTCAAAAAGTTCGGGCTTCTCGAATGTTTCGATCCGGTTGGTCATGCCGGAGTGTAAAAATTGAACCTATGCGATCAGTCCCGCCTTGGCCGCCGCATCAGCCAATTGCGGAAAGAACCCGTAATCTTTGTAGCCCTTGAAGCCAGCGACAGATCAGCAGTATCCGGCCGCGGCGTCGGGGCCGCCGTCCGGCATATGTGTGTTGCCCAGGATCGGTTGGCCGTCATACCCCGGGATCGCCCAGTCGGTTATCTGTGGCACGGCCAACTCCTCGGCATGAGCATAAGGTCAGTGCGTCCAATCCTCGGCGGTGATGGCGTACCGCTCGTGGTCACGCCATTGGCCATCGATATGTAGGTAGCGTGGCGAGAAGCCTTCGTGCCGGAAACCAAGCGAGCGGGCGCCGCGATCGATGCGAGGTTGCCCGGCTGAATATTCGCTTCCAGTCGGTGCAAGCCCAGCGGGCCGAAAGCCTGATTGATCGCGAGGATCATGGCCTGCTTCATCAATCCCTTCCCGATAAACGGCACGAACCCATAATAGCCTAGATACGCAGAACAGAACCGGCCGCGCACGATCTCGTTGAGGTGGATGCAGCTGACCACCCGCCGCCATTAGCCGCGAGCATTGCGATATTGGTATCTGAATTGTATTTTTCGAGATAACCATTGTAAGCGCTGTGAGAATCAGGTACGGTGACCCAGGGGTGATGCGCATCACGACTCCTGTCGGCGGCCTGCAGAAACGCCGCTTCGTCCTCAAGCCCGGGATTTCTCAGCACGATCGGCATGGTCGGGTCCGAGCGGTCGCGTTGAGTATGCGACAGGTATCAGAGCCGTTCGATCACCGCATCCGCGAACTGGTCGGTGCCGAGGCTGCCGCCCAAGTCACGGGTCTTCTGGTTGTCGGCGAGGGCTTTATCGTAGGCGGCCTTGACCGCCTCGGCGGCCTGCTTGCACTCGCTATCCTTGCGGTGTCTCGGCGAGGTGGTTGAGCATCATCACGGCCGACATCAATAGCGCCAGCGGGTTGGCGACGTTCTTGCCGGCAATGTCCGGGGCGCTGCCGTGGACGGCCTCGAAGACGGCGTCTTCATCGCCGATGTTAGAGCCGGGCACCACACCCAGCCCGCCGACGAGCCCGGCCGCGAGGTCGGAGACGACATCGCCGTAGAAGTTTTCCATCAGCAGGATGTCAAACTGTGTCGGCTCCTGGACGAGCTTCATGCAGCCGGCGTCGATGATGCGGGCGTCGTATTCGATATCGGGAAACTCGGCGTCGTGGACCTTCTTGACGCAGTCCAGGAACAGGCCATCGCTCATCTTCATGATGTTGGCCTTGTGGAAGACGGTCACACGCTTACGACCGCGGTGCTTGGCGTAGACGAAAGCGCGGCGGGCGATGCGTGTGCAGGCCTTGCTGGTGGCGACCTTGAGGCTGGTGACGACGCCGGGGGTGATCTCGTTCTCGACGCCGGAGTAAAGCCCCTCGGTGTTCTCGCGGAAGATGACCAGGTCGACGTCCTTGAAGCGTGTGGGCACGCCGGGCAGGCTGCGGACCGGGCGGATGGCGGCGAAGAGGTCCAGACGCTTGCGGAGCTGGACATTGACGGAGGTAAACCCCTTGCCGACGGGCGTGGTACACGGGCCTTTCAGGGCGACGTGGCACTGGCGGATGGCGTCGATGGTGGACTGGGGCAGCACGTCGTGGCCGTCGTCGATCGCGGCGAGGCCGGCGTGGTGCTCGGTGAAGCGGACGGGGGCCTTGGCGGCCTCGAGGACCTTGCGGACGGCGGCGGACACTTCCAGCCCGATGCCGTCACCGGGGATGATTACTGCTTCGTGGATGGTAGGCATGGGGGGAGTATAGCGTAAGTATGAAGCCGGAAGTAGGAAGGATGAAGTAGGGCGTGCGGCTTTTTATCGTGCCTGCTGCGCGGCCTGTTGTCCGGCGGCGCGTTCGCGCAGCTGGTCGAGGCGTTCGCGGACTTCTTCGGCCATGCGGGTGTTTGGGAAGTCCTTGATGATCTGCTCGCCGACGCGGATGGCCTTGAGCCATTCCTTGTCGTGGACGGCCATCTTGAACTGCACGCCGAGGTTGTCGCGCTTCTTCCCGATCACACCCCGGGCGACCTCTCGGAAGGGTTCGGCCTCACGCTCGGTGAGGTAATAGTCCAGCTGCTTGAGCAGCTCGATCGCGCCATCGACATCGTCTTTCTGGGCGGCGGCGAGGAAGTCGCGTTCGAGCTGATGCTTGTAAGCCTCCTGGGCCTCGGCGACGTACTCGTCGATCCTGGCGACGCGCGGGTTGTCGGGGTAGATCCGCTTGATCTTTAGTGCATCCGACATCGCCTGCGGGAAATCGTGAGCGGCGATGATCTGGTCGAGGCGTTGCAGCAGGACGGTGATGCGGGCGTCGATCACGCTGCTGCGGGCGGCCATGATCTGTTCGCGGAATTCCTCGGCCTCCTCGCGGTAGCCGAAGGTCTGGCTCATCTCCTGGACCAGCACCATCGCGGCGTCAAAGTCCTTCTTGGTGATGTCGTCACGGATCGCTTCACGCAGGGCGTTGACGTCTTCCTGGCGGTAAGCGATGCGCTTAGCTGTATCGCTTAGGAGCATGCGGTCGGAGATGATCTGTAATTGTGTAAGCAGGTCGCCTTCTGCGGGGCTTTCGGCTTGTTTAGGTACGCCACGTGATCCCCGGCCGTAGACGCCGCAGCGCACGGCACCGGCCAGCAGCGTGTACAAGCTGGCCATCGCCAAAACGACGCTGCACAGGTAGGCCGCGTATTTCGCCGCAAGTTCCGCGGCCGGGTCGGCGAAGGTGACTTTCGTCATCGCGATCGACACGCCCATCGAAACAACCGCCGACGCGACCATCAGCAGCGCGGCGGCGACGAACATGCCGTCGGGTGACGAGAAGTAGGACGGGCGTTTGGCGGGTTCCTGTGTCATCGTCGTGTCCTCGTGGTTCGGCATCGGCTTGGGCCGGGTAGTCCGGGGGGCAACAAAGCAAAACAGGTCAACGGTCAGAACGAGCCGGGCGTCGGCGAACAGGTGCCGCCGCAATCGAACTCGGTCGGGACCAGGCACATAAATTTCAGGACGCCCGCGCCGTGGTTACGGAACTGGTGCGTCTGGTTGGCGGGGATGAACAGGACGTCGCCGGCGTTGGCGGTGGTGTCGTTGGCCGGGTCATTGTCCCTGCCGACGGCGGCGGAGCCTTCGAGGATCATCACCTCGTGTTCGTAATTGTGGCTGTGCCGGGGCGTGCATCCGCCGGGCTGGACCTCGAACAGGCG
Source organism: Phycisphaerales bacterium (assembly GCA_041402025.1). Taxonomy (GTDB): domain Bacteria; phylum Planctomycetota; class Phycisphaerae; order Phycisphaerales; family Phycisphaeraceae; genus JAJRRS01. The sequence goes on along the minus strand of JAWKTA010000009.1, from coordinate 3,555 downwards.
CATGGCGAAGTTCGGGGCGCCGTCGTCCCGGCCGACCATCAGCTTCATGGTGACGCCCGTCGCGCCGGGCATGTCCATTGTCCGCGCGTCGACGTCCTTGGGGCTGCGTATGAGCATGGCAGAATCCTTCCGTGGCCCTGCGGGGCATCCGGGCATCTTGGCTGCTCCCGGGGGCCTTGCGGGTCCATTGTAATCCTTGGGTCGGCCAAATGCGACGTGGGCAACAGTCAAATCGAGTCAGGCCATGGGTTTGCCGGGCCTGATAGGCGGGGCGTAACGGTTCGGAGGGGCGATTCCGGCCCCCGAATCGTGTCCGATAGTTATTTACCCGATGTTTAGCGGGCGATCGCAGATCGCCGTGTTTGCGGCAATAGGCGTCTACCCCCGGTGGATGACATGCATCTGCACGTCCAGACCGCAGGCTGCGCAGCGGGTTTTGCCGGTGATTTTCTTCTTGTCCCACTGAAGCGGGCCGTCGGCGAGCATGGCGGCGGCGGCGTGGGTGCAGAAGCCCTCGGGCGTGGTTGGGCCGAAGGTGTATTCGTTGTTCGTCGAGCAGCCCGCGAGGCATTTGCCGTTGCGTCCGCTGAGTTTGGCGGACCAGGCGAGGTTGGAGGCTTGAGGCTTGAGGGGGGAGGCTTGAGGGGATGACGATTCGGCAGGGGTTCTGGGATTTCCGGGGGTGTCGCCGGTGACGTCGGCTTTGTGGTCCATCGCGAGGTTGGCGAGTTCATCCGCACGCGCGTTTTTGTCACGGCGGACGTGGGTGACTTTCCAATTCTTGAACCCGCCGAGCAGTTTCACCGCTTTTTCGTACAGCGGCTTGAGGTCCGGGCTTTTAACGCGGTATTCACGATTGACCTGGCGGACCAGCAGCTCCGAGTCGCTGAAGATTTCCAGCGTGGTGCCGCCGATTTTTTGCGCCTTTTCGAGCGAACGTAGCAGGCCCTGATACTCGGCGACGTTGTTGGTGTGCTTACCCAGGAAGTAGCCGGCTTCATGGACGGGCTTGCCGGTATCGGCGTCGGTAATGACGACACCCGCGGACGCCGGGCCGGGGTTGCCCCGGGAGCCGCCGTCGAAGTGGATGACTAGTTTCAACTGAAAAGATTCCCGGATCGAGAGGTGGAGGGTATGTGCCGGGCCGCATCCATACAGCCCATTGCTGCATCGGTTTTACTTCGCGCCGATCTCGGCCTTGAGGTCCTGCTTGATGAACAGGAAGCGGTTGCAACTGGGGCAGGTGACGAGCTGATCGGGCTTCATCATCAGGGCGTTGACGCGCTCGATCGGCAGTTCCATGTAGCATCCGCCGCAGGTGTATTCGCGGCGGCGGCGGTCCTGTTCCTCGATCTCACCTAGCGTCTCGCCGTCGTAATGGTCGGCCAAACGCTTGAAGGTGGAGAGGATGTCTGGCGGAAGCTCCGTGGCGGCGGCGTCACGCTTGGCGGTCGCGTCGTCGAGCTGCACGCCGACCTCTTCCTTGGCGCTCTGGACCTCGCCCTTGGCGGCCTCGACCAGCTTGGCCTGGCTATCGACCTGGGCGGTGATCTCGGCGAGGCGGGCCTTCAGGCCGTCCGCTACAGTGAGTTTGGCCAGTGCCTGGTCTTCGAGCTTGGATTTCTCGTCCTTGAGCGTGTTGACCTCGACCAGCATGGCCGAGTATTCCTTGTTGTTCCGCACGCTGTTCATCTGTTCACGGAGCTTGGCGACACGCTGCTCTGCGTCGGAGGCCTGGTGCTCCATGGTGTTGACCTCGGCCATCGATCGCTTGTGCTGATCGGTGAGCTCGGCCTGCTGTTGGCGCAGTTGGTCCAGTTTCGTGCTGAGGAGTTTAAGCCGGCGGGTCGCGGCGTCGAGCCGGGTCCGCAGACCCCGGACCTGTAGGTCGAGCAGGTATAAATCGTACAGCTTTTCTTGAAGCGACAACGCGGGTCTCCAGAGGGCCACCGAACTGCTTAAATCATAGCACAACACCAGGGCTTGGGGAATATGGACCGGGAACTGCTGCTTAGCCCGCCCGGCAGCGGTTTGCGGGCTTGCCGACGGGGGCGGTGGGGCTTATACTCCCCCGCGCTGAAGGGTTATCCGGGATGATTCCCGGGCCTAACCTCGGCAGCAATATGGGGCTGTAGCTCAGCTGGGAGAGCGCCTGCATGGCATGCAGGAGGTCGCAGGTTCGATCCCTGTCAGCTCCACTTAAATCCGTCGTGTGACCCCCGGCCCATCGAGCCAGTGACGGGAAACCCGGAACCGAACACGTTGAAGCGGCCACCACGGCCGCTTTTTTCATGGCTGCGGCATGAACGGGCGCAGATAAAACCCCGGCTTTTTGGGCCGGGGAGGATTCCGGGCCTGACCCCGCCCGGGGTGAGCGGGGCCGGGCAGTCTTATGAACAACACCGATCAGAGCGAACCGACCGGGGGTGAATCTAGCCGTGATAGATTTACCAGGTTGTGCGTTTGCCACGGCGACAGACCGCGCCCAGCCCGACGGTGATAATCGCCAGGCTCGCCGGCTCGGGGATGCTGATTGCGGTAGCCTGGTCGGTGAACCGGAACAGGCCGGCGTCTACGTTGCCGCGCGGTCCCCAGAGCCAGCCGCGCTGCCAGCTTCGGCCGGAGAGCGGTGCATTGCCGGTAACGCCGGGCAGGTTCAGGGTGTAGGAGTTAAGCCACATGCCGATGGTGTCGTCGAACCCGACGCCGAACCAGTCGGCCGGGTTGCCGCCCGCGGGTGTGAAGCCGTTGATGCCGGAAACATCGATATCAAAGGCGATCACTCGTCCGGCCGCCGTGTCGACGGCGCTTACGGCGTTGACCCAGCTCGCGTCGTTACGTGACGTGGCGATGCGGTCGGCCCGCTTGTGGAACCATTGATTGCTTTTTTGGCTGGTGCCGTCGTAGACGAAGGCGGAGATCACGGGGTTGCGTGATTCGTTGCCGGTGAGGAAACGGAGTATTGCGTATTCGTTGGTGCTACCGGTGATGTCCGGGCCGTTGTTGAGCACCAGCGTCAGGCCGAACGGATTGTCGGTCTCGCCCGGCGCGGTCTCGAACGCCGCCAGGAATGTCAGGCGCTGTGCGTCGGAGTCGTAAGTCAGGGTGAGGTTGTTAAGCAGCCCCGCGTGATCGTCTGCCAGGAACGGGCCGGCCGAGCCGTCGAACCCGTCGGGCCTGTCCCACTGGAAGCTGTATACCCCCGCCTTTGCGGCCGATGCGGTTCCCAGAAAGATCGCCAAAACTGCGGTCAGACCCCGGACGGCACGAATCTGGCGGACGCGCTGACCGCGCGGACGCCTCCCACAGATGACTTCCCACATCGCGGACTTCTCCTCGTTCTCCCTTCCTGAACAAGTGAAGCCCCTCCGGTTTTTACGTTGTGCTAGTGATTATACCGCGGGTTATACAGAAAAAAAGACCCGGAGGTGCCTACGGACCGGGCGGCCGCGGGAAACCGATGCAAGTCGAGGATTATCACGGTAAAGCGATCAAGCGGATTTTTTTTGCGGTCACGATCGCAATGGCCCCGGTGGGATTCGAACCCACACTTGC
>JAWKTA010000008.1:0-116073 GCA_041402025.1 Phycisphaerales bacterium | reverse complement strand
TGCGGTTGATGCGTGTGGAGAACCACGTGGTGTCGCGTGGCGAGGATATCGTCGGGGAATGGGCGGCCTGCTCTCCTGAATCGGCGGAGCGTTTCTCGGCGGCGGGTTATTACTTCGGCCTGGAACTGCGGCGTGAACTGGATGTGCCCGTCGGCCTGATCGTCAGCGCTTGGGGCGCGACCAGCGGCGAATCCTGGCTGCCCATCGAGTCGATCCGGGACGTTCCGGAATTTGCTTCGGTCATCGAACGCGACCGCGAACGGGATGCGCAGCGCCCTCAATTGGAACAGGAGCACGAGGCGGCGGTCGAGCGCTGGCGGACCGAGCGGGATGCGGCGGAGAAGGCGGGCAAGCCGCTACCTTCGCCCCCGAGGTTGCCGATGGCTTTACGTCCGCAGTCGCGAGCGGGCAGCCTGTACGACTCGATGATCCTGCCCCTGGCACCCTTCGCGATGCGCGGCAGCATCTGGTACCAGGGCGAGGCCAACGTCGGTCAGGGTGAGCGGTACCACACGCTGATGACGTTATTGATCAATTCATGGCGGCATACGTGGGGTCAGGAACATTTCTACTTTGGCATCGTGCAGCTCCCGAACTACCGCGCGATCGCCCAGGAACCCGGTGACTCGGCGTGGGCGCGCCTGCGTGAGGCACAGCGGCTGACAGCCAAGCGCGTTGCCGACACCGGCCTGGCCGTGACGATCGACATCGGCGATGCCGACGATGGGCACCCGAAAAACAAACGCGGCGTAGGGGAACGCCTGGCGCGATGGGCGCTGGCGGATGTCTACGGGCTTCCTGCCGCGGGGCATGGCCCGGTGTTGCAGGGTGCATCCTTCGAGAACGGCGCCGCCATCGTTACGTATGAAGACGGTCCCGGTGAACTGCAATCGACAGACGGCCAGCCGATCGGTTCGTTCGCCATCGCCGGTACGGATCGACGCTGGCACTGGGCGCGGGTGGAGATCACCGCGCCGCGCACGGCACGTGTGTGGGCAGAACAAGTATCCAATCCCGTGGCAGTCCGCTACGCGTGGTCCGACAACCCGGCCTCGCCGAACCTGACCGACGGCAGCGGCCTGCCCGCGTCGCCGTTCCGCACGGATGACTGGCCCGCTCAGTAGCGTCTCCGCCGTAAGCCAATTATGACGGCGCCCACGCCCAACACCACAGCCGCACCCGGCTCGGGGATGTCGGCGTAGGTGGCGGGCGGCGTCCCCGCGTTCCAGTTGCCCAGCACAATATTCAGGTCTTCGATGCCGACGAACCCGTCGCCGGAAGGGTCAGCCAGCGCATTGCCCGGAGGGACGTTCTGGTTCCATGCGCCGAGCACGAGATTCAAGTCCGCGATGCCGACAAACCCGTCACCATCAAGATCGCCTTCCAGCGGGACTTCACCGGGCCAGACAAAGGTCGCGACGGACTTGGCCGACAGTTGATACGAAAACGATTCCTCACCCTCGACCACGTCGAACCGGCGCGAGAAGTTGGACGGGTTCAGAGCGATCAGCACACGCGATCCGTCCGGGTTCAGGAAGCCGACGGTCTCGATGACATCGGAGATCGAGTCGGTCTCGATGCGCACCGCGCCGGGCTGAACGAACTTGCTGGCGTGGGCGATGCTGTAGTACTCCTCACTGTAGTCGATACCGCCGGTGTTCGTATCGATGGTGACGACGCCCCGGCAGGTGCTGCACCCGCCGGGCAGGTACGGGCCGTTGTTCTCATCGAGCGCGATATTCCAGAACAGCGCGGTCTTGGCCCAGTTGCGTGTGCTGCCGATGACGATGTTGCGCATGTTCCAGACGAGGTTGTCCGAAAAGTTGGTCGCCCAGTCGCCGCCGGTGATCTCGGTGAAATAGATGTCTTTGTCGGGGAAGAAGTCGTGGAAGTTGGATTGCTGGTCGACGGTGCCGGCGTAGGCGTGGAAGGCCGCGCCGGTGGTGTATTGCCCGGCCTCGGGGTCGTTCATAACGATGACGGGGTAGTTCCAGTTGTCCCAGTTGTGGTCGAAGGCGACGATCTTCGTGTCGATCCCCGCCGATACGAGCGCCGGGCCGAGGTGGTCGCCGATGAACGTGCTCTGCTGGAACGTGCTCATCGTCATGGACGGGTGGTTGGTCGCGTTCTGCGGCTCGTTCTGAACGGTGAGCGTGTCGAAGGTCAGGCCCTGCGCCTCATAAGCATTAAAAAACTTAACGAAGTAGTCGGCGTAGCTGGCGTAGTACTGGCTCTGCAGTGAGCCGTTGACAAGCGAGTTGTTGTTCTTCATCCAGGCGGGCGCGCTCCAGGGCGTGGCCATCATCCCAAGCTGCGGGTTCAGGGCCTTGGCCTGCTGGAGTATCGGGATGATGTAAGCCTGGTCGTGCGCGATGGAGAAGTTGGTCTGGCCCGGGTCGGTCTGGCCGTTGGGCAGGTCGTTGTAGGTGTATGGCGACAGCGCGAAGTCGGATGCGCCCATCGGGACGCGCAGGTAGCTGATGCCGATGCCGTCGGTGGGCGAGAAGAGCTGCTGCATCAACGCATCACGCTGCGTCGGGTTCAGTTCGTTCTGGATCAGCCAGGCGGACGAATCCGTCATCGCGGCGCCGAAGCCGGACATGGTCTGGTAGGTGCCGGCCGTATCGAAGTTGATCTTGGTCGCGTTGGACCCTGGGCCGGAGACGAAAGAAAGATCACTCTCGGCTGAGAGCAGTTTGCTCTGGTTGCCGCGTGTCAGGTAGACGCCGATCGCGGCCTCGGCCTCGGCCCCGGACGCAAGCGGCGCATTTAAGGCGGCAGTGGACAAGATGGCGAGCGTGTATCGGAACTTCATGGGGTGTCTACTCGTTAACAACATTAAGCCTGTACGCTGCACGGCATCCGCGGGTCAAACTCTGCGTATCCCGCCCGGTTGTGGAATCGGTCCGGGAGCGTTTAAGCCGCCGGACCGTGGGTGATTGCGGTGTTCATCATCGGCGTGTGGGCTATGCACGCCTTCGCAACATCATCGTAGCCGGGAGCATAAGCAGGGCCAACGAAGCCGGTTCGGGGACAGACGAGGCCGACGGCGGCGTGCCGGCGTTCCAGTTGCCCAGTACCTCGTTGAGATCGTTGATGCCGACGAACCCGTCGCCGGAAGGATCACCCTGCAGTTTGTCACCGGCCGTCACGTTCTGGTTCCAGTTACCCAGCACGATATTCAGGTCCGCGATCCCGACAAAGCCGTCGCCGTTAAGATCGCCGACGAGCGCGGATACGGCTTCGCTCAGCGAGGTCTCGAAGATGAAGAGGTTCGCCAGCGTCTGGCCGATGTAGGTCGGGTTGACATTCTCGAAGCGGACGATCGGGCGGATGTACTTGGTGCCCGGGACGGCGGTGGCTGTGATGTCGAAGGACAGGCCGTCGCCGGTGATGCTGGTGTCGGCAAGTGTGAGGGCCTCGCCGATCTTGGTGAAGTCGTCGTCGCCGAAGAACTCGAAGCCAAAGATAAGGTCGGCGTCCCAGTTGTCTTCGATGCGTACGTCATCGAGGCCGAAGGTGTATTCGGTTCCGGGCGTGCCGAGGACGGCCTGTTGCCAGATGCCGCCGGTGTTGCCGGTGAAGTCGCCGAAGAAGCTGGCGTGCGGGTTGCCGCCGAAGAAATCGTTGAACCCGGTCGCGCCGTAGCTGCCCCAGTTGTCGCCGAGGTTGGTGTCGGCGTTCTCGTCGCCGAAGCCGGGGTTTTTTAACAGCTCACCGCCGGGCGCGGGGATCTCGGAGAGGTAGGAATCAAAAACGAACACGTTTGCCTGCGACTGGCCGACGTAGCCGGGGTTGACGTTATCAAACAGCAGGATCGGGCGCACGATCGCGGTGCCGGGCACGGCGGTGCCCTGCATGCTGAAGACGTTGCCGTCGGTCTGACCGTTGGCCAGTCGTGCAGCGGCATTGATGGTGACGATGGATTCGCCGAGCTTGGTGGTGTCGTCGGCGGCGTAGTATTCCAGCCCGAAGCGCAGCTCGGCGTCGAAGCTGGATTCGATGCGCGTGTTCAGCAGGTCGAACTGGTAGGTCGTGCCTGCCGTGCCGGGGATGCCGAGCTGGAACACCCCGCCTACGTTACCCGCGAAGTCGGGGAAGAGGCTCGCGTGGCCGTTGGCGCCGAAGAAGGCGTTAAAGCCGGCCGCGCCGTACGCGCCCCAGCCGTCGCCGTAGGTCCCGTCGGGCACGGCATCGGTATCTTCAAAACCGGGATTGGTCAGCAGGTTTGTGATCGCCGACGCCGGCGCGGCCATCGCGACCGCGACCGCCATACTCAGTACCGTTTGCTTTATCATCTTGCGTCCTTTGTAGTAGCTGTTCTTACTCACGGAAAAACAATCCCGGTCAAAGCAGGGGAACGGCCCGGGCCCGATCGGCGGCGCTACACCCGCCGCGCGGTTCAGGCCCGGACCATCCGGCTGGTTACCGACGCCGCACCAGCATCGCCAAGCCGCCCACGGCGCAAAGCCCCAGGCTCGCCGGCTCGGGGGTCAGCGTGGCATCGAAAATAAACGCGTTCTCCTGGCCCGACGCGGTCGAGGTGACGTTGTCGAACTGGATGATCGGCCGGACAAACATCGCGCCGGCGGGCGCGGTAGCGGACATCGTGAACGACAGCCCGTCGCCGGTCGGGGGGATGGGGATATTCACGATGTCGAACGGCCCGGCGGCGGTGGCGTCGTCGCCCTGGTACCACTCCAGCCCGAAGCGCAGGCTGGCTTCGGCGTTGGATTCGATGCGCACGTCGGTGAGCGTGAACGTGTAGCTGTCGCCGGCGATCGCGGGGATGCCGGTCTGGAACACGCCGCCGAAGTTGCCGGGGGTATCCATGAACAGGCTGGCGTGGCCGTTAGCGCCGAAGAAAGCGTGGAAGCCCGCCGCGCCGTAGCTGCCCCAGCCGTCACCGTAGCTGCCGTTGGTGTCGGTGTCCTCGAACCCCGGGTTGGTCAGTAGCTCCGCCGACGCTGGCGCCGACACGAGGCCGACGGCAACCAGTGCGCCGGCACAACAGATTAAACGTGAAACTCCGCTCATACGTTTCTCCCTTCTGTTAGACATGAATCGTTCCTCCAAGCTCCAATCACGGTGTTGATACGATGCGGGGTGATCTCCCTATAGCCCCTTACGGCTTGGGATAAGGCCAACCCTCGCGCAAAAACTCGTTAGGCCACTCGGGTTGCGGCGGCGCGTATTTCGACTTCTCCTTGTAGGTGATCGCGGTCACCGATTCGATGTGGGCGTCGGCGTACCCGACATTGATGCCTTCGTTGTGGACGAAGTCGCGGTCCTCCCAGTTGGGCCAGACCGTGTCATACACCCACATCGCGAGCGTCGGCTCCTTGATCATGGAACTGTTTATCACGAGGTCCTTCTGAGCCCCGGCGAACCCGAACAGCGACGCCTGGATGTTGTAACGGTAGAACGCGGACTGCCAGTTGTATCGGTAGTGCGTGTGCAATTCGTCATCGAGGTCCGGGAAGCCGGGCGGGCTCTGCGCGGATTCGCGCGACGGGCAGCGGAACGTCTGTGTGTAATCGCCGGTGTCTTCGCCGCCGCCGACGTAGGGGATCAACACGTGGTGGATATACAAAACCGGTTTGGTCATCACGCTGGATGCGGTTCCCAGTTCGGGGGCGTAGCTGACCGCGACGGGCAGCGCGTCCTGATTGTCGTTGCCGTACAGCGCGATCGCGGTCAACTCCTGGCGGACGTTTGATTTGCAGACGGCCGTCTGCGCGGTGCGCCGGGCCGCGCCCAGCGCCGGCAGGAGGATGCCGACGAGTAACGCGATGATCGAGATGACCACCAGCAGTTCGATTAATGTGAATCCTCTTCGTGGCACAGCTATTAAACCTTTGTTTCGTGTGATACGGCGCGGGCGTCAGCTCTTGATCCGCTGGCCGTTGGGCGTCATGCGGACCGGGCTTACCGGCGGCGGCGCGGTGGACTGATTGATCTCGAGGAACGCTTCCAGGCGTAGCTGGAGGTTGTTGCCGTCGCCGGTGTTGCGGATGTTTCGGCAGAGCCACTGACCGGCCCGGAAGCCGATCTCCGAGGCGTCCTGCCGGATCGCGGTGTAGCAAGGCAGCGAGATGCGGCGCATGTCGCCGTCGTCGACGCCCACCACGGAAAGTTCATCGGGAACGACCAGCTTCAATTCGTGCGCCCGGCGTGTGATGCCGATGGCGAGCATCGGGTCGGTAGCGAAGATCGCGGTCGGGGGCTTGGACATCGACAGGAACTGTGTCAGCGCGGCGCTGCCGCCGTCGAGGTCGGGCGTTGCGGGGACGCGCAGCCTGGGGTCCGGCTCGATGCCCGCTTTGCGGAGCGCGGAGTAATAACCCTCGATCCGGTCCTGATGGTCCGTGTCGATCACGACGTTGTGGCAGATGCCGATCGTCGTGTGCCCCAGCTCGATCAGGTGTTCGACCGCAGTACACGACGCGACATTGGAATCGCAGTGGATGTAATTGATGTTCGGGTCATCGAAACGGTCGGCGACGACAACGTGGGGGATGCCGTCGTTAGCGATCTCGGCGCAGAGGTGTCGGCTCTGCTGATCGACGCGGACGACCAGGCCGTCCACCCCCATGCGTTCGGCGAACTGGCCGAACGATTCACCGTCGCGCCGGATCAAAGGATTCAGGGCGACGACGTTCACCTTCAGCGCCTGCGCGGCACGGATCACGCCCCCCCAGATCAGCGCGTCGTAGCCGACGTACTGACCGGCCGGGGCCTCGTCGAGGTACAGCAAGCCGATGTGACGCATGGTGGATCGCTTTTCAGTCTGGTGTCGGTAGCCCAACCGCTCGGCCTCACGCAGGACCTTCTCGCGGACCGTGCGGCTGACCACGTTGGGGTTGTTCAGCGACCGGGAGACGGTCGCCGGGGAGACGCCGACGGAAGCGGCGATGTCACGGACGGTGCTCACTGTCTAAACCTCCAAGTTCAGCCGCGTGAATGGTTGTTGCAGGTAATGAATCAAATGTTTCATTACGATTCATAGTAAATTACACGGGATACGCGCGGGAGTCAAGATTATTTTGCATTTTTCTGATTTAAATAGCAAAACGCTCACATGAAACAAATGAAACATATTGAAATAATATAAACAGCGGGTATACTGGGGACAAAGGAAAATCAGAATGTCGTTCACTAAAGGTTTTACGTGGGGCGTAGCCGCCGCCGCTTACCAGATCGAGGGGGCTACCGAGGCGGACGGGCGTGTCCCCAGCGTGTGGGACGCTTTCGCGGATCACCCCGGCGCGGTGCGGGGTGGGCACACCGGGCGGGTCGCCTGCGATCACTACCATTTATATGAAAAGGATGCGGACCTGATCGCCGGGCTGGGCGTGGGTGCCTACCGGCTGTCGATCGCCTGGCCGCGCGTGATGAATGAATCCGGCAAACCTAATGAAGCCGGGCTGGCGTTTTATGACAGGTTGGTTGATGCGCTGCTTGCGCGTGGGATCGAGCCCTGGGTCACGCTCTTCCACTGGGATTTCCCGCTTCACCTTTTCCACCGCGGCGGCTGGTTGAATCGCGATGCCGCCGACTGGTTCGCCGATTACACCCAACTCGTCGTCGACCGTTTGTCCGACCGCGTCAGCCACTGGATGACGCTCAACGAGCCTCAGGTCTACATCGACCACGGGCACTGCACGGGCGCTCACGCGCCGGGCATGAAGTACGACCTGCCGTCACTGCTGCGCATCATCCACCATTCGTTGCTGGCGCACGGCCGGGCTGTCCGGGTAATCCGCGAGCGAGCCCAACGCAAACCGAGCATAGGCTGGGCCGTGGTCGGCTGCGCCGCGATTCCGGCCACAACAAGCGCCGCCGACGTTAAAGCCGCCCGCGCCGCGACACTGCGCGTCGGCGAAGGGCACGGCTGGCTTTTCAATACCACCTGGTACGCCGATGCCGCGTTACTCGGCAAATACCCCGAAGACGGGCTGGCGCTGCACGGCAAGCATATGCCCGCCGGCTTCGAGGCTGACATGCCCATCATCCACCAACCGATGGACTTCTACGGGGCGAATATCTACCAGTGTGGTTATGTATGTGCGGATGAAAAGGGCGGTGCGCGGCGGGTCGCGCCGCCGCCCGGCGGGCCCTACACACAGATCGGCTGGCCCGTGACCCCCGAGGCGCTCTACTGGGGGCCTCGTTTCATCTACGAACGCTACGGCCTGCCGATCTATCTCACCGAAAGCGGCTGCGCGGGCATGGACTGGGTCCACCAGGACGGCAAGGTTCACGATACGCCACGCATCGATTACCTCGCACGCCACCTGTGTGCTTTGCGTGAAGCTTCCGACGACGGGATCGACATCCGCGGGTTTTTCCTGTGGTCGATCATGGATAACTTCGAGTGGGCCTGGGGATACGATCAACGGTTCGGCCTGGTCCACGTCGATTTCAAGACGCAAAAACGCACGCCCAAGGATTCTTACGCTTGGTACCGGCAAGTCGTCGAAACCAACGGCGGGGTTTTACCCCGGAAAGCAGCGCCCCTGATGACGGGTTTCGGCCCCGGGGCCGCCGTGCCGCCTGTGTCATTAATATCCGAGGACAGCAGGAAGTCCTTACCCGATATTACACATGCCCCGGCGAGATAGCCGTCCGCTTTTATAGAGATTCTATAAGAACGGGCGATTGAGTTGTTAGGCGTTGTGGCCGCATCTGTAACACCACGGCCCCGCCCGCCCGTGATAGAGATAGAACGGGGGTGTTAACCTGGATAATTCGGCGTTTGCCGCTCTGCCTGTTGCCTGATAAACCGCCCTTATTTTCAGTACTATTCTGTCAGAAACCGGTTTGTGAACCTTGTGTTTGTCAGCAATCCGGGGTTAAATTCACCGCCGGGTTCGCCCTGCGCTGTTGATGGACACCGAGTGTGCGGCGTGTCAGATGTGGGGCCGGGCCGCACACATTTAAGTGGTTGACTGCACGGCATATACAGAAAAACCATTGACGGCCGCATTGTTTTCGCATATATTTATTTTACAAGACGTTAGCTAACCGTGAATCTAGGGGAGGAGATGTTTCACTCATCTCGTCTGGCCACCTTTCAACTTTACCGGCCTGCCCCGCTGTGGTGATCTTATACAAACCGTGGGATAGGCCAACATGTCGCATTCGAATAAAGGGCTGGAGAATCTTGAGCTGCGCTTACTGCTTTCGGGCACCCCGTTGCCCATGGATGATGTAGCGCCAAGCTCGTCGCTGGTCCGCTCATCGCCCGCAGTCTTTGACAGCTTCACCGCGCCGGCCCAGACCGACAGCTATGAAGTAACGGTCGATGCCGGGCAGACGCTGACGGTCGAGATTTCGCCGCTCGACCCGTCGCTGCTCGCGTCGGTTACGGTTACGCCCGGCGTCGGTTCGCCGACCACGGTCTTCGCCAACGCGGCTAACGAGCCGGCGATCATCCAGTCGCTGGTAACCTCGGCAGGCGTCTACACCATCGATATCGCCAATGTCAGCGGGCTGGGTAATTACACGGTCCGCGCGGTGATCAACTCGGCCGTGGAAGTAGAAGCGGCGGGGGGGCCGGACAACGACACCCCCGGCTCGGCCCAATCGCTGGATGCTTCGGTCACGCCGCTACCCAGCGCGCTCGGCGGCAGCCGGTTCGCCGTCCGCGGGCAGATGGACCCCTCCGACACCGATGTCTACGCGCTCTCGCTCACGGCGGGCCAGTCGCTGAGCGTGGCGGTAGAAGGCTTAAGCCCCGAGATCATTCAGATCGAGCTGCTCGACCCGTCGGGCAACGTCCTGACGCTCGGCGGACGCGGCGCGGACACCGTCGATGCACGCATCTCCAATTTCGTCGCGCCCTCGGCGGGGACGTACTTCATCCGCGTCACGGGTTACGCGACCGAGCCCTACACGCTCTTCGGCACGATCGACGCCCAGATGGGCTACGAGCCGGACGATATCACAGGCTTTATCCCGCAGGCCATCAAACCGGGCCTGCCGCTGCTTGCGCACCTCGGTGACGGCGCGGGCGTGAGTGCGGGCGCCGGGATGACCACCGACCTGTTCAGTGAATCCAACGACACCATTTACAGTTCGGGGTACGTTGATTTCTACGAGTCGGAGGTCTGGCAGGTCACCGGCGAGATCGGCGACAACTTCGACCTGTTCGACCCGCTCTACGATGTGGATTTCATCGAACTGGGCTATCTCGAGTTCGGCACGCTGTTCACCGCCGACCTCGACAGCAGCGGGATCGGTTACGGGCTGGACTCGCTCCTGCGTCTGTTCGATTCCTCCGGCAACGAGATCGCGGTCAGCGACGACGATCCCGCGCCGGGCGAGTCCTTCTCCGGGGATTCGTACATCGAATGGACGATCGACTACGACGACTATTATTACCTGGGCATCAGCTCTTACGACAACTACGACTACGATCCCTACACCGAAGAGAGCGGAAGCTCCTCCGGCGCTTCGCAGGGTTACTACGAGCTGACGCTCGCGATCAACGGCGCGGCGGGTAACCCTGACACGGACCGGTTCGAGTTCGCTGTCAACCCCGGTGACAGCCTGACCGTGACGGTCGACGGGCTGGCGCCGGATATGTTCGTCCAGGTTGAGTTGCTTGATCGCTTCGGCAATGTGCTCGCGGATGACTACGCCTCCGGGTCTGATGACGCGACGGCCACGTTCAGCGTGCCCGGTACGGCGAACGCGAACGAGGTCTACACCGTGCGGATCGGGTCGCAGACCAGCGCTATGGGCGCCTACGTCCTGCGTGTGGACGGCGCGACCGGCGTGATCGCCCCCTCGGTGCAGACGATCGCGCTGCCCGTGCGGTTCCCCAATGCGCTACCTGATATCGTTTCGTTCCCGCAGAATGCCTACGTTTATCTGGCGGCCAATGTTGACCCTGCCAGCGTGGACGTGGGCGACCTGCTCATCACCGGGCCGGGCGGCCAGGTGTTCAGCGCTTCGTCCGTCACGGTGCGCGACGGCGGTTCCCTGTCGTTCGGGATGTTCACGCCCAACGCGCCCAGCGGCGAATACACTTTGGAGATCCTCACCGGCGCGCTGACCGACCTCAACGGCCAGCCGCTCCAGGGCTACTCCCGCACCTTCACTTACCGGGAAGAGGGGCCGCGCGTCATCTCCAGCACGCTCACCGAAGGCGCGGTGCTTTCGCCTGGCGGGCTGAACCACACCGTCGAGTTCTCGGAAGAGCTGCTCGATTTCGTGTCCGCCGGCATGTTCGGCTACATCGTGCTGACCGGCGAAGACGTCGAGCTGACCAACCTGCTCACCGGCGACGTACGCAACCCGACCAACTTCAGCTACACCGCAAGCCCCGTGCCGAGGATCGATACGTTCTTTGGACAGCTCGACGAGGGCCTCTATGAGCTACGTTACCTGGCCAGCGCTTCGCCGGACCTGATCATCGGGGACGTCGGCGACAACGAGATCCACATCTCTGGCCTGGACTTTTTCCCGCTCGACGGCTCGCCCAACAGCACGCTGCCTTCTGGCGACGGGCACCCCGGCGATGACTTCGTGCTGCATTTCTCCGTCGACCGCCCGACCAACACACCGCTGCCCACGTTCTACGAGGTCGGCCCGTCCGGCGGCCGGGTGCATACGCACGACCCGCTGCGCGGCGCGATCGGCGAAGCGAGCGACGTCGATACCTTTGTGCTGGATGCCGACGCCGGGCAGAAGCTGTCGTTCCGCCTCAAGGCGCTGGCCCCCGAGCTTCAGATGCACGTGCGCGTGCTGGACCCCGGTGGTGCCGTGCTGCTCGACACGGTCGCGTCGGCCGCGGGCGATTCGTTGCTGATCCAGCCCACGGCGCTCCCCGTCAGCGGCCAGTACGTCATCGAGATCACCTCGGCCGCCGGGGTGGGTGGGTATGAACTCCAGGCGACACTCAACGCCGCTTTGCAGGTGGCGGGCAACGATTCGATCGCCAACGCCCAGTCGCTGGACGGCTCCGCGATCGCCTTGGGCAACGGCGCGGAGCACCTGGCCGTCACCGGCAACGTCACGGGTACCGATTACCACGACAGCCAGACGATCACGGGCACGGTTTTCTCGCCGAACCTGCTCACGTTCAAGTTCGCACCCGGTCCAAACCCGATCGGCCCGGTCACGCTGACGTTTGATGTCGATAACCTCTCGATCTACGACGCTGATGAGTACCTGGAAGTTACGCTCGAAGGCCTGTCGCAGCAGGACGTTTTTGTTTACTTCGGCAACTCAGCCCCCGCGACGTTGACGCTGAGTGCCGATGAGTGGCGTGCGTTGACCGCCGACGGCGAAGCGACGATCCGTGTCAAGCCTTCGTCGACCGTTTCGGGCACCGCGTCATCCGCGCTGCACATCGACGTGGACTATAAAACAGCGGCTGATGCCGACTTCTACAAGCTCTCTTTGTCGGCCGGCCAGTCGCTGGATGTGGTGGCCAACTGGTGGAACCAGGTCCAACTCGTGGATGAAGAGGAAGACCCCGGCTCATCGGCCAACTTCTCGGCTTTTGCGTTGGTGGTTGAAGTCGAGCCGGAGCCCGGCGGTGTCGCGTTTGAGTTGCTCGATGCCGCCGGCGTCGTGCTCGCGGCCAGTTACGGCGGGGACGGCGGGTCGGTGGCGAGCCTGGCGGGCTTTGTCGCGCCCACGGCCGGCGAATACTACCTGCGCGTGGTCGGCGATGGGCCTTACGTGCTGACGGCTACACGCGATGCGCTGTTCAACCTCGAACGTGACGGCGACCGCGCGCTGACCGCGCAGGCCGTACTCGGCGCGCTGGGCCGGTCCTCGGTCGAGGGCCGGACGATCCGCATCGCGCACCTGGATATGCCGGCGGTCGGCGGGTCCAGCAACGACGCGAACCGGCTGATCAACCAGCTTAACGACACAACCGTCTTTGATTTCAACGCGGTCCGGCTCACGGCGGGGGATATCACCTCGGCGGCCGACCTCGCGGCGTATGACGTGATCGTGACCGCGGGCGTCGAGGGGATGCGCACGGCAGGCGGGCTCGCCGAGATGCTGCGCGAGTTCGTTGAAGGCGGGGGCGGGCTGGTGCTCGTCGGCGATGCGCCCTGGCTCCTGGCCGCCACGCCCTTCGAGCGCGCTGCGGCGGATATCGACGCCGTCTCGCCCATACAGCTTTCTTCGGAGCGCGTAACCGCGCCGAACAACATCGACATTCTGGATATCGACCACCCGATCACGGCCGGTCTGAACGATTTTGCGCCCGGCTACACGACGGTCGGCACGCAGCGCGGCGCCGTCGGCAAGCCCGGCTCGATCGTACTCGGCCGAAGCGGCGGCGTGGATACGGTTGTTTACCGCCTGATCGGCGAGGTTGGACGCAGCGTTTATCTCGGCTCGGTCTACGAAGCGGACCACTCGACCAGCAACCCGCTGCGCAGCGGTTCACCCGATAAGCTTTTGGAACAGGCGGTCGCCTGGGCGGCGGCGGGCGGCGACACGGTGGACCGTTACACCATCGAACTGACCGAGGGCCAGACGATCACGCTCCAGACGGCGACCCCCGCCGGCGGCATCGGTGAACCCGTCAACGACCTCGATCCCGCGCTGCAACTGCTGGACGCGGCGGGCAACGTCGTGGCCGGCGACAGCAACGGCCTGGACGGGCGCAACGCGTTCCTCACCTACACCGTCCCCGTCGCGGGCGCAGGGCTTTACACCATTGCGGTCAACGCCGAGAGCCTCGCCGGCGGTTCGTATGTCCTGCTAACTAACGCCACGACTACACCCGACGCGACCGGCCCCAGCGTCGTCAGCACCGCGCCGTTTGACGGCCAACGCTTCGCGCAGCCGCCGGCGCAACTTACGGTTACCTTCGATGAAGCGATCGACCTGACAACCGTCGATACCTCCGACCTGACACTGACCAACGGCGGGACCGTGACCGGGTTCCAGGTCGTGGACGGCAAGACCGTCCGCTACCTGCTGAACGTGCCCGACACGGCGGGCGACTTCGGGTTCACGCTCAACGCCGGCGCGGTGACCGATCTCGCGGGCAACGGGAACTCCGAAGCAAGCGGCGTCTTCACCATCGACCGCACGGGCCCGAAGGTCATCGCGCAGACGCCCGGTACACAAGCCGCCGCGCCCTTCAACACCATCACGCTGACTTTCGACGAACCAATCGACAGCGATACCGTGTCGATCCAGGACGTGACCGCGTTCACCGGCCCCGGCGGCACGAACCTGCTCGCCGCCATCCAGTCTGTCTCAGCGTCCGGCGACAAGATCACCGTCACCTTCACCAATCAGCTCGCGCTGGGCATCTACACCCTGACGATCGGACCCAACATCACCGACTCCGTCGGGCAGGTCATGGATCAAAACGACAACGGCACCGGCGGCGAAGTGACCGACAGCTTCACCGCGACGCTCTCGATCCAGTCGCCCAACCTCACCATCGAGTCCGTCGTGCCCGGCCCCGACGCCGAGTTCGGCTCGACGCTCGAACTGACCTACACCGTCCGAAACAACGGCACCGACGACGCGGTCGAGGGCTGGATCGACCGCATCTACCTCTCCACCGACGGCACAATCGGCTCCGGTGACCGGCTGTTGCTGGAAGTCGATGCGACTACCGAGTCGCCTCTGCTTGCCGGCGCCGCCTACACACGGACCGTCACGCTGAACCTGCCTCTGACCGCGAGCCTGCTCGCCGGGGATTACCAGATACTGGTCCGCACCGACGCGCTGAATACGCAGCCCGAAGACAGCGAGCTGGACAACGTCGGCTCGACCGGCGTAATCCCGATCACGCTGCCGGCGCTGCCCGACCTCGTCATCACGCAGATCACCACGCCCCCGTCCCCGCAACTCACCGGCGGGCCGATCGAGATCAGCTGGACCATCCATAACCAGGGCGACGGCGACGCGACCGGCACGATCTACGACGACGTTTACCTCTCCACCGACAACGCACTTAACAGCACGTCCGACCGGTTCCTCGGCCGCTTCGCCCGCACCGGCACCATCGCCGCCGGCGAGTCGATCGTGCGCACGCAGCTTGTCAACATCCCGGTCGATAAGGCGGGCGACTTCTTTATCATCATCCGCACCGACGCGACCAACACCCAGTACGAACACGTCGGCGATAACAACAACATCACACCGACCGCCTCGCCTATCACGTTCCAATACCCGCCGCTGCCGGACCTGACGGTGACCGATATCACCGCGCCTGCGACCGCGCTTTCCAACGAGATCGTCACGGTTACGTGGACGGTCTACAACAACGGGACCGCCGACTTTGTCGGGCAGTTCACCGACCGTGTCTGGATCTCCCCGGATGCCGCGGCCGGCGGCGACCAGTCGCTGGGCGATTTCATCTTTGACGGCGCGATCCCCGCGGGCGGTTCGGTCACACGCTCGGCCAACGTCAAGCTCCCGCCGGACCTCTCGGGAGATCGGTACTTCGTCGTCACCACCGATTTCCTCAACCATGTCTTCGAAAACACCGGTGAAAGCAACAACGCCACGGCGGACGATACGCCCGTGGCGGTCACACGGTCGCCGTTCCCGAACCTCGTCGTTACGCTCGTTACCGCGCCGCCGATCATCTTCTCCGGGCAGTCGTTCGATGTGACCTGGCGCGTGACCAATGTCGGCGACGCCCCGACCAGCGCCGCAAACTGGCGCGACCAGCTCTACCTCTCGACCAACGGCCAGCTCGACGGCCTGGATATCGGGTTAGGCTCCAAGCCCACGCCCGCGTTCCTCAACCCCGGCGAGAGCTACGAGCAGACCATGACGGTCACCGTCCCCGACGGCGTGCAAGGCCCACGGTACGTGCTCGTCATGGCCGACAGCACCAACCGCGTCTTCGAGCTGGATAATGAAGGCGACAACATCGGCGTCAGCCAGCTGGTCGATGTCCAACTCACCCCGCCACCGGACCTGCAGGTGATTAACGTCGACGCGCCGCCCGCCGCGTTCTCCGGCCAGCCCATGACGCTGCGCTGGACCGTCCGCAACGAGGGCCTGGGCGCGACCGTCGCCGATAAGTGGTACGACCGCGTCTGGTTCTCCGCCGACGACACGCTCGACGGACTGGACATCCTGCTCGGCGAGTTCGTCCACAACGGCGTGCTCGCGCCCGACGCCTTCTACACGGCCGAGCACACCGTCGCGCTGCCGGTCGCCCTTACCGGGCCGTACTACTTCATCGTCGAAGCCGATCGACGCAATCAGGTCTTCGAGTTCGCGTTCGAGGGCAACAACGTCGGCGTCGACCCGACACCCACGGACATCTTCCTGACGCCGCCGCCGGACCTGGTGGTCAGTTCGATTGTCGCGCCGACGGAAGCGGAAGCGGGCAGGCAGCTTGCAGTCAGCTTCCACGTTAATAACGACGGCGCGACCGGCACGCCCAACGACAACTGGACCGACCGGGTCTACCTCTCGCTCGACGGCATCTTCGATCCCAATGAAGACATCTTCCTCGGCTCGGTCCTCCACCGTGACCCGCTCGAACCCGGCGAAGGCTATGACGTGTCCACCTCGTTCCGCATCCCCGACGGGATCAGCGGTGAGTACACGCTCTTCGTAGTGTCCGACCAGTCCGACCAGGTCTTTGAGCTGGATAACAACAACAATATCGGTTCGCCTGTTTCCACGATCGACGTCGCCTTGACGCCGCCTGATCTGGTGGTGACGCAGGTCGATGCCCCGGCGATCGCCGCGGCTGGCATGGGGATGCCGCTGAAAATCACGGTCGAGAATCAGGGGCTGGGCAACACCACCACCGACCGCTGGTACGACGATATCTACCTCTCCTCGACCGGCAACATCAGCGGCGCGCTCCGCCTGACCAGCATCCTGCACACCACGGGCCTGGCGCTCAACGACAGCTACACGATCGACCTTGCGGCGCTGAACATCCCGCTCTCCGTCGCGCCGGGTGATTATTTCCTGATCCTCTCCATAGATGACAACGAGGAAGCCTACGAGCTGGACGACGCCAACAATATCCTGCTGCAGCCGGTCACGATCGTGCGTGACACCGCCGACCTCGCGGTGACTTCGATCACCCCGGTCCCCAGCGCGTTCTCCGGCCAATCCGTGAACATCGAGTGGACCGTCACCAACCAGGGCACGGCCACGACCAACGCGACCACCTGGAACGACCTGGTTTACCTTTCCCTCGATCCGGCGCTCGGCGGCTCGGCGGACATCCTTATCGGCGAGTTCCAGCGGACCAACCCGCTGGGCGCGGGCCAGTCCTACACGCGCAACGAGTCGATCCACATCCCCGACGGGCTGACCGGCAATTACTACATCGTGATCCAGACGGACAACCGTGACCGTGTCTTCGAGGCCGGCTCGGAAAGCAACAACGTCCTGCCCGCCGACAACACCACGGCGATCACACCCGCCCCGGCGGCCGACCTGGTCGTCGAGGCCGTCGATATCCCCGCTTCCGCCTACAGCGGACGCAATATCGCCGTTACCTACACCACGCGCAACGCCGGCACCGCCGCGGTGAGCAAGGCCATCTACGAGACGGTCTACCTCTCGGCCGACCGCCTGCTGGACTCCGGCGACGTCCTGATGGGCACTTATTTTGAGCCGTTGACACTGGGCGTCGGGCAGTCGCGCCAGATCACGCGCTCGGCCCAACTCCCGGTCGGCGTGACCGGTTCGTTTTACGTTCTGGTCCGAACCGACGCCAGCAACCGCGTCTATGAAACATCCACCGGCGAACTGAATAACGTCGGTTACGAGGACCAGGTGATCACCATCGCGCTGGCCCCGCCGGTGGACCTCGTCGCCGGCACGATCACCGTCCCCGTCTCCGCGACCGCCGGCCAGGACGCGACCATCACCTACACAGTCACCAACGACGGCCCGAACGTCGCCATCGGCCCCTGGACCGACACGCTGTATCTCTCCACCGACCAGACCTGGGACATCAACGACCGCCGGTTCGCCGAGGTCAAACGGGATTCCAACGTGCTGCCCGGCCAGAGCTACAGCGCCACCGCCACCGCGCCGCTGCCCGGCCTGCTGCCCGGCGATTACTACGTGATCGTCCGCTCGGACATCCTCAACCAGGTCATCGAGACCGACGAAACCAACAACGCCTCCGCCTCGCTCGACGCGTTCGCGCTGGATATCCCGACCCTGTCGCTCGATACGGCCACGCCGATCACGCTCCGCGCCAACCGGTTCAATTACTTCGCGATCGACCTGCCGGACGATCAGACATTCGTGCTGGACGTCGATGCGCTGGGTGCCGATGTCGTGGTCGAACTGTTCGCGCGTGAGGGAGATGTGCCCGCACGTGACCGTTTCGATTTTGCGGTGCAGAACCCGCTTCAGGCTGACAGCCGGCTGGTGATCCCCGACACGGTCAGTGGCCGGTACTACATCGGCGTCTACGGGACCTCCGTGCCCGGCGGCAGCCAAACGGTGGAACTGACCGCGCGGCTCGTGCCTTTCTCGATCCTTGACACAAGCTACGGCCGGGCCGGCAACGCGGGCGACCGCACGCTGCAGATCAACGGCGCACGTTTCGACCGCACGGTCCAGGCGCGACTGCTCGGCACCGGCGTCGACCGCGCCGCCACCGTGATGTACCCCGTCAACGAGGCCCGCGCCTACGCCACCTTCGACCTGCGCGGACTCACGCCGGGCTTCTACGACGTCCTGATCACCAAGGAAGACGGCTCCACCGACACGCTGGTCGGTGCCGTTGAGGTCGTCGCCGGCGGCGGCGGCACCAACACGCCGCGGTTGATCGGCCCCTCGGCGGTTTCCCTCGCTACCCGGCAGTTCCCCATCACCGCTGTATGGGGCAACGACGGATTGAACGACGCGCTCGCGCCGCTGCTCTACGTCGAAGCCAGCAACCTCGTAGGTGATACCGGTGCCGAACGCTCGTCGAGCATGATGACCTTCTACGGCGCGGGCCTCGACGACGGGCCGGCCGGCATCCTCCGTCCGGACCAGGCCTCGTCGCGCCCCTTGGCATCCGGTTTCGCCGGCGCGGGTGCCGGGTCCTCCACGACGATCATCGACCGCCTGGTGCAGGACACGACCCAAACATACGACTGGGAAGCGCTCCGCGCGGGCATGCCGCGCATGGGTATGGACGAGGCGACCTTCAACGCCGCCTTCGACCAGATCATCACACGCAACGGCACGACCTGGGGCGGCTACCTGGCCATGCTCTCGCGCAACGCCAACCTGCTCCCCGCCGAGCTGGGCGACAACCGTAACCCCGACCACCTTCTGGCCCTGGAATTACAGTTCGCCGCCGCCGACCTAGGCAACGCCATCGTCGGCAAGCTGCACGCGCCCGACTTCGCCGTCGATATCAGCGGCATCAAGGTCACCGCCAGCGACGATACCACCGGCGAGGCCTACACCGTACGCTCGCTTAACGACGGCACATTCATCTTCTTCAACATCCAGCCCGGCACGTACACGTTCGGCGCCGAGGGCGCGCGACTCATCGATGACCCGGCGGTCCAGGCGACCGTCCTGCCCGGGCAGACCGCGCGCGACGTGCTCCTGCGGACCGACGCCGGCATCCCCCTGGCCAAGGCCCGCGTTCTCGATGCCGAGACCAACCTGCCCCTGGCCAATGTCTTTATCAGCCTTATCGATGAGAACGGCGACACCGTCTACCAGACCATCACCGACGCGTCGGGCTACTACGACATGAACCTGGCGCCGTCCGGCACCTTCACCGCCAGGCTGCAACCCGACGGGTACCTCCGCACACTCATCGCGGACTTTAAGATCGAGCCCGCCGTCGAGCTGCCCGATATCACCCTCGGACGCGGCGCTTCCGTCACCGGCACGTTTAATTACAACGGCGTCCCTGTGGATGAACAGACCTTCATCCTCGCCGCACCCGACCTCGCCGACCCCACACGCGACATCTTCGAATACACGACCGGCAACACCTTCGGCTTCAGCGGCCTGGCGCCGGGCACCTACACCTTCTGGTTCTTCACCGGTAATAACGGTGAACGCATCGACAACGTCGTCATCGGCGAGGGCGGACTGGTTGACCTGGGCACCATCACCTTCACGCCGCCCGCACCGGCCCCGCTGGTCAGCCAGTCGCAGGAAGGCCAGGCCCAAAACAACGGCCAGACCGGCAGCGGCTTCGTCAGCATCATCAACGCCGAAAAGGCCTACTCAAACACCGGCGCGGAATTCCGCACGCCCGACCCCGAGATCATGGAGGCCCTGCTCCGCATGGAGGCCCTGCTCGAGTTCGACTGGGTCTCCGCCGCCACCGTGAAGTGGGGCAGGCAGACCGCGCAGATCTGGCAGGAGTTCCTCGGGTCAAGCCCCGAAGGGCCGCCCAGCCGCAGGACCTACAGCGAGTTCTCGCAGATCGCCGAAGGCTCCGCCACCGCCCACGGCTTCATGGAACAGGCCACGCTCAATACCGCGCTGGCCACCGCGGAAACGTTTGCCGGCAACTACTTCCGTCAGGCGTTCGCCAACGGCACCTACTCCATCACCGAGATCCAGGCCTCCGGAACCCGGTACGTCATGTTCGAGGACATCACGCCCGCGTTCAACGCCACCAACGGCGACGACCTGGTGCGCCAGCACAACTACGACAACATCTTCGACATCCCGGGCAACCTCGCCGGCGGCGCCAATACCACCGGCCAGGGCACCGGTAACGGCGGCGGGCTGGGGCAGGTCTTCAGCGACATCCGTGAGGTTAAGGGCTTCGCCACACTCACCGCGATCAACGAACGTACCGTCCGCGTTGATTACTTCGTCTACTTCAGCGCCGCCGACACCGTGGACTTCAAGCCCGGCAACCCGGGAACCGGGTACGAACAATACGTCACCCGCAGGCTCTGGGCCCTGGAACTCTACGGCGAAGCGTTCGACGTCCCCTTCATCGTCGAGTACGACCTGCACTGGCAGGACATCCTCATCACACGCCAGCCTCGCGACCCCGCTTCGCCAGACGGCCCAAGCGACTTTGTCCTCACCACGATCCGCCACCGCTCGGGCGACCCCAACGACATCCTCGGGCCGGAAGGCTTCGGCCCCGAGAAGTTTGTCCCGGTAAACCAGCCGCTGGATTACACGATCCGCTTCGAGAACGATCCCGAGATCGCCGACGCGCCCGCGCAGGAGATCGTGATCACCACCCCGCTGGATGACAACCTCGACGCGCGCACCTTCCGGCTGGGTGATATCCAGCTCTCCGAGACGCTGATCGATGTCCCGGATAACCGCGCCTTCTACCAGACGCGTATCGACCTGACAGAGACGCGCGGCGTCTACGTCGACGTGTTCGCGGGGATCAACCTGGAAACCAACGAAGCGTTCTGGCGCTTCACCGCCATCGACCCCGGCACCGGCGAGCTGCCATTCGACCCGCTGATCGGTCTGCTGCCCGTCAACGACGACAACGGTGTCGGCGAAGGGTTCGTGCAATACTCGGTCCGCCCGAAGGCCGGCGTGGTAACCGGCGACGTCATCGACGCACAGGCCACCATCGTCTTCGACGTCAACGGCCCGATCGACACGCCCGCCATCTTCAACACCATCGACGCGACCGCGCCCAGCAGCGCCGTCACCGCGCTGCCCGCGACATCGCCAAGCAATGCTTTTGAGGTCGCATGGTCCGGCCTGGATGAATCCAACGGCTCGGGCATCGAGTCCTACGATATCTTTGTCTCGATCGACGGCGGGGCGTTCACGCTCTGGCTCGGTCAGACGACCCAGACCACGGCCACCTACACCGGGCAGGCGGGCCACACCTACGCCTTCTACTCCGTCGCACGCGACAACGTCGGCAACGTCGAACAGGCCCCGGCAACACCCGATGCCGAAACAACCATCGCCGGCACGACCATCGCCCCCGTTATCTCGGGCTATCAGGTCAACGCCGACGGCTCGTCCCAGGACGCGATCCACAGCATCAGCGTCACCTTCAACACGCCGATCAATCTCGGATCGGTCGCGTTTGAACTGACCAACACCGGCAGCGGCCAGCCCGTGGCTTTTACGGTTTCGCTGTCTGCTGACAGACTGTCCGCGACGATCGATTTCAGCGGCGCTTATCTCGCCGACGGCTTGTATGAGCTGCGTGTGCTGGCCGACGGTGTCACAAACGATTCCGGCACACCGCTAAGCGGAGACGGCGTGTTCCACTTTCACCGGTTGCTTGGCGATCTCAACGGCGACCGGTTTGTGGGCATCTATGACCTGAACCTCGTGCTGGGCAATTGGGGCAAAACCGTGCCGTTCGGCGATCTGTCGCAGGGCGATATCACCGGCGACGGTTTTGTCGGCATGGCTGACCTCAATGCCTTGCTCGGCAACTGGAACGTCTCACTGCCCGCCCCAGCTATCCAGGCCGTCGAAGGCGATCTCGATGGTGACGGCTTCGTGGGCATCGCCGACCTGAACCTGGTACTGGGCAACTGGAACACCGACGGCTCGGCCGACACGCGCTCCGACCCAACCGGCGACGGGTATGTCGGCATCGAAGACCTCAATAAGGTGCTCGGCAACTGGAACGCCGGCACGCCCCCGGTTAGTGACGCGGCTGCCACGGCCGTGCCCGCTTCGGCCAGCCGTGAACCCGGGCCGACCTTGTCTGTCTCCAGCCAGCAACAGCAAGCCCAGCAATCAACCGACCCGGCCCCGAACGCCACGGCCAAACAGCAGCCCCAGAAGGCCCGCCGGCAACTCGTGGCCAAACGCGCCACACCTCAGCAGGTATCCAGCCTGTTTGATACGCCCGGCGAAGGCCTGATCAGTTCGGCGTTGGACCCGGCCACGCGGGCGGCTTTCGCTATGTGGAGCCAACAGACGGCGTTGCGTCCGACTGCTATGGATCGCTATACGCCACGGTTCATGCAGCATGAAACCCACGCAAGCCCGCTGGGTCTGTGGGATGAGTCAGCCGAATCGCCTCGCATGCGGAGTTGAACGCTGCCTATAGACGGTTGATGAAATATATTGTCGCTGATTTTTAAGTCGGTTTATTCACGGTCCGGCGTCTTCATCTGGTCCAGGTGCTTCTGCAGCGTGCCGGGTTTCACTGCCTCGTGTACCAGTTCCGTGCTTTCGTTGATCTTCTTGCCGATCGCTTCCAGTTCGTTGATATCACTGACAATCTCAGGGGTGAGGAAAAGCAGCAGCTCGGTCTTGCTCTTGACGTGCTGTGTGCGTCTGAACAACGCACCCACCGCGGGCAGGTCGCCCAGCAGCGGCACCTTCTTGTCGGTCGAGGTGTTCTTATCCTCCATCAACCCGCCGATGACGATGGTCTGCCCGTCCTTGATCGCGATGCGCGTCTCGGCGAGGCGTTTGGCAATGACCTGGGCGTCCAGTTGTTCGGAGATCGCGACGGTCCGGCCTGTCAACGCGCTTAGCTCCTGCGAGACATCGAGCGTGACACGGTTGTCGGGGTTGATCTGGGGCGTGACGTTGAGGATCAGGCCGATGTCGCGGTACTCGATGGTGTTGATCGTGTTGCCCGCGTCGGTCTCGCGCGTGTTGGTGACGAACGGGAATTCCTCGCCGACCAGCATATTCGATGGCTGGTTATCCGAGGCAAGTATGTATGGCCGGGACACGATCTCGAGCTTGCCCAGTTGCTGAAGCGCGCGGATACTGACCAGGAAATTGTCGGAGTCCACGACGACGGCCTTGAACCCGCCACCCGCCGCCGCGACGCCGAAGTCCGTCAGCGTGCTCTGGATCGACCCCGAGAGGTTGGTGAATTCGCCCTCGACGCCGATATCCAGATCGTCGTCGATCGTAACTTCAGCGATCAGCACACGGATAAGAACCTGCGGCTGGGGCGTATCCAACGCGTCGAGGATCGCCTGAACGCGCGAGAAGTTCTTCTCGGGCGTGAGGACCATGAGCGTGTTGGTGGCCTCGTTGGCGACCGCGGTGACCTGCCCGACGAGTGTGCCGGAATAGTCATCACCTACCGCTGTGCCGCCACCACCGTTATTGCCTCCGGGCTGGTTGTTATTGTTGTTCCCGCCACGGTTGTTTCGGTTGTTATTGTTGTTGCGATTGTTCCGGGTGTTCCCGCCGCCGGACGTGGTGCTGTCGTCGAACAAATCGTTGAACGCGGTTTCCAGATCGGTCGCGAGGATATGTTTGACGTGGTAGACAAGCACGGATTCGCGGGCAGTGGTATCGGAATCGAGTTGAGCGATCACGTCGGCGATGACCGCCATCAGCTCCGGCGCCGCGCTGACGACCACGCTGTTGGTCCGCTCGTCCGCCGCGGCGTTGACGTCCTTGCCCTGCACGTTGGATTCGCTTTCCTGTTCGCCGCCACCCGGACCGCCCGGGCCGAAGCGGCCGAAGCGGTTGCGGATCGCACGGCCGACCGCGGACTCGGCCGATTCACGCTGCTCAAATGTTTTTTCGATCAGCACGGCCGCGTCCGTCGCATCCGCATACTGTAAAGCAAACACGCGCACCTCCGTGACCGAAGAGATCGACTTGTCAACAGCCGACACGATCTCCACGATCCGACGAATATTCGCTTCCACATCCGTGATGATCAGCGAGTTGCTCGACTTGTTCGCGGCCACTTCCGCGAACGTCTTGTCGATAAGCGGCGATAAGTCTTCAGCCAGGTCCACCGCTTCGGCGTATTTGATCGGGATGACCTGCGTGATCACCGAGTCCGATTTGCCGATCTTCTCGGGGTCGTTCCCGAAACGCACCGGGATCGCATCGAGCTTGGCGTCCTGGAGTCTGACAACCCGAAGCAGCTTGTCCCGCCTGACCGCGGTGTATCCCTCCT
This sequence comes from Phycisphaerales bacterium, assembly GCA_041402025.1. Taxonomy (GTDB): domain Bacteria; phylum Planctomycetota; class Phycisphaerae; order Phycisphaerales; family Phycisphaeraceae; genus JAJRRS01. Next base: position 91,274 of record JAWKTA010000008.1, on the reverse strand, counting down.
CCATCAGCAGCGTGTTGATCAGGTTGATCGCTTCGTCGAGCGTGATCGGCTGGCGGTTCACGACGGTGATACGCCCCTGCACCTGCGTGTCGTTGATCACAATAAGACCCGCCTGCTCGGAAAGGTACTCAAGCACGGCCTGGAGCGGCGCGTCACGGAAATTCAGCAGCAGCCCGTTACCATCGATCAAAGGCGTCGGCTGTGCCTCCTCCACAGCAGCGTCCGACATCGCGGGTGTGCCGGGCTGCGTAACGTCTGGTGTTTGAGCACGCGATTGCGTGACAGGCACGCCGGGTACGCAAGCCAGAAGCAACAGGGCGGCGATAGTTGAGTATCTCATAGTAATATTCCTACTGATTTTCTCGTTCCCTGCGTTCGCGTAGCTGGCGCAGAATTTCTGCACGCCGCGCGTCGGCGTCGGACGTTGGCGTGGCGGTGGGCGAACTGTTGTTCGTGGGTGGCGTAGCCGTGGTGGGTGGGGCGGCGGGACCGTTCGTTCCCGGATACGACACGGCCGTCTTCACAGGCTCGGCCCCTGTAAGGTCGCGCCCGATCAGGATGTCTCGGACTTCGCCATCGACCGCGTATTCGATACGGTCGTAATCGATCGTGGCCACCGTGCCATTGGCGATAGGTCCATCGACCGCTAAACGATGGATGTCGCTCGTGTCGATCTCTTCGATAAACGCGATCCATTGCCCGGTGGAGAAACTCGCGCCGATCAGGCGGAACCGCCGTCCGGGGTCTTCAGGTTGTGCCTCGACCGGGGGCGGGGATTGATCAGATGCCGCGTCATCCGCATCTTGGGCCGGGGTTTCGACGCGCGGCGCACGCCGCTGATCGGGAACAAAGATGTTACGGCTAATAATGGTATCGACCACTTCGGACGGGACTTCCTTCGCCGACCAATTCGCCTTGGTTTTAGCCGTGTCGGAACCTTCCTGCGCAACCGCGGCAAGCGCGGGCAGTGTCACAAACAGTAGCACTATGAACCACACTCTCATAACCCCGCCTCCTTCCCCGAGTAGACGAGTGTGGAGACGGTCAGCCGCAGCGTCAATCGTCCGCCATTATCATCGCGGCGCGAGACGTCGCAGGTCTGCACCGCCAGCGGGATCGACGCTTCCTGCACATGCTTGAGGAACCGCACCACTTGGCGAAGCTCGCCCGTGCCGGTCAGGCTGAAGCGCACCTCGGTGTAGGGATCGCTCTTGAGGTCCCCGCCGGCGCTTAGGTTGGTAAGCGAAAGCCCGGACGCCTCGGCAAACTCGCTGAGTTGCCCCTGAACGCCAAGGCGCGCCGAGGCGGGGTCAAGACCCAGCCCAGCGCCGACACGCCCGGCCCAGCGCGTCTCGATCAGCTCGCGGTTATCGATCAGCACGCGGGCCTCGCTGATCTCCTGATCGACCGCGTCAGCATCAACGGCAAGTTGTGATAAGTGGGTCTGCAACGGCGTGATGACGAACCTGTCGAGCACGAAAAACCCGATCACCATCGCCACAGCCCACACAAGTATCCGTTCGCGTTTAGACATCAGTGTGTCCCCCCAGTGCCGGTAAGCCGAAACGTGATCTCGAACCGCACCAATCGCCCGCCGTCCTGCGTTTCCGCCGAATCACGCAGGGCCACATCGGTCAGCTTTTCAGACGCCTGCAGCGCACGCAGGAATTCGAGCATGACACTACGCGACTCGGCCCGCCCCTGCAGTGATCCGGTATGTTCACCGTTCACCCGGAACTCCGCCAGCCACAACTCTCCACGTGCCGGTACGCATTCGGTCAGCGCCAGCATGCACGACAACACATCCACGCGCTTATCGAACCAGGATCCCGAACTATCCAGACGGCTTTTGATCTCGCCCAGTGCATCCGCCTCGGGACGCATCTGGGCAGCGGTCTCGCGTAGCGTGGCGAGCCGGTGCTCCCGGGCCCACCACAACCCGCCGACCAGCAGCAGTATCAGCAGCACAATGCCCGCTACAGCAGCCGATAGCTTACGCTTCGGCGTCCAGACCTGGTTGATAATCTGCGACGCCCGGCAACGCACCAGGTCTAATAGGTCCTCATCCCCGGCCCGTAATCGCATCGTTTCGACGGCGGATCGGTTGATGACCTCGGCTTGGCCTTGTGTGACACCGTTGAGTTGCGCGACGATTGTGCGGGTATCGGCCCCGCAGGACGCATCCGCGGCAAGCACCATGCGACCCCGGGTCATCGAGAGCTGCGGATCAGTTGCGATCGACGTGCTGATCGTACGCGCGGTCGAGGCCGGGTCATCCGCCGGCAGTGTATCACTGAGCGAACGCATCCCGATCGTTCTGCCGCCGCGCACCAGCGCAAGTTCGAGCATCGGTGGGTGGATCCGCAGCACGGTCGCATCCGTCGGATCGGGCCCGGCGAACAACTGCGCCGTGATGTAAACCGCTTCGGCACGCAGGCCCGCCTGAGCCAACACCTCATGTAGCTTGCGGACCTTGCCCCGTGTCGTCACACCCAGCAGCACATCGCTGCCTGCCTCACGTTTCGTTGTGGTGTAATCCCCGACCAGGTCGCCGGCGTCCGTGGCATAGTCACGGTTCATCCGCATACGAACCGCGCCCGCCGTTACCACAGGGTCGGACGAAGGGACCGAAAGCTGTTGTGTCAACACCCAGGACACCGGAACACCCACCACGGCCCGCCCGCCGCTTAACCGTGACGTGCCCAGTTCATCCTTGATTTGTTTACCCAGCGCCTCGGCCGACAAGTCCGACCACCGCCCGCGCAGATCGATCACGACCGGCTGCGCATCGCCCGGCACGCCCGCGGTTACACGGTGTTCGTCGATCAGCAGGACCAGGTGCTTGCTGTAGTCACGCGACATCAGCGCACCCCCGGTTTATATAGCTCGGCCACTTCATCGATGGGTGTTCCCTCACGCAGCGCCACACGGACCTGCGGATCGATCGGCCAGCCCAGATTCGTGATGTCCTGAAAGTAAACTACGCGGGCTTTATCGATCTCTTCACCATTGCTTGAGAGCGTATCGAACACGACTCTATAGCGAACAAAGCCCCGCCCGTCCCCGCTGACAGCCACAATGTCGGCGCTGTATTGATAGCTGTCCGTGGTCAGCAGGCCCGCCGCCTGGATCGCTTTTTCCTCGCCCAGCGCATCGACGAGCCAGAGCATGGACTCCCCCTCGCTGCTGCGTGCCGCCACGATCCGCTGCCCGTCCCCGACCTCAAGACCGGGCAGCAGGTCCAGCACCTCGGCGGGCGCGGACATGACGTCGATCACACCCCGCCTCACCGGCTGATTATCCGTGGTGATCTCGTTTTCAAGTTCGCCGAACTCTTCATCGGTGAGCTTGAGTTTAACCGCGAAGTCCAACCCGTTGCGGAAGGGCCGGCTACCGGGCACACGCGGAGAAACCTCATCAAATCGCTTCTGTTCCAGCTTCTCACGCAGCAGCTGAAAAATAGCACCACCTTGGTTGATGTTGACCCGGTCCTCACCGTTGGGCCGTTTGTTAGGCTCGGCGCTGTAGATGGTCAGGTACGGGTACGCACCAACATCCAGCTTGCCGTCCGCGTTGTCGGCGGGGGGGGTGGCGGCGGCGTCGTTCTCGTTAGGGTCCAGCACACCGTTACGGTTCGCGTCTTCGCCGAACAGGATGGTGGGATCAATGTCACGGACCAGCAGCAGCTCTTCGATCGTCTCGAACCGGCTGTTCTTGGCGTCGTAGCCCGGACGCTGCGCGAGGTAGTAATCGGATTCCGCACCGCCGTCACGCACCTCGTCATCAGCGTCACGCCAGTCGGCGATCGCGTTGGCGGTCTCGGTGTTCATCCCCGGCAGTGCCGCCAACCGGTCGGGCGGGGTCACGCTGATATTGACGCGCGACGACTCGGGCACGACGGCGTAGGTCGGCTCTTCATCGGTCGTGAAGTCGTGCGCAACGATCCAATACATCCCGTCACCCATCACCACGGCCTGGCTCTCGACGAAATCGATCGACGGTTCATCGCCCGCGTCGATCGAGCTTTGCAGGTCCGCCTTGATCGCCTCGATCACACCCATCGCGATCAGCCTTGCCTGTGTCTGGGATACGGCGTTACCCGCCGTGACCGCCTCGGTCTGCATCTGACGGGCGAACACCAGCGATAGCGACAGCATGAACACAAGGAAGAACAACACTACGATTAACGCGGCGCCACGCGATCCATTGCATCGGGTTGGCGTTGATTGTGTGCTCATCGCCCGCTGCTCCCGGAAAAGATGCTGTCGCCGCGCGTGCCGGCGGGGAGCATGACGATCAGCGAGGTCGGCACATCTTCGTTGCTGTATTCATCCTTGCCCTGCTCGGGATGATGCAGCGTGACCATCACCGCCAGCGGTAGCGTGTTATCGTGCTGGGTCGAATCCCAGTCGTCGAGCCAGTCGGCCCCGTCGCTGTAGGCAAAATCAATCCCCGTGATGCCGCGGGCCAGCACCTGCACCTGAGGCTCGGTCGTGGTCGCGGAAAGGAGGTTGGTCGCGACCTCACGGACGAGCATCATCGATCGGCTATCTTCGCTGTTTTCATCTTGCAGCAGCAGGAGGCTGACGTTGATCAGGTCGGACAGCCGGCCGTCGGGAGGCAGGTATGTGTTGGTGGTGGTGAAGCTGACCGTGTCGAGTGTGTTGTCGTCCGTGCCGATGAACGGCCCGGCAATCGTTCCGGTCGGCGGGGGATGGATTGCAGGTCACGGCGGATCAGGTCGAGCGCGAGCGTGAGCGCCCGGTCTTTGCCCACGGCCTCGGCGGCGCGGTCGCGCGTGCGGGTGGCGACCATCAGGCTGGCGTACACCGTGGCGGCGAGGATCGCGGTGATCGCGATCGCCAGGAGCAGTTCAAGCAGCGTGAAAGCGCGGGGTGCCCGGTTCATGCGTCACCCCCGTCCCGGACGGCCGTGGTGAGCGTGATGCTTTGAGGCCTGCCGCGTCGTTCCCAGTGCACGGTCATGGTGAGCTTGCGTCACCTCGGGTCCAGCCACTGCTCGACGTGCAGTTCCCACAGGTAGCGTGCCGCGTCCGGTCCGTCGATGTCGGTGGTGAACTCGCCGGTGGCGTCCCCGAACTGCCAGCTTTCGTCAAGAATAATCTCGTTGAGCCGGTTCTCCGCGAGCACCGCCGCCCGCGCCCGGTCGCTCGCCAGACCGCCGAGATGCGTGGATGTATTGATCGCACCCATCAGCACGGGCAGAACGACCGCGATCAGCAATAGCGCCGCGAGGACTTCCAGGAGCGTGAATGCACGGCTAGAGGCGCATCGCATCGAGGGCCTCCTGTGCATCTTGATTGGTTTGCTTTGCGGGTGTGACGAGCCGGTAGCGTTCGGTCGCTGCGTCACAGGTGAGGGCGAGCAGGTGGCGGTCGCGTTCGAGCACGAAGCTGCCGGGTGTGACCAGGCCGGTCGGGTCGAAGTTGATGATCAGTTGTTGATAGATGTCAGGCTCGATATCGCTGACTATCGTCAGTTCGCGGTTCCACGTGACGGGTTCAACACCGGTCTCGTCGACAATCTCATATCCTTCATCGCCGATCTTTTCGAGCCATGCGGTATGCGTGTCAAGGTTAAACACGATGCGGTAGGGGACCGATTCATGCGCGGCGCGGGTCTGCGCCTGCCGGGTCAGGGCGAGCAGTGCGGCGGCGGCGTCATCAAGGCTGCCGCGTTGCGTGAACCCGCGCAGGGCGGGCGTCGCGGCTGTGGTAATCAGCGCGATTAACACCAGCACGAGGATCAGTTCGATCAGCGTGAAGCCGGGTTCAACATGTCCGACGCGTCGGTTCACTTATTGCTGGTCCAGTTGGCGATATCGTCGCCGCCGCCCTCGCGGCCGTCCGGCCCGGGGGAGAACAAGTCAAAGCTGTCGGGGTTGTGCGTGCCGGGGTAGCGGTACTGCCACTCGTTGCCCCACTGATCTTTCGGGACCGTGTCCGTTTCGAGGTAAGGCCCGGACCAGCCCTCGGCGTTGGAGGGTTCTTCGATCAGCGATTCCAAACCCTGCTGTGTCGTCGGGTAGCTGCCGACCTGTAATTCGTACGCGCCCAGCGCGGTCTTGAAGTCGCTGAGCTGCGCGTTGGCGGCGGTGACCTTGGCCTTGGAGGATTGCCCGGCGAAACGCACGCCGACGATCGCGGAGAGTACCGCCAGGATCACCAGCACCAGCAGCAGTTCGAGGATGCTGAAAGCGCGGGCGTGATGGGTTCGTTGAGAAACATGCATGGACATCATCTTTTCCTTATTGAATCGCGTCCCAGAGATCGAAGACGGGTAAAAGCATACCGATGACGATCGTGCCGACGATGGTCGCCATCACGAAAAGCAGGGCGGGTTCGGCGAGTGAGACGAGCATGCGCAATTGGCGGTCCAGTTCCTGTTCGTTGTCCGTGCCCAGGCGTGTCAGTTCGACGCTGAGCTGGCCGGATTCCTCGGCGACGGCGATGACTTCGATCACCGAGGGCGGGAATAGCCCGGGGCAGGAGGCTAGGCCGTGCGCGAGTGTGTCGCCGCGCTGCACCCGGCCGATCGCCTCGTCGAGCGCGTCGGATAGCACCTGATTGCCGATCGCTTCTGTTGGCACACACGCAGGGAATTAATCAGAGGAACCCCCGCAGCAGTAGCGTACCCAGGCATCCAGCGAAACGGACGAGCGCAGCGTGCGGTGATGCGTCCCGTCAGCGAGGATCTTTAATACCCATTTGTCGCGCGACCGTCAGCCGGCCAGGTGGTGGCGCATACGCAGCACGATCACGAGGATCAGCACCATGATGCCGATGATAAGCCCGTAGTCGCGGACCATCAGGCTCGCGCCCCTGCGATGCGGGTTAATAGCGGGAGCGCACGGTCGAACTGCTCGAAGATCGATGAGAACAGGGATGAACCACGACAGCAGGAAGATCACCACGCCGGTCGCCACGAACGCGAGCACCATCGGGTAGATCAAAGCGCCCGAGCACCCGGCTCTTAAGATCGCGTTCCCAGACCGCCGGCCTCGACGATCTGCCGGAGCACGACGTCGAGGAAGCCACCCGTCTCACCCACTTGCACCCATGGCGATATGTACCGGCGACACGCCAGAGTGCCTGCCCTCGCCTCAGCCAACGGTGTGCCGTCGGATACCTCGTCGCGGATCCTTCCGCCATAGGTTTTTTGGATGCGGGTGATGCGATTCACGCCCGAGGATTTCCAGCACGGCTAAGCGGTACGCCCGCAGTGAGTAGCCCCGCGAGCTGGCGTAAACTGGTGCACCTGTGCGGGGGCAGCGCGCCGTGGTGGCGCGCTCAGACCGCTTTTTCGTTGCCGGCTGTGTTCGTCCACGCTCACGGGCATCAGCCCGCGTTGTTCGACGGCTTCGACGGCGGCTGCGCGTCTCCTCAGCAGCGTCGATGCGCCCGTGCAGCTCTTTGCCGTCGGGTTCCGGTCGATGTAGGCGTAGGCAGGCATGGGTCAGCCCTTGCCTTTCGTTTCGCCGTAGACGTGCTGCTCGTCCTTGGTGACGCGCTAGGACTTCCCTGCACGGTGGTCAGGCCTTCGCCACTCAACCGCCAGCCGTCCTCGCGCAGGCTCTGCGCCACCTCGATTGACTGCGCCGAGCGCGTACCTCGCGTTGCCGAAGCGGTGCCAGGTCGCGAGCGCGGGGTTGTTCGGTCATCGGCATCATCTCGAACACACCGCGTCGTGGCCGTGGCCCGTCCCGTTGCAAGACCGACATCCCCGACCGATGAACAATTCCTTGGAGCAGAGTTCCGTTGTGGCGGTCGATCAACGCGCTGGGGCGTCCTCTCCGGCATCAACTCCTTGCAGCCAGGCTGGCGAGATCAGACGGACCAGCGCTGCGCGCGACCATCTCCAGCGACGATGCGACCAGGCCGGCTCGACGCCCATCCTGTCGATCAATCGCGGGATCGCGCCAGGCGCCAGGTCCGTATGCAGCGTCGAGGAAACAGGTGCCCGGTCAGGGACGCCTGCACGGCGATGTCGGCGGTCGCGGTCACGGATTTCGCCGATCAACACGACGTCCGGGTCGTGACGCAGGATCGAACGCAGCCCGCGCGCAGGTTAAGCCGGTTTTCGTTTCGACCTGGATCTGATTCACGCCGTCGAGGTGATACTCGATCGGATGCTGCTCTTCGATGGTGAACGATCTTGCGGTCGCTGGTGTTGATCTGCGAAAGCCCGGCGTAGAGTCTCGTCGTCTTGCCGCTGCCCGTCGGGCCATTGACGAGGACGATCCGTGCGGTAGGGACGGGATTTCCTGGAACTGTGACTGGTCGTTTGGGGTTCATTATCGCCGTCGAGCCCAACCAGCGCGCGCCCAGTCAGGATACACCAACACGACCGCTTCGCCGTGCAGCATGGGGATGATTGAGACACGCACGTCGATCTCGCCGGCGGAGACGTAGCTTTGATCCGTCCGTCCTGGGGCAGACGTTTCTCGGCGATGTCCAGGTGGCTTAGGATCTTGATGCCGACACGATCGCCGGCTGGAATCTTGCGACTACGCGCGGGATCGATGCCTCGACCAGCGTGCCGTCGATGCGGTAGCCGGTTTCGTTCCTGTTCGAGCGGCTCGAAGTGGCAGTCGCCGCCCGGCGTTCGATCGCCTCGATCAAGTTCGTTGACGAGCTGGATGATCGACCGTCTTCGGCGATCTCGGAAAGATCAATCGTCGTCATCGGAGACGACCTCGATGCCGTCTGCACCGAGCAGGGAAGTTGGACGGTCGCCGCCGACGCCTTCGGTGTGTCGCCGGCGCGGCGGATGGCGTGCACGGTCGCGATGACGGGTTCCAGTTGCGCCCTGTCGAGGTCGCAATTCATCAACCCGTCGGTCGAAGACCCGGCTGGTGGCGATACGGATACGCCCGGAGGTCTCTCGCGCGATAACCGGACGAGTTGGTATGTCGTGAGCAACCGGGCCGGCAGCTCGCGGTAGCGCGCCGCCATCGGTGGGTTCTCGTCGAGATCGTGGCGAAAGCCCCAGCACCATCGCCAGCTCGGGCGGCAGCGCTCTTCCGTCAGCCCGTCCGCCTGGAGCACGGCCTCTTCAAACGGCGTCCCCGTGCCACGCCGACCGCGCCCGCTCGGCCGTCGATGGGTCGATCAGTCCACCCTCGACAAGCTGGCTGGTACGTCCGCATATCACTTCTCGAACTTCATACCGGCCAGCGGAAACCACACATTCTGGCGGGCCTGTCGGATATCCCCGAGCCCCGGGCTAACACCCGGCAAGCCACGCCTTTAATCAGTCGGATGCCCTGTAATACGAGCGTGGCTTCCTGTTTAAGGCGATCTCACAAACCGCGCGGCGTTCTTCACGTACCGACGCAGCGCATCTTGCATCGCCACGCGCGCCACACCGCACAGCGGCGATTTTGCTCATCAAATGTCATCTGCTGGACGTCTGATAGTATCGACGTTTCTCGCAGCGGTCGCCGCGTCGTTGAGCGCCTTACCCTGCGGTGATGTCTCACGCCCCAGGTCTCCCGGTTGACCCTGCGGCCCCGAAGCCGCCGGGCCCACCCGGTCCGCCCGGCCACCGCGCCCGCCGCCAAACCCGCCGCCATCGATTCCATCGACAAGCGTTGCACGTTCTCGACCATGGGCTGGATCGCGGCGTATTCATCCTCGCTCAGTTCCAGGTCCTCGCGCATGCGCTCGGCCTGCTGCTTACGCATCTCCTCGAAACGCTCCGCGAACCGGGCACGCATCTGCTCGCGCTGCTCATCGGTCATGTTGTTCCAGTCCGGCCGGGCACGCCGGTCCCCCCGGTCACCGCGCTCCGCACGGGGCGGGGCCTGGCCTTCATCCTGGGCCATGGCCGGTGTGACATACGTAACCGCGACCAACAACCCCATCACAAGCATCGGCAGCATCTGAGTAAATCGTTTCATGGCAATCGTTTCCATTAAGGAGGTATAGAGAGACCGACCCTTACCAGCCTAACGGCCGGGTTAGGGAGTTATTGCGTGTGCAATCGGGTAAACAGACCGCGGGAGGCCGGACTAGAGGGAAGCGGGCGGGCGACCGTACAATACACAGAAACTGTGTTACACAATGGATTTACGTTGCAACACACCGCCCGGGACAGTACCTTGAAATTTCCAGCTTCTATTTCTATATAGATTGAGGACACCATGAAGACGCTAGCGATCATCGCCACCTGCTTGTCCCTGGCCGGAGTGCTATGTTTCGCCCAATCCACACCCTCGGCCGACCCCCGGAATCCCCCGTACCCCCGGCAGGACCCCTTCATCAAACGCCCGTTCGATCCCACACTCAACGGCGAATGGGTCGGCAACGCCGTGTGCTACGGCCCGCACCGTGACGGCCAGAACCCGGACGGCGCACAGCCCTCCCGTGATCAACTGCTCGAAGACCTCCACATCATGGGCCGACACTGGTCCATGTTCCGCATGTACGGCTCCGACGGCGCGACCGAAACCGTCCTCGAACTCATCAAGGAACACAACCTGCCCATGAAAGTTGTTGTCGGCGCGTGGATCGCCACCGAAGAGCGCCTCGACGAAGCGGGCAACGTCGTCGAACGCTTCCCCGAGACGGCCGCGAACAACCGGGCACAGGTCACCGCCGCCATCCGCCTGGCTAACGCCTACCCCGACCTCGTCGCCGCCATCACCGTCGGCAACGAGACCCAGGTCTTCTGGTCGGCCCACAAGGTCCAAACCCCCACGCTCATCAACTACATCCGGCAGGTCCGCGCCGAAACCACCGTCCCGGTCAGCACCGCCGACGTCAGCACGCACTGGGCCCTGCCCGAGAGCAAGCCGCTCGCCGACGAGTTGGACTTTATTGTGACCCACATTTACGCGATGTGGAACTACCAGACGCTGGCGAACGCGATGACGTGGACCAAAGAACAATACACCGCCGACCTCGCCATGCACCCCGAACACCAGTTCGTTATCGGCGAGGCCGGCTGGGCCACCACCCGCATGCAGGAAGGCGAGCAGACAAAATACATCATCGGCGTCGCCAACGAGGACAACCAGAAACAATTCCACGACGATTTTGTCACCTGGGCCACCGCGGAAAAAATCCCCAACTTCTTCTTCGAGGCCTTCGATGAGAACTGGAAGGGCGGCGAACACCCCGACGAGGTTGAAAAACACTGGGGCCTCTACCACGCCGACCGCACGCCGAAGAAAGCGCTCAGCGCAGAATAACACCGGCCCCGCATCTTAGCCGCTTGCGGCTTAGCGTTCCTGTTATTCCCCCTAAAAAACAAACCCCCGCGCGTACCACGTGGGGGCTGTTTGGAGGATTGTACGGGAGCCACCCGTACTACGTTCTTATTGGTTTGCCGGTTCACCGTACCCGCCGACTTTCTGGTACACACGGACGTAATCCACATCCATGTACTGCGGGAACACGGTGTCCTCGGTCGGGTCGCCGTCGAACCAGCCGCCCACGGCGGCGTTGAGGATCACGGACATCGGCGTGTCGATCGCGGGTATTTTCTCTCGCCCCGCGCGGAAATACTCTACGCCGTCCACGGAGATCGCGATGTCCGTCGGCGTCCACACGGCCGAGTAAACATGGAAATCCTCCGGCCATAAGACCGGCTGCCCGTTCTCATCGGTCGCGGCGTAGTCCTGGTGGACGTACTTGTGCTCGCCTTTTTCGTTGGCGAAGTGGATAGCACAACTCACGCCGGCGGGGTTGCTGCCGTGGTGTTCCATGATGTCGATCTCGCCGCCGCTGGGCCAGCGCACGCCGCGTGGCAGCAGCCAGATCGCCGGCCAAAGCCCCTTGGTCGTCGGCAGCTTCGCGCGGACCTCGAACTTCCCGTACGCCTGCGCGAACGTGCTCTCCAGCCGGGCCGAGCGGTAGTCCTTGCCGTCGTAAGGCTCATCGACCGCGGTGATCCGCAGGATGCCGTCCGCCACGGTCGCCTGCTCGGGCAGGTAATACTGCTTCTCGTTGTTGTGGCTGTTCTTGCGGTGCAGCACGTCCCACTTGGTGGTATCGACCGCGTCGCCGTCGAACTCGTCGCTGAAGGTCAGCTCCCAGGTATCGTTATCTGTCACGGCCTGTTCCGCGCTGCAACCGAGTGTCACCAGCGACAGGGCCGAACTGAAAGCCAACGGTGTTACCATACGCCGTATGCGGTGTGTCATGTTGTCCCCATGATCTGTGTTTATTTGAAGCGCCGGCCATTTCTACGGAGCGTCGCGGCGAGGCCGATCCCCAGCAGTGCCGCAGACGCCGGTTCCGGGACGACCACGCTCGGCGGGGTTCCCAGGTTCCATTCGCCCAGGATAATGTTCAGGTCGGCGATCCCGACGAACCCGTCGCCGTCGATATCACCCAGAAGCGCGATGCCCGACGCCGCGCCGATCGAGAGGTTGTCGAGGGTCAGGTCCATCGCCAGGCCAGGTTCGCCGTTGCCGAACGTGCCCTGCACGTGGAACTCGGTGATGTTCGCAACGTCCAGCCCGGGGACGCTACCGACCGCGTTGTCCTGGAGGAAATCGTTAAGGTCGATCGAGAGGACTTGGTCATCGCCGGTGGAAAGCCCCGTGAACCGGTAGACGCGTTGCGTGCCGTCTGCGTCGATCAGCACGATGTTGAAAGCGTCGGCGACGTTGCCTGAGTTGACGTCGAGCTTGACATTGAGCGTGGTCTCGCCGGTCGCATCGACCGCGCCGCCGAGGTTGTGCCAACCGCCGCCGAAGTCGTTGGCCTGTACGCGGAAGTCGTTCGCGCCGGACGTGAACGAGCCGGAGTTCCACTGCGCGTAGGTGCCGGTGAGGTTGAAGTTATTGAAGTCACTCAGCAGCGCGCCGGTATCGCCGCTTAGGTTCCATTCGCCCAGGAGGATGTTCAGGTCTGCGATCCGGACGAAACCGTCGTTGTTGATGTCGCCTTGCAGCACGGGCGCGGAGGACTTCTGCCAGTAGCGGACGTAATCGGCGAGCATCGTCTGGCCAAACGGTCGAGCCGTTGGGGTCGCCTCCGAAGTCCCCGCCGACCGCGACGTTGAGGATGATGTTCTTCGCCGTCTCGAAGATCGGGCGGTTCGCCGTCTCGGTTACGGTTTGATAGAGGTTGTCATCCACGAAGAAGCGGAGCGTCGTCTCGTCCCATTCCACCGCATAGGTATGGAAACCGTCGTGGAAGTTAACGGGCTGGCCGCCCTCGGTGGCGGTGTATTCATCGTAGACATACTGGTGCTGACCACAGCACGGTCCGGGGTCCGTCTGCCAGTGGTAAGCACTGGAAACGAGGTACGGCTGGCTGCCGCGGTTTTCGAGGATGTCGATCTCGCCGCCGGTCGGCCACTGCACCTGGTTGGGGTTCAGCCAGAACGCCGGCCACATCCCCTGCGAGGTCGGCAGGTCCATCCGCGCCTCGAACCGGCCGGGGCCGAACAGATTATTGGAGGTGATCAGGCCCGATTGATAAGCCTTGCCCTGGCGCGGCACATCGATGGCCGTGATCACCAGGTTCCCTCCCGACACCGTAACCTGGTTCGGGTGGTAATACTGCTTCTCGTTATTAAAACTGTCCTTGCGGTCCAGCGGCGTCCAGTTGGTCGTGTTCAGGCTGGTGCCGTCGAACTCGTCGTTCCAGACCAGGTCCCAACCCGGCAGGTACGGCACCTGCGCCGATGCCTGGCCCGTCATCACCATGCCCGCGGCGAACGCCGCGACTGCAGACAGGACGTTCCCCCGTTTGATTACACATGCCATAAAACTGCTCCTGTCTGTGTGTAACACTCACATGCTAATTGCACATATCCCGCATTACTGCAGGCCCGCCGGCCGGTCCGCGCGGATCATCCGTGCGGTGATCTCGCCTTTGGCCTTGCCTTCGGCGTGGCCGTCGATGAACACCCAGTTGACCACGCCCTCACCGCCCGAGTGACGGTAGTCGAAGTCGCTGCCTGTCCCGCTAAGACCGTCTTTGATCGCGGTGTTATTGAGGATGTAGTTGGGGTCAAAGTAATGCTCTTTCTTGATTGCCCGGCGGGCATCGATCTTGTCCAGACCGGCGTAGGCGCGGTGAATATTGGGGTCCGATTCCTCCGGCAGGTCCAGCGTCCCGTCCGCGATCATCATGACTTCACCGGTACGGATCGCGCTGCTGGTTTTATACAAGGGGAGGTATTCCGCCTCGCCCGGATTCGCATAGACCAAGACCAGCATCAGCCGAGAGGCGGCGTAGTGCAGGCGGCCGCCATCTTCTTTGACCGAGGGGCACAGGAACGCTTCGGTGGTCTTCACCTCTTCACCAGCCTCGTAACCGGATTTGCCGGAATTGGAGATAAAGCTGTCAATCAAGATAGGCCACTCGGAACCGTCCGGGTCCCAGCCCGGCTTGTTGGTCGTTATCCAGCACGGGGGCAGGAAGTCCTTACTGTCGATAGCGTAGCCCATCGTGCCGATGCCGACCTGTCGCAGGTTCGACAGGCACTTGATGTTCTGTGCCGACTTGCGTGCCGCGCCTAGCGCCGGCAGCAGAATCCCTACCAGCAGGGCGATGATCGAGATCACAACTAGCAGCTCGATGAGGGTGAATCCGTTTTTTCTGGTCTTCATGTCCAAGGCTCCGTTGTCGCGTGTGATCTTTTCAATCCTGGGCGGGAAACATCCCGCGGGTCGTTTTAATCCGGCCGTCCGCCGCTAAGCGGACGGCCGATTCAGTGTCTGTTACGAACGATCGTTACAAGGCTGGGTGGTTTCGGCCGTTACCCCGAGGGCCACCCGGCCACACATTGCGATTCACAAACTCACGCCGACCGACGCCGGAGCATCGACAGCCCACCCAGCGCCAGCAGCGACAGGGTCGCCGGCTCGGGGATGGCCGCGCCACCGGAAGGCGGGGTGCCCAGGTTCCACTCGCTGAGGATCGCGTTGAGGTCCGCGATGCCGATGAAGTCGTCGTTGTTGATATCGCCGTACAGGTCCGGGACGTCTTCGATCAGCGCCAGGTTGTCAAGCGTCAGGTCCAGCAGCAGGCCCGGGTCGCCGTTGGCGAACGTGCCCTGGATGTGGAACGTGGTGATGTTCGACAGGTCAAGCCCGGGGACCGTGCCCACCGCGTTGTCCTGCAGGAAATCATCCAGATCGATCACCAGGGTCTGGTCGTCGCCGAAGGCGGGGTCAGAGAAACGGTAGACGCGTTCGGTGCCGTCGCCGTCGATCAGCACGATGTTGAACTTGTCAGACACGTTGCCGATGTTGACGTCCAGCTTGAGTTCCAGCGCGGTCCGACCGGTCGCGTCGATCGGGGAAGGCAGGTCGAACCAGCCGCCACCGAAGTCGTTGGCCTGGAGCGTCCAGTCCGTGCCGTTGTCCGTGAACGTGCCGGTATTGAACCCGACGTAAGTCCCGCTGAGCGCGAAGCCGCTGAAGTCCGTCAGCAGCACGGGCGACAGGCTTGGCGGCGGGGGCGTGGCGTTCCAGTTACCCAGCACGACGTTCAGGTCGGCGATGCCGACGAACCCGTCCGGTTGATCACCATTGATACCGCCACCGGCGATGTCGCCGTACAGGACCGGCGGCGGCGGGGGGAATACCCAGTCGCCCGGCACGTTGGAGTTATCAAGCGGCGTGACTGCGCCGGCGTTGGCGAAGACCTCGACCATGAAGTTGTCAACGAACAGCTCACCGGTCGCGCCCGTGCCGCCCGACTGGACCAGCACCGGGCGGACTTCCTGGATCAGCGCCGGGTTGGGGATGTCGGTGGCGTTGATCGTGTAGGTGAAGCTCTTCTGCGTCCACCCGGTCGTCAGCAGCGGCGAGCCGCCGACGGGCGAAAGCGCGGTGTTGTAGATCACGTTAGCACCGCCGGGGCCGCCCGCGCCCAGGGCCGTATCAAGGAACTCGAACCGGAAGCCGTCTTCCTGGTTACCCGCGGCGGGGTTGGAGAACGGGTCGTCGGGGTTGGACATGAACCAGGCGCTGACGCGCAGGACGTTGCCGACCTGCAGCTGGCCCTGGCCCAGCGACGCGTAGAAGAACGCGGCGTCGGAATACTGTGCGAAGCCGGCGTAGCCGATGTCGTCCTGCACGCCGATCGCGGCGAACAGGTTGCTGTCGCTGGTCGCGGTCGCCTGGTAGATGTACCCGGTACCGCCCTCGAAATGGGTCAACTCATCCAGGGCGACCGGCTCGACACTCGTCAGGTCGTTATTCGTCAGAACAACCACCGCTCCCGCCTGCTGCGTGGCGAGGATCATCCCGCCCGCCGCCAACATCGATCCAAACTTTCTACGGCTGAACATCATCTTTCCTCCAGTGGTAATTGGGCCTACCGACCCACGTTTCTCTATTCACTCCCGTGCCGGCTCCCGTACGGCACGCTCGGTTTCCAATCCGCCCACCCGCGATCAGGCGGGCGGGCGGGCTTAACAGAAGTTCATATCCATCACGCGCGACGACGCAACATCGCCAGGCCGCCCAGACCCAACAACGCCATCGACGCCGGTTCGGGGGTCACCGAAGTGTCGTCCACATAATGCCACTGGTTCGGGCCCGCGCCGAAGCTCTGGATCGCGTAGACCACGCGGGCCGTGTCAGCGCCCGCCGGGACCACATCGGTCAGTGACCACTGCGTGTACACGTTTGGGGTCAGCGTCGGGACAAGGTTCGCCGTCCGGGTGATCTCGACGTTGTTCACCGAGTCACGCCACTCGATGCGGATTTCCGCTCCGCCGGCGTCCGCGCCCAGGTCCATCGTCCAGCCCGACCAGGTGATCTGCTCACCCGCCGTCAGGCCGCCCACGTCCTGGAACACGCCCGCGAACGAGTTGACGATGTTATCCAGCTGAAGCGACAGGTGGCTCGCGCCGCTCAACGGCAACGTCGAATCGGTCGCCGAAAGCGTCGGTAGGGCCACGCCCGTGCCGCCGAACGGCTGCCACTTGCCCACGCCCGAGCCGTCGTCGACCAACGGCGTGGTCTCGAAGCCGGGGTTGGTCAGCAGGTTCGCCGAAGCCGGCGCCGTGCACGCCAACGCCAGGCCAAGCGTCGCAACCGAAATGCCAAACAGTTTCGTCATCTTCATCATCAATTCTCCTTTTCCTCCAAATAACGGCCCCTCGCTGGGGCATCCCGTTCACAAAAAACCGGCACCTGCCCGTCAAGGCGGACGCCCGTCCTTATTTAAGTTGTCACCCCCACCGGGCCCGTCGATTCATGCACCTCCAGCCACGCCGCCGGCGGGTTACTCTCCATCGGTTTCTTCGACTTCACCAGCTCCGCCAGCACCCGGTACGCCTCACGCCCAAGCCCCGACGCGTCCTGGCACACCGCCGTCATCGTAGGCAGCACCGTGTGACGAAGCTCCGCGTCATCAAAGCCGACAATCGAAATATCCTCGGGGATCTTCAGCCCCATCTTCTGCGCCTCGTACATCGCGCCCACCGCCGTCATCGGGTCCGTGATGTAGATCGCCGTGGGCCGGTCCACCGACGTGATGATCCGGCGGATCAACTGCGACCCGCCTTGGCGGTTGCCCGGCGCACGCATGATCAGTTTGTCATCGATCTCCAGCCCGTGCTCCTGGTGCGCCTCGCGGTAGCCCGCCAGACGCTCCTGGTGGTCGGAGTCCTCCACGATATTGATGCTGATCGCGATACGCCGGTGCCCCAGCGACACCAGGTGCTCGACCGCCTCCCGGCTGGCCGAACGCGACTCGCAATACACGCACGAACTCTCCGCGCCACGCAGCCGGTCCCCGATCACCACCGCGGGGAAGTGATGGTCCAAAATGTTCTCGCACGTCGAGCGCGTCCCGTGCGTCGTCCGCAGCACCGCGCCCCGCACGCCCAGCCGCTGGAACATCTGCGAGTAGTTCTCGCCGTTACGCCGGGTCCGACGCAGGTCCAGCACCATCAGATGGAAGTTCGAGTCCGCCAGCGCTTCGTACAGGCCTTCCAGCACCGCCGCGTCGAAAGGCGAGCCCAGCGACACGTCCCCGGTAAAGACGTAGGCCACATTGGACGTATCGCGCTTCCCGACCGCCGACACATACCGCCGGCTGTTCGCCGCTTCCATGACGCGGTTGCGCAATTCATCACTCACCGACGGGTGGTTGTTCAACACCCGTGAAACGGTGGCGATGGAGACGCCGGTCTGTTTGGCGATATCGCGTACGGTGGACATGTTTTCCTGCCAAGTGTGTTGTGGAATGAATCAGTTACATCTCGTTCCACTGAATTGAGATTAACGCGGCCCTAACCCCCCGTCAAGAGAAATTCCCGTGTTAATAAGCAATTTTTCCACTTTAACAAAACCCCCGGCCCCGCCGGGCTGCCGTTTTGGCGGGCCGGGATACCCCCGGATTGTTTCGCCGCTGGCGGGATTCGGTAACAAAAGGGCCGCGTTTGTTACATGTGTTACATCGTGTATCAAGCCGCCCCGTTCAGCCCTAACCCCCTTGGCATCCAACGCTTGGAACCCCCGCGCCCCCGCCCACCGTGTCGTAAACCCCCAACCCCTCCGACGCCCCGCCCCCGTGAAACAACCCAGCAAGCCCTAACCCACAGGCTAACCCGATCACGCCCCCCGAAGCCCACCCCCTCCGGGGGTGGGACAGCCTCCACAACTCACCTGGGTTTCAGGGAGATTGTCCGATCGCACCCGTCGCGGGTCTGCGACCCCGCCGATCCACCCGGCCGAAGGTCTCCACGGTCCATACGACTGCCCGCCCGGGCCGGCGTAAGAACGAAAAAGCTCAGATGAAATAAGGAAGTCGTACTTTGAGTCGCCTTCTTATCCACGCATATCTGTGTTCATCACTGTTCCCCCTCGCATTCTTCCGTATCACCGTGTCTCGATGCTCTCCGTGACTTTTTACGGTGGGCTGCGCCCGGCGCGGGCCGAGTGAGGAATCTCCAGGGTGCCCGATGCTCAATCCACACCGCACCGGTTGACCCGCAATCGGGTCAGCGGGGTGTGCGTGGGCGGTTCATGCGCGTGCGAACCGCGCCCCCGCGCGCACGAGTGAGGTTCAAGGCTATCAATGAAGGGACGATTGATCCCGGCTGCAAGCTTTGCATCCAGAAATACAAGTAATAAATAATTCCAGACCCGCCTGAATCATGTGCGCCCAGGTTCTCGGTAGCGTCGATGCCATCGAACGTTTTGAAACCCAATAAATGCTTTAATAGCAGTGTTTGCGTATTCAAAGCAGACTGCATTCAAGAACCACTCAGGACCCACGATCGCCGGACCCCGTGGCCGGACGTGCCGTTCTTCATTTTGCTGCATCTCCTTGTAGATCCATACCAAGCCCATAATTAGACTGGCCTCACGACCAGGTGGCGGTCCTTTTGAATTTGTGGTCTCTGCCGCACCGCGCTTGAGTTCACCAGCAACCAAAGTGCAATGCAGTCTTTGGTGCTTGTAGGTCGGGGCGAATCAGGCGGCCAAATGACTGGCTCCGTCATGCAGCCGACATCCAAATACCGGAGCCTCTCAAGGAGACCCGTATGCCCCAGTTCCCCGGCATCGCTGAAAAATCCCACCGTTTTTTTGCGGCATACCTCTGGTCGGCCACGGCCACGCACGTCTCCGCCTCGCCGCCGCCGTTCTTGCGGTCGGGGCATCCGCCTCAATCACGCACGCCTCCGCTATCTTCGGCACGCTCTCTAACTTCGACATCTACAACACCACCCCCTTCCCCTGCGAAGGCGCCGAGATCGAACTCGAAGGCATCGACCCCTCCAGCATCGGCGGCGATTTCCCCGCGCACTTCGCCAAGCAAATCCATCGTCCCTTACAATGAAAACGGCGTCACCGGCACTCGCATCATCTACACCGGATACAACTTCGCCCGGTCGCACCCACCCCGGGGTCCATATTGCCTAACCTTAACCCCGCCAGCACCAACGGCCATCAACTGACCAATCAGCATGATTCAGCGGCGGCGAACACGCTTCGGGTTCTGGCTCAACGGCGCCCAGGCCACCGCGACACGCTTTTATTGGCTGAACGACAACAACGGCACCTACGAACGCGCCACCACCATGCCCGAGATCGTCCCCGTGCCCACATGGAATTACGTCCCGGGCAACAACGGCGCCGGCCCGCTCGTCCAGGCCGTCGTCAAGGTGCCCGAACCCGTCGAAGTTGTTGTACAAAAACCCGTTTATTTTTTTCCTCGACCTGGATGAAAGTCTTCAAGGTCAAGCTCGACAACGCGCCGCAGGACCCCGCCGCCATGCAGAACCTGCTTATGCAACTGATCTCCGACGCCGATCCCGGCAACGAGCAGGCCGACATACCCATCGACGGCATCGTGCCTTTCGGAGAAAACGCCGCGGAGATCGAAACCGAGTGGGAGTTGCTCGAAGGCGGCGCCGCCCCCAAAGAGAAAATGAACGAAGACGAGATCGACGAGCAGAACGACAAGACCATCATCCGACGCTATGAGTTCTATGAGTACACCGGGACGTACGACGCCGAGCACGAACCGCTAACGCTTTTCCTTGACCCCGGCGATCTTCTCGCACCCCCGGAAGGTGAACTGGGCGACTTCATCTCCGCCAACATGGTCGCCGCCGTGCTGCAGGACTTCGCCGCGGGCCTGGAGGGACCTGGACGGTGACGGGTTCGTCGGCATCAGCGACCTGAATATCGTCTTGGGCAACTGGAATCAGGACGTCAACGCCAACGACCCGTTGCAGGGCGATCCGTCCGGCGACGGGTTCGTCGGCATCGAAGACCTGAACACGGTCCTGGGCAACTGGAACATTCCGGCACACTGCCTTGCTAACGCAAATATCCTCCGAACCCAAAGCGACCTGTCTGATGCATTTTTACTGGCTTTATCGGCAACGTCCGCTCGTTCCAGGCGTGATCGCTAAACCCCAGCACCACATATGAACAGGGCCCAGGCAACGCCATGCCTGGGCCTTTATTTATTGAACTCCATGATGCATAGGCGCGTCGGCAGAAAACCGTTCCACCCGCGCGGGAACACGCGCGGCGAGGAATAAAGAATCTCCTGCGCTCGGCGCGGGTCTCCCGACCCCGCCGACACACCGACCGAAGGTCTCTAAAAGCCCGGCCCCGAAAAATAAATATCCGACCGGACCGAACCCCTGCCGTAAACAAAGGTGGGCAAGGACGGTATCGCCGCATCCCCGCTCGCAAAACAAAGGCACCAGCCTCGCGCGCCGCGAATGCTTGTGCTTCCCGCCTGAAATCTATGAAGGAGTATTTGTTTGGCGGATGGGCTTACGAAGGCTGAAATCGGATCGCTGAAGTCTGAGGTGCGCGGCCCCGGCCCCGGCCCGGCCGTCCCCGCCCCCCGGCGGTCGCCCGCACCGATCAGCCTTCCCAACACCAGCACTCGATCGGCCCGGCCAGAGCGGGCGCGTTTTTCACGGCGCAGCCCCGCTGAAAACGCGATGAGAAACCCAGTGATTCCGATCATTTGCCGTGCGCACAGAATGGGCCTAAGGGTCTGGTCAAAGGATAATCGGCTCCTGACAATTTTACCCACTAACCACTAACCACTGTCTCCACCTACTCCACAAAAACGGGATATTCGCCGTCGCCGCGTGGCCCTGGCCGTCTCGGATATACACGAACAAACGGTACGGACCGGGTTCAGAGGGTGCGGTGAATTGGATAGTGGATTGGCCGTTATCCGGGGTCAGCTCGGGGTGGGTCGGCGGGGTCTGCTCGAAGTCGCCGCCGGACTGCCGGTCGGTGGTCTCGGACTGGACGATCCACTCGTATTCGAGCGTGTCACTGTCCGGGTCGGTTGCCTGGGCGTGGGCGGTGTAGGTTTGGCTGGCCTTCATGTGCGCAACATCGGCGTCCTGGATGGCGACGGCTTTGATCTGCGGGGCGCGGTTCGCGGGCCAGTCGCCGGTCCAGAACCGGCTCATCACGTCGACGGTCTCGGTAGTCTCGTGCGTGTCTTTTAGGAACAGGCTGTACCAGGTGGGGGTGACCTCCTGCTTGGTGCCCCAGTTAAAAACGTAGCCACCCAGGCATCGGCCGGGCTGGCCCTTGATCGAGTAGGTGTACCCGTCGGCGCAGAACTTCGCCTTCTCGCTGCTGGTCTGTTCGTAGGGCACGCCCCAGGGGGTTTTGCCGGTTTCCCACTGACCCAGCGGGCCGAACTCGGTGACGACATATGGCCGGTCCAGCCCGGCTTCCTGACTGCGCTGGCCCAGCGAGGGCAGGCCGCCGTAGCTGTTGATCCCCAGCACGTCGATATCGGGGCAATAACGGTTGAGGTTGGGCACCTTCTGCCCGCCGACCTCGGCGATCACGGTCATGGTCGGGTGGTTGGGATCGACTTGCTTGACCATCTTGGCGATGTCGTTGATGGCCTGCCAGATCAGGGGGTTGCTCCCGTCGCCGCCTTCCATCTCGTTGCCCAGGGCCCACATCAGCAGCGCGGGGTGGTCCTTGTATTGTTCGACAAAGCCGCGCGCGGTTGCCAGTTGCGCGGCGACAGCGGCTTTGTCTGAATAGTTAAAGCCGTGGCGTTCGTGGCCGAGCCAGATCCCGACGGTGACGGTGATGCCGTGCGCTTGCGCCTCGTCGAGGAGCTTACCGGCGTTCTCCGCGCCCCAGGTGCGGACGGAGTTGCCGCCGAGTTCGGCCAGAGTGTCCAGGTGTTTGTTCCCGCCAGCGCCTTTGATGAAGTACGGTTCGCCGTTGCGTTCAAGCACCCAGCGGTTGCCGTCCTTGACCACGCGGACCACGGACGGCCCGGCGTCTTGGGCAAGGGCCTGTGTAGAGCAGCCTATCAGAAGAAACAGGCCGAACATCAGGCAAAATGCCGGGTTTTCTAAGCGATTGCGTATGCGGGAGAACGTGGCGTGGCGGTCCTGTCGGGCGTTTGAATGGTTCATGGCGAACAGGCTCCAGGTGATGTGTATGTGTTGGACTTGTCAGGCGAGGCTCTGCGGCTGGACGCGCGTGCCGTCGGGGAGGATGCGCACGGGCTGGTCCGGCGGCGGGGCGGTCGTGTCGTGGACCTCCAGCCAGGTCGGCAGCGCCATCGCGATCGGCTCGCGGTCGTCCGGGTCGGTGTCGATGATGTGTTTGAGCGCCGCCGAGGCCTCGTAGCCGATCTGGACCGCGTCCTGGCAGACGGCGGTGAGGGTCGGGTAGGCGTCCTTGCGGTTGTCGCCGTCGTCCATGCCGATGATCGAGAGGTCTTCCGGGATGCGCACGCCCATGCGGTGCGCCTGATTGACGGCACCGATGACGACGTCGGGGTCGGTGATGTAGAGCGCGGTGGGTGGCGTGGGGCCGGAGAGGATGCGTTTGATCAGCTGTGCGCCGTCGGGGCGTTGCGCGGGGACGCGGAACATGAGCTTGGGGTCCGGCTCGATACCGTGGGCGAGCAGCGCCTGGCGGTAGCCTTCGAGTCGGTCGGCGTGGTCGGAGTCTTCGACGAGGCCCAGCGCGATACCGATGCGTTGGTGTCCCAGTGAGATCAGGTGTTCGATGGCCTGTCGGCTGGTGGGCAGGGAGTCGCCGTAGACATAGTTGATGCCGGGTTGGTCGAACCGGCTGCCGACGACGACGGAGGGGAAGCCCTCTTCGGCAATGGTGTGGCATACGCCGCGCGTGCCCGCGGTGGTGCGGAGGATCGCGCCGCGGATGCCTTTGCGCATGAAGTATTGGGAGTAGGTTTCGGAAGGTTTCTTGTCGCGCTGGGGGTTAAGGATGGCGAGGTCGAAGCCGGTCTCTTCCATGGCCTCGTGGACGCCGGCCATGAGCATGGCGTCGTAGGCGGAGTCGAAGGATGCCGGCCCGGTGAACGTAAAGGCGAGGTAGGTGGTGGCGCGCTTGCCGACGTTGGAGATATAGCCCAGCCGGTTGGCCGCGCCCAGCACGCGTGCGCGCACGTCCCGGCCGACCGACGGGTGGCTGTTGAGTACGCGCGAGACGGTGGCGATCGAGACCCCGGCCTCTTTGGCGACGGTGCGGATACTGGCCATATTCCGCCATGATACAAATCGGGTAACAGTTATTCAATGTGCGCACTATTACCGCTTGGAGGTTTGGCGGGGGCAGTGTGTATTTCAAGCCGAATGTCGTGGTCAGCGTGTTGAGCGGAGGGGGTCGGCCGCGTTTCATTCAATTACAAAATGTTTCATATACATTACTTGTGCATTTTTTTGGCGGTGATAGGGTTCATTCCAATAGGCGGGTGGGCGGGCGTGCTGAGCGTTGACAAGGGGCGGCTGTGTGTTCATAATGGACTGGTCATTTGAGAAACAGTTTATCTTTTATCCACTTGGTAGGGTCCTGCATAGCGTATTCGTCCTTCGCCATATCTATATAGGTAGGGCATTCTGATCGGGGCTTTCCTTGTTCATGCGGTTCATCAAGTCGATCCTGCCGGACTACCTGGAGTACCTCTCCGTGGGCGGGTGGATCATCTGCACGCTGGCGGTCGTGAGCAGCATCGGGGTGCTGGCCTGGCCGATCCCGGAGCGTGATGGGCTGGTGTTCTGGATCTTCAGCCGGAACCACGGCGAGCTGTATGTCGATACAGTCGCCAAGTGGAACAGCGGGCACACGCCCCACGTCAACATGTCCTTGATCAGCAACGAGTCGATGCAGCAGCGGATGCTCGCGTCGTTCCTGACCGACACGCCGGCGGCCGACCTGATGGAGGTTGAGCGGAACTTCGTGCCGCAGGCTTTCACCGGGCCGCTTGAGGATGTGGGGTTCGTGGACTTGACGGACATGCTCAAGGAATCGGGGGTCTACGACCGTCTCAACGAGCCGTCGTTCGGCCCCTGGACCTCGCGGGGGCGGATCTTCGGTTTGCCGCACGATGTGCACCCGATGATGCTGGTGTACCGGGCGGATTTGTTCGAGGCGGCGGGGATCGATCTGGCGAAAGTGCGGACGTGGGATGAGTTCGCCGAGGTGGTCCGACCGATGGTCAAGGACCGCAACGGGGATGGGATCACGGATTATGTGATCAGCATCTGGGCGACGGGAGCGTTCCGGGATCACCTTGAAGCGTTGCTGCTCCAGGCGGGCGGGGCGCTTTTTGATGAAAACGACGAGATGCGCATCAATACGGAGGTGAACGCGCGTGTGCTGGCGACTTTGGTGAGCTGGATGGTCGGGCCGGACCGGATCGCGGTGGATGCGCCGGAGTTTGATGCGCAGGCGAACAAGATGCGTCTGGACGGTCGTGTGCTGGCGGCGTTGATGCCGGACTGGCTTGGCGGCGTGTGGCAGATGGACATGCCGGGGCTTTCGGGGAAGCTGAAGGTGATGCCCTTGCCCGCGTGGGAGCCGGGGGGCCGACGGACGAGCGTGTGGGGCGGGACGATGCTGGGGATCGCCAAGACGACCCAGGACCTGGACAGCACCTGGCAGTTCGCCAGCCACCTGTACCTGTCCGAGGAGCTGGCGGAGGGATTGTATAAAGAAAGCGGGATCATCTCGCCGGTGAAGGCGTATTGGGACCGATCCTTCTACGACGAGCCGTTGCCGTATTTCAGCGGCCAGCCCTACGGGCGATTGTTTATCGAATTGGCGCCGGAGGTGCCGATCCGCACGTCTTCGCCTTTCAATACCTACGCCAAGGACCGCGTGGCGAACGCGATCTATCGGCTCAAGGAATACGCGCTGTCGAACAACCTGTTCACACGCGATGAATTGATGGACGAGGCACGCAGGCAACTCGCGGAAGCGGAAGAGGCGGTCAACCGTCAGGTGCGGCAGAACGTATTCCTGAGGGGGGATCAATGAACGCCGGCTATCCGAAGTGGGCACCCTATGTGCTGGTCGCGCCATTCGTGGCGGTGTTTACGGTGTTCCTGGTGTACCCGATGCTGTATTCGGTCGTGCTGTCGATGCAGCAGACCTACGGGGCGAAGTCCAGCGCTTTCGTATTCATGGACAACTTCAAGTTCCTGCTTTCTGACCCGCAGTTCTATAAAGCAGTGCGGAATACATTTGTATTTGCCGCGGGTTCGGTGTTCATTCAGCTTCCTTTGTCGCTTAGCCTGGCGATGCTGCTGAACCATCCGAAGGTACGCGGACGCGTTTTCTTCCGGCTTGTGTTCTTCTCGCCGGCGCTGGTGGGGACGGTATTCATCGCGATCATGTTCGGGCTGATGTTCAACAAGGAAGGGCTGGTGAACTTCACGCTGCACGGGCTGTTCCCGGTGTTCAACCCGGAGTTCGCCTGGCTGGAGCGGTTCGTGATGGGGTCGCTGATCATCGCGGCGCTGTGGCAATACGTCGGGTTTAACATGATCTATTTCCTGGCCGCTTTACAGAATGTGAGCAAGGACCTGTCCGAGGCGGCGATGGTGGACGGCGCGGGGCCTTTCGAGCGGTTTCTGAACGTGACGATCCCGGCGATCCGGCCGGTGGCATCGTTCGTGGTGCTGCTGTCGCTGATCGGGAGTTTCCAGTTGTTCGAGCTGGCGTGGGTGCTTCTGAACAACAGCGGCGGGCCGGACGACCAGGGGCTGACCGTCGTGATGTACCTGTACCAGAAGGGTTTCATCCAGTTCGAGCTGGGCTCTGCCAGCGCGATCGGCTGGCTGCTGGCGGTCGTGCTGATGCTGTTCGCGGTGGTCCAGCACCGTGTCGCCAGCGCGGGGGAGGCATAAGACGATATGGCCGTGGGTATGCGAGAAAACAAGTCGCGGACGGTGGCGCTTTACGTCGTGCTGTACGCCGCGCTGATTTTCTGTGCGACGATCACGCTGGTCCCGTTCTTTTATCTGTTCTGTGCATCGCTGAAGCCCTCGGCGATCTTCTTTGACGACCTGTTCCTACCCGCCGGGGACGGGCTGTTTGGGATCGGGTGGGACAAACTCAATTTCGACCACTTCCGCCGTCTGTTCATGGAAGAAGGCTTCGCCCGCCCGATCC
Source organism: Phycisphaerales bacterium (assembly GCA_041402025.1). Classification (GTDB taxonomy): domain Bacteria; phylum Planctomycetota; class Phycisphaerae; order Phycisphaerales; family Phycisphaeraceae; genus JAJRRS01. Next base: position 64,385 of record JAWKTA010000008.1, on the reverse strand, counting down.
TCAACTCAACGTTCTTCGCGGCGGTGTGCGGGGTGCTGGCGACGCTCTTCAGCGCGATGAGCGGGTACGCGCTGGCCAAGTATGAGTTCCGTGGCCGTGCCACGGTCACGAACCTGGTGCTGGCGGCGTTGGTGGTGCCGGGCGCGCTGCTGCTTGCACCGAATTACCAGTTGCTCTACTGGTTCGGGATGCTGGATAGTTACGCCGGGCTGATCGTTCCGGCGTTGGCGCCGGCGTTCGGGGTGTACCTGTTCCGCCAGGCGACGATCAATTCCGTGCCCAACGAGATGCTCGAGTCGGCGCGGATCGACGGTTGTGGCGAGATCAAGATCTTCTTCATGTTCGTGCTGCCCTTGATCCGCCCGATGATGGGCGCGTTCCTGCTGCTGACGTTTTTAGGATGCTGGAACAATTTTATTGGCGCGCAGATCGTGCTGCAGACGCCGGAGAAGATGCCGCTGGCGGTGGCGATCAATCAGCTGCGTGGCGTGTACGGGACGGACTACGGTCTGATCATGGCGGGGACGGTGGTCTCGATCATGCCGGTGCTGGCGCTGTTCCTGCTGTTGCAGAAGGAATTCCTTTCCGGGCTGACGTCGGGTGCGGTGAAGGGGTGAAGCGTTGTTTATCCGGCCGTTGATTTTTTATTTAGGTTGATGAGGACGTAGTGATGATCGGATCGCAGCGCATGGTGGTCCCGGTTCGTAACGGGGACGATGACATCAAGCCCACCGGACGGTTCACGCGGATCGACGGTGAGCTGTATTACGCGATCCAGGACTACGACCGGCTGGACCCGTTCCTGATGAGCGTGGTCAGCGATTCCGACCACTGGATGTATCTATCCAGCAACGGCGGCCTGACGGCGGGGCGGGCAACCCCGACCGGGCTTTATTCCCTTACGATCCCGAAGACAAGATCCACCAGTGCCACGTCCACACCGGCCCGCACACCGCGCTGTGGGTGCGCTACCCTGACGGCAATGAAACCTTTTGGGAACCGTTTACGCAATCCGCTTCCGATCACTACCGTGTGCGCCGACATCTATACAAGAGTGAGGTGGGCAACGCGGTGATCTTCGAGGAGGTCAATCAGGACCTTGAGCTGGCGTTTCGGTACCGTTGGTGTTTCAGCGAGGCGTTCGGGTTCGTCCGCCGGGCCACACTCGCCAATGCGGGCGAAGACGGCGTGAGCGTCACGATGCTGGACGGGTTTCTGAACGTGCAGCCATACGGCATCACCGCCTTGATGCACCAGCAGCGCCACTGCCTGGCGGACGCTTACAAGCACTGTCAGGTGGATGCTGAAACCGGGCTGGGCATCTTCGCGCTCAGTTCGATGATCACGGATCGGCCTGAGCCGGGCGAGACGATGCACGCCACGAGCGTTTGGAGCCACGGCCTGCCTTCGCCGACCGTTTTTTTCCGCGCGGACCAGCTGGAAGCGTTTCGACGCGGCGAGCCTCTGGTTCACGAGCCGATCCTCAAGGGGCGCAAGGGCGCGTACCTGTTGAATACGTCGATCAAGATCGGTCCCGGGCAGCTGCAGCACTGGCACATCGTCGCGGATGTGGCCCAGGACCAGCAGCGGGTTGTCCGGCTACGCAAGCAGTTGCGTGACGCGGCCGGGTTGGTCAAAGCCCTGCACGCGGATTGTCGCGCGGGGGATGTGAACCTTCGGCGGAACGTCGCCAGCGCCGACGGCATGCAGGCGACCGGTAGCCCGATTATGACGGCCCACCACTTCGCGAACGTGCTGTTTAACAATATGCGCGGCGGGGTGTTTGACCGCAACTATGATGTTTCCCGGGATGATCTGAAGCGCTTTGTTGCCGCACGGAACAAGGGCGTATCGGATAAGCACGCCGGGTTTTTCAAGCAACTGGATGAGGTCTCGACGGCCGGTGAGTTGCTCAAGCGGGCCGAAGCGGCGCAGGATTCTGACCTGACGCGGCTATGTTACGAGTACCTTCCGATCTATTTCAGTCGTCGTCACGGCGACCCGAGCCGGCCATGGAACCTGTTTGATATCCGTCTGAAAGATGCGCGGGGCAACCGTTTGCTGGCGTATCAGGGGAACTGGCGCGACATATTTCAGAACTGGGAGGCGCTTTGCCTGAGTTTCCCGGGGTTCTTGCCGGGCATCATCGCCAAATTTCTCAACGCCTCGACCGCGGATGGGTTCAACCCGTACCGGATCACCAACGACGGGATCGACTGGGAGGTGCCCGACGAGGACGACCCGTGGAGCAACATCGGATACTGGGGCGACCACCAGATCATTTATTTGCTGAAGCTGTTGGAATCAGCGCGGGCGCATGACCCGGATGCGCTTGGTAGGCTGATGGAGCGGGAGGTGTTCAGTTACGCGGATGTACCATACACCATCAAGCCCTACGAGCAGATACTGAAAGACCCGCACGACACGATCGTGTACGACAAGACGCGGGGCAAGCGGGTTGTGGAGCGCATCAGATCGACCGGCGCGGACGGCCGATTGCTTGCCGATGTTGACGGTGGTGTGTACCACGTCAGCCTGGCGGAGAAGCTCCTGGTCCCGGCGCTGTCGAAGCTGAGCAGCCTGGTCGTGGACGGTGGTATCTGGCTTAACACGCAGCGGCCGGAGTGGAACGACGCGAACAACGCGCTGGTCGGTAACGGGCTGTCGATGGTCACGCTGTATTACCTGAGGCGTTACCTGGCGTTCTGCGGTGGGCTATTCGCGGAAGCGGGAAATGGGGCGTTGCGTATCTCCGGCGGAGTGGCGGAGTGGCTCGGGGGCGTGTTGCGTGTTTTAGAATCCGAGCGGGATATTCTCGATAGCGAAACTGTAAGCGATGTCGAACGCAAACGTCTGCTCGACGGTCTAGGCATAGTGTTCAGTGATTACCGCGAGAGGCTCTATGCACAGGGTTTGACCGGGAAAACCGACGTGCCGTGCGGCCGGATTGTGAAGCTGGTCGAACTGGCGACAGAGTATGTCGATCATAGCATCCGCGCCAACCGTCGCGCGGACGGGCTGTATCACGCCTATAACCTGATGGACCTATCACCTTCGGGTGACGCTATTGGCGTGCGGCACCTGTACGAGATGCTCGAGGGCCAGGTCGCGGCGCTGAGCAGCGGTGTGTTGACGACGCGGGAGGTTCTCGGGGTGCTGGAGGCCTTGCCGAAGAGCAAGTTGTATCGGCCGGACCAGGACAGCTATGTGTTGTATCCGGACCGCCAGCTGCCGGGTTTCCTTGAGAAGAATATCGTGCCGGCGGGCCGTGTCGAGGCCTCGGCGCTGTTGCGCAAACTGATTGAACGCGGTGACGGTCGGGTGATTCTCAAAGACGATGACGGGCTGTACCGCTTCGGCAGCGGCATCCACAATGTCGGGCAACTGGCCGCAGAACTCGATGCGCTCGTCGATGAGTCTGGCATGCGTGATCTTGTCGAGAAGGAAGGCGACGCTGTCAAGGACCTGTTCGAGTTGGTGTATAACCACAAGGCGTTCACCGGCAGGTCCGGCGGGATGTACGGCTACGAGGGCCTGGGCTGCATCTACTGGCACATGGTGGCGAAGCTGCTGCTGGCCGTGCAGGAGTGCCACGCCCACGCGGTCGATAGCGGTGCCGACACGGCGACTACCGCTGCTTTGACCGAGGCGTACTACCATGTGCGCGGCGGGCTGGGGTTCAATAAGTCGCCGCTGCAGTACGGCGCGTTCCCGACCGATCCTTACTCGCACACGCCGGGGTTCGCCGGCGCGCGCCAGCCGGGCATGACGGGACAGGTGAAAGAAGAAATCCTTACACGCCGGTTCGAGCTGGGTGTAGTGATCCGTGACGGCTGCATCCGCTTCGCGCCCGACCTGCTGCGCGAGGAGGAGTTCCTGAAGATCGAATCGAGGTTCCACTATTACGGCGTGGACGGTGATGATCATACAATCGACCTGACACCGGGTGCGATTGCTTTCACGGTTTGCCAGGTCCCGGTGGTGTACCGGCTTGTCGAGGCTGCCGGATCAATCACCGTGACAAGCCGGGACGGTGTGATCAACGATATACCGGGCGACACATTGCCCGCGGAGGTTTCTTCACGGGTCTTTGCCAGGTCGGGCCGAGTCACGCGCATCGACGTGGCCGTCGCGCGCGATCGCATTGTTCAGTGAGCTCTTGCGCGGTCCGAGAAGAAGCGCCGCATCTTTTCGGGCCTTGCCTTGCAGTGTTTGGCTGACTGGCCGTGGCCGTGGGCATGGCGTCCGCACATGCATCTATCGGACCCAGCCTGTTGGGGCGGATATGCTGCGCCATGACGCAATGCCCCGCGATAAAAAGCCGGACCGGGTTAACCCAACATCCGCACACGTCGATATGGCATAAGGCCGGGGCGGGTTCTTGCGCCGGCTCGGGGTGTAGATGGTCCAGGAAATGTTGTGACATCTCTGGATCGTGTTGGGCGTCACGAGGCTCGCGATAAGAAGCCCGTGGTGCCATTGGCGGGCTAACCCGCCCGTGTGGTGAGTTTTACATGGGAAATGGCCGGGGCAGAACAACGGTTACTTCATACTGTCCAGGAGCAGAACATGTTGAGCTGGTTCAAGTCATTAGGACTGGGTGCGCGGATTATCACGACGACGCTCGTGATCCTCGTCGCGGTCGTGGCGGTCAACTATGTCGTTTTCGTCGGCAAGTATAAAAACTCGGCGCAAGAAGCGATGGTCGAACGAGCCGCCGCGTTCACGGCCGTGGCGGACGAGGCGAAGAACCACGTCGCCGACCTGAACAACGAAGGCACATTTGATACGGCGAATCTGCTTGAGGACCTGAAGAAGGACCTGGCGTCGGGCAAGTCGTATTCCGAATCTCGCGTTTTCGGCACGATCCCTGTGGTCGCCGGCTGGACCGCCGCGCAGGCCGCCGCCGATCGTGAAAATATCGATTTCCGTGTCTCCGCTTACGATGCCCGCAACAAAGAGAACGAGCCTTCACGCGATTCGTTCGGTGGCAAGCTGCTCACCGACCTGACCTCGCAGGTCAAGGCCGGCGGCGAGGAAGTCATCTACGGCATCGATGAGGCCACAAACTCACTGCACTACCTCCGCGCGATCACGCTCGGGCAGGAGTGCATGCTCTGTCACGGCGACCCGGCAACCAGCCCGACAGGCGACGGCAAAGATATCCTCGGGTTCACTATGGAGAACTGGAAGCCCGGCTACATGCACGGCGCTTACCACGTCGTCCTGCCGCTCGAACCGATGGACCAGAACGTTGCCAGCTTCATCATCGGCGGGTTGGAGTGGACCGCCCCGATCGTGATCGGTGCCGTGATCCTCTTCGTCTTCCTGCTACGCACGATGTTCGGCAAACCCGTTGCGGCGCTCATCGCCCGCATCCGTGAGATCCAGACCGAAAACGACCTGACCAAGCGCGTCGATGTCAAGGGTAAGGACGAGGTAGGCCAACTCGGCGCTTGCTTCAATAGCTTTGTCGAGACGCTGCAGGGCGTGATCGGCAACGTGGCCGGTTCGACGCACGAGGTCGCCGGCGCCGCCACCGAGATCGCCGCGTCCAGCGAAGAGATCGCCAGCGGCATGCAGGAGCAGTCGTCACAGATCACGCAGATCAGTTCCGCGGTCGAAGAGATGTCCGCGAGCATCGTCGAGGTGGCCCGGAAGTCCGGCGAGGCGGCGAACGACGCCAACGAGTCGGGCAAGGTCGCCGAGGACGGCGGCAACGTGGTCCGCGAGACGATCACCGGGATGAACTCGATCGCCGAAGCCGTAAAGGCCGGCGCCGCCAGCGTGTCCGAGCTGGGCAAGCGCGGCGAGCAGATCGGCCAGATCATCGAGGTCATCAACGACATCGCCGACCAGACCAACCTGCTGGCGCTCAACGCGGCTATCGAAGCGGCCCGCGCCGGCGAACACGGCCGAGGCTTCGCGGTCGTCGCCGACGAGGTGCGCAAGCTCGCCGACCGCACGACCAAGGCGACGGAAGAGATCGCGCAGTCGATCCAGGCGATCCAGTCCGAGACCGGCGAAGCGGTTGCGAAGATGAACGCCGGCACCGAGCAGGTGACGGTGGGCGTCGAGAAGGCGACCGAGGCGGGCCAGAGCTTGGAGAAGATCGTCGCCGGCGCTCGCAGTGTCGCGACCAACGTCCAGTCGATCGCCGCCGCCGCGGAACAGCAGTCCGCCGCCGCGGAGGAGGTCAGCCGCAACATCGAATCCATCACCGCGGTGACCGCGCAGAGCACCGAAGGCGCTCAGCAGGCCGCCCAGGCCGCGACGCAGCTTTCCGGCAAGGCCGAGGAACTGCTCGCCCTGGTCAGCAAGTTCAAGATCAAGTAAGCCAACCTTTGAAGTAATACGAAACCAGCCCGCCCGTCGGCTCCACGCCACGGGCGGGTTTTTCATTCGTGGTGTTGCTCGATCAGCTTCCGGACCGCGTCGCACATCGTCGGGACGGCGGCCGCGATCGTGGGGGTCAGCGAGTCACCGTGGTCGAAATCCTTGGCCGAGACGCTCACGGCGTAAGCGTGCGGCGCTCGGCCGTACAACGCCTCTGCCACCGCGAGCAGCCGGGGGAACGTCCAATGGTGTGTCAGGCCGGCGCGGGCGTCCCGACCCGTCTGGTCATGCCCGTACGTCAACCGCTCGGGTTTGATTGATCCGGTACGCACGACGCCCACGGGGTCACCTCCCATGACCCGCGCGTCGATCAGGACGGCCTGCCGTGCCTGTGCCAGTTCATACGCGAACTCGGGCAGGAGTTGATGGGTGATGATGAAGCGGTGTGGATTATTCTCTCGATCAGCAAACCTGGCCTCGACCCGCGAGGCGACCTCCGGGCCGACGCCGTCGTCACCGCGCATCGGGTTTCCGCATGCGATCACCAGCGTGTCGATGCACACACCCGGGCCGTCAGCACACGGGATGTCGCGTTGCGACAGTTCAATCACGTTTGACCTCGTCGAGCATGCCGCCTTTGGCATCGACCAGCTCGATGTGCAGCGGCATCTGCCCGATCGCGTGGGTCGAGCAGCTCAGGCACGGGTCGTAGGTGCGTATCACCGCCTCGACGCGGTTGAGCATGCCTTCGGTCAGCTTCTTCCCATCGACGAACCGCTCGGCGACCTGGCGGATGCCGCGGTTCATGGCGAGGTTGTTGTGGCCGGTCGCGATGATCAGGTTCGCCCACTTCATCTGCCCGGTGGCCAGGTCGATGCGGTAGTGATGGATCAGCGTGCCGCGCGGGGCTTCGGAGATGCCCACACCCTCGGCCCGGTTGGGGCCGTGCGCGCGGACGTGTTTGTCCAGGATGTCAGGCTCGTTGAGCAGCTTCTCGATCATCTCCACGCCGTGGAGGATTTCCAGGAGCCGCGCCCAGTGGAAGTGGAAGCTGCTGCGTGCCGGGTAGCCCGCGCCCTTGCGGAAGTGGGCCAGCTCTGCGTCGGCCAGCGGTGTGTCGAACTCCGACGCGATGTTCACCCGCGCCAGCGGACCGACCCGGTAGATCCCCTGCGGGTAGCCCATCGGCTTGTAATACGGGAACTTCAGGTACGTGTAGTCGGCGACGGCCTCGCCGATGTATTCGTGGTAGTCCCGGTGCTTGATGCTGTCGTGCATGACCTTGCCGCGTGCGTCGGTGATGCGGAGTTTGCCGTCGTAGTGCTCCCACTTGCCGTCCTCGGTGACCAGGCCCATGAAGAGCGTGTCGAAGTTGGCGAAGGCGGCGATCTCTGCCTCGAAGTCCTTCAGGCAGGCCTTGAACCAGTCGAGGGTGCGCAGCGTGATCGCCTTGGCCTCGGGGATCATTTGTGCAATCTTATCACGGCGTTCTTCGTTCAGTGGTTCGTTGACGCCGCCGGGCACGGTCCACGCGGGGTGGATGCGTTTGCCGCCGAGTATCTCGATGATCTGCTGGCCGAACGCACGCAGGCGGATGCCGTCGCGCGCACGCTCGGGGTGGTCCTGGATCAGCCCGAAGATGTTGCGCTTGGTCGGGTCCGAATCCATGCCCAGGAGGATGTCGGGGCTTGACAGGTGGAAGAAGCTAAGCGCGTGGGACTGGATGAACTGCGCGAGGTTCATGATGCGGCGGAGCTTTGCGCCGGCCTCGGGGATCTCGACGGCGAGCAGGTCGTCACAGGCTTTGGAGGAGGCCATGAGGTGGCTGACCGGGCAGATGCCGCAGATGCGTGCCATCACGGCGGGCATCTCCGTAAGCGGACGGCCCTCGATGAACTTCTCGAAGCCGCGGAACTGGGTGACGTGGAACATCGCGTCGTCGATGCCGCCGTCATCGTTGAGGATGAGGGTGATCTTGGCGTGTCCCTCGATGCGTGTGACTGGATCGATGGTGATGGTTCGTGGCATCGTCATTCCGCCGTTCTGTGTGCTAATGGCTACTACGTTTCTGGGTGTATTAATTGGTTACCGACCGAATCGTGTCAGGGCGTTGATGTCCGGCTCCCGGCCTTCGAGCAGGTCGACGAGTATCTGGAAGATGGCGTCGGCGGGGGGCGGGCAGCCGGGCACATAAAGATCGACCTTAATCACTTCGTGGATCGGCCGGGCTTTAGGCAACAACTGCGGGAGATAGTTGGTCGGGTGCTTGCGCTTCTTTTCCGCCGGCTCCGAGGCGTTCTCGATGAACGCGCGGTCCAGCAGCACCTTGGGCTTGAACGGGTTACGCATGGCGGGCACGTTCCCCGTCACCGCGCAGTCGCCCAGGGAGATCACGATCTTGCTGCGCTCGCGGATGACCAGGGCCTTGTGCAGGTCTTCCTCGCTAGAGACCGCGCCCTCGACGAGGGTGAGGTCCACATCGTGCGGGAAGTCCTTGGGATCGACGATCGGCGAGTGCGCGATATCGACCAGGCCGGCCAAGGTGATCAGCCGTTCATCGATATCCAGGAACGACATGTGGCAGCCGGAGCAGCCGTCGAGCCAGACGGTGGCGACCTTGGGTTTGGTTTTTGTAGACATCAATCATCCTCCCGCATGAGGGACAGGTAGGGCAGGAACTTGCGTCGCTTGGCCATCTCGCCGGCGCTGGTGCCTTTCTCGGTCAGCGCGCCGGTGGGGCAGACGTGGACGCACTTGCTGCAACTGGTGCAGGTGTCGCTCTCGCCCCAGGGGGCGGCCAGGTCGTTGACGATCATGCAATCGATGCCCCGGCCGGACACCCCCTTGGTGTGCGCGCCTTCAATCTCGTCGCACACGCGCACGCACCGCGAACAGAGGATGCAGCGGTTGTGGTCCAGGCGGAAGTCCTTGTGGGAGCTGTCCACCGGCAGGCTCGGGTATCGGTAGGGCACGTGGATGTGCGTGACGCCCAGCTTGACCGCCATGTCCTGGAGGTCACAGTGGCCGTTGGATACGCAGACGGAGCAGATGTGGTTGCGTTCGGCGAACATCAGCTCGACGATCATCTTCCGGTACTGCACCAGGCGGGGGGAGTGCGTGAGCAGTTCCATGTGCTGGTAGCAGGCGGTGGTACACGCGGGCATCAAGCGTCCCTGCGGCAGCACCTCGACCAGGCACAGCCGGCAACCGCCCCAGGCGGTTAGGCCTTCGAGGTTGCAAAGTGACGGCACGTCGATGTTGTTCTCGCGCGCGACCTGGAGCACGGTCTGGCCGGACTGCGCGGTCACGTCGACATCGTTGATCTTGATCGTGAAGGTTTCGGGCAGGGGGGTGACCGGTAGGGGACTCATGGCTTGACCTCCTGTGTCACGGCGACGGCGTGGCCCTTGCCGTTACCCGCCGGTGATACGAGCCGGCCGGTGTAATCGTCCTCGAAGTATCGCAGTGTGCTGAGCACTGGGTTGGGCGCGGTCTGGCCCAGTCCGCAGAGGCTGGTGTGTTTGACCACGTCACACAGCTCTTTGAGCAGGTCAAGGTCCGCGGTCGTGCCTTCGCCCTTGTAGATCTTGTCGAGCAGGCCGTGCATCTGCCACGTCCCGACCCGGCAGGGAACGCACTTGCCGCAGGACTCGCTCATGCAGAACTCCATGAAGAACCGTGCGACGTCGACCATGTCGGACGTTTCGTCCATCACGATCATGCCGCCGGACCCCATGATGGAGCCGACCTCGGCGAGGGATTCGTAATCGACGGACATGTCCATGAACTGTTCGGGGATGCAGCCGCCGGACGGCCCGCCGGTCTGTACGGCCTTGAGTTTTCGGCCGTCGGATATCCCACCGCCGATGTCGAAGATGATGTCGCGGAGCGGGATGCCCATGGGCACCTCTATCAGGCCGGTGTTGTTGACGCTACCGGCGAGCGCGAAGACCTTGGTGCCTTTGCTCTTTTCCGTGCCGATGCCGGCGTACCAGTCGCCGCCTTCACGGATGATCGCGGGGATGCTGGCGAGGGTTTCGACGTTGTTGATGAGTGTCGGCTTGCCGAACAGGCCGTAGTTGGCCGGGTAGGGCGGGCGTGGCCTGGGTTGGCCGCGTTTGCCTTCGATCGATGCGATCAACGCCGTTTCTTCGCCGCACACGAACGCACCCGCGCCTAGGCGGATCTCGATATCGAAGCTGAACGGCGTGCCGCAGATGCCCCGGCCCAGCAGCCCCAGCCGCGTCGCCTGTTTGATCGCGATCTTCAAACGCTTGATCGCCAGCGGGTACTCGGCTCGCACATAGACGTAGCCCTGGTTCGCGCCCACCGCATACGCCCCAAGCGCCATTCCTTCCAGCACGCGGTGCGGGTCGCTCTCGAGTACCGCGCGGTCCATGAACGCGCCGGGGTCGCCCTCATCGGCGTTGCAGATGACGTACTTCTGTTCGCTGGTCATCTTCGCGACGTTCGACCACTTCAGCCCGGTCGGGTAGCCCGCGCCGCCCCGGCCACGCAGGCCGCTGGCCTTGATGTGCTCGCGCACCTCGTGCGTCGACATTTCCGTCAATGCCATTGACAACGCGCTGTAGCCGCCCTCGGCGATGTAATCTTCGATCCGTTCGGGGTCGATCCGGCCTGAGTTCTCAAGCACGACGCGCTTCTGCCGCTTGAAGAACGGCACATCCGTCGGGCACCGCAGCCGATCGACCGGCTTGCCGCCGACGCTCCTGGCGATCGCTTCTGCGTCCTCGGGCTTGACGTCCCGGTACATCGTCTCGTTGCCTTGTTTATCCTCGACCGACACCAGCGGTCCGGCCGAGCACAAGCCCATGCAGCCGACGCACTTGACCTTGCATTTGTCTTCCTTGCCGTCGGCGGTGATCGTCGCTTCGATCCCTTCGGCGATCTTGTCGGCCTGGGAGGACAGGCAGCTCGCGGCCATGCAAACACGGACGGTGTGTTCGGGCTGCGACCCGTTGGAGCGTTCTTTCTTGGCAAGTGATTTGAGTTCTTCAGGCGTCATGGTTCACCCACTTGTCTAGTTTTTGTGTCATCGTCTCGGGTGTGACTTTGCCGGAGACTTCGCCGTCGAACACGACCGCCGGCGCCAGTCCGCAGGACCCGACGCAGCGTGCGGACAGCAGCGAGACCTCGCCGTCTTCGGTGGTTTCACCGGGCTTGATGTCGAGTTTGTTTTCGATGGTGTCGATGAGTTTCGGCGCGCCCTTGATGTAGCAGGCGGTGCCGCGGCAGACGACGCAGGTGTGTTTGCCCTGTGGCTTGAGCGTGAAGAAGTGGTAGAACGTCGCCACGCCGTAGGCCGAGCTCAGCGGTACGCGGAGTCGTTTGGCGACGAAGCGCAGGGCGTCGTCGTCAATGTAGCCGAAGGCTTCCTGGACGGTGTGCAGCGTCTCGATCAGGGCGTGTCGGTTCAGCCCGTTGCGTCGGGCAGTGCCGTCGACGATGCGCCAGCGTTTGTCGTCGCTGGGCATGTCGATCTTGGGTTTAAGGATCGCAGGCATGGTCGGGCCTCGTGGTCAGGCGGTTACGGACGCGCGGCGTCCTGGGTCTGGGGATCGCCCGATCGACACCGCAGCCGATCGGACCGGTGGCAACATTTGGCGGGTAGGGGGGAGGCCCCCGGCATGTTTCCGCGCGTAATCCCCCGGCAGAGCCACCTCGCGACGGGCGCGGATGGATGGTTCACGGTCTGGACGCACGGCAAGCATGGCACGGGCCCTTCAAGCCTCGATCCGAGGCCAAACATAAGATACATCAATCTTTTGTTTGTGTAAACCCCTCCCGGTGGGGCCGTTGGCGGTCCGGCAGTGGTTCGCAGGAGTCTGATTATGGTGAGAAAGTGGGGGGCGGCGTTGTTCTATATAGATTGCTGCCGGCCCGATCCGCAACGGCCCGGGGCACCCGATTAGCGGTGCCGGCCATGCCCGGCAATATCCGGGGCTAGGCGGTTACTTTGGCTGTGAGCTTGACCACACGCCGTAGCCCCACGGCGGCAGGACGCATGTGTCCGCCGCAACGCGGATCGTTTCACGCCCAAGCACCCGTGTGAGTTCCCCCAGGCCGCCCGGTGCCGGGACCGACTGCGGCTGACCGCCGAGGTTCAGCATCACGATGACACGGTCGCCATCGGCCTCGCGCTGGAACGTCAGCACCGATTCGTTCGTGGACGGGGCGATGATTTCCAGCTCCCCACCCGTGCCGCCGTGCCACAGCGCGCGGTTGTTGTGCTTGAGCTTGGCCAGTGTGCGATACAGGCCGGCGATCGGATCGTCGCGCCAGGGGATCGGGTCGTGCCTGAAAAAGTCGACTTGTTTTTCGAGCCGTGCTTCCTGGCCGTTGTAGATAAGCGGCATGCCGGTGATGGTGTAGGTCAGCACGGTGAACGCCTCCAGCCCGTCGCCGAGGCGCTCGACAGCGGTCGCTTCCCAGGCGTCGATGTCGTGGTTGGTCGTGAAGTTAAGCCGGAAACCGTCGTTGGGGATGATCCGCGCTTCGGCGTTGAGGTAATTGACCAGGTCGGTCACGGTTTTTGTGCCCGCCCTGATCTGGTTCATGTTCGGGGTCAGGTCCCAGGCGTAGGCGGCGTCGAAAGCGTACTCGACCAGATCGGGATTCGCGCCCTCGGCCAGCATAAATATGGGTTTGATCTTTCTAAGTTCGTTGCGTGCCTTGACCCAGAAATCAAGCGGCTGCCACTCGGCGGTATCGACGCGGAACCCGTCGATGCCAACCTCGCGCACCCAGAACGCCATCGCCTCGATCATGGCCTTGCGCATGTCCATCGCGTCGTAATTCAGGTCGACCACGTCCGCCCACTGCGGGATCGGCGGGACGAGCTGGCCGTTTTCATCACGGGTGTACCAGTCCGGGTGTTCTTTGACCCACGGGTGGTCGGGGGCGGTGTGGTTGGGCACCCAGTCGATCAGGACGTACATGCCCATCGCGTGCGCTTCGTCGATCATGGCCTTGAATTCGTCGAGCGTGCCGTATTCCGGATTGAACGCCAGGTAGTCTTTCACCGCGTACGGGCTGCCCAGGTCGCGGACCCGTCCCTCGACGCCGATCGAGTTGATGGGCATGAACCACAAGATGCCCACGCCCAGTTCTTTGAGCCTTGGCAGTTGCTTGCGGAACCCCTCAACGTCTCCGGTGTCGGAGAACTGGCGGAGGTTGACTTCATACATGACCTTGTCGTGCGACCAGTCGGGTGGCGCGGGGTAAGGCCGATCCTGCGCGACCGACACGCACGCCGCCTGCGCAACGCAGAGCAGGACAATCATTCCCTGTGCATGGATGGAATCAACCAAACTGCGGAGCCGGGACAGGAAGTTTGCTGGCATCTCGGGAAGCTCCGTATGGGAAAGTGAAGTGGTGCTGGCGGTCAGTGTCGTTTTTTCAACAAACACAAGATGCCGTCCGTTGATGCGTGTGCATCACGTCTTGATGTCGGCCGACTCGCCCCGGAAAAAGGCGCTGCGCTTCGGTTCCAGTAGCCTGGGTTCGTCCCACGCCTCGTCTTGGAGGAACCAGCCGAAGCAGCGCTCGAGGATGGCGGAGAGGTCGGGGATATCCAGGCCCGCGATGCCGGGGGTCATGAACCGCGCGGGGGATTCGATGTTCACTGCGCAGATAGAGATATCCCGCCCGACCGTCAGGCCCTGCTCCCAGCAGGCGCGCGTCGCGCCGAGCGCGGCGGGGAAAGTCGTGCCCACTACTGCGGTGCCTTTCAGGTCGCCGCTTTTCAATTGCTTGAGCATCATCTCATGCGCGTAGGGCGTGGGGTCGTTGAAGGACGGGGCCGGGTTTTCCCACAGCTCGCCTTCGAGGCCCTCGCGCTTGATCCAGTCACGCCACAATTTGATACGGCGTTTGACTTCGGCGTTCTTCGTGTGCGTCGAGATGCAGTTGATCTTCTTGTGCCCGAGTTTTTTTAAGTGCCTGAAGACCTCGCGGACGTGCGCATCGGGGTAGAGCCGGATGGATTTGATGTCGTGGTGGCTTAGGTCGATATCGAGCGAGACGCACTTGCCCGCGCGCATCGCCTGCACGACACGGTCGGGGACGTCGCTTGAGCTGGGGATCACGATCGTGCCGCCGCGGTGGCTCACGGCGTCCATCACCACGGGGTCGTCCCAGTGGACATACTGCACCGGGCGGAGTTCCATCCCGTGTTCCCGGGTCGCCAGCGCCATCGTTTGGCGCAGCTGCGTGAGGAACGGCGAGGGGTAGGCGGGGTAGAGCATGACGATCTGCGCGACCTGCTCGGTGCTCTGGTAGTGGGGGTTGACCTGCAAGCCCCCGCCGGCGGCGCGTTTGAGGACTTTTTTGCTGATCAGGGCCTGGACTGCCTTACGCGCAGTCATATGACTGACGCCGGTCTCCGCGGCGATGGTCCGTTCACCGGGCACGACGTCCAGGAGGTAGTCCCCCTGGCGGATCCGCCGTTCGATCACGGCCATGACCTCGGTGTATTTCGCGTTCCGTGCCACCCTGCGACCTCTCTAGCCCCTTTGGCCCGCCCATCGGGACGAATAATAGCGGTAAAGATAACCCGCAAAATGGATTATGTCGCATTTTGCGATTCTATTTAACGGCGTCAACAAAAACTGTTGACTTCAAGCGATCTCCTGATATTATAACACTAGTGTTATAGTTTTCAAGACCGGGTTCTGAAAACCGCCCGACGAAAAAAGCCTTCCCGCCACACTTGGGGACAGCGACATGACAACCCGATCCCGAGATACTTTCCGGGGCTTCACCCTGATCGAACTGCTGGTGGTGATCTCCATCATCGCGCTGCTGGTGGGTATCTTGCTACCGGCCTTGGGCGCGGCCAGGAAGTCGGCTCTAAAAATGAAGTGTCTGGCGAACCTCCGCTCGATGGGCCAGGGGGCGCAGTCCTTCGCGACCGACCACCTGTACCACATACCGATCAGCAGCAGCGACCTGGCGTGGGTGAATCTGGGCACCGGCTTCCCCTCGCAACTGCGCGGAAAAATCGCGTCGTATAACGACCCGGCCTACCCGCGCATGAAGGACTGGGCCAGCGCGCTGGTGCCTTACCTCGGCGACTCCTCGCAGGATGTGCCTTTCGACAACGCCGAGCCCAAGGTCGTCTCGATGTTCCGCTGCCCGAGCGATCCTTATGAAGAAGGCCACGAGGTCGTCAGCAACATCAGCGGGCCTCAGCAGGGGATCCCGCTGCCGATCTCGTTCAGTGTCAACGCAGACGTTACGACGTGGGACGACACCCCAGGCGACGGTAAGGCCTGGTGGATGCCAAACGGTGGCGGGATGAACGTGCAGGAGATCCAGGTGGTTGGCGGCGACACCTCGCCGGGCGACCTCGACCGTATCCGTTCCATCTCCAAGACCATGCTCTATGCCGACGGTGGCACGCGCAGCTATCCGAGCAGCGCTCCCATACGCCGCGGCGCGGTGTTGATGTACACCGCGGATCAGCGGTTACCCAACAAGGAACACCCCGGCACGCTCGATGCGATTTACCAGTCCAGCGTCTTCCGCGAGAAGTTGCCCCTGGCCGAGATCAAGCCGGAGGATGATCGACACAACAACACGTTAGGCGTCGCCTTCGCGGACGGCCACGCCGCGTCCGAGCAGACCGGGGAATTCCAGGAGGTCTATCTCACGCCGAATAAGTAATCGGCATGTTTTTCACATGATCGCCCCGGCCTTGAAAAGCAACGGATCGGGTCGATCGGGCACCGAGAGCGGCGGATCCCCGTCCGCTCCACACCTATGGAGGGATGAATATGAAGTATTGGAAAGCCGGCTTATCCGCCCTCGCTCTCATGGCGCTGGCGGCTCCGTCGTTCGGCGCGTACACGGTGGCGGGCGAATTGCAGACCGAACAGGGCGACCCGAGCGACTGGGACCCGACCAACAGTTCGCTGATCATGAGTGATATGGGCGGCGGCATCCACCAGGTGACCGCGAACAACCTCGTGTTCAACACGCCCTACGACTTTAAGGTCGTGGATGATGAGGGCACCGGTCCCGCTAACTGGGGCGACCCGGAGATCACGCCCAACCAGCTCACCGTCTGGGGCGACGCCGACGGTTCGGTGGATATCACCGTCGATACCAACGTGATCAACAACATCGGGCAGTTCGCCACGTGGATCAACTTCGACGATGGGCCGTTGCAGGTCGTCGGTGACTTCATGAACGAAGCGGGTGGCGCTGGCGATTGGAACCCGGCGGACCCGGCGTTCATGATGACCCCGCAGGGTAACGGCTACTACACGTTTAACGCCGTCATCAGCACGCCCGGTATCTACCAGTTCAAGGCCAGTTTCGGCATGGGCTGGGACGACCAGGTCGGGACCGAGGGCTTCAGCAACAACGCGATCACCAAGGGCTTTGACATTTATGTGCCCAACCAGGCCATCGTCATGTACGTCGATCTGGCCAACCGCGAGCTGGGCGTGAACCTTGTCCCCGAGCCGGCCTCCATGGCCCTGCTGGGTCTGGGTTGCCTGGCCACACTGACCCGCGCCCGACGCGGCGCATAACACATGTACGGCCCTCTCCCCTGACCGGGGGAGGGTTGATTGTCCGCCACCGTAATGTCAACAACACATACAGCGTTTCAAACCGCTTAACTACCAGGAGGACTTGTGATGAAGTTCATGAAAACCGGCTTAACAGCCATCGCGCTTTTGGCGCTGGCGACCCCGACCTACGCCACGTTCGTCATCGCGGGTGAGGTCCAGGACGAACAAGGCAACCCCGCCGACTGGGACCCGACCAACAGCACGCTGCTGATGTCCGACTTAGGCGGCGGTATCTACACGGTCTCGGTCCCCAACCTGCTCGATGGCACGCGCTACGACTTTAAGATCGTCGACGATGAAGGCACGCCCCCGGCCGTATGGGGTGACCCGGAAATCACTCCCAACCAGCTGACCCTTATCGGTGACGCCGACGGCACGGTCCAGATCACAGTGGACACAAACATCACCAACGCAATCGGCTCCCCGGCGACGTGGATCAACTTCGATAACGCCCCGTTCCAGGTCGTCGGCGACTTCATGGTCGCGGCCGGCGGGTTTGCGGACTGGGACCCGGCCGACCCGATGTTCGCCATGACGGACAACGGCAACGGTTACTACACCTACGACGCCGTTATCAGCACGCCCGGCGTTTATAACTTCAAGGCGACCTTCGGCGACGGCTGGGACGACCAGATCGGCGTCGGCGGGTTCAACAACAACGCCGGCACCTACCAGTTCATCACCTCCGCCGCCAACGAGCCGGTCACGATGTTCGTCGACCTGGCCAACCGTCAGATCGGCGCCACCGCCGCGCAGTACATCATCGGCACGCTCACCGTCGCCGGCGACCTGCAGACCGAGCAGGGCGACGCGGCCGACTGGGACGTGGCCGGCAGCTCGCTGACCATGAGCGAGTCCGGCGGTGTCCACACCGTCGCCGTGAGCAACCTGGTCAACGGCGCGGCGTATGACTTCGAGATCTACAACGACGCCGGCAACCCGCCGGTCGGCCCCGGTTCGCCGCTGATCACGCCCTACCACCTCACGATGTACGGCGACGCCGACGGCGCGGCTACTATCACCGTTGACACCAATGTCACCAACCTCCAGAACAACCCGGCCGTATGGGTCGATTTCGATAACGCCCCGCTGCAGGTCGTCGGCGACTTTATGAATGAGGCCGGTGGCTTTGCCGATTGGGACCCGGCCGACCCGGCATTCGTTATGACCGCCGAAGGCAACGGCTACTACACCTTCGACGCGATCATCAGCACGCCGGGCACCTATGTGTTCAAGGCCAGCTTCGGCGCGGGCTGGGGCGACCAGGTCGGGATCGACGGCTTCAGCGATAACGCCGAGGTCTTCGTCTTTGAGACCACCGCGACCGATCAGGAAGTCACCATGTTCATCGACCTGGCCAACCGTATGCTGGGCATCCTCTCCGGCACACCGCTGGAAGGCGACCTCAACGGCGACGGCTTCGTGGGCATCGCCGACCTGAATATCGTTCTGGGCAACTGGAACCAGAACGTTACGCCGGGCGATCCGCTGCTGGGCGATCCGACGGGTGACGGGTTCGTCGGCATCGAAGACCTCAATAAGGTGTTGGGCAACTGGAACGCCGGCACGCCGCCGTCGGCCAACGCTGTGCCCGAACCGGCGACGCTGAGCCTGCTGGCCCTGGCTGCGCCGCCGTGATGAAACGCCGGGGCTGATTAGGCACGGCAAACCAAGTGACCCTTCGGCGTCGGCCCTGTTGATGCGGGCCGACGCCCGTTTGTTTCCCGGATAATCGCGTTGATAGCGGGCATACACAGTGCCGTGCTCAGGCCGGAGAAGGCGTTGCGACCTGCCGGAGACATTATCTGATGCGGGACGCATGGCCGATGTGAGTCTGGGTAAACCTCGCCATCCAATTTAGGAAGATTCAGCATCCGTTCGGATAAGTTTCGGGCTTATATAGCCTTGGAATCCAGTAAGCGGGACGATACACTGGTGTCGGTACGCCCCGCGGTGTGGTCGGGCGGAAGCCAATAGGGAAATGTGGTTTGAATCGTGGCTGAGCCCACGATCCTTTCGAGGATAGTTGCTTGGCCGGAGCTTGCCGTATGTCGTGTTGGCTTTCGGTTACCTGCTGTTTTAGCGGCCGCTGTAAGTTCCCGGTGTTGCGGTGTGCCCGAATACACGCGCCGAAGCCGCCTCGTAACACGAATGAAGATGGGTCGATTCAGGCTTTCTGGCCGGGTTTGTTATACCGCGTAGACAATGGTTTTAAGTCGATGGGCGGGGATTTGTGATACCCCGTCGGGATGGCGTCTCTCGCGGGCGGGTTCTTTTATGCACGGGTGGGTGGTGAACGCTTCTATTCAGGAGTAATGGTCATGGCGAGCTGTCATTGCCGCAGGTTGGTGTTATTGAACGGTTTGATACTGGTCGCGGCGGCCGGCCCGGCCCACGGCCTGACGCGTACATGGATCGGCGGCAACGTCGACTGGACCGACGGCGGCTCGACCGCCAACTGGACGCCCGCCGACGAGCCTGACGCCGACGATGAAGCGGTCTTCAATACGGCCAATACGGTCAACCTGGGATCGAATAACGCCATCAACGGCTTGACGATGTCGGGCGGTATCGATCTGAACACGAACGGCTTTGACCTGACCGTCGATGGGCTGGTGCTGCTCTCCGGTGCCAGCACGAACCTGTTCATCGGCGATTCGCTTGGCAGCGTCGATGCGGACAACATGACGATTAACTCCGGCGGCACGGTCGAGCTACTCGGCGGGAAGCTCATACTGGACGAGGAAGCCGGCACGAGCCTGTTGGACATCAACACCGGCGGCACGCTGGGCAACGGCGTCATCACCTTCGCCGATACACCCATCGTAGCGACGACGTTGCTGACCAACGATGGCACGCTGACCGCACTGTCGCGGGCCGTGAACATCCTGTTGCCGCCCCCGTGGGCACGCTGCAGATCAACGATTCGAGCCTCGGCGGCGGGTCGATCTCGACGGTACGGGTGAGGCGGGCGTCGTGAACATCAACCGCAACCAGACGCTCGACCTGAACGTCCCGTTGTCGGACGCGTTCGGCGGCACGATGAACCTGTTCCAGGAATCGACCTTCGACTCGTCCTCGGCATGGACCCTCAACACCGGTTCGGTCACGATCGACAACGGTGCCACGGGGGGTATCGGTGGAGCGCCTGCGGGGACGGCTCACATCGCGGGCGGCGCCTTCACCCAGATCGGCGGGACCATCAACGTCGTTGACGCGGACGGCACGCTTCAGATCGACGCCCCATTCAACATGAGCGGCGGGTCGTTCCTCAACGGCGGCACGGTGATCTTCAACGGCGTGACGAACATCACCACCGCTGCGGGCTACGACCCCAGCACGCTTGATTCGAAGACCATCATCAACGCCAACTTCACCGTCAACGACGCAGCCGGTAACTTCGACTGGGACGGCAACGGCGCGTCCGACACCACCGTCAACAACGGCGCCCTGATGTCGATCACCGCCAACCAGGTCGACACAACCGACAACGTCTTCGGTGGCACGATCACGCTCAACGACGGCAGCGACCTGTCGGTGAACGTCGCCGCGACGTCCTGGGCCATTAGCGGGTCAATGATCAAGAACGACGCCGACACTTCGACCGTGAGCGGCGACGACCTTAATATTACGGGTGCAGTTGTCGTCAATAACGGAACGCTGTCCCTGCCTCGGACGTTCATCGCGGCCGGTTCGAGCTTCACGGTCAATGGTACCCTGGTCGTCGGCAGCGCTTCTCAATTAAGCGGTCCCGTGTCCCTCACCGGCACGGGGACGTTTCGGACCGAAGGGGGGTCGACGACCAACGCGGACACCACGGTGAATGTGGCGACCTTCGACTGGGACGGCTCCACCATCACCGACACCCATTCCATCAACGCCGGCGTCACGCTGACGATCAACTCGCCGAACTTCGGCACCGCTGACCCCATGGACGACAACATCAGCCTGCTCGGCGCCGGGTCGCAACTCATCGTCAACGGCCCCGCCGTGTGGAACATGCGCGGCACGATCAACGCCAATACCTCGGGGCTTGGCACGGCGACCATCGGTGGCACGAGCCGTATGGTCCTCGGCGGCGGCATCTGCGTGTTGAACATCGACGGCAACACCATCGCGTCCGCGCCGGTGACATTCGCCGTCGGATCGACGACCGCCATCGACAACGCGAGGACACTGCGGCTCACCGGCGGAAATACGACCAACAACACCAACACACTGACCGGCGGCACGATCAACGGCCTGGGCACCCTGGCCGCCGACACCGGCAAAGCGCTCACCGGCTTCGGTACGATCGGCGCAAACATCGATTTCGATGGCGCCTCGAACCTGTTTGCGCAGAACGGCACGCTCACCATAAACGGCTCCGTCCTGGACGTGAACCAGATCGGCGCATCCTCCGGCGGCGTTCTCAACGTGGTGAATCCGTGGACATCGAGTGTGGCATCACAGGTCGTGATATCCGGCGGCGAGTTGACGGGCGGGACACTGACGACCGCCAACCCATCCCAGGTGGTGGGTTCGGGCCTCGTGTCGGCCCGGGTGATCAACAACTATTCGGTGACCGCGAACACGGGCACCCTGATCTTCCAGACCCCCGGGAATGACAACGATTGGGACGGCAGCGGGGCGGGCGCGCTCAGGGCTTCAGGTATCGGCAGCACCCTGGAATTGCGTGACAACGCGACCTTCGGTTTTACCGGCACGGTGGAGGCGAACACCAACGGCCGGGTCTTCACCAACGGCTTCGCGCTGGACTTCAACCCCGGCTCGAACCTGAACCTCAACGCCGGCACCTACGAGTCAACGAGCTCCACCGACCTCGGCGGCACAGTCCAGGTCGGTGCCAACGGCGGGGCCATCATCGTTGAAATCAACCGTTTCCTGACATTCGAGTCAAGCAGTTCCACCACACTCAACGGCGACCTGACGCTGCATAACAACAACATCGGCATCGATGCCGGCGCGACTTTCAGCGGGCCGGGCGCCCTGATCGTCGCCGAGAACAGCCACCTGGTCACGGACCCCAGCATCGGCATCGGGGTCCTGCTGGACAACCAAGGCACGTTAAGGCCGGCCGGCTTTTTCACCCCCGGACGCCTGGACCTGATCGATTATCAGCAGGCGGACACCGGCAGGCTGGTCGTCGATCTCGCGGGCACCAGCCTCAATCAGTTCGACCGGCTCGTGGTTACCGGCAGTGTCCTGCTGGCCGGCGAACTGGAGGTCCGGGCCATCAACGGTTTCGTCCCCGCGCTGGGCAACACCTTCAACCTCATCTCCGCGATTTCGGTGACCGGGACCTTTGACCTGGTCAGCGACTTCAACCTCCCCGCGGGCCTGACCGTGCAGGTGAACTACCTGCCCAGCGTCGTGCAGTTACAAATAGTCAACGCCCTGTTGGATGGCGACCTTAACGGTGACGGGTTCGTGGGCATCGCCGACCTGAACATCGTGCTGGGCAACTGGAACCAGAACGTCACACAGGGTGACCTGTTGTTGGGTGACCCATCGGACGACGGGTTTGTGGGCATCGCGGACCTGAACATCGTGCTGGGCAACTGGAACGCCGGCACGCCGCCGTCGGCCAATGCCGTACCCGAGCCGGCGACGCTGGGCCTGTTGGCCCTGGGCTGCGCCGCGGTGATGAAACGTCGGGTCTGATTCGACACGGCAAACCAAGTGGATCTTCGGTGTCGGCCCTGTGTATGCGGGGCTTGCGCCCGTTCGTTTCTCGGATTTTCGCGTTGATACCGTGCATAACGGTGCCATAATTAGAGGAGGCAAAGTGTTCATGTTGTCGGGAGATATCCACTGATGCGGGTTGTGCGGTCGCTGTCTGTGCTCTTTTTGCTCTGCCTGTGTGTGACGCCGGCCGTTGCGGTGCCCGCGGTAGAGGACATCGTTATGTACGAGGTCAACCTGCGCGCCTTCAGCCAGGCGGGCGACCTCGACGGCGTCACGGACCGGCTCGACGAAATCCAATCGCTGGGTGTCAACGTGCTCTGGCTGATGCCCATCCACCCGGTCGGGCAAATCAACAGCGCAGGCGGCCTGGGTTCGCCTTACTCCGTGCAGAATTACCACACCGTCGGCAGTGAGTACGGAACGCTTTCGGACCTCACCACGCTGATCGATGAAGCACACCAGCGCGGGATGTCCGTGCTCATGGACTGGGTCGCCAACCATACCGCCTGGGATCATCCCTGGATCACCACACACCCCGACTGGTACACGCAGGACGGGCAGGGCAACATCATCCATCCCGCAGGCACCAACTGGACCGACGTCGCCGACCTGAACTACAACAACCAGGCGATGCGATCCGCGATGATCAGCGAGATGCAGTATTGGGTCAACGATGTCGGCATCGACGGGTTCCGCACCGATACGGCGGACTTCGTGCCGTTTAGTTTCTGGCAGCAGGCGATCACCGCCGTGCGCGCCGGCACGAACCGCGACCTGCTGATGCTCGCCGAGGGCGCACGCAACGACCACTACGCCGCCGGGTTCGACCTGACCTACGGCTGGGATTTTTATAACGCGGTGAAGTCGGTCTTTAACTCATCTTCCCCGGCGACGTTGTTGCAGCAGACACGTGCCTCCGAGTTCGCCGTCGTCCCGCAGGGCAAGGGCATCCTGCAATTCACGACCAACCACGACGAGAGCGCCTGGGACGCGACACCGGTCGAACTGTTCGGCGGCTTAGACGCCTCACTCGCCGCCTACGCCGTCACGGTCGCCTACGGCGGGACACCGCTTGTCTACAGCGGCCAGGAGATCGGCCGGGAAGAACTGCTCCCGTTCTTTACCAGGGACCCGCTCGACTGGAACACCGGCCAGGACACCGCCCAGTGGTACGCGCAGCTGCTCGGCGCGCGGGCCGACCACATCGCCCTCCGCGAGGGAACGATGACAGACCAGAGCACCAACGATGTGGCGATGCTGCTGCGCGAATCCGGAGACGACCAGGTCATCGTGCTGGTGAACACACGCGGACAGTCCCGGCAGGTTTCGATCCCCGCCGGTTGGCAAGGCAACTGGATCGACCTGATGACCGGGCAGTCGCAATCACTTTCGGCCCAGCACACCCTCGCGCCCTACGGCGTGCTTATCCTCGGCACGGTGCCCATGCTGACCGGCGATATCAATGGCGACGGGTTCGTCGGCGTCGCCGACCTGAACGTCATTCTCTCGAACTGGAACCAGACCGTCCCCGTGGGTGACAAATCACAGGGCGACCTCGCGGGCATCGGCGATGGGTTCATCGGCGTCTCGGACCTGAACGTGGTTTTGGGCAACTGGAACGCCGGCACACCGCCGGGTGTTGATGCACCCGGTAATGTCCCCGAGCCTGCAACCGTGCTTTTGCTGGGCGTAGTTACGCTACGAACGTTAGCTCGTCCAAAACGGTAGCATGTTATTCAGCGGGTTTCTCGCTGGCATCTTCTTCCCGGTTAACCAGGCCGAGGTAAGCGTCGAAGTAACATTTGCCCAACACGATCATGCTCTCCCGGTCATAGTGCGTCCCGTCGAATCGTTCCAGCCCGTCTACCGTTACGGCGGCGGTGTAAGGTAATTCTTCCGCGATGGCGTCCATCTGGCTGTTGATCGGTGTCTCGCCCGAGATATGTCCCATGATGAACGGGAGGTCGGGCTGCCCCGTGGTTTGACGCAGGGCGGAGATGATGGTGATGAGTTTGTCTTTGTAGTCCGCGTCGTTGCGGTTGCTTTCGCCCTGGTGCCAGAGCACGCCGGCGAGTGTTGGGCCGCCGATGTCGCGCCATCTTGCGACCGCGTGTTCGTACAGGTCTTCGCCCGGCTGCCACAGCTCGATGCCCGTACCCCCGCGTGCATTGACGATCAGCCCCACGGTGGTGTCGGGATCGTGTTCCCGCAGCGCCTGTGCGAAAGGCCCGCCGAGGTTGAATTGCTGCATGTTCAGGTCCTTGCGGTCGCTGGCGTACTGGTTAAGCGGTTGTTGCGCGGGAACCCATGCGCCGTCGGCATTGAGCAACAACACGCCGGGCAGAGGCTCGGCATCTTCCGGGGCCAGTGGTGCGCGGCCGGCCATGTTCGATTGCCCGATTAACAGAAACATTTGGGTAGGCTTGTCCTCCGCGCGGCAACCGAGTGCCGGTACCAGGAATGAAACAAAAGCGGCCGACAGGATCAACAGACGCATCGAGATACTCCTCATGCTTGGATATGAAAACAGGCTTATTACCCTGGCGTATGGCGTGGGTGAAGTTTTCTATTTTAATTACAGGATGACCGGTTACAATGTGTGTAGTAGTTTTAGAGTATACACACATGGAAAGTCGCAGAATCATAAAGCCCACCGTCGGTTCTTCGGTCCGGGTGTTACATCGTTATGGCGTTCGGGCCGTGCTATCGGCCTTTTTTTGTTTATGTAACGTTACAACGCACGCCGCAGCGCCCGGGCCGGATTTCTATTTGAGCTGGACGGATGAGTTCGTGGGCGATCAACTTGACACCACCAAGTGGGGCTATCGCAACCTGGGGCCGCGTCGTGATGCGATCAATATTGCGGACGCGGTCGCCGTTGAAGATGGTAACCTGGTCATCCGTACCTACACCTCCGGTGCGGGCGCTTCGATGCAGCATTACACCGGCATGATCGGAACTCAAGGCCTTTTTCAGCAGAAATACGGCTATTTCGAGGCCAGGATCGATTTTGACGGACGGCCGGGCATGTGGTCGGCCTTCTGGGTCCAGTCGCCCACGATGGGCAACCCGATCGGAGACCCCGGCACAGCCGGAGCCGAGATCGACATCATGGAGCACCGCGTGATCAATGGCAGCGGGGCGGATTTTCAGAACGTGGCTCATCATGCGCTGCACTGGGACGGCTACGGCGCGGATCACAAATCACAGAACAAGGACACCGCGTTCCCGGACCTCGCCGATGGTTTCCACCTCTACGGCTTGGAATGGTCGCCCACTGGTTACAGGTATTACGTCGATGGGCAATTAACCTGGACCATCAATCAGGGCGTGTCCCACCGTGACGAGTACCTGATCCTCAGTTCGGAGGTCCAGGACAAACAACTGGGCCGGCGATGTGCCCGCAGCGGGTTACGGATCACTGGCGACGACAACAGCCAAGATGTCGTCGATTAGTGCGTGTATCAGTACGCCGGCCCGGGTGACTTGAACGCCGACGGCTTTGTCGGCATCGATGACCTGAACATCGTGCTGGGGCATTGGAACCAGAACGTTCCTGCGGGCAACCGTCAGTCGGGTGACGCAAGCGGCGACGGTTTTATCGGGATCGCCGATCTGGGGTTCGTGCTTGGTGATTGGAACAACGGTACGCCGCCGGCCTGATCAAGCCGCGTGTCGTGCCCGAACCTTCCTGAGTGTGGCTGGTGGCCGGCGGCGGCGTGATCATGCTTGGCCGACGCGTGTCGCGTAAGTGCGTCGGGGAATTGATCTATCATTGGTTTTGTTTCCCGGCGCGTTATATGTCTGGGGCGCATGCTGATATTTTTACCTGATCCGGGCCCGAAACTCGGTTACACGCCGGTCAGCCATGTAACACCCTTGAGGCACTGTCTCATGCACAGCGTGCCGGTATGCCCATTTCAGAAGGTTTTTGGGGGCCTGATTAGAACGTCACAGCCGCCGCCGAAAGCGCCCATGATTTATTATAAATACATATTAAACATATAATTATAATAAATAATGGGCGGATTTTTTGTTTGTAAATAATCTTGTGGGCAGACGAAAATTCCTCTTGATCTTCAGGTCTCGTCGATGTAACATTTATGCGTTATCAAATCATGTTCACATTACACATTCGTTAATCGTGTCTTTGGCCCCAGGACGAACCCATGGCATCTGTAAGGGAATTAGCTCGGGAAACCGGTGTATCTGTGGCGACCGTTTCTCGGGTGCTTAATAACCACCCCTCGGTCAGCAAAACCGTCCGCAACCGCGTGCTCAGCGCAGCGAACAAGAATAACTACAGGATGAGTAACAGCCGACGGACCGCGATGGCAATCGGATTTGTTTACACCGGCGCGACCACACTATCCTCGCCGTTCGACGCGGCGCTGCTCGCCGGTGTGGGCGAATCGCTGGAGGAGACGCATTACTCACTGTCGATCCTGGACGCCAATCGCCTCCGCCAGCCCGGTGAAGCGTTCTCGCACCTGTTCATGCGTCATAACATGCACGGCGCTATCCTCCGCGCCAGCACGGGCAGCTACAGCGCCTGCGAGGCGATCGCCGCGGAAGACTTCCCCGCCATCATGGTCGGTGCGCGTTCGGAGAATCCGGCCGTCAGCTACATTCACAGCGAGTCGAAGTCAGCCAGCCGTGAAGCCATCGAGCATCTCATCGGTCTGGGCCACCGGCGCATCGCGATCTCGATGAACGTATTCGACGACCAGGATCACCAGGACCGTCTGGAAGGCTACATGTTAGCCTTGGAAGACGCGGGCATTCCCTTTGATGACAAACTCGTGCTGCGCCTGCCCGCCCGGCGTTCCAGTGGCGATCAGGTCCTCAAGCGGATCCTGGAGATGGAAGATTCGCCCACCGCTGTATTCATCACCGACCCGCCCGTGGCTGTCGGTGCCGTCAATGCGGCGCAGTCACACGGCATCAAGATACCTGAAAACCTCTCGATCGTCGGCTTCGATGACGCCGAGGTGCGCCACAGTGTCTACCCCAAGATGACGGTCGTGTGCCAGGACGCCGGCGCGTTGGGCCGGGCCGCGTTTCAGGCATTGATCGAATTGATCGAAGCGGGCAAGCGCAAGCCTTTCCGTGAAGTGTTGCGGACCTGGCTTGAGATCCACGACACCACCGGCCCACCGGACTACTCAAGAAAAACAGGCAAGTGAGCTTTTGTTAGCGGCGCTCTGCGAGAGCGCCGCAAGCCCAAACATGTATATGAGCTGAACGTTTATTGTTCCACGGTGTTCACCTCCGTTGCGTCGCCCGAGCCCCGGACACTTGGAGGAAGGAGATTCGAGATGAGGATCGAAGTTGATAACGGCGGCGATGGCAACGGCGTTGGCGGCTGCTTTCGTGGCCGTCCGTCGTCGGCCAACCTGTTGTTGAATCCCTGTCTGAGCTCGAAGATTTCAGCGGCGGGGTCGAAGACGGAAAAGTCGGATCGATCGCCGCGGAGACGGGTGCAGTTCAACGACACCAGCCCGCCGCCCCGGCACCGCCATCCGCGACAACACCATGCCGCTGCCAGGCGACTGGGACCTGTTATTGCAGACCGAGAGCACACCAGCGGGTTCGTTGCTGCCTACCAGCGGGTCGACGTTACCCAGGTGATTCGTCACCTTCTGTGTGGGCGAAGGTCGATGACCTGGCCGACGGCACGCCGGGGGTGGACGACCAGGGAAGGCGACCTCGAGGCGCGTGTATCCGCTTGAGTGGCGTGATGGCAGCGGCGAGGTTTCCGCACGCGTGTGGAAGTCAACATCACCGCCGGCCTGACCAGCAGTTACCAGTTGTTCCAGATCACGGGCATCGCACCGGTGGGCGCGAACGTCCGCCCGGTCGATCGCGCTAAGCGGCAACGACGACGCATTCATTTCCGATGACGCGTCGCTGATTCTGAACCCGCTTCGGCGCTGCTCGCGGTGGGAGGCTTCGGGTTGATCCGCCGTAAACGCTGATTTTTTCTTCTACCCGACCAACCGTTTAACAACGCTTGGTCGGTTTGATCGAGACCTGGATGGATCTAAACCGTGGCCCGTTCAACGTGATCCCTGTGGGCATGATATCACTAGCTGGCAACATCTTGGAGGCGATACGATGAGGCTCGTACTCTTAACAGGCTTGGCGGCGATCGGTGTTGCGACGGTCATGCCCGTGCGACCGGCACTGGCGCTCGTGGACTTCAATGCGCCGACATATCAGGCCAGCGACCTGACCTTCGCGGACGACGTATTCCCACTCCTGGACGGCCAGGACGGTGGACAATGCCTCGACTGGCAGTTTTAAACGCGGTGGTCAGCGAGGAGAGGCCCTGAAATGACCTTGGTATCGACTTGTCAATCGCCAACGGCGGGCCGGGTATCGACGGCTACGCTGGCGGCAACGTACACACGGGCGGCGTCCTGTTCGCCGCGAGGCCGGCGACTGCCGGGTTCAGCCCGATCGTCAACGGCAACAGCCTGGTCGCCGACTTTCTGTCGCACGATTTTGACAACAACGGCTCGAACGATTCCGCGATCCGGCCTTCGGCTGGATCGATGTGGATGAAGACAACCTGCTGAACAATGCCGCCGGCGCCGTCGATGCCGAGTTAGCGATGGGGTTCGGGCTGGACGACAGCGGCCAGTTCGCGCTGCGTGAGACCCGTACCAACGGCCCCTCGGCAAGCGAAGTTCAGAGCGGCGTCAACTACCTGCCCGACAAGTGGTACACCATCACCCTCAGCTGGTCCGATCCGTTGCCGGACAGCAGCCGGAACGTCACCATGCACGTCTTCAACAAGACCGACAATATCGACGTCGGTAACGTTTTTGACAACTACAATGTCAGCGAGTCCTTCTTCGGGCCGGACCCCTCCCTCTACGACGGCATCGCGGTCCGCTGGACCGAGGGCCTGATGGATAACATCCTTGAGACCGATCTCAGCGCGGCGCTGGAGGGCGACCTCAACGGCGACGGGTTCGTGGGCATCGCGGACCTGAACATCGTGCTTGGCGCATGGAATCAGAACGTCACGCAGGGCGACCCGTTGGCGGGGGACCCGTCGGACGACGGATTCGTAGGCATCGCGGACCTGAACATCGTGCTTGGCAACTGGAACGCGGGCACGCCGCCCGCCGGCAATACCGTGCCCGAGCCGACGACGATGACGCTGTTGGGTCTGGGCGCTTCGCTGATGTTGCGTCGCAGGCGTTGATGGTGAATGCCAGACTCTACTCTCGGTTGGTCGCCTGATCGTGGCCGACCGGTTTGATGGACAGCGGGCTAGATCGGTTTCAGCCCGTGAACTTGATCCAGGGAGCAGGCGTACGCGTTCGGCGCGGCGTCATGGTAAGCAACCAGGCTCGGCAACCTTTTTTCATCTTGGAGGAGCAGGCAATGAGAGTGACCGTAATTTCCGCCTTAAGCGCCGGTGGTTTGATGCTGGCCGTCGCCCCGCAGGCGCATGCGTTGGTTGATTTCAACGCGCCGACCTACACGATCAGTGACGTTTTCGATACACAGAATGTGTTCCCGAGGTTGTCAGGCCAGGATAACTGGAGTTCGGCCTTGAATAACTTCAACGAAGAACGAGACGCCGTAGTCAGCAACGCAAGCCTTGCCGCGGAGATCGGCGGGCCGAACATCGCGCTCATTCCGCCGATCGATGGCTACGCCGCGGGCAATGTCGGGACCGGTGGCGTCGTGTTTGACGCCAGGCCCTCCACGCCGGGCTTTGTCCCGGTCGTCAACGGTAACAGTCTGGTCGCCGACTTCCTGTCGCACGATTTTGACAACGACGGATCGAATAACTCCGCGATCCGACTCTTCGGCTGGATCGACAAGGATAACGACGGTGGGCTGTCGCCCGCTGACATCGATGCCGAACTGGCGATCGGCTTCGGGCTGGACGACACCGGACAGTTCGCGCTGCGGCAGACACGCACCAACGGCGCTTCGTTCCTCGAGATCCAAAGCGGCGTGAACTATGTGCCCGACAAGTGGTACACCATCACCTTCAGCTGGTCGGACCCGCTGCCGGACATGAGCCGAAACGTCACGATGCACGTCTTCAACAAGACCGACAATACCGATCTGGGCAATATCTTCGATAACTACAACGTCGCCGAAACATTCTTCGGTCCCGATCCCTCGACCTGGACCGGTATCGGGGTCCGCTGGACCGAAGGCCTGATGGACAACATCCTCGAAGGTGTGATCGGCGGGATCGAGGGCGACCTCAACGGCGACGGGTTCGTGGGCATCGCGGACCTGAACATCGTGCTTGGCGCATGGAATCAGAACGTCACGCAGGGCGACCCGTTGGCGGGGGACCCGTCGGACGACGGATTCGTAGGCATCGCGGACCTGAACATCGTGCTTGGCAACTGGAACGCGGGCACGCCGCCCGCCGGCAATACCGTACCCGAGCCGGCGACGCTGGCGCTGCTGGGCCTGGGCGGTGCCGCGCTGCTGCGTCGGCGCTGAGAAGGTCTGCCCATCGTTTTTATCCCGGCGTCCGGCCTGACCGCGGGACGCCGGCTTACGAGCGGAACGTTCCGCGAATCCCATTAACCGTGATTGACAAGGGAATGAAGCATCATGCAATATAAACGGCACGCATTCACGCTGATCGAATTGTTGGTGGTCATCAGCATCATCGCCCTTCTTGTGGGCATCCTCCTGCCGGCGCTGGGCGCGGCGCGCAAGACGGCCAAGACGATGCAATGCCTGTCCAACCAGCGGCAGATCGGCATCGCTATCTTCGGGTATACCAACGAATACGATGATACGCTGCCACCATCCTATGTAGGTGCTTCGACAGTGGACACCGACTGGGCGATCATCATCGCGGCGTATTTTGAGGGCTCGGGCGACGCGGAATATACCGACTACGACGGAGACACCAGCCGGGCGGGCAAGTTCATCAAGTGTCCCTCCGCGCTGATCGACGCCGGCCGACTCCACTACGGTGTTCAGGGGCAAATGATGCCGTCGTTCTACGCCGGCATTGCGGATAAAAACCCCACCGGCCTGCCGTGGTACAAGTTCGCTTACATGCGGCGGGCAACCGAGGTGATGATGTTGGCCGACGCGTCCCAGTGGGACAGGGACAACGACCCGGCCCGCTACGGCGCGACGCAGGCCTCACTCAATAAGCTCGACCTCAGCCGTGCGACCACACCCGCCTATTACTACAAAGCCTCGGACACCGACAACGACGAGGTGATCGACGAGGGGCCTAACGCGGACATCTATAACCAGTGGGGCAATCTGCGCTGGCGTCACGGCGGCGGCGGTGAGACTAACGGCAGACGGCGGCGGCATCAACGTGCTCTGGGGCGACGGCCACGCCTCGACCCAGCAGCGCGGCTCTATCCTCAAGCGTAATGTGCGTGCGGACGCTCCGTAACACCTAGCCGGGCAAGTAGGAATATCCTGCGGCCGTCATGGGGCGGTCATTTCTTGAGTTTTGTCCACCGTTCCCGCAGCACATGGGCCGCCATCTTGGGCTGGCGCTGACGGGTGAAGATGCCCTTGCGGTTGCCCATGACGCGCGTCACACCCTGTTTGGTGGCGAAGTCGGCGAAGTTCCAGACGTGCTCGCCGATCACGAAGTCGAGCCGGTCGAACACCGCGGCGCTGCGGCGGAGGTACTCGGCCTGATACTCTTCGCTGAACATCGTGGGCGGCTCGCTGTGGAAGCCGTGGATCGTGTCCGCGCCGAATTCGGCGACGAGGATCGGCTTGCCGAACAACTCGTGGAACTGACGCAGGTCACGCTCCAGGTCGGGGCCGATGGTGTCGAGCTCGCCCGGGTTCTCGTACCAGGCCTTGTACCGGTTGACGCCGATGACGTCGAAGAGGTGCTCGACCTTTGCCCGGTCTGCGGGCCTGAACGTGACGATGGCGATCGGGCGCGTCGGGTCCATCCGGCGCGTCTCGTCGGCGACACGCGTGAAGTAGGGTACCGCCGCGTCTTCGGAGGTGTTCGCCTCGTTCGCGACACTCCACATCACGACGCAGGGGTGGTTCTTGTCCCGTGCGATCAGGTCGCGCATCACGTCCAGGTGGTGTGCCAAGGTTTTGTCATTGACCCGATCGTCGCAGAACACCGGGGTATTCGGCGGGTGTCCGCCAAAAAGAAACATCCCCACGGCCGGGACCTCGTCGATAATTACAATGCCCTCGCGGTCGGCGAGCCGCATGATCTCTTCGGAATACGGGTAATGCGATGTCCGGAACGAGTTGGCACCGATCCACTTCAGGAGGTTGAAGTCGCGGACATTGGTGACGTGATCCATGCCCCGGCCGCGCAGGTCGGCGTCTTCGTGTTTGCCGAAACCCCGAAAATAAAAGGGCTCGCCGTTGATCAGGAACTGGTTGCCGCGCACCTCCACGGTCCGAACGCCGATCGGTAACCGGTAGGTGTCGTTCGCCCCGTCTTCAAAGACAACATTCGCTTGTAACTCGTACAGGTAGGCCTTGCCCGGACGCCAAAGCTTGACATCCGGCACGTTCAATTCGCCCGCCCGGCCCGTTGCGGAGGCGACTACTCGGCCTTGTTCGTCATATAGAGAAACCGATGCGCTGGACGGCGGCACGGATGTGTCGATCTCGTAACGGACCCGGCCGACCGATCCGTCCCGGCCGGTCGTGACGGTGATGTCCCGGATGTGTTGCTTAGGTTTACGGACCAGATAGGCCGGCCGGTGGATGCCCGCGTAGTTAAAGAAGTCGAAATGGTAATTCTGCTTAAGGCGTTTGCCCGCGGGGTGTGTTGGGTCAGGCTGCTCGGAGATTTCGCCGGGCGGCAGGGATGTCCAGTTAAGCGTGTTATCGACTCTGACGGTGACGTGGTTTGCCTGCCCGAATCTGACGTTGGTGGTGACATCCAACTCGAAGGGCAGGAAGCCGCCGCGGTGGTCGCCGACGTGCGCGCCGTTTAGCCAGACGGACGCGTGGTGCGTCACGCTGCCGAAGCGCAGGCTTATCTGGTCCCCCTGCCAGGAAGCGGGCACGAAGAAGCCTCGCTGATACCAAACGTCTCCCACGTGATCGCGGTCCGCCGCCCCGGTCGAGAGGTCGTTGTAGCTCGAGGGCACCGGCATGGGCGATGCGTCCCGCAAGGGTGAACGCTCCCAGTGCTCGGTCAGGCCCCGGCCCGCCACATCAATCTTGAACTCCCACAGCCCGTCCAGCGGCTTGGCTTCGCGGGTCTCACTGTCAATCGGGTAAAGGCTCGTCATACGCCGGAGTATATCGGAGGGGATTAAAATTTGCATTGATATTGATCTAAAATAAGGGCGAAATAGACAGCTAGAAAGATATCTATATTATAATTTATTTATTATCATTAATTTATAACTGTTATAATAGGCCATAGATTTAATTTGCACATATTTTGCGTAATGGGCTTGACTTGCTCGGGCGGATGATTTCTAATGCGTTCCTGCCGAAAGGGGACCCGATGGCGGTAAGACAGCAGGCGATTGCGCAGGAGTTGAACCTTTCGGTTTCGACCGTCTCTCGCGCGCTGCGCAACGACCGGGCTATCCCCGCCACGACCCGTGCCCGGGTGATACGCACGGCCAACGACCTTGGCTACCGTGGGAAACCCGTGTCGCGCGTTTCGGTTTCGGATCAGCAACAGACTTTCCGCGGGGCCTCGATCATCGTATTCGCGCCCGTCATCAGCGGGTTCAACTGGTCCACGGCGTGCACGCACGAGGCGGGCCACTTCATGCTCACCGGTATCAGCGCCGGTACCGCCACCCGGGGCGTGTTCATGCGCTTCCACAGCGTGCGCGACACCGACCTGGATGCCTGGCTCAATGGCGACCCCGCCGCGGTGCTCCCATTTGAGGGTGAAGCACCTGACGGCGCGGTCCTGCTCTACAGCCACCCGTTCGCTTTTGTCCAGAAACTGCACGAACGGATGCCGTGCGTGAGTATCGTCAACAAGTATCCGGGATTGATGGTCGATTGCGTGGGCGAAGATGTGGATGCGGGTATCGATACGATGGTCCGGCACCTCCGTGAACAAGGCCATACGCGCATCGGTTTCGTCAACGGCGGCTACCAGGGTGAGTGGACTGTGGACCGATACGCCGGATACTTTACGGCCATGATCCGCGGGGGTCTTCCCGTCGATCCATCGCGCGTGCTGGGCGTCAGCAGTGACGGCTTGAACGAGGAGCAAAGGATAAAGCGGCTGATCGACCTGACCCGTAAAGGTGTGACGGCGTGGGTATGCGCCAACGACCTGACCGGCTACGGCGTCTGCCGGGCGCTGGCGGGAGCCGGGCTGCGCGTGCCCGAGGATGTCTCGGTGACAGGGTTTGACGGTGTGGAGCCGATCGACGCCGCGCCTGCGCTGACCACCGTGAGCGCGCCGCTAGTTGAATTGGGAGAAGAGGCCGTCGATCGGTTGTTATTCAGGATCGATAACCCGACCGATTCGGTCCGGCATATCCAGCTTTCCTGCCGGATGAAGGCCGGGCAAACGACCGCGCGTGCGCGTGATAAACAGAAGCTGTCCTGACCGGTTGTGGCATCGTTCAGATCGAAACAATCACCGGCATCACTTTTGACCTCGGAGGATCAAGACCCATGAATGGTAATGTTTTTTTTGGCGTGATTACCCGGGCGGTGGGGCTGGTCGTTGTGCTTTGCGGCGGCGCCGCCTGCACGCTGTCGGCGGACGTGCCCGATCCGGGGGCCGATATACCCGGCTGGACCTTGGTCTGGAACGATGAGTTTGACGGCGATAAGGTCGATACCGACAAATGGGAAAACCTCACACGCAAACAAAACCACAACAACGAGATACAGTATTACCTCCCCGAGCAGGCGTTGGTAGCCGACGGCATGCTCATAATCACGACGACCAACGAGCCGTACGACGAGCGTGACTACCGATCCTCCCGGTTGTTCAGCTGGCATACTCAAACCTATGGGCGCGTCGAGGTCCGCGCCAAGATCCCCACCACCAAGGGCATCTGGCCCGCCATATGGCTGGTGCCGCGTGGTGTGAAGTGGCCCACCGGCGGCGAGATCGACATTATGGAGCACAAAGGCTCTAATCCACACATGGTCAGCAGCGCCTATCACTTCGCCAACGACCAGGGCCAGCACACTTATCAAAACCACCGCTATCAGCCCGACCCTCCCGTGGCGTTTCCCGATGGTTTCCATCTTTACGCCGTCGAGTGGGACCCCGGACAGATCAGGTTTTTTGTGGACGGCGAGGAACACATGACCGTCGTCGGCGGCTATGTTTCAGACACACCCATGGCCGTCGTCCTCAACACCGCGGTCGGTGGTTGGTTCGACGGCAACCCCGACAAGACGACCGTATTCCCCCAGACATTCGCCGTTGACTACGTGCGCATCTGGGAGCGGACCGGCCCCGCGCCCGCGCCGGTCACGGTCGCCGAACACGAC
This sequence comes from Phycisphaerales bacterium, assembly GCA_041402025.1. Lineage (GTDB taxonomy): Bacteria > Planctomycetota > Phycisphaerae > Phycisphaerales > Phycisphaeraceae > JAJRRS01. Next base: position 28,314 of record JAWKTA010000008.1, on the reverse strand, counting down.
GCCGGACTGCTGACTAACGGCAGTTTCGAGGACCGCTCCCAAGGGTGGGTTTTCTCGGGCAACGCGCTGCACCTGCCGCACATCGAGGCGAGGACGCCGCAGTCCATCGCGTATGAAGGCCCCATGGCCTTCGCCGTCAAGCTCTGGGGCGACGGCCGCGTGAGCCAGGACGGGGTCCCCGTCGAACCCGGTAAATCTTATGCGCTGTCGTCCCGTGTGCGGGTCAACTCCGACGATTCGATCTTCGGTACGGGGAACACCCTGTCGATGTCGCTGGAGTTTCTGGACGCCGCCGGCAACAAGCTCGACACCGCAGATGCGGATATGGTCATCGCCGACGGCCGGACCGAACCCGATGTTTACCAATCAAAGCGGATCGTGGCCGAGGCGCCGCCGTCCGCCGCTACCGCGCGCGCGGTGTTCCAGTTCCACCGTTTTGAGAAGGACATGGGCGCGGTTTGGATCGACACGGTTGCGTTGAACGAGGTCGAATGAACGTCTAAGCCGCCCGCTTGCCAGATGCGTAAGAGCCTATCTTTTCTGTCATCGAGCTACCTCTCGCCCGGCAGCGCGGTCGTGCTGCTGATCGCGGTGATTTCCTCCGTGGTGTTTGTGGCCTGGCCCATCCAGAAACAACCGGGGCTGGAGTTCTGGACCTTCTCCAAGAACCACGCCAAGATGTACGCCCAGCAGATCGAGATCTGGAACAAGCAGGCCGATGCGGTCGGGGGGCAACCGAGGGTCAATCTATTTGTCATCCAGATGACGGCACTGGTGCGTCGGACGCTTTCGGCTTTCTGGTCCGACACGCCGGTCGCGGACATCATTGAGGTCGAGGGGAACACGATCGGCCGATTCGTCGCCGGCCCGATCGAGGACGTCGGGTTCGTCGATCTAACCGATCGGCTTCACGAGGAAGGGATCTATGACCAGATCAACCCGCCTTCGTTCAGCCCGTGGACCAGCCGGGGGCGTGTGTTCGGTTTGCCGCACGACGTGCACCCCGTGCTGCTGTGCTACCGGGCCGACATCGTTGAAGAGGCGGGCATCGATGTGAATGAGATCGAGACGTGGGACGATTTCGCCCGGGTCCTCGCCCCGCTTATCAAAGACCTGGACGGCGACGGTCGGCCCGACAGGTACCTGCTTAACATCTGGTACAGCAGCACCGAATGGATCGAGCCGTTGATGCTTCAGGCAGGCGGCGGCACGTTCGATGAATCCGAAGAATTGATCGTGTCGTCCGAGGCCAACGGCGTGTGATCTCGACGGTGGTCCAGTGGTGTTTTGGAGAAGGCCGTATCGCGATCGATGCGCCGGAGTTCAGCCCGACGGGCAACCACCTTAAAATCGAGGGCCGGGTCATCGCGTCATTGATGCCGGACTGGCTCGGCGCGACGTGGAAGCGGGATATGCCCCAACTCGCCGGCAAGCTCAAGCTGATGCCTTTGCCCGCCTGGGAGCCGGGTGGGCTGCGTACGTCTGTGCACGGCGGGACCATGATCGCGATCCCCAAGTCCTCGCCGAACTTCGACGAAGCCTGGGCGTTCGTCAAGCACTTGTATCTTTCCGATGAGTTGGCGGAGCAGCTATACAAACAAAACTGCATCATCACGCCGGTGCGTCGTTTGTGGGATTCAGACTTCTTTAAGGAGCCGGACCCGTACTTTCATGGCCAAGCGCGGGGATCGCTTTATATCGAGCAGGCGCCGTACGTGCCGACCAGGACCTCTTCACCGTTCCGGACGCTTGCGATGTCACGGATCGGCGAGGCGGTCAACGACCTGCGGCAGTATGCCCAGGCGCGCGGTGAATACGGAGTCGATGCGCTGCTCCCGGAAGCGCGTCGGCTGTTGCGCGAAGCCGAGGACCGGATCAGGGTGGAGATGAGCCGCAACGTGTTCCTGTCGGGGGCAACACCATGAGACGCGGCACGCGCTATCCCTGGTGGGCCCCTTACCTGTTCATCGCGCCGTTCGCCGGCACGTTCTGCGTGTTCACCGTTTATCCGCTGCTGGAATCGGTGTTCATGGCCTTCCACCAGACCTTCGGGCCCAAGCGCAACACGTTTGTGGGCCTGAGCAACTTTGTCTGGATGTGGCACGATGCGGATTTCCACAAGGCCCTGCGCAACACCTGCGTGTACGCGGCCGGGTCGGTGTTTATCCAACTTCCCTGCGCGCTGGGATTGGCCCTGCTGCTGAACCGTCCCGACATCCGCGGCAGGCCGTTCTGGCGGATGATTTTCTTCGCCCCGTCGTTGGTCGGGCTGGCGTTCGTCGCGATCCTCGCCGGGCTTGTCTTCGAGAAGAACACCGGCCTTCTGAACGTCGTGTTGCACACGCTCGTCGGGTTCGACCCGGAGTTCCCCTGGCTGCAACAGTACGTCATGCCCGCGTTGATCATCTCGGCGTTCTGGATGTTCGTCGGATTCAACATGGTCTACTTCCTCGCGGCGCTTCAGAACGTGAGCAAAGACCTCATCGAAGCCGCCCACGTCGATGGCGCCGGGCCGGCGCAGCGCTTCCTGCACGTGACCATCCCCGCCATCCGGCCGGTCGCCACGTTCGTGGTGCTGCTGTCTCTGATCGGCAGTTTCCAGCTCTTCGAGTTGCCTTACCTTTTGTTGAATAACGGCGCCGGGCCGGACAATCAGGGCCTGACCGTCGTGATGTACCTGTATCAGAAGGGTTTCGACGCGGGCGATCTGGGTTACGCCAGCGCGGTCGGCTGGGTGCTCGCGCTCGTACTGAGCGTCTTCGCGCTGATCCAACGCAAGCTGTCCAAGGCGGAGGTGGCCTGATGACCCGTAAGCTCGCGATCTACCTGCCGCTGGCCGTCTTCGCATCGATCACGCTCGTGCCGTTTCTTTATCTGGGCTGCTCGGCGCTAAAGACCAACGACAACTTTTTCACCTCGCCGTTCCTCCCCATCCACGACGCCTGGTGGGACGTTGACTGGGCCGGGCTGACGCTTGACAACTTCAAGCGGCTGTTCCAGGAAGCGGGCATCGATCGGGCCGTGGCCAACTCCTTTTTCTACGCTTCCGCCATGGCCGTGTTGGGAACGCTCGGCAGTGCCATGGGCGGGTACGCGCTGGCCAAGTACGACTTCCTCGGCCGGGGCATGTTCACCAACATCGTTCTGACCGCGCTGATCATCCCCCACGCGCTGCTGCTTGCGCCGGGGTACAAGGTCCTTTACACCCTGGGGTTGCTGGACAGTTACGCCGGGCTGATCCTGCCGGGCCTGGCGCCTGCGTTCGGTGTGTTCCTGTTCCGCCAGGCGTTCGTCAGCGGTCTGCCCAGTGAAATGATGGAAGCCGGCCGGATCGACGGCTGCGGCGAGATACGCATGTTCTTCCAGCTCGCGCTGCCGATGGTCCGCCCGATGGTCGGCGCGTTCCTGCTGATCACCTACCTCGGCACATGGAACAACTTCATCGGCCCGCAGATCGTTCTGCAAACCCCGGAAAAATACCCCCTCGCGGTTGCTGTTGCGCAGCTCCGCGGGCCTTATGGCACGGAGTATGGCATGATCATGGCCGGCACTATCATCGCCATCGTCCCGGTCCTTAGCCTCTTCCTGCTACTCCAGAAAGACTTCATCGCCGGCCTGACTGCCGGCTCTGTCAAGGGTTGATCGTGCGGCACCGGCCAACGAAGAGGTTCCAGGATGCCCGGCCCCAGGTGGTATTTGTATCCATACAGGTAGGTTTCGATGGATGTGGATCAGGGGTGTTTGAGAACCGTCCCATCGCGTCTTCTGGCGGGAGCCCGCAGAGATCAAAACAGGACATGAATGCGTGGGGCGGACCCGTGCGAGACGCGATAACCATCGATAAATCAAACACTTTTGAACACACCATACTGGGCTTCAACCCGTGACCCCCTCATGGTCAAAGATTTGCAGGATTTTTTTGGGAAGCCAAATGTTGTTTGATTACCTGTAATTTAGTGGTTTATAAATCAGTTTTGCGCCGCGCCATCTGGATTTGACCGGATTTGGGGTGATTCCCGGTCAATGACCGGAAAGAGAAAATGCTGAAAACGTTCACAAGTTTTCCCGCCTGACAACCGTGCGGCCACGGATTTTATTTATATCCAAGGTGTGGTCCAAGACGCTAACCCCATAAATCTCGGCGTGCCAGTCAACATTTTTGCCTTTGCTTGGGAACAGCGTCGGGTGGCGAACAGCTGGGTTGGGGCGGAATCAATCACCGGTAAGGTGGGTAAGGTGGACGTGATAATGCCGGGTTGCTTGGGTGGAACGGCCCCGAGGATACCTACGGACAGAAAGTGACCCTTTGGTGACATCCGCCATTTGTAAGACTGCGCCCCGAACAAGGAACTTGGTCCTTCCCGCTCACATTAAAAAGGACGGTAATTGCTGGAGTTAGAGCCCACCAGCAGCTACAATCTCAGCCATACCTTTTTTTATTTTTTTGGTGTGAATACAGGGGGCATGACATGCCGGGAAGTAGGGTAAGGGTACCGGGACACGATCGGGATTATTGTCGATGCCGGCCCGCAAAGTGCACCGCGCCGACGTCGTCCATCTGGCAAGGCTTACAGTCCCTTGAACCTCGCGTATTGCTTAGCGCCTCGACGGTTGGCGATCTTTTGATTGAACCGGTTTCGGCATCAGTCGTAGAGGTACTTGCTAATGTGAACGGCGATGAGGTCATATATCAAGAGCAAACCCAGTACGACAACTTCTTTAACCCGAACGTGATCGCTTTCGACTTCGCGATAGACGCCGACGCGGTCAACGGCGTGATCGATATCCAGACGCTGTCTGACCTGGACCACCCTGGCGAAAGCGTCGCCTACAACATCGAGGGCATCGTAACCGGGGAACTGTGGACCGGCACAGACGACGGCATCCGTCCGTTTATCGCAACGATAAATCTCGACGACGCCGACCTGGCCGCCATCGCCGCGGACGGCAACCTTCATATAGAGTTCACGCCTTCATCCGCGGTGGATGACTTCGGCGATGTATCGGAATACGTGACAGTCGGGCTGACGTACGACTACGCACCGAAGGTCGAATCATTTTCGTATACCCTCGCACCGAAAGCCGAGTGGGTTGATGTGAAGTTTGTCGTGCGGTTCAGCGAGCGAGTTTATGGCTCGCTTTTTGGCACAGGCCATCATGTTCATGTGAGCGCTGGACCAGAGAACGAATTCGTTTCATCGACATATAACGGGAATACCCGAGAGCTTACTGTCACGTACAAGAATTATGCCCAAGGTAGCTACTCGTTCTTTCTGGACCCGGTGATAATCCAATCCGCCATACGCGACGTTTCAGGTAACTTACTGAGCTTAGACACCGCGGTGATGCAGATGACGCAGGACGATGAGCTGTCGGCGGGATTCACGGTCGATATATCGCCGATCGTGCAAGTCGGCCAATATGCCCAGAATACCGGATTCGATGCCTCTTTCGCCTATTTGGTTACCGACGACGCTTATAAACTAAAAGGCTCGTTCGACTACACCGGTGACGTTGATCACTACGCCATCGACCTACAGGCGGGGCTGTTGCTGACCATGGCGTTCAAAGATTTCTCTCAATCGGGATTACTGACAGAAGTTACGATATACAACCCCGCCGGTGAAGTAATCGCTTACCGAAACGATGGCCGACCTATCATCAACGGCATTAAGATTAACGACACCGGAACATATATCATCGAGGTGAGCAATTCGGCGGTTGTCTATAGCCCTATCCAGTACGATGCAAGCATTAATTTCAATTACTTTTACGAAGACGGGTACTTCGGTCTATCGACCAATGACAGCCTCGTTTCCGCCCAGGACCTTGATGGATTTTTCTTCGAGATCGATTCGGTTATCGAACAAACGTCCATCAATGGGGTGCTGCATTCGGATGAAACCACCGACATCCCTGATCGGGACTACTACAAACTGACCCTTTCGGCGGGCGAATCTGTAAGCCTGACGCTTGCCGGTGGACCTTCGGTTGACAAGCTGCGATTGCTGGGCCCGGATGGCACCACATTGGTTGAGGGATACGATCCCAATTATTCCGTCGTAGGGGCGATATCCGACTTTATCGCGCCAGTGGCCGGCACATACTACATTGAGATTGAAAAACTGCTTAATGACCGCACAGGCATCTATACGTTGATCGTCACCAAGGGTGCTACGTTCGGGCACCAGATACCCAGCTACTTCCGTCCACACCGCGTGAGCCCCCTGGGTCTGGCGGTCGGTGACGTTGACAGCGATCCGGGGTACACCTTTCAGGCGCAGGCTGGTGATGCTCTGAACTTGTGGACCGTGACACCCGATTTCACACCACCGAGTTATCCCAACAATCTCCGGACGCGGATCAAGCTCTATGATCCGGACGGTACGCTTGTCGGCGAGAGTTCGGTGGGCGACCCGGAAGCCGACGCACGCTTGTTGCATACCGTTGAGATATCAGGGACCTATACCGTACATATTGAATCTGTGTACGGGACCGGTCCCTATGTTCTGCACGTTGAAGGCAACACGGTTTTCGAACCGCGGTTTTACGCATACGCCGATTACCCTGTTGACGGTGATATGATAGATGAAGCACTCAACCGATTGCGCATCCATATACCGGATTATATCCGCATCGACACACTGCAGGCCCATGATCTGACGGTCAACGGTCTGCCCTCACCAAAAGTCGAAACTGCGCCTTACGATTTGTTCTATTTTGATCTGCCCCCCGGCCTTGGTAACGGGGATTACCATTTTGAGATCGCCGAAGGAGCGATCCTTAATATCCACAACCAGCCGATCGAGCCGTTTTCTCTCAATATCACCGTTGATGCGACGCCGCCGCGCATTGTCAGCAGCTCGATCCGGGAGGGCGATGTTCTTGAACCCGGGCAGCACGTATTGGCACTGGGTTTCGATGAGCCGATCGATGAAACGGGCTTGTCTTTGAACAGCGTTAGCCTGCACGGCGAGCCCGGGTCTGCACAAGATATCGGCGTGGCTTGGTACACGTACGATCCAATAGATTACGTGTTGTCCGTAGGATTCAACGTGCAACATGACGGTAGGTACACGTTTACAACGGGCAGTTCGATCCGAGACTTGATAGGCCATCAACTCGACGGAGAAGCCCCCCAGGGAACTCTGCCGCCCGGCGTGACCGGTGACGGCGAGCCCGGCGGGGCCTTTGTGCTGACATTTGATGTCGATCGATCGGACACCGAGACCATAACCGATTTCAAGCCCGCTGCGCCTATCCGCACGCTGGGAAGCGGCACCGCGCCCATCCGGGGCTACATCAATAGCGAGGGAGATACGGATCGCTACCGGCTCGACCTCCAGCCCGGGCAGATGGTGACCGTTGTTCTGGAACCGGCTTCGCAGGACAGTCCTTTGTTGTCGCTGGAAGTCATGGGCGAGCAATTCCGCGCGGGCGGTGCGGGTGAGCCAATGACATGGACGTACCGCGCACCGGCTGCTGGCGGGGTAGTCGATCTGGTCGTGGGCGCGGACATGGCCACACAGTTTGAACTGACCGTATATCTAAACGCCGTGCGAGAGCAGGACCTGCCGGCCGCCAGTTCATCGGCCGAACCGGTCTATGACCTTTCGGGCTCGTGGGTCGATATCCCCGATCAGCCGGCTTCGGTCGCGACCGTTTACGGCCAGTGGCAGTCCAGCGTGATCAGGCAGACGATTGATGGCAACATCCTCCCACCGGGACCCTACACGTTTGAATTCACGGATATGTTCATGCCGACAGGCGACGGGACCCTGACGATCACGGCCCGCGCGGACCTGGACCTCCCTAACGAATACCTGTCGATCGGCGGCGAGGGGTTCAGCTTCGGCGACGTCTTCGCCAGCTCCAGCAGTGCCTACTACAGAACCGCATCGATCAACATCCCGATGTCGGACCTGCTCGCTATGGCGGCGGATGGCGCGCTCACGTTCGACGTCACCCCATCGCCCGGGGTCAATGAGATCCGGTCCGGCGGCTACCTCACATTGAGTATCGCCTACCCCGGTATGCGAGACCCCGCGCAAGACGCTTACGCGGTAGAACTGGCGGCCGGGCAACTCATCAACGTCATGCTCTACAGCACCGACGACGCGTACGCGATGGAACTTGTGGATACGCAGACAGGCGCGGTGGTAGCCATCGGTGAGCCGGGTGGCCTATCCAACATTCAGACTATCGGATACAAGGCAGCGCGGGCCGGGCGGTACGATATCCGCGTGCATACCGCCAGCGGATCAGATTACACACTGGCCGTGATACGTGACGCCGGGCTTGACACACAACCGAACTCAATAGACGAAACGAATGCGCCCGCGCAGGGCCTGGACAATACGGACCGTGTCCTGGGATACGTTCAATCACCCCGCCCCGATCGGTTGTTCGCGTTGAGCCGGCCCTCACCCGCCGCGATTGGCCTGTCGGTGTATGAACTCGATCCGCTGACGCTCGAGACGGTCCACGAGTTCTCACTGGAGAATGGTATCTACGCGTACGACCTGGCATACGACGGGATCAACCTCTACGCACGGTCACAGCAGAACGGCCCCGTCTGGACATTCGACCCCGAGTCCGGGGCGTTACTGCACACAATCGATTTTGTGAATATCTCGCTCTTCAGCGACTTGGCGAGCTACGGCGGCCTGCTTGTCCAGCAAACGGGGGCGAACACAAACCAGCTAACGTTCTATGAACCGTTCGATGCCGAAGTGTTAAGGCGGCTCGACCTGGCCGACATCCCTCAGGTCCGACTCGAAGGCCTGGTCGGCGCCGAACCCCGCGGGTCACTATTCGTGACCTACCGCGAGTACGTGCCCGAGACGGGCAACGTGACGTGGGTCGCCGAGGTTGACGCGGTTTCGGGCCAGACATTGAATAGCTTTTCGATCGACCAGGCGAATGTGTCGAGTCTCGCGTTCGTGGCGGATCAACTCTACGCCTTCACGAGTCATCTCGGCCAACTGGGTATCTATGATCCGTCGACCGGCCAACCCTTATCGCCCCCACAATACATCGGCCTGTACGGAGCCATCGCAGGTGACGGGGTTGTTCCGCGTTTGACGCCGGATCGATATACGCTCGACCTCCAGGCCGGACAGAGTGTGACCTTATCGACGACGACGCCGTTCGACGTAGCGGGTAAGGCCGGAGCGAACATTTTGGACCCCGCGTTGCGTGTGCTTAACCCGAACGGGGAAGAAGTTGCGTTCGATAGCAGCGGCGCGGTTGACGGCAAAAATACCCAACTGGCATTCACGGCTACGACCGCGGGGGCGTACACGGTCCAAGTCCTCGCAGAAGCCGGCTACGGCGAATATGTACTCAACGTCGAACTCGCGCCGTTCCTGCCCGGCGATTTGGACCACGACGGGTTTGTCGGCATCGAAGACCTCAACACGGTGTTAGGCAACTGGAATCAGAACGTCGCCTCCGGCAACCTAGCGCAAGGCGACGCCTCGGGTGACGGGTTTGTCGGCATCGAAGACCTCAACACTGTGTTAGGCAACTGGAACGCGACTCTTGAGCCGCCGGCGGTCGAGGGGGACCTGAACAGCGACGGTTTTGTAGGGATCGCCGATCTGAATGTTGTGCTGGGCAACTGGAACCAGTCTGTTATCCCGAGTGACCTCACGCAAGGCGACCCTTCGGGCGACGGCTTTGTGGGCATCGAAGACCTCAACACCGTATTAGGCAACTGGAACACCGGGATACCCGCGGCTGTTGAAGCTGTTACTTTATCCGGAGACGAGTCGTTAGCAGAGGCGAGTGCATTCTCCACGGTCGAGACTACGATTGTCACAGAGCTGCGGCATTCCATGCGGAACCGGTCTGGCGATGATACTGATAACAACCGCTCACACTACATCCATAACCCTTCCGTTGCCGCCGCATGGGATTATCTGAACAGGCGCAGTACTCGGGCGGATAATCGCGCCTTTACGCCTTGGTCATTGCGGCCACAGGAAGAGTCTCCCCTGGTTGGCTTGTGGGAAGAAGAGCGCTTTGGGCGGCGAACCAAGGCACTATAAGTCACCTCATCGCAATGATCCGTAAACATGGCGGCGTGCTATTCCACATTTTCCCGTATGTTTGAGAATAAGCCCGCGTGACACAAGGCTTATAGGGGGGCTATCCGTCTACCGGGAGGGTGGGTAGGCGGTTGAATCGATTCGGTCCTCATTTACTTCAATAAGGATCCGCCCACTTGACAGATACCATAGTGTATATTATACACTATGTAAGGAGTCAATTATGGGCCAGCTCAATGCCATCTATCGGACCCCCCTGGGGCTGCTGACCGATCTCTACCAGCTCACCATGGCTTACGGCTACTGGAAGCAGGGGCGGGCAGACCAGGAAGCTGTCTTCCACCTGTTCTTTCGCAGGCCCCCCTTCGGAGGGGGCTACACGATCGCGGCGGGTTTGTCTGCGGTTATGGATCTGCTTCGTGAGTTCCGCTTCGAGGCCGGCGACATCGAATACCTGGCAACCCTCACGGGTAACGATGGCAAGCCCCTCTTTGATCCCGCTTTTTTGAGTTACCTGGGCCGGATTGAATTCAGTTGTGACGTAGACGCGGTGCCGGAAGGTGCGGTGGTGTTCCCTAACGAACCATTACTTCGTGTACGGGGTCCGATCCTCCAGGCACAGCTTCTTGAAACCGCTCTGCTCAATCTCGTGAACTTCCAGACTCTGATCGCAACCAAAGCGGCAAGGGTGTGCTATGCGGCCCAGGGTGATGCGGTCCTGGAGTTTGGTTTAAGGCGTGCCCAGGGGGTAGACGGCTCACTCTCCGCAAGCCGGGCGGCCTATATCGGCGGCTGTGCGGCGACCTCCAACGTTTTAGCCGGCAAGCTTTATGGCATCCCGGTCAAAGGCACGCATGCGCACAGCTGGGTGATGTCCTTCGATGATGAGTTGTCATCGTTTGAGGCCTACGCCGACGCGATGCCCAATAACTGTGTGTTCCTGGTGGATACCTACGACACAATCGCCGGCGTTCGCAACGCCATCGCGGTGGGGCACAAGCTCCGTGAACGCGGGCACGAGATGGTCGGGGTACGGCTGGACTCCGGTGACCTCGCTTATTTAAGCATCGAGGTCAGGCGGCTGTTGGATGCGGCCGGTTTCGAGAATGCCGTGATCGTCGCATCCAACGATCTGGATGAACAGATCATCCAGGACCTTAAGCAGCAGGGGGCGACCATCGCCGTATGGGGTGTCGGCACCAAACTGGCTACGGCCTATGACCAGCCAGCCCTGGGCGGTGTCTATAAACTGGGTGCGATACGCCAGGCAGATGGCGCTTGGGCTCACCGGGTTAAACTATCGGAGCAGACGATCAAGACAAGCATCCCGGGCGTGCTGCAGGTGCGGCGTTTCGAGGACAGCCACGGCCATATCGCCGACATGATCTACGATGAGTTGACCGGCGTCGATGATGCCCGCCTGATCGTGGACCCGAAGGATCCGACGCGCCGTAAGAAGATCGGTTCGAAAGCGATGGTTCGTGACCTGCTGGTCCCCATTGCCCGGGAAGCCGGGTTGTATTCAAAGAAGAACCGCTCGATGTCATACGGGACCGTGCGCGTAATGAGCTGGCGAAGGTACACCCGGGCACACGGCGGTTCCTGAATCCCCACGAATATCCAGTGGGCTTAGAACCGAACCTGTATGAGCTCCGCAATAATATGATCGATGAAGCACGCGAAAAGGTGCTCGCCACAACGGAGATCGACTGATGCTGCTGTTCAGCACCGAAAGCTATACCTATATGCTTGAAGGTCTGGCTGATTCGACCGGTTACGCCACCGGCCAGCTGGAGCGCAGGACCTTCACCGATGGCGAACGGTATCACCGGATCGTGTCGGGAGTAGACAACAAAGATGTCGTGCTGGTTGGTGGAACCTGCAGCGACCGCGATACCTTGGAACTGTTCGATCTGGCCTGTGGGCTGGTGCAGGAAGGGGTGCGTTCATTAACGCTTGTCCTGCCTTACCTCGGCTACGCGACCATGGACCGGGCGGTGAAACCAGGCGAGGTCGTCAAAGCCAAGACGCGGGCCAAGCTGATCTCCTCGATCCCACATGGCGTGCTGGCCAACAGGATCATCCTGCTGGACCTGCACGCCGAGGGTATCCAGTATTACTTTGAAGGGCCGTCGCACACGGTTCATGTGTACGCCAAGCCATTGGTGACCGAAGCGATCCGAACCCTGGGCGGTGAGATGTATGTTCTGGCCTGCACCGACGCCGGCCGTGCGAAGTGGGTTGAGTCACTGGCCAATGAACTGGGTGTGCCCGCCAGTTTTGTATTCAAGCGACGCAGGGAAGATGGGCACCCGGAAGTAACCGCGATGAGCGCCGATGTCGAAGGTCAATCGGTGGTGATCTATGACGATATGGTGCGGTCCGGCGATTCGCTGATGAATGCAGCCAGGGCGTATCGTGACGCGGGCGCACAACGGGTCACCGCGGTAACGACACACGGCCTGTTCCCCGGAGAGGCTATCCAGACCATACGCGGTACAGGGCTGATCGAAGCAATCGTCTGCACCGACAGCCATCCCAACGCACGGCTGGCGGCGGACAATTCAGAAGGCTTCTTATCCGTCCGAACGGTGACACCCGTGCTGGTCCAAGCATTGGCCAGAAACAAGGAGCCCCGATCGTGAAACTGATACACATCGGTGCCGCCGCACTCAACCAGACCCCGCTTGATTGGGACAACAACGCGGCCAATATCCGACAGGCGTTGAACCTGGCCCGTGACAATGGCGCCAGGCTGCTGTGCCTGCCTGAACTCTGCCTGTGCGGCTATGGGTGTGAAGACGCCTTCTTCGCACCCGCGACACGACGCATGGCCAGGCGGGTGCTGAACGAGTTACTGCCGGATACGAGAGGACTGGCGGTCACGCTCGGCCTGCCAATCCTTCACCAGGGCTCTCTATTTAACGCGTGTGTGTTCGTGATCGATGGCAAAATAGCGGGTATTGTGCCCAAACAACACCTTGCCGGTGACGGGCTGCACTACGAGCCGCGTTGGTTCAAGCCCTGGCCGCAACGGGCCGTGATCCGGATCGACTTCGACGACCAGCATTTACCCTGTGGGGATTTGGTTTTCGACCTGCATGGCATACGTGTGGGTTTCGAGATTTGTGAGGATGCCTGGGCCGCTGATCGGCCGGGTGCAGGTCTAACTGAACGCGGGGTGGATGTGATTCTCAATCCCAGTGCCAGCCATTTCGCTTTTGGTAAACAGGAGGTCCGCAAGCGTCTGGTCGTTGACGGCTCACGGGCCTTTGGTGTGACCTACGTCTACAGCAACTTACTTGGCAACGAAGCCGGCCGTGCTATCTACGACGGTGCGACCCTTATCGGCACCGGCGGCGCCTTGGTCGCACAAGGCCCACGATTTAGTTTTCAGCCCGTGGTTCTGACGGACGCTGTGGTAGATATCGACGCAACACGCACGCAACGCTCACAGCTTGCCAGCCGGGTCCCGAAGATCGAGCAGGATAAGGGGCTGATCGAGACGGGTTTTGAGTTGCCAGCCGTCGACCCGCAAGCCAAGCGGGCTCATGCGGCGGGTTGGGAAGCTTCAGACAATCTGGAGCAAGAGGAATTCACCCGAGCGATCGCCCTGGGTCTGTTTGATCATGCCAGGAAATCAAGGTCAAACGGCTTCGTTGTTTCACTCAGCGGCGGAGCCGACTCGACGGCGGTAGCCTGCCTGGTCCGTCTCATGGTCGACCTGGGGCTGGAGGACGTTGGCCACGAAGGCTTTTTGTCCCGTCTTGGAATCGATCCGATCGCTCCGGACGCCGAAGCGATCACGGGTGAACTGCTGACCACGGCCTACCAGGGAACCCGCAACAGTTCTGATAAGACCAGAGACGCAGCACGTGAGGTCGCTGAAGCGATTGGTGCCAGACATTATGAACTGGACATCGAGGCATTGAACAACGGCTACATCCAGATGATCGAAGGGGCTATCGGCCGCAAACTTACCTGGGAGCGGGATGACATCGCCCTGCAGAATATCCAGGCCCGCGTCCGTGCTCCCGGTGTGTGGATGCTGGCGAACCTGGAGAACAAACTGCTGCTTGCCACAAGCAACCGGTCCGAAGCGGCCGTAGGCTATACCACGATGGACGGCGATACCTGCGGCGGGATCAGTCCGATCGCCGGGATCGACAAAGCTTTCCTGCGCCAGTGGCTGGTGTGGCTTGAAAAGCACGGGCCGGAAGGCGTTGGGCCGATCGCCGCCGTCGGCGCGGTGAACCGGCTGAAGCCGACCGCCGAACTCCGGCCACAGGATCGGGGGCAGACGGATGAAGATGATCTCATGCCCTACGAGGTGCTCGATGCCATCGAACACCAGGCCATCGGCAGGAAGCGGTCGCCTGCCGAGGCTCTTACGGACCTGCGATCTCAGTTCCCGGAGTACGGTTCGCAGCAGCTGACCCGTTGGATCGAACGGTTCTTCACCCTATGGAGCCGAAACCAGTGGAAGCGGGAGCGTTTCGCCCCCAGTTTCCACGTGGATGACAAGAACCTTGACCCCAAGACCTGGTGCCGATTCCCCATCCTTTCCGGCGGTTTCAGGCGGGAACTGCGCGAGCTTGGCAACTAAAAATCACCATAAAGTCTTATGTGAAATGATCCTGTAGTAAATTGCCGGATATCGGCCCCAGCCCCTTGACTTAGTGTAATATATACACGATACTAAGTGTGACAATGACACGAAGAGGTGCCCCATGACCATCAGCTATGAATTCCCGCGGCCCGCCCTGACAGTCGATATCGTCGTCTTTGCCTTGGATGAGGACGACCTGAAGGTGATGCTGATCGAGCGGGACCTGGACCCGTTCGCGGGGCGGTGGGCCCTTCCGGGGGGCTTCGTCCGCGTCGAAGAAACACTGGACGAGGCGGCCCGCCGCGAACTCGCCGAAGAGACCGGCCTGACCAATATCTACCTCGAACAGCTCTACACCTTCGGCGAAGTGGAACGTGATCCGAGAGAGCGTGTGGTGACCGTCGCTTACTACGCGTTGGTCAACCTTCAAGGTCACCGCGTGAAAGCAAGCACCGACGCGCGCAATGCCGCCTGGTTCGCCATCAACGACCTGCCGGAGCTGGCTTTCGACCACGAACAGATTCTGGATACGGCCCTGGACCGGCTTCGAGGCAAGCTGCGTTACCAGCCGGTGGGTTTCGAGCTGCTGCCGGCCAAGTTCCCCCTGCGGCAACTGCAGCACCTGTACGAGGTGGTACTCGACCGTGAACTGGATAAGCGGAACTTCCGCAAGAAGATCCTGAGCATGGACATCCTGGTGGAGCTCAAAGAGATCGAGAAAGACGTCGCTCATCGGGCGGCCAAGCTCTACCGCTTCGACAAGTCCAAGTACGACCGTAAGACGCGAGAAGGCTCCAACTTTGAGTTGTAAGCCATCGACAAAGAACTACAGGAGCGAACATCATGCCTCGATTCCGACGCAGACCCGTGGTTGTGGTAGCAGAGTTGTTTGATCCAGAAGATGACGAGCAACACACGAGGCTGGGGCTGATTTACAAGGCTCATAGCCAATATTTCGTTGTGCCGACTCTGGAAGGCGACATGCGTGTCTCCGAGGGTGACTGGATCGTCACGGGTGTGTTAGGTGAAAGATACCCATGCAAACCCGATGCGTTTGAAAAGACATATGAGATCGTGAGCTGAGTGTGACACCATACGACCACATCCTGGGCTGCCTGATCGGCGTCGCTGTTGGCGATGCCATCGGACTGCCGCGTGAAGGGTTGAGCCCCCGGCGGGCGGTTCGTCTATTCGGCACACCGCCGCTAAGCCATGCCCTGATCTGGGGAAAGGGGATGGTCAGTGATGACACCGAGCATACAGTGATGGTCGCTCAATCCCTGGCGGTATCCGGTGCAGACCCGGCAAAGTTCAGGGACGAATTCGCACGGCGACTACGCTGGTGGTTCCTGCGGCTGCCGGCCGGCGTTGGGCTGGGCACGCTAAGGGCCTGTCTGAAACTGTGGTTGGGCGTTTCGCCGGAGCGTAGTGGCGTTCGAAGCGCGGGCAACGGACCGGCTATGCGGAGCGCTTTAATAGGAGTCGTGGCCGGATCGTGTGAGAATCTGAGCGAACTCGTTCGGGCCGCAACCCGAGTTACGCACACCGACCCTCGTGCGCAGGAAGGGGCGTTTGTCGTAGCTATGGTCACGAACCTGATACGGCAGAACGACAGTCGCCGGATTGAACCAGATGTAATTACAGAACGGGTGCTACCGCTGGTGAATGATGGCGACTTGGCAAGCAGGCTCCGTACAGCAATCGAGTACGCCAGCCAAGGCATGGATCGCGAAACCTATGCCCTTGCGGCTGGATTAGACAATGGCGTAAGCGGATTTGTTAACCACACGGTGCCGGCTGCCGTCTACTGTTGGCTGTCTAATCAGAACGATTTTCGTCAATCGGTCGAGACCGCGGTGGTGTTCGGCGGGGATACCGACACGGTGGCCGCGATCGTCGGCGCACTGGCCGGCACTCAGGTTGGTATTGAAGGCATCCCGAACGACTGGATTGCCGGGTTGGCGGAGTGGCCGTGCAGCGTGACTTGGATGACGACGATGGCACAAGCACTGGCGGATATGAAGCCGGGATGTGTGGTGAGTACGCCGCCGGGCCTGAATCCGCTCACGCTGTTTCTGAGGAACCTGGTGTTCATACCGATTGTCCTAACGCATGGTTTTAGAAGATTGCTCCCCCCATACTGATCGGAGTGTGTGATGAAAGCTCTACTACTTGTTGACATCCAGAACGACTTCACGCCCGGATCGCCCGGCGGAGCGCTCGCGGTACCGAACGGAGACGAAGTCATTGCGGTCGCGAATCGTCTGATGCCGATGTACGACCTGGTCGTCGCCACCCAGGACTGGCACCCTAAGGGCCATAAATCATTCGCCAGTGAACACGCCGGGCACAACGTCGGCGACATCATCAACTGGGGTGGCCTGGACCAGGTCTTGTGGCCCGATCACTGCGTACAGGGCACGCCCGGTGCAGAGTTCTGCCCGGACCTGAACACGCAAGGCATTAATGAAGTGGTCCGCAAAGGTACCGACCCCGACATCGACAGCTACAGCGGCTTCTACGACAACGGACACCGCAAAGCCACCGGCCTGACCGGTCTGCTACAAAGCCGTGGCGTCACCGAGGTGGACGTCATGGGCCTGGCCACCGACTACTGCGTGAAGTTCACCGCCCTCGACGCGGTGCGTGAAGGATTCACAACCCGGGTGATTCTGGAAGGTTGCCGGGGAGTGAGTTGAAAGCAGGAGATTGTAGCAACCAGTATGCGTGAAGCGGGGTGACGCATGAATACAAAGCATCCACAAACAGGCGATTGTGTGTGTTACTGGGCCACGCGGTGGGCGATGCACTGGGCGTGCCGGTCAAGTTCACGTCACGCGAGTCACCCGCCGCAATCCCGTGACCGATATCCGAGGCTTTGGCACACACAACCAGCCACGGGAACATGTTCGGATGATACCGCTGACATTATGCACGGCGGAAGCGTTATGCAACGGCTTCGATTTGAAGCGGATGGGTGAAACGTTCTTTCATGGTTTTCAGGCAGCACGACCCGCGTGTGAGGTATGACGTGGGCCAGACTACGCGTGAAGCAATCTTCCAATTGGACCGGGTCGAGACCACCAGCCGGGCCTGCAAGCGATATGAATGGTAACGGCTCACAATGCGGATCCTACCGGTGGCCCTTACCTGGCAATGGATGACCCGAATGCGCCGAGAACGTGATGAAGGCTAGCTGTCTTACGCATGGTCACCCAAGGTCACAGCTGGCTTGTGCCTTCTACGCCGAGCTGGTTTCTATGCTGCTCAATGGCGTTGGTTTTAGAGATGCATTGGAACAAACGCAGAGGATCTATCGACCTTTGATCGAGAACCACTACCCGTCTGAGGCTGATCGTTTTGAGCGTGTTCTATCTCCCGGGCTTGCCAGGATCAAAGCCAGGGAGATTTCGGGTAGCGGCTATGTCATCCACTGCCTTGAAGCGAGCTTATGGTGTTGCTGCCAAACGGGGTCCTACGAAGAAGCGGTACTCGCCGCGGTCAATCTGGGCAGCGATACCGACACCACGGGATCGGTAACCGGTGGCCTGGCCGCTCTCCTTTATGGTAAGGATGCCGTTCCTGATCGATGGGTGGCAAAACTTGCTAAGCATAACGATGTGCTTGCCTTGTATGAGCGTTTTGCCACGGCCTGTGCCGAGCATTGGAAGGAGTGTGCATCACGACCGGCCTGAAAACCATCCGACAAGGCAACCGGGTCGCGGTCTGGGACAGCGGCGGGCGCGTGCGTTTCGTAGACGGCCCCAAGCGCCTCTGGCTGTTCCGTGAGACGGTCGAACTGCTCCAGCGTTACAGCGCCAGGGCGGACCAGTTCATCATCATCCATATGGTCGACGGCTCGGTCCGACATCTTGCTGGGCCGGCGGCGGCTTGGTTTGACCCGGTGGAGCACAGGGCGATTAAGATCGAGGACCAGGTTACGGTTGGGGCCAACGAGGCGGTTGTGATCTATCGGCGTGAAGGCGAAGAGCAGGTCGATCGGCGGGTGTTGCGTGGCCCCGCCCAGTTCATGTCCCAGCCCGACGAACGGTGGCACCCGGTCGAGCCCGGCGCCCACTACAACGCCGCTGCCGATGAGTACCTGGTCCTGAACGGTGTGGATGGTTCGGCAAGGCACATCAAGGGGCCCTGCCGACATGTGGTTCAATCCCATCGAGCACGAATCGGTAGAGGTCCGCCCTTTAGTCCCGCTGGATGCCAATGAGTCCGTGGTTATCTATCGCCGTGGGGAGGGTGATGAAGTAAGCCGCAAGGATGCTGCGGGGCCCTGCGCATTACATGCCCGGAGCCGGAAGAGTGGCTGCACGAGTTTGTCTGGCACGGCTCAGACAAGAATAATCCCACGCAAGAAGGTGCCTTACGCCTGCATTTTCAAAGCTGCGGGTGATCCCGGATCAGACCTATGTTGATGTAGAAGACGTCCGGACCGCTGACGACGCAATGCTGACGGTGCAGGCTATGATCTTCTTCGAGTTGGTTGATATCGAACAGATGCTCGACCAGACGCACGACCCGATCGCCGACTTCATCAACGCTGTGACCGCCGACGTGATCGACTTTGCCGCTGCACGGCAGTTCAACGCCTTCAAGCGTGACACCGAGAAGCTCAGCGACTTGAAAAGTTACCTGAACCTCTTAAGCCGGGCCGAGCGGATCGGTTATCGCATCAACAAGGTGGTGTACCGGGGTTACGAGGCCAACCGAAGTTGCAGGCCATGCACGACGACGCGATCGAGGCTCGCACAAGTCTGCAACTTCAGTCCGAGACGGAGCGTCAGGCCCAGGAACTGGCGGACCTTAAACTCGCCCGCGAGGCCGAGCGGGCTAAGCAGCAACGGGAGATTGAGCGTGAGCAGACCGAGCATGAACAGCGGATGAACCGGCTGTCACACAGCGAGGTACTAAGGCAGCGGGCCGAGGATCACCAGCAGGCGGTCGCCTTCAAGAAGGAATTGAACACGCTCGAATTGGAACACGACCGGGCTAAGAACGCCGAACAATCTGCGTACTTAAAGTCAATGCGGGACATGCAGGTTGACCTGACACGCTACCTGGTGGCCCAGTATCAGCACCCGGATCGGCTGATCCGGATCGATGGGCAATCAGATCGTGCAACGCAACTGCACCTGCACGAAGAATAATGGAGCGATGAGATGTCTGAAGTTAAAGGTACCGACACCGTGTACGAAGGCCGCTTCCTGCGGCTCGCCAAACGCGGGACGTGGGAGTACGTCTCCCGAAAGGGGGCGACCGGTGTCGTAGCGATCGTGGCGCTGCACGATGACGGCCGCCTGGTGCTGGTCGAACAGCTGCGTCCGCCGGTGGATCGGCGTGTGGTCGAACTCCCCGCCGGATTGGCCGGCGACACCGACAACACCGAGAGCCTGCTGGTCGCAGCCCAGCGTGAACTGGAAGAAGAAACCGGATATGCGGCGTCAAACTGGCAGCGGCTATTCAACGGGTACTCCTCCGCCGGTTTAACCGATGAGGCCCTCACCTTCTTTCTGGCGACCGGCCTTACACGGGTCGGGCCGGGGGGCGGTGACAGCAGCGAAGAGATCCTGTTGCATGAAGTCCCGGTCAAGTCACTGCTGGCGTGGGTCGCAGAGCGGACCCGGGAAGGTATAGGCGTCGATGCCAAACTGTTCGCCGGTGTATACGCCGCCCTCGAGATGATGAACAGCGAGAAATGACATGAACGCGAACGAACTCAAGGAAGTCAGCAAATCAATGAGCTACGTGCTCCGGCACCGGCCCGACTCGATCGGTATCGAACTGGGACCGAACGGGTGGATCACCGTGGATGAGTTGCTCCAAGCCTTTGCCCGTAACGGCAAGTCGTATTCCCGTGAGCTGATCGAACAGGTCGTGGCTGACAACGACAAGCAACGCTTCGAGTTCAGTGAAGACCGCTCCAGGATCCGTGCCCGGCAGGGCCACTCTGTAGAGATCGACCTCGGCTACGAACCCGCCGTCCCACCAGACGTTCTTTATCATGGCACGGCCACCCGAAACCTGGATTCGATCCTCGAGAAAGGGCTAAGCAAGGGCAAACGCCATCACGTCCATATGTCCACCGATAAGCAAACCATGCTGGCCGTCGCCATGCGCCACGGCAAGCCGGTCCTGCTTGAGATCGATGCCAAGCGCATGCATCAGGACGGTCACGAGTTCTTCGTCACGGGTAACAGTGTCTGGCTCACGGACAATGTGCCGACCAAGTACCTGCGAGCATGCAACGACTAAGCCAGTCTGCCTGCCGACCGTCCTCTCGCACGGCTCAAGCACGTATAGGTGTACCTGCTTTTGATGCCGCGAGTAAACCTAACCAATGGGTATGTAAAACCAAGCCCCTCGCCCGCAGTGCCTTGGCGGCATGACGAACCACGTTGGTTACAGAGCCAACCCCTGCATCTGAAGTGCGTTGGGCTATATGGCACGCTTATTGTCCTGAACAGGTTGACACACCGGGCCGCTGGATGCATGCGGCCACGGACTAAGTAAATCGCTGTGTTGGATCCCGGCCCACAGCGGATTGGTCTTGGTGCATCGTTAAGGTGGGCAATCTTCGGTCCCGGTTCCAGCCCAATCTTGCTGTATTATCCTTGTATAGCGCATGACTCGAAGATACAATCGGCTTGTTCGAAAAACCAGCCCGGAGCGGGAGAAAGAGCGTTCTCTTCTTTCTATCCAGCGGCCCGTGCGGCCGCGTTCTTTCGCCGGGTTCATCGAATGACACATCAAATTAGGATTCTGCCTCTCGGGCTGGTGGTGTTTTTCTGCGCGGCTTTCATGCTTCAATCCAAGACGATCGGCCAAACGGTTTCGACCTGGCTGGCCCCCGGCGTGGCGTCGTGGAACGACCCGGCCAACTGGAGCGCGGATGTGCCCGACCAGGCGGGCGACCAGGCCATCTTCGGCCCAGGCTTCCCGGCCGGCGACGTCACCGTGCTGCTGGCCGACCCAACCACCGCCGTCGGTACACTCACCTATGACAACCCCAACACGCTGAGCCTGTTCGCACCCGCGATGGCGTTCGCCGGCGACGGCGGCGCGGCGCTGATCGATGTCCTCAACGGTGGCCTTGTGTTCGATACCGGCTCATTTACGTTGAGCACCGACCTGGACCTCTCCGTCGCGCCAGGCACAAGCGCGACAGTCGGTATCGGATTAAGCCCCGCAGCCTCGCTGACCGGTGTCGGCGGGCTGAACGTGCTCGGCGGTGGGCTGGTCATCTTCAACGGAGCGAACACATACAGCGGCGCGACTCATATCCAAAACGGTACTTTGCGTGTATTCAATAACGCGAGCCTGGGCGCAGGCACGGGCGTCGATGCCGACGGGACATTCATCCACGCCGACGGTACGCTCGAAATCGCTAAGAACACGATTAATCTGCCGGATGAAAAGATCACGTTACAGGGGGGAACGATCACCGGGGGTAGTTGGTCGCTTAATGGGCCTGTCGATGTATTCAATGGTACGCTGGGTGGCGGGACGTTCAACGTCAACGGACCTCTGACGATTAATGGACAGATGTCCGTGGTTGGGGGCGGCAGCCTTGGCAGACTCATTGGTCAGGTCACAGGGCCCGGCGGCATTGATATCGACGCCCCGGGTCGGATGTTGTTGTTATCCAATGTCAACGCATATGCCGGACAGACCGTGATCACCAACGGTACGGCTGTGATCACCAACGCCTCGGCGCTTGGGGCTGGAACCGGAACGGATTCAGATGGCACGGTCGTCCATTCTGGTGGCACACTAAGCCTGGGTGCCAATGTAAAATTAGGTAACGAAAAGCTGATCCTTGATGGTGGAACATTAAGCGCGGCCGGGACAGCCCCTATCACCTTTAACGGGCCCATTTTTTCTAACGGCGGGCGCATCAGTGCTAACAGCTGGTCCATTAATGGGAATGTATCTCTTCCGGGTGATTTTACGATCAATGGGGGAGCGGGTAGCACGATCTCTGGGCCGATCTCCGGACTCGGGGCCGTGATTTTTGACGGCGGTATATCGGAGATCAAAGGAAACAATACCTATACCGGACAGACCATCATTGGCCCGGGCGCTCAGGTGCTCACGTTGAACGCCAATGCCCTGGGTGCGGGGTCGGGCACCGATGCCGACGCAACGATTATTCAGGCCGGCGGCTCACTGCAGATCGGTGGCGGTTCAAGCGGATCGCTGCAATCAGAAAAAATCATCCTGGATGGCGGGCGTCTCATCTCGGGAAAAACCTCGGGCCCGGTCGAGCTGCGGTCAACAAGCATCTTGAGGGACACCGATATCCTGGGGATCGTCAGCGGCCCGGGCGACATGATTGTCGAAGGCGTCTACGAGTTTGATGACGTGCGGCTCTATGGCGAAAACACCTATACCGGGCACACCTTGCTTAAGTCCGGGGACCTTGACGTCAACCACGCCCAGGCCCTGGGAAGCCCTTTGGTGGGAACTACCGTTACCGGCGGCAACCTTATTCTCAGCGTTTCCACCGACGAACCGATCCTTTTGGACGGCGGATACGTGGGTGTCTACGCGGCCAATTACGCAGGCCCGCTGAGTGTCGGAACAGGCATTATCAACGGTCGAAACCCGGCTGATGACGGGACGCCCGTCACGATCAACCGGACGCTCGAACTCATCGGCGGGACCGCCCAACTGGAGCATGATGGGGCGATGACGCTCGCGGGCGGCACGACCGGGCTCGGGACCCTGCGGATCGGCGGCGACGTGACCAACGTGGATGCACCGCTTGCACACCACGGGGACGTCTCGATACGCCGGGGGAAGGTCAATATCAATACCGCGTTCGCACTCGACGGCGTCTGGGTGCTGGATCGTTCGCGCGCGTCGAACAACTTGACACCGGGCACACTGAACGCGACCGTGGACACCACGGGCCGGCTGAGCATGATCGGGGGTCAGCTTGAAACAGCCGACGATGTGACGTTCACTAATCTCGACCCGGTGTTGAGCATGCGCGGCGGCATCATTGACGGGAACCTGGCCGGGGTCACCCAGATCGTCAAGAGCAGTTTCCGGACGGGCTGGCTCGACAACATCGGCGCCGGGAACGACGCGGATATCGAATTGCAGCGGGGCCAGTTGACCGTCGCCCACCCTTTGGGTTTCGGGAGTACCACCGGTATCACGACCGTGGCTCCACGTGACGCCGAGTTGACCCTCCGTTCGGCTCAGGCGTTCCACGAACCGATCTACCTGGATAACGCGACGGGTATCTCGTTCAACGGCGGCCTGATCGCGACCCAGGCAACCCTCGCTGCTCCGCTGCATGTCGGAGACATCGGATCGATTATTAATGTCGAAGGGCAACTCACGCTCGCGGGCCCGGTCATCGGTGGGGGGCTTGAGCTCCGCGGGAACGGGAATAAGTTCGACGATGGGCTGTTCCTTACCTCACCCGACAGCGTGCTATCAGGCGTTGTAAAAATCGGTGTGAACGGGACGTCACGGCTCACCCTGCAGGATAACGGCCGGCTCGGGTCCGCGGATCATATTGAGATCGGACGGGGCGGCATACTGACGCTTAATGAGCGGGGCACCACGAATCTCGCGGACCGTCTCGGTGACCAGATACCGGTTTGGCTGTGGGGAGGGGATCTGGAGATATTGCCTTCGCTCGATGCTTTTACCTCGGAGCGCATCGGGGCGATTGATGCCCAATTCGGTGCATCGGCCATCCGTGCATACCAGGGGCCTACCGTCACCAACCGTTTCGAACTGTCTATCGGTGAATTCAATCGGCGGGCCGGCGCGACCGTGGACTTTCAAGACGCGTTCGCCGCACCGGATGCGACCCAACCCGGCCGATCGGTTATCCGATTCGATAACCCCCCGGCGTTAACCAACGGCCTGATCGGGGGATGGGCGACCGTAAATCAGACCGACTTCGCCACATACGGCACGCAAGGGATCGCGGCGGTGACCGCGTACGAAGCAGACATCAATGCCGCGGATGCGCAGTCCAATGTTTCGCTGGCTGCCGACGCGACACTGGCCTCAAGTAAGCAAGTCAACAGCCTCAAGCTGAACTTCAACGGCACGCTGGACCTGGGCGGGAACCGATTGAATATCGTCACCGGCGGCCTGATCCAGATGCCCTTCAACACGATCATCTCCAAAGGAACGCTGACGGCGGGGGGCGACTCCCCGGGCGAGTTGATCATCCATAATAAAAACGGGTTCACCGATATCAGGGCCGACATCACCGACAACGACGCCGGGCCCGTCGGGCTTACGCTCAACACGCGGGAGACCTACCTCAGCGGGGTCAATACCTACAGCGGTGATACCCACGTGATTTTTGGTATCACCCGGCTTTTCGCCGACACGGCCCTGCCCGCCGGGGGCGACATCACCGTTTCCGGGGCCAGCCTCACCAGTGAGTACACCTCGGAAAAGATTATCGAGGTCGGCCACGTATTGGTCCGGGACAGCGGCGACTTGTCGGTCGTTAACCTGGACGCGTTAAGCTACGCACTGGAAAGCGGCTTCCTCTCACGTATCATCGGTGACGGGCCGGTCCACAAGACTACGATCGGCAGCGCCCGCCTCGTCTTCGATGACCGCTACACCGGCACAGTCACCATCGATACGCGGGACGGATTCATATTGAGTCCATCCGGTAATGGCAGCCCGACCGTCCGAAACGCCTTTGTTAACCCCGACGGGGAATACATATCGAGGAATCAACACGGATATTGCGAGCAGCGTAACGCTTCATGGCGGTACACTCTCCTTTATCAGCGGGACGACGGCGAGGCCGCGATCGTCAGCGCCTGGCCGTAACCATGGATAGCCAGGTCCGTGTTTCCGACGTCGCGTTGATTTCCGGCGATATCAACGGCTCGCACGACCTTGCGTTCTGGGTGCACTGACTTCGATAAAGGCTATGCCAGGATGCAGCTATCCGGGGACAGCGCACCATCCACCGGCGACTACAGATCCACAGCGGCTCGATCGTGCCGACGACCGCCGGTATCGGCGGGTGCCACACGTTTATGAATTTGGCGCAGTGGAAATCAGCGCTTTCAGTCATTCGTAGCGGGGTCGTGCTCGATGGTGGCAGAGCCCAGTCCAGCTAACCACCAGTACTACGGTTTCGGCAGCCGGCTCTACGAATTCGACAGGCCGGCGGAATTGACCGGCCAGGTGGACGTCGTATCGGATTCCCGTCTCGGGGGTGAAAATACCCTCTCCCAGGGCAGGTGTTTCTTCGCGACCAAACCACTGACAAAACAGGCACGAAGGCGTGGTCTTGCGAACAACTAAACGTAGACGGGCATACCACCCTGTTGTCAATGAAGACGTAGTTCGGCTGGAAGGGTTGCTGTCCGCCGGTCGCTTAATTCGGTTTGGATATCGTGCGGCCGGACCGCGTCGAATTCGCTGCGGGTATCACTGGATGACAACAGATCATTCACGGTTACGGGTAACAGCACGCCGATCGTTTGGATATTGCCGGTAGCGACAATAATATTCCGGGGCAACGGCACGCTGGGCAACAGCCTGATCCTCGGGCCGGGCGCGGCGATCGCACCAGGGCCAGCGCTGGCAGCGTATTGACGGTCGATGGTGACTACACGCAGTTGCTCGACGCCGTCATGCGGATCGAACTCGGCCAGGGCGGGGCCTGGCGATTACGATCCGGCTCGTCATCACCGGGCTGTTCAACGCGGGCGGCGTGTTCGGCTGCTGCTGTTGAGCAGGTTTGTCTAGATACAGGCGACGTGTTTGATGTGCTCGACTTCAACGCGGCTCGATGCCCGGCAGCATGTTTGATCAGTTGTCTCTGCCCGTACTCGGCCACGGACAGACAGGATACCTCAGCCATAACTGACTTCCGGCGAAGTACGCGTCGTCCCCGAGCCCGGCAGTTTAGTCAGCCTCGTGCTGGCCGACAGGTGTTAGGTTGGAATCACCGGCGAGGCTGATCTACTGCCTGAAACGCTGCGCCAGCATGTCGGCGATTTTGTTCACATTTACAGTCACGCGATGAGGCATAACGGCCATTTATCCCACAGGCCTCGCTGACCGCTGCTGATCTGGTCCGGGTAACGGGCCATGCTGACGGCGGTGTCGTAGCTGATATCACCCTTTTGGTAGAGCTGCAGCAGCGACCGGTCCATGGTGGTCATGTCGTACTTGCCGCCCGCCTGCATCTCGGAGTAGAGCCGGTGGGCCTCGTTTTCGCGGACCTGCTTGCGCACGCCGGACGTGCCGATGAGTATCTCGCAGGCCATGGCACGGCCGTCGCCGCTGGCGCGGGGCATCAGCTGCTGGGAGATCACACCCTGTAGCGCATTGGCCAGCATGAACCGCACCTCGGCCTGCTGGCCTTCGGGGAACGCGGAGCCGATCCGCTGGATCACCTCGGCGGCGCCCGGGGTGTGAAGCGTCGCGATGACCAGGTGCCCGGTCTCGGCCGCCATCAGCGCCGTGTAGATCGTCTCGCGGTCGCGCATCTCACCAACGCATATCACGTCCGGGTCCTGGCGAAGCACGTGCTTAAGCGCGTTACCGAAGTCCAGCACGTCCGTGAGTACCTCCTGTTGGATCACGATGGATCGCTTGTAGCGGTGGGTAAACTCGATCGGGTCCTCGATGGTGACGATCTTTCGGCGGAACTCGGCGTTGATCAGGTCCACCATGTAGTGGAACGTGGTGGTCTTGCCCGTACCGGTCGGGCCGGTGATCAGCACCAGGCCGTTGGGCTTGCGTGCCAGTTCGTCCACGACCGCCGGCAGGCCCAGCTCCTCACGGGTGCGGATGTGTTTTTCACTGAGACGGATGGACATCTCGGGGACTCCGTTGCGGAAATAGACCGCGACGCGTGCCCGGTCGTCCTCGCCGAAGCGTGTGGAAAAGCAAAGCGCGAGGTCACGCTCAAGCTTGGACCGTTGTTCATCGTTGAGCAGTTCGTAGGCGAGCATCTTGGCCTTCTCGGGCGTGATACTGTCGCCCTTGGCGGCGACGATCTGGCCGTCCCTGCGTAATAACGGCGGGATGCCCACCACGATGTGCAGGTCGCTGGCGCGGCAGTGGCGGGCGGATTCCAACAGATAATGCAGCTTCATCGTCGCCTCCAGACACGAAACGGGGACAACAATCGAGACAACAGCGCGATCTTTCCCGCGGCGGCAAGGGAATGCCGGGCCAACTCATAGTGCGGCGCCAGTTCCAAGGCACGCCGGTAGCTCTGTTTGGCCGCGCCCGTCCAGCCCAGCCCCTGCTGGCACCGGCCCAGGACATACCAGTTGTACGCGTGGTCTGGGCGCTTGCCCAGAGCCAGGTGTACCTGCTTCATCGCCGACGCCAGCCGGTTGTAGTGTTCGAGGATCTCCGCGATCACGAGGTAGTCGAACCAATCAAACCCCGGCTCGCAGGCCGCGCGATCGAAGCAATCATGGTGGTGGGGTTCCTTGCAGGCCAGCAGCGTCTCGCCGCGCACCTCCCACCGCCAGGGCGAGCTGCCCGGCGCAGCCATCGAAAGGTCGGAGCATGCCATCGCGTCACGCCGATCGCCGAGCCGCGCACACGCTTGCGCCCGGCACGCCAAGAGATCGCCCTGCTTGGGGAATACTTCAAGGGCTTTATCCGCCCAAA
>JAWKTA010000007.1:0-137751 GCA_041402025.1 Phycisphaerales bacterium | reverse complement strand
CGTCTTGCATCCCCAGGTCCACGATCATCTGCGTCAGCGCCGGCGCGAGCGAGACCAGTCTCGGGCCTTGATTATCGTTGGATGATGCCGGTTCCGCAGGTGTTCCGTCCCCGCAACCGATAATCACGGATAATGCCAGGACGACGCCAAAGGCAGTAAAAAACCGCGGCAATCTACGCATGGCCGCATCGTATGCCGCTGGATAAAAGCGTGTCAATGCGTTATTGAAACCGTGTGCAGGATGCATCACAACGCGGCCGACTCGGTCGGCTCGAGCTTGTCGCCGGCCGGGGTGTCCGTGGTTTCCGGGTCCGGCTCGATGTAGACGTCGTCAAAATCAACGAGGTCGGCCGAGCGACGCAGCAGCAGGTAGACCCAGGTCTGCGCGTTAAAGTAGTAGCTGACCGCGAACGCCGGAAGTACGGCGATCAGCAGCTTGATCCACACCATGACCAGCGCTGCGGCGACCGTGCCCGTGCCGCCGAGCTGGTCCCAGTCGGGGTCGACCAGCAACCGGCCCCACTGCGGCTCGGGCATCACGGCGTCCAGGCGTGTGACCCCGTCCGCCACCTCGCCGACCGCGCCCAGCGACAGGCAGTGCCGGGTGAACCAGATCGTGCTGAACACGACCAGCCCGACCAGCAGGTACGTCACGGCGCCGTAGACGATCATCACCGCCGTATAGAAGAAGTAGCGCCAGGGCCGGCCGACCACATAATTGTAAGCCCGGCTGACCGCATCGAACGCGTCGGTGCCCTCCACAGTGATCCCCGGGATCAGCAGGTTCCCGCCCAGCGCCAGCCCGATCAGGAGCATCGCGGCGATAAACCCCAGCAGCAGGAACAGGATGAATATGGCCGCGCCGATCACATCCAGCACGGGGGCGCTGAAGAATACAAGCCCGGCGAGCGCCAGTACGAGCCGGATCACCACGATCACCCCCAGCGGGATCAGCGGCGCGAGCATGATCTGCACCCAGTGTTCCAAGGCGAACTTCAGCCCGGCGAACGCCGAGGTGTGCTTGTTCAGACACGCATCGATCGCCGCGACACGGCAGACGGCCGCACCGATCAGGGAGGTCAAAGCGAAGGCGTACAGCAGGAACACGACCATGAACCAGGGGTGCGTGCTGTAGAGCCAGCCGGGCGTGCGCACGACCATGGACGCCAGCGCCCCGATCACGCCGCCGCTGTCGGCCCCCTTCCCGCTGAGCAGGTCGGTCAGCCCGAAGTCCAGTGCGGTGGCAGACACAACCAGCCGCTCGAACGCGCCGACCTGCTGCTCGACCAGCGTTTTGAAGATGTAGCCGTCCCTGGGCTGGCCGGCGGTGTTTTCGAGCCAGTTGCTGTAAGCCTGCGCGTCGTAGCGTGCATACGCGCTAAGCTCATTAGCGCGGACGCTGGCCCCCCACGCGAAGTCCATCGCGGTGCCGCCGAGGTACAAAAGCAGCACGAGCATCAGCGACAGCATCAGCCGGCCGGGCTGGATCGCCATGCCGAACGCGTTGAATAGTCTCAGGAAAGGAAACGTCGCGCGCCAGTCGATCCCGTCCAGCACCACGCGCTGATTGTGCTCAGCCATGTCAGCTCCGCTAGTTGGCCCCGCCGGTCCGGTGTGGTTACTCGTTGACCGCGGCGGCACGGTCCATCTTAACGGATGAAGGGTCGATGCCCATCTCGATCGCCTTGATCTTCTGGACGCGCCGCTCGTGCCGGCCGCCCTCGAACTCGGTCCGCAGCCAGGCGACGACGATCCGCTCGATCACGCGCACACCCAGCATATCCGCGGGGATGCAAAGCACGTTCGCGTCGTTGTGCCGGCGGGAGACCTCCGCGCCGACCTCGTCGTGTACCAGCGCGGCGCGGATACCCTTGATCTTGTTTGCGGCGATCGACATGCCGATGCCCGAGCCGCAGACGAGGATGCCCCGGTCCGCCTTGCCGTTGGCGACCGCCATCGCGACCGGGTAGGCCATGTCGGGGTAGTCGCTGGTCCGTTCCTGACATACACCCAAGGGCAGCGGGATGTGGCGGTTGGCGACGAGTGTTTCGGTGATGGCACGCAGCGCGTCTGCTCCGCGGTGGTCGGCACCCAGTGCGATATTCATAGGGGCAACTCCTTGAGTCTGCGGGCCAGCGCCGAGCGGATCGCCTCGGCCGTTTGCCGATACACCGCGTCGTCGGACCCGATCGGGTCGATCACGTCGGCGTCCGGGTCCACCCGGTGTGTCTTAGCCGCCGCTGCGGGCGACAGTTCCAGTACCGCCTCACGGTGACCGGCTGTCATGCAATATATCACGTCCGCCGTATCCACGAGTTCGCGTGTCAGGGCAGTAGCGTGATGGTCCCCAATATCGATCCCCATGCCCGCAACCGCCCGGACCGCCTCGGCCGTGGCGGGTGATCCGCCGTAAGCATAGACTCCAGCGGATTTTACTCTGATACCCGCATCCACCAGACCCGCCTCATCAACCCCCAAGTGCCTGGCGATCATGTCCCTGCCGATCCCCTCGGCCATCGGCGATCGGCAGGTATTTCCGGTACACACCATTAGAACGGTGTAACGCACCAGCTTGCGGATGTATCGCTCGTCGTAGACGCCTTCGCGGTTGAGTTTCCACCGCTGGCCCGCGCCTTGGCCGGTGATCTGGACGATCGTCGAGGGCTTCGCGTATTGGCAGTGCCCGCCATCAACAAACAGATCGGCCAGGCCCTTCAAGGATTCGACGGCCTGCCCGACCTCGACCGGAGGCCGTTCGCCCGGCAGGTTCGCGCTCGAGGCGATCACCGCCGGCCCCCCCGCCGCCAGCACAGCCCGGCCCAGGTCGTGGTCCGGGCAACGCAGGCCCACCACGCCCTGGTGATAGATACGTGCGGCCTGGTCCTGCGGTAATCCCAACGTGGTAAGTCGATCACGGATAACGTCATCGCTGACATCGACCAGCACGGTGATCGGCCCGGGCATCGATTTGGCGATAAGCCGTTTGGCGGCGCCGTTGGTGATTTCAGCGAACCTATCGACGTCTGCGGGCTCGGGGATATGCACCGTAAACGCACGGGACGCGTCGGACTGCTTGAGTTTGCGCAGACGCTCGACGCCCTCATCGCTGAGCGCGGACGCCGCGACGCCGTAGACCGTCTCGGTCGGGAAGACCACCAGCCCGCCGGCATGTAATACCTGCGCCGCTTCCCGGGCGATCTCCTGCTTCTGTCGGGGGTTACCCGCCTCTAAGGTCGTAATCCGCATCGGATTACATTATTGGTGGGCGGGGGTGGGATTGCAAACAAACAAGGGAAAACTTCGGAGGCAGGAACGCTAAGCCGCAAGCGGCTGTTGGAAAGCGACCCATTCCTTTTGGGCCGGCTTATGCCTCCGGCTCGACCTGGGTGGCCACCGCCTTGAGGAAGCCCTCCAGGTACTCATCCAGAAACACGTCCACGCCTTTGACCGTCAGGTCGTGGTCGGTGCCCCAGATGCTCACACGCAGGTCGGTGAACTCCGGGTCGATCTGGATCACGACCTGGGCGTCGTTGTCATCCCGGCCGGCGATGCTCTTGGCGAAGTGCGAGGACAGCGCGTTGACCCCGGGCCCGCCGATGCTCACGGTCGGGCGGGCGTGCAGCGCGCTGTGGTTGAGATACCAGATATCCGAGCAGACCACCGGCCGGATCGGCGTCGCCAGGCTGTCGCTGTGCTTGTCCACCCACTGAACGACCTTGTCGCGCATCCTGTAGGCCAACGGCCGGTCGCCCAGCTCCGCCCGCAGGTGCGCCCCGACCACGATCAGCAGCAGGTGAGACGGGTCCAACCCGGGGTTGGCATCAGGCTCGTTAGGCGGCGTGGTCATGGGAGAAGGGTGTTAGGTGTGGAGTGAAAAGATCGTATCCCTCAACGCCGGCCCTGAGCGCAGCGAAGGTCCGGGCCGACCACGTACCCCTGTATCGGCTAAATCGTGTGTATGGGTGTTAAAGCGGCCGTCAAACGTCTCATGGCTAACCGCTAACGGCTTGCCTCACATCCCGCCCATCAGCACGGCCAGCAGGCCCTTCTGCGCGTGCAGCCGGTTGTGGGCCTCGGGGAAGACCCGGCTGCGCGGGCCGTCCATGACCTCGTCGGTAATCTCCACACCCCGGTAGGCCGGCAGGCAGTGCAGAACGATGGCGTGGTCCGCGGCGTGGGCAAGTAAACCCTCGTTGACCTGATAACCCTTGAAAGCCTTGAGCCGGGTTTCCTTCTCGGCCTCCTGCCCCATCGAGGTGAACGTGTCGGTGAAGACGGCATCGACACCCTTGACCGCCTCGATCGGGTCCTCCGTGATTTCCATTTCCAGCTGCGGCGCGCCGGCCATGATCTGCTTTTTGGCCTGCTCGCTGAAGGCGTACCCGTCCGGGCTGGCCAGGACAAAACGCACGCCCAGTCGGCCGCAGAGCACCGCGACGCTGTACGCGACGTTGTTGCCATCCCCGATGAATGCCACGCTACGGCCGGCAAGGTCCGCGCCGAACTCGTCCTGGATCGTCATCAGGTCCGCCAGCGCCTGGCACGGGTGCGAGAGATCGCTGAGCATATTCACCACCGGGACGCCGGCGTATGCCGCGAAGTCGATGAGCTTCTGATGCTCGAATACACGCGCCGCGATCCCGTGGACCATGCCGCCGAGCACCTTGGCGACGTCGCTGACCGCCTCACGCTTGCCCAGACCTACCTCCTGGCCCATCACGATCGAGTGGCCGCCCAGCTCGATCATCGCCTGCTCGAAACTCACCCGCGTGCGCAGGCTGGGCTTCTCGAACAGCATCGCCAGCGTCTTGCCCGCCAGCACCGGCTTGTTCGCCTTGCCCGCGTCCCGCTCGTCGCGCAGCTTTTTCGACACCGCGAGGATGTGCTTGAGTTCTTCAGTAGTCGCGTCGGCGATAGAAAGAAAATGCTTCATGACAATACGATCTCCGTCCCGATGCCCTTGCCGGTATAGACTTCGAGCAGCGATGAGTGTTTGATCCGGCCGTCGATGATGTGCGCCTTGGCGACCCCGCCTGCCAGCGCGGTGAAGCTCGCCTCGACCTTCGGGAGCATGCCCGCCTGGATCACGCCTTCATCGACCAGCTTCTCGATCTGCTGTTTGGTCAGCGTGCTGGCCAGGTCGTTGGGGTTGTCGGACAGGCGGATGCCGTGCGTATCGGAAATAAGGATCAGCTTCTCGGCCCTGACGGCGGCGGCGACGTGGCCCGCGACGCTGTCGGCGTTGACGTTGAGCTTGCCGCCGGCCGGGTCACGCACGATCGGCGCGATCACCGGGATATAGTTCGCCTCGACCACGGCGTTAAGCAAATCCGCGTTGACCCAGTCGACTTCGCCGACCGAACCGATGTCGATGCGCCGGCCCCCCTCGCCTTCGAGGAACAACCGCTTGCCGAACACGGCGCAGCTGGCGAGGCTGTGCAAGGGCATCGCCTTGTGTTCCTGGCCTCTGATGAAGTCGGCGATCTGCTTGTTGATCGTATTAACCAGCACGTGCTCGGCGATCGCGAGCGTGCGCTCGTCGGTGTAGCGTCGGCCCTGAACGAACTGCGCCTCCAGCCCCGCCTGCTTCATCGCCTCGGTGATGCCCTTGCCCCCGCCGTGCACGATGATCGGGCGCATCCCCACCGCGGACATGAAGCAGATGTCGCAGACCACGCTCAAGAGGTCGTCCGGCTGGTCCATGATCGACCCGCCGACCTTCACGACGATCGTCTTGCCGCGGAAACTGCGGACGTACTGGTGGGCCTCGACGAGCGAGGCGGCTTTGCTGATCGCTTCCTGGTTGACCGCTTCCTGCACCGCGTAACTCCTGCAATAGGACGAAACGCGGGATTGTACCTGCCCCGGGGGACGGCCTCAAACCGTCGGGGAGTTGGATGCCTGCGGATAAGATCGGTCAGGGGAGTGGCCTACCGGCCCCAGGGCCAGGACCCGGCTGTAGACACCCAGCGTCCGCCGGGCCGCCTCCGGCCAACTTAACGACTCCGCCAGCGCCAGACCACGCTCCCGCATCGTGCGCCTCAGCTGTGCATCCGTCAGGACTTTCAGCAGCACCCCAGCCAACGCCGCGTGGTCGTCGGGGTCATCGATATACAACGCCGCCTCGCCGCACTGCTCGCGCAGCCCGCCCCGGTCGGTCAGTACTAAAGGCAGCCCGCACGCCATCGCCTCACCCGTCGCCAGGCAATACCCCTCGGTCCGGCTGACGTGCATCATCGCCTGCGCGTGACACATATGCAGCAACAGGCTCTTCATATTCACGAAACCCACCATGTGGACGCGGTCCGCGATCCCACCATCCTCAGCGGCCTGACGGACAAGCCTCCCATAAACCCGGTCCTCATTGCCTAATAGCGCCAGGTGGTGCGGCACACGGTCCGCGATCCGCGCCAACGCCTTCACCGCCGCGACCTGGTTCTTCAACGGGATCACCGACCCGACACAGATGACGTAAGGGACATCCAGCTCGATCGGCTTGGGCTCCTCGCGTTTCGCTGTCCGATCAGTGTTCAGGAACTGGTCGTTGACACCGTTGTAGACGACCGTCACTTTGGCCGGGTCGATCTTCAGATCAGCGATCAGGAAGTCACCGACGTACCCGGACACGGGCAGCAGGTGAGCGCTCTTCTTATACATCGAGCAGGCGTGCCAGCCCCAATAAAGTTTGTCGAACAGCGGCATCGGCAGGTCGTCGGACCTGCCCCGCTTGATCGCATCCACCGTATGCACGCTGGGGCAGGGCAAACGCATCGGCGCACATTGCTTCATCGCGTGGTACAGGTCTACGCCCGCGTGCTTGAGCAGGCCCGGCAGCCGGAGTTCGTTCCAGATCAACTCGACCGGCGCACGCATCTTCGGCACCATGATCGCGTCCAACGCTTCCAACTCGGCGGGCAACGCCTGATCCGCGTAACGGACCGCCAGGAATCGCACACCGGACGGCGTCTGACGGACAAGATGCCTGGCGAGGTTCTGTAGCGCGATGCTGGCCCCGCTCATCGCCCGGAACCGGATATCCAACGCGATCGTCTTCAACGCAATTCCTCGCGGGGTTCGAGCGGCGTAACGGCTTCATGCCTGCCCCGCACCCGGGACCAGATCACCTTAAAGGGGTAGATCATCTGCCAGATGTAATTCGTCACGATCCGCAACCCCGCCACCGACCGCTCGTGCGGGAAGCCCGTATCACCGATGCCGGTCGGCGGGTACTCGTCGTAGTTTGTCCATTGCGTGCCGAACAGCCGGTCCCAGAAACTGAAGATCACCGCGAAGTTCTTGTCCATGTGCTGCGGCAAAGCGGAGTGGTGGATGCGGTGGGACTGCGGCGTGACCAGCAGGTAGCGCAGCGGGCCGTAGTTCGTCCGCAGGTTGCTGTGGTAGATGCGCGTGTAGGATTCCAGGACCAGCGTCAGCCAGAACGCCAACTGCACATCCAGCCCCAGCACGAACAGCGGCAGTATCGTGATCGGCTTGGCGATCGCGTACTCCACGATGTGGACCC
This sequence comes from Phycisphaerales bacterium, assembly GCA_041402025.1. Lineage (GTDB taxonomy): Bacteria > Planctomycetota > Phycisphaerae > Phycisphaerales > Phycisphaeraceae > JAJRRS01. The sequence goes on along the minus strand of JAWKTA010000007.1, from coordinate 130,229 downwards.
GCAGGTCGGTGAACATGTTCATCTGCTCCTGCGAGTGGTGGATCGTGTGGAACAGCCAGAACACCTCGATCTTGTGCCGGATGTAGTGGTGGAACCAGTTCAGCAGGTCGCCCGCCAGCACCGCCAACAGCGAGACGATCACGATCGGCCAGGCGGCGACCGCGTCGATACGGATACCCGACAGGAACCGGTTGCAGAACCAATAAAGCCCCGCCACCATCGCACCCACCAGCACGACGCGCACCATGCCGCCGAGCACGAACCAGCCGACGAAGTCCTGGATCATCCCGACGCTGAAAACACGCTGCTGCCGGTCCGCCGGGATCACCTTCTCCGCCAGGAACACAACCGCCATCAACAGGTACAGCCACGGCGACAAAAACACCGTCGCCCCTTTGGCCACCATCGGCTGCAGCTTCACTGGGAACAGTGACAGCAACGACCCGCCGAACGACTCGGCATGACTCCAAACTTCTACACACCAGGCACGGGTCGCAGGCAACAGAGCCATCACGACCGAACATGTCACCATAAGCAGCAACGCCCACAGCCACGGCGACCGCGCCGGCGCCCCCCCGGAAGTCTCAGCGGACATGCCGGCTGACACCTGCACCGACTCTTCCTTCACCAATACCTTGTCCACCCTGACTCCTCCAACAGTGCTAATCCGCGACCGCGCGCAGACGGACACCACACCTATTCATCGGCAAGAATCCCAACCGATACATCCCGATGTCTCGCAATACAGGGGCTTATTGCCTGTAGCCGCCCCTCAAAGGACCGAACACCGCTTATAGGACCTGCCCGGCGGACGCCTGTGACATTTTCAGCGCCTCATTCAACCCCACCGCCGCCCGGCAAAGCTCATCCGTCCGGCGAACGATCGCCTCGACCGGCGCCCCCGGAGCCCCCGGCGTGCCGCCTTCCTCGAAATGGTCCCCCGTCGCGTACACAAACCTCGGCACGATCAGGCACCGAAAGTCCAGCATCAGGCTGTTCGCCAGCGACATCACCGACATGTAGCTGCCCTGCCCGCCCGCCGTGCAGATGAAACCCACTACCTTCCCCGTCCACGCACGCCCGGTCAGCTCGATCAGGTTCTTCGCCGCCGCGTTCACGTCGTAGTTGTAGACCGGCACCGCAAGCAGGATCGGCCCGGCCGCCGACACCTTCGCCGCCAGCGGCGCGACGTTCTCGTGCTGATACGCCTTGCCCCCGTCGCACATCGGCAAGGCTGTCTGCCGCAGGTCCACCAGCTCGGCGGAGCCGGTCAGGCCGCGCAGCGTGTCATATGCGTGCAGCGCAAGCCGGGCCGAGCGGCTCGTGGGGTTCAGGGAACAACTGATGACCAGGGGATTCATGGCGGGATTATAGGGATTACCATGAACCCGGCACGCCCCGGCCGATACTGTTTTTCACCCGACCCGAACACGCTGTTATAGTAAAGCCCACCAAACAGGGGATACCACCATGCGAAACACCACCCGCTACCTCACCGCCCTCGCCATCCTCACGCTGCCCGGCACGGCCCTCACGCCCGTGCTCGCCTCGGATGCGCCCGAAGCACCCCAACCCACCGAAACACCCGCCGTCGAGATCGAACTCGAAACGCCGGTAATCATCGAGATGCAGCCGATCGATACCCCGGCCGACGCCGCCGAAACCGCCCAAGCCGATGAAATTATCACCTACCCCGCCCCGACGATCGACCTCATGGACCGCACCACCTGGCCCGCCATCGTCGTCACCCCGGCCGACGGCAAGGTCACGCACAACCCGCACTTCATGGGCGACCCGCCGATGGGCGACGACATCGTTAGCCCCCTGCACGCCCCCGACCCGGTCTGGCAGATCCAGGAAGCGCTCCGCGGCGCGGACGCCGGCAACTGGAACGGCGAAAACCTCACCGCCCTCGGTGTCCAGCCCGTCATCGCCACCGCCCAGATCCTCGCCATCCCCTTCCGCGCCGTGATCGACAACCCGCTATCCAAAGAAACCTCGCCGAAGTAAGCCGGCCTTGTGTTCAATCAAAGGGCAAGGGGCTAAACAGTTGAGCGAGTCAACGAGCCAGCACCGCACGCACGCCAAAGACAAGTCCGCCCGCTGTGCCGTGCTCACCATCAGCGACACGCGCACCGCCGACTCCGACACCGGCGGCAAAATCATCATCGACCTGCTCCGCGCTGCGGGCCACACCGTCAGCGACTACACCCTCGTCAAAGACGAACCCAAACAGATCGAAAAACAACTCAAATCCTGGCTCATCTCTTCTCCCCAATCCCCACCCCCCAACCCACAACCCCACCTAAACGCCATCCTCACCACCGGCGGCACCGGCATCGCCAAACGCGACACCACCGTCGAGGTCGTTAGGCGCCTGCTGGACAAGGAACTCGAAGGCTTCGGCGAACTGTTCCGCATGCTCAGCTACGAACAGGTCGGCCCCGCCGCCATGCTCAGCCGAGCCGTCGCCGGCCTCGCGGGTGACACCCTCCTCTTCACCCTCCCCGGCTCCCCCAACGCCGTCCGCCTCGCCATGGAAAAACTCATCATCCCCGAACTGCCACACATGGTGTGGGAGCGCGGGAGGTGAATGGAGCCCTTGAATGCGGTGGTGGCCGAAAGCACGTTATAAACAGATCGCATTCGGCCTAATGGCCGTACCACTTCTGCTTTCACCGCTTGTTGTGTTAGGGCTTATCTCGATCCATCACGAATCCGTCAGATCGGTATTGATTGCTTTAATTGTTGCACTGAATCTGTGTGTCGTAGTCGGCATATGCTTTGCCACTTGGGCAGTACCTTATCTGGAATGTAATGATGATCGATTCGTATTTGCTCATCCCCCCAGGGTAACCCTCAAGCATCATTGTTACAGCTTGTGGTTTGCACCACTTGTGGTCTTACTACTGTTTACTTTATGGCTTTTTACGTTACCTGTGACACTATTGATCATAGCAATCATGAGCATACCTTCGCTCATAATCGGGGGCAGACTACGCCCCCGCATGATCGCATTGGCCAAGAGACGAAACCTTTGCTTTGAGTGTGGCTATGATCTGCGCGGCAATCCTTATGCACCTATGTGCCCGGAATGTGGGGCGGCGGTGCGGGTGGGGATGTGGGAGAAAAACGACGCGCCCGACAACCCCGGCCAAGGCCCTGCGGGCCATGACCGGGCTTGAGTGCAATGATCGGGCTTGAAGTTTCACTGTTCCTCCATCCATCCCGTCCATCCTGTCATCCTGTCTACATTCCCCTCTCCCCCGCGTCTTGGCGGTACATCCCCCGCCGACCTACAATATGTTCACCATGAGTGAACCGACCTCACAAACAAGTGCCGGCAAGCCCGTCCTGGAGACCGTCGAGCCGATCGGCAAGCGGGTGTTGATCCGCAAGGACCAGGACAAGAAGCAGACCAAGTCCGGCATCCACCTGCCTGACAAGATCGAGATCCCCACGCTCACCGGGCGGGTCGTGGAGGTCTCGGCCGAGGTCGCCAGCGACTTAAACTACCCGATCAACCAGTACGACCGGGTCCTGTTCCACCCCAAGGACGCGATCCCCGTCGACTTCGAGGGCGACAACCGCCTGTTCGTCGTCCCCGTCGAGAACATCGTCGCCGTGTTCCGCAAAGCGAAATAACTCACGCCCCGAAGCCCACGATCGCCGACCGTGGGCCCCCACAACACGCCCCCACCCCCCGATCCTGTAAAGTATCCCCCTGTGCCCCGCGCGGGCGTTGCCCGCAGGCTATGGATTAAAACACGGACAACCGCCTAACCCGCATTCAAACTTCCTACTTTAGCCTTCTCAATGTCTTCACCCCCATCACCATCAAGCCGCTCGAACGCCCGTTCGACGTGACCTTCCCGACCCGTCACGCGGCATCCCCCATCCCCGGGTCCAAGAGCCTGACCAACCGGTCCCTGTTGCTCGCCGCGCTGGCGGACGGCAGCACTTGGCGTGCTGTTCTGGACGACACCTGCGCGATGATGAAGGGCGCTAATCACACCAGGGCTTCAAACTCGACACTGACGAACCTAACACCACCGTCACCGTCCGCCAGCCAGGGCGGCAATGATCCCCCAACCAAACCGCCGACCTGCACTCAAGCAACGCCGGCACCGCCATGCGGCTTCCCTCACCGCCGCCTGCCGCCCTGGAAAACCCGGCAGCGTCTACACACTCGGACGGCATCCCCTGCATGCGCGAACGCCCCATCGGCGAACTCGTCGAACCCTCCGCCAATCCCCGAAGTGCGAAAATCGAATACCTCGGCAAAGAGGGCTACCTCACATGCATCCACGGCGGTCTCCGTGGTGGAAGTATTAAGCTTCACAACACAGTCAGGCAGCCAGTTCATTTCCGCTCTATCAATGATCGGGCCATTGTGTGAAGACGGATTGAACTGATCTGGGACAAAACATCACAAGCCGACCATATGTCGATATGACTGCGAGTATCATGTGGGTGAATTCGGCATCCGGGAACATGGGGTTGACTTGGCTTTACCCCACCTCAATAATTCACATCATTAATATTTCACCCAAGACCTATTACGCAATCCACAGTTACCAAATTGAACCCGATGCATCCAATGCAAGCTACTTCTTCGCGGCTGCAGCAGCGATCATAGAAATCCCTGCGCGCAGCGAGGTCTTGACTGGAACAGCGATCAAGGTGATACGCGGATCATACAAGTATTCCCGGATATGTGGGCAGACATCGGCTCAGGTAACGATGATCGCTTTCATCTGTAAGTCACAAGGGCTTCTGCATCCTCCATCTGACGAATGGCAGGATATGAATGATATTCCCGATGCCGCCATGACAGCCGCCACGCTCGCGGTCCTCACCGAGGGCCGACGACGATCCGCAACGTCGGGAACTGGCGGGTCAAGGAAACCGACCGCATGGCTGCGATGCAGAAAGAGCTGACCAAGCTCGGGGCGACCGTCACGGTCAGCGGGGACGACATCACGATCACCTGGCTCTCTGGAACAAAATCACGCCGGCGGCGATCGATACCTATGATGACCACCGGATGCGATGGCGTTTTCGGTGACCGGGCTAAGTACAACCCTGCGTGGACCATCAACGATCTGGGACTGCGTCAACAAGACGTTCCCGCGGTTCTTTGAGTATCTTGAGTACCTTCGGCAGAGCCCCAAGGAATAGCGGACGCATGAAACGCAGCGCCTTCTGGAAAACCACGCTCGAACTGCTGCGCTACAGGAAGCAGCTCACGGTCGCGTTGTAAGTGCTGGTGTCGGCTGCGTGCTTCGCATGCGGGACCTAGCATGCTGCTGCCGGTGTTCACGCTGTTTTTCAAGAGCGGCGTTGTCCAGTCCGGCCAGCACCCGCTGAAGCGCATGATCAACGACAGCCTCACCGGGGACGGCGCGGCCCAGTGGAAGATAGACCTCGCCGCCTGGCTCAACGGGCACATCCCCGAAAACATCTTCTGGTCTTTCGTGCTGATCATGGGCGTGATCGCCACGCTCACGGTCATCGGCAGCTTCGGGCGCTACGTCCACGAGCTGCTTTCGATCACGGTGACTCAGCAGGTCGCGGTCACCTGGCGGGCACCGGCTGTTCCGCAAGTTGGTCGATGCGCGCCGGTGTCGCATTTCCCGGGCCAGAACGCGTCTGACCACGCCAGCCGGGCGATGTTCGATACGGCCGTGCCATGCGGGGGGACACATGGCGGTGCTGGGCAAGGCTTTGCCGGAAGTCCTCAAAGGCGCTGCGGCGGTGGGCGTGGCGCTCTGGCTGGATTACCGGCTGACATTGCTTGCATTGATCGCGGCGCCGGTCAGCGGGGTCGTGCTGTACCGGTTCGGGCGTGTGATCGAAAAAGCTTCGCGACGCGCGCTGCAGGAACAATCGGGGATGCTCAAGGCGGTCACGGAGGTGCTCGGCGCGTTGCACGTGATCAAGACCCACGGCGCGGAGGGCTACGAGCGCAGGCGGTTCCGCCGGCTGAACCGCAGGCTGTTTGATGAGCAGATGAAGATGCGCCAGGCGCGGGCGCTGTCCTCTCCGGTCATCGAGACACTGGGTTTGTTCTGCGTCCTGATCGCGGCGCTGGTGGCGGCGTGGTATGTGTTCCAGCAGAACGTAGACCCGGCGACGTTCCTGTCGGTGCTGATCATGCTGGCGGCGGCGGGCGCAAGCCTCAAGCCGTTGACCGCGTTGCACGTGCAGATCAAGGAGGCGGACGCGGCGGCGAAGCGGATGATCGAGGGCTCGCAGATCGACCGCGAGCCGACGCGGCTGGCGACCCAGGCCTGCCGGAGCTCGCACCCAAGACGTCGATCGAGTTTGACGCGGTGAGTTATTCGTACCGTGGGCAGGAGACACCGGCGCTCAATGATGTCAGCCTGTGCGTCACACACGGCCAGACGGTCGCGATCGTCGGCATAAATTCCGGCTCGGGCAAGACGACGCTCCTGGAACTCCACCATACCCGACTAACCCCAGCTGCCGAAGCGTGTGTTGATCGACGGCACGGACATCGCGGGCGTGAACCTCAACCACTTCGCTGGCAGGCGATCGTGCCGCAGCAGAGCGTGCTCTTCGGAGGGCACGATCGCGGACAACATCGCCTACGGCCTTCTGACGCCAGCCGTGACGCCATCGAGGTTCCCAGCCAGGGCCGCGGTTCGCGCACGGACTTTGTGAGTTCATCGCCTAAGGGTTACGACACCGTGCTGGGCGAGGGCGGCTCAGGCTATGGCGGGCAGAAGCAGCGGTTGTGTATCGCCCGGGCGATCCTGCGCGACCTGGCGATATTGATCCTCGACGAGGCGACCAGCCAGATCGACGCCGACTCCGAGGCTAAGATCAACCGGGCGATGGAGGCCTGGCCGGCCGGACGACGTTTATCATCGCCCACCGGCTGAGCACGGTCGTGGACTGCGACATGATCGTCGTGATGAACGCCGGGAAGATCGTCGACCGCGGCACACACAGCGAGCTGCTCGAACGCTGCGACATATACCGCACGCTGACGCAATTAATGCAGCTGCAACCGGCACAGGCATAGGACAAAGGTAATCCACAGAGGCACAGAGATGAGGACGAAACATCGGGCACCGTTTTTCTCAGTGTCTCAGTGTCTCTGTGGTTCAAGACCGTTTTATGGCCGGAAAAGGTTATGCCTCTTTACGCTGATCGAACTGCTGGTGGTCATCAGCATCATCGCGATCCCTCGTGGGTATCCTGCTGCCATGCTCGGTGCGGCGAGACGCAGTGCATACAACATCACCTATGCCTGTGAACCAGCAGCAGCTCGGTGTGGCGTTGCAGGCGTATGCGGTTGATTACCGGGATGGCTGGCGGTGAATCCTAAGGCGGGCTTGACTTTGCACGCGGGTATTTCGGCATTGGTCAGGCCACGAACGCGATCTATACCCAGGGGACCGATGAACTCGTCGGGCTGGGACTGACGCACGGGGGTTACCTCTCTGAGCCACGCGCCTTTTTCTGCCCGGCCGACGACTCGACCGACCCGACCGAGGAACTTGACCACATCAAGAAACGCGACGACTCGGCCAGCGGTTCCTACTTCTACCGCCAGCTCGACCGCACGACAAAGACCTTGATCGACGACCTGGGCGATTCAAACCCTGATTTACGTGCCGCCGCCCTGCTCGTCGATGCCAACTCGCTCCTGTCGTTCGATCCCAGCTACTTCCGTACCAACCACGCGAATGCCATCGTGAACATCCTCTACAACGACGGGCACGTCGAATCGCAGAAAAACAGCGACAACCAGACCGACGGCCTGTTCAGCGTCCGCGACCAGGACTTCGGGGTGGACCCTAGCGGCGGCGCGCGGATGGATGAGATCTTCATCGCAGCCGACTTCGCGCTCGCCGGTAACCCGACGGATGCGCCGGCGGTGGAGCCGGTAAACCCGTAAACAATAATCAATAAACAAAGCACCCGCACCTTCGCTTCGCTTAGGTGCGGCGTTGTTATTTCATTTTCATCCGATACCCGATACCCGACCTTACCGCACAAAATGCATCTGCGACCGCGCCGCCGTGCTGACGGGCCTGACCGTCAGCCAGCGGGTGCGGCGGCGTTGTTCGGTGAGGGTGATGCGCGGGTACAGCTCGGGGTCGCGCTCGAAGACGCGGCGGACCTTCATCGGGTGGTTGCATTGGCTTGAGCGGTGCAGCAGCACGACGTGACGCGGATTGCCGGCCGGGCTTTGATCGGCGATCGCGCGGACGGCCTCGTAGCTCTGCTCGTTGGACAGGTGCCCGGAGTCGGACATGTTCCGGCGGTTCACCCAGCTCGGGCGTGGGCTTAGGCGGGTCATATGCTCGTCGTAGTTGCATTCGATGCAGAGCAGGTCGACACCGGCCATGTGCTTGATCAGGTGCGCGGGTGCGTGGCCTAAGTCGGTGGCGTAGCCGACGCTGCCGGCGTGGGTGTCGAAGCGGAAGCCGATCGTGCCTTGCTTATCGTGCTGGAGCCGGACGGTGGAGGTGTGGATGCCGGGGATCGGCTCGAAGGGGTCGGACTCGAAGGCGTGGGCTAGCCCCGCGTCGCGTAGCTCGGCCCCGCCGGGCAGTCGCATCAGGTCGGCGAAGTGCCAGGCATGGACGTACACCGGGATGGCGAGCTTCAGGAGCGTGGCCGGCCAGGTCGTGCGGAAGTGGTCCTGGTCCAGGTGCGTGAGGCAGACGGCGTCGAGGCGGCTTAGTGAAAGCCCGGCCTGGGCCAAACGCTTATCGGTCGTGCGCGGCCCGAAGCCGGCGTCGATGAGTAACGCCGTTGCACCGAGCCTGAGCACCGACGCATTACCCCCGCTGCCGCTACCGAGAACACATACACGCAGCGTGTCACCGGGTTTAGAAACAGCCGGCCGTCTGGTGTGAGCCAGGGTCGATAAAAGCGATGACTGGCGCTCGTCAACAAATAACGGCATCTGTCGTGTTGGCTTATCGGACATACGCGCCTACGCTTGTTAAGACCGGAAAAATCCCTACAATCAGCATACTCGCCTGAAGTATGTGCGTGGTCAACCGATGAAACATTAGGAAACCCGCCGGGTGTATTGGATGCTTTCAACGGGTCCAATGAACGCCGGCCTGTTATCGGTGGATTCACGGCAACGCAGGGGACACGTGAATTGCACGGGGATGAGATAAACGGCCGATCAAAGTGATCGGTGCGATATGTGTAACCGGGCTTAGTGAAGGGCTTGCATGCGGAGTGTAGTACGAGGAGCATGGCTGTTGGTTGTCGCGATCGGCATGGTCGGTTGCGGCGCGACCCGCAGCCCGCAGGTCGTGATTGCTCCGAGCTACTCTTACGTGCAGGCCGACCTGGCGGCGGGGATCACAAGCGATCTCGACATACTCGACGGCGGCCAGGAAACGATCCTGACCAGCGTCGCCAGCAAGCTCCCGCCCATGCCCGCGGCCCCGGGGTTCGACACGATGGTCATGGTGCCGGTCGAGGCACGGGTTGAGTAAGCGCGGTTGATTGCCGTCCGGGTCTGACTCACAACTAATGAAAAACAGCCCACGGATGCAATCCGTGGGCTTCGTTGTTTAATGGGTTGTTGCGCTGCGCCAACGGCGTTTAGAGTTCGACGACCTGCATGTCGCTGACCTTGCGTGCGCTGGCGCTTGGGTGATGCACATCCGTGACAAAGGCGTCGCCCATCTCGATGCGGGTCTTGTGAGCGTCGAAAGGTTTGGGGTCACCAAGACCCAAGCGGGCCAGCAGGTCAAGGGCGATCTGGCCCTCGGCCTTGGCGAACTCGATCGGCAGGAACGCGCGGTCGAAACTCTGCAAACGGTTCTTGTAATTCTCGAACGTGCCGGACTTCTCGATGAACGTCGCGCCCGGAAGTAATACGTCGGCTCGCTCGGTCAAGGTGTTCGGCAGCGTGTCGATCAGCACGAGGTACTTGTTGTTGACGGCCTTGGCCAAGTCGGGCGTGACCCAGTGGCTGGGGTAGTTGCCGGTCAGGACAACCGCTGCGGTGCGTTCGTCTTCGATCGCGGTGAGGAACTGCTCGTAGTCCAGGACCGACTCGGTGATCTGGCCCAGTGCCCGGCGGACGCCGCGCGCGTTGGGGCATTTCTCGGCCGAGATCGTGTACCCGCCTGGGAACGTCTTGTCCTGCCCGCTTACCGGGACCGGGCCTACACCGATCACGGCGTCCGCGTCCAGCCCGACGATCAGCTTGCCCAGCAGGTAGGCCTCTTCGCAGGTCAGCATCGGGCTGACCATCACGGCCAGCGAACCGGTGCCGCGTGATTCGAGCACGCCCGTCAGCCCGGCCTTGACCGCGTCGTAGGCCTTGTTCCAGTCGCACTCGGTCTGGCCTTCGCCGGTCTTGACAAGCGGGCTGCGGTGGCGGTCTTCGCTGTGGACGAACTTCCAGCCGAAGCGGATCTCGTCGCTGGTCCACCACTTGTTGACGTCCATGTTGGTCCGCGGCTTGACGCGGTAGACTCGGCCGTCGTTGTGCTCAACCGAGATATTGTCACCGCTGGCGGTGATGCCGTCGATGCTCGGGGTTTTCTTGAGATTCCAGACGCGCATCGACATCAGGAAGTCTTTGTCGAGCAGCGCGCCGACCGGGCAGATGTCCACGACGTTGCCGGACAGCTCGTTGTTCAGCGGCTTACCCGGGAATACGTCGATCTGCTCGCTGGAGCCCCGGCCGAAGATCCCGATCTCGCCCGTGCCCGACACTTCCTTGGCGAAGCGGACACAGCGGGTACACATGATGCAGCGGTCGGAGTAGAGCAGGACGTGTTCGCCGATGTCTTTCTTGGGCTGCTTGATCTTGGTCTCGTCGAAGCGGGACTCGCTACGGCCGTACTTGTAGCTGTAGTCCTGGAGGTAGCACTCGCCGGCCTGGTCGCAGACAGGGCAATCCAACGGGTGGTTGATCAGCAGGAACTCCATGACCTGCTTCTGGTTGGCGACGCTCTTGGGGCTTTTGGTGTGGACGACCTGCCCGTCACCAGCGGGGGTCTGGCAGGTGGGCATGAGCTTGGGGATCATCTCGAGCTTGTTGTCGTTGCGCGGGTTGGGCGCTTCGACCTCGGCCATGCAGATACGGCAGCTGGCGACCACGCTCATCCCCGGGTGGTAGCAGTAGTGCGGGATCTCGATCCCGTTTTCGAGCGCGACCTCGAGGATGGATTTCTTGCCCTGGAACTCGCAGAGCTTGCCGTCAATGGTGATCTGGGGCATCGTGTGTTTCCGTCGTGATCGTCAGGGACCGGGCGAACAGCGTTAGCCTGCCCGCCGGTGACGGATCGTAGCAGAACCGGCCTATGCTTCCAATGCCGGGCCGACCGGCCATGAAATCCCAACCCCGGCTGGATCGTCCGCCCCTGATCGCCGATAACCCGATAGCCCCCGCGCTTGTGTGAGGCGAGACCCAGGAGAGACCATGCCCCGTGACATCCCCGTCGGCAACGGACAGATGCTCGTCACCTTCGACGAGCTGTACCGTGTCCGCGACCTGTATTACCCCCACGTCGGCCAGGAGAACCACGCCGGGGGTGGACCCTGCCGGTTCGGCGTCTGGGCCAACCTGATCGAAGACCCGCAGGCCAAGGCCGACCGCCGACGCCAACGCATGGTCTGGACCGACGACCCCGGCTGGCAGATCACACGCCACTACGTCCCGGACACGCTCAGCACCGACGTCACGCTCCGCCACCCGCGCCTGGGCCTGGAGCTGAACTGCCAGGACGTCGTGGACTTCCACCGCCCGGTCCACGTCCGCCGGATCGAGGTCCACAACCTCACCGACCAGCCCCGCGACATACGACTCGTTCACCACAACGACTTCAACATGTACGGCACGAAAGTCGGCGACACCGCCTACTACGACCCCAAGCTCAAGAGCCTGATCCACTACCGCAAGAAGCGCTACCTCCTGGCGACCTTTTACCAGGGCACGCAGCACCAGGTCGACCAGTACGCGACCGGCAACGCCGGCTTCCACGGGGCTGAGGGCACCTGGCGCGACGCCGAGGACGGCGAGCTGGGCAACAACCCCATCGCACAGGGCGCGGTCGACTCGACCATGCTCACCCACGTCAAACTCGACCCGGGTGAATCCAAGGCCGTCTACATGGTGCTGGGTTGCGGTAAAAAGATCGAGGACATGCAGGAGGTCCACCGCTTCCTGCACCGTGTCGGGCCGCAGGGCGTGATCGAACGCACCAACGCCTACTGGCGGCTCTGGCTTGCGGCGTCACGCGCGAATTTCGATTTCGACCACCCCGGCTCGCTTTCCGAGAAAGTCACCGATCTCTACAAACGCTCGCTGCTGATCGTGCGCACGCAGATCGATAACAACGGCGCGATCATCGCCGCCAACGACACGGATTACCTGCAGTTCTCGCGCGACACTTACTCGTACCTCTGGCCGCGGGACGGCGCGTTCGTCGCCGACTCGTTGGACAGCGCGGGGTTCCCAGACGTGGCGCGGTCGTTCTTCAGCTTCTGCTCCAAAGCGATCTCTGACACGGGCATGTTCCTGCACAAATACAACCCCGACGGCTCGCCGGCGTCGAGTTGGCACCCGTGGATCGCCGACGGCCGGCCGCAACTTCCGATCCAGGAGGATGAGACCGCGCTGGTCGTCTGGTCACTCTGGCGGCACTTCGTGCGCTACCGGGATATCGAGTTCGTCCGGCCGTTATGGGTCGACGTCGTGCAGAAGGCCGCCGACTTCATGGTCCGCTACCGCGACCCCGACAGCCACCTGCCGCTGCCCAGCTACGACCTCTGGGAAGAGCGCTGGGGCGTACACGCCTTCACCGTGGCGACGGTTTACGCCGGGCTGAAGGCCGCGTGGCAGTTCGCCGTCTGCTTCGGGGATACCGCGCGGTCCACCGCCTACGCGCACGCCGCCGAAGAAGTGAAGGACGCTTTCTGCCAACGCTTCTGGTCGGAGAAGCACGGCCGGTTCCTGCGCCGCATCACGCCCAGCGACCCCGACCGCACCGCGCAGATGATCGCGCAGGTCATGGCCGGACGCACGCCGGAAAGCGGACACGACACACACGATCACCGGGAGGTCGGCTACGACGCCGACGAGGTCCTGGACAGCTCGATGTACGCCATCTGGGCGATGGGCCTGCTCAGCCCGGACGATCCGCGGGTCGAGGCCACCATGGAAGCCATCAAGCGTGAGCTTTGGATCAAGACCGGCGTCGGCGGGATCGCCCGCTACGAGAACGACTACTACCACCAGGTGTCTAACGATGTGAAGAACGTCCCGGGCAACCCCTGGTTCATCTGCACGCTCTGGCTGGCGGACTACTACATCGCCAGGGCCAAGTCGGTCGAGGACCTGGAAAAAGCCAGGCCGATCCTCGACTGGGTCGCCGGGCACGCGCTGGCCTCCGGCGTGCTGGCCGAGCAGGTCCACCCCGAGACCAACGCCCCGCTGTCGGTATCGCCCCTGACCTGGAGCCACGCCACGCTCGTCGCCACGGTCACCGCCTACCAGACCAGGCTCGACCAGATGAGCCGGTGCCCGTCCTGCGGCCAGCCCAGGCTGTGCCTCCTGCCCGGCTCGGACCAGGTCGGCAGCATGGCACCCCTGCCGGACCCCGCCGAAGTCGGCATCGGCTGATCCAACCCGTTTCGCGGCACCCGCCCTCCAACATCGGCCCTGAGCACCGCGAAGGGCCGGGTGGCTTTCATACTTCCCAACCCCCTGCTCCCGCAGGGGGCCAGGTGACGATTTCCATACAAGTAGATTTCCACCCGCTCCGCTCCCCCCACCCGGCGGTAAAGCCTTGTCCACACGCGGACCACGGCTTTGTTGCATAGATGGGTATGGCTACCTATCCTGTCCGCTTTAATGCACGGGCAGCCCGTGCGCAACTGCGGCGGGGCCGGTTCACGCTGTTTCTGGCCATAAACTTACGCCGACGCAAGCCACGGACGCGATCGTCTCGACGCACGCCACGGATCGATCATGGAACAGTATCTCGAATACGCGCTCTACATCGGATCGGTGCTCGGTGCGTTGGCATTAGCCGTGATGCTGCCCAGGCAATCCGGCGGCATCCGCTTCCTCGGCCCCATGCTCGGCGCCGCCACCCTCGGCGGGCTGTGGCTGTTCCTGTCCAACGGCGGGCTTTGGGCCGACCGTGACCCGGGCATGTCCAGCGCGTCGTTCATCTACTACTACCTCTTCAGCGCCATCGCGATCGTCTCGGCCGTGCGGGTCATCACCCACACGCGACCGGTCTACGCCGCGCTCTGGTTCGTGATGGTCGTACTCGCCAGCGCGGGGCTTTTCCTCGTGCTCTCCGCCCAGTTCATGGCTTTCGCGGTCGTCATCATCTACGGCGGGGCGATCCTCGTAACCTACATGTTCGTCCTCATGCTCGCGTCCCAGTCCACGCCGGACGGCGGGTCGAGCCAGGGCTACGACAAGGTCGCCAAAGAGCCGGTGCTGGCCTGTGCCGCCGGTTTCCTGCTTCTGGCCGTGCTGCTGAGCGTGATCTTCGATTACCACCGCCTGGACGCCGCCCGCGCCCAGGTCGATCCGGCCATGACCGACGCGGCCCTGATCGAATCGACGCTGGGCAACCGCCCGCTTCAGGCCGTGAAGACTTACGAATACAACGACGCCGGCGAGGCCGTGGAAGTCGCTGGCGTCACGCAGCCGAACAACCTGGACCCGACCCGCCTGGCCAACGCCGAGCGCGTCGGTCTGGACCTGTTCTTAAGCCACCCGCTGGGCCTGGAACTGGCGGGCGTGATCCTGCTGGTCTCGTTGATCGGCGCGATCGTGATCGCCAAAACCAAAGTGCCGGATGAACACCTGGCGGTGTCGGGGTGAAAAGCTTTTAGCCGTTAGCCATTAGCCGTTAGCAAAAACTAAACACCAGCCACCAACACCCATGCCCCTAACCACGATGGACAGCCTGACGCTCTCGCACTTCCTCCTGACCGGGGCGGTGCTGTTTTGCCTAGGGCTTATCGGGTTCATCACCCGGCGGAACCTGATCATCATGTTCCTCTGCACGGAGATGATGTTCCAGGGCGTGGCGGTGTCGCTGGTCGCGTTCAGCCGGTACCACCTCAACGACACCGGGCAGACGTTCGTGATCTTCGTCCTGACCATCGCCGCGGCGGAAGCGGCGCTGGCGCTGGGCCTTGTCGTCCTCCTGTTCAGACGCAAACGCACGCTCGACGCCCTGGCGTGGTCGCAACTGCAAGGATAGCGCTTTTCAGATGTCCATCGAACTGATCAAACTCATCCCCTGGATCCCGCTGCTGGGCGCGGCGCTGTGCGGTGTCTGCTGCATGAAGCCCGCTTGGCGCAAGGCGGCCGGGCCGATCAGCGCGCTGTCGATCTTCATCCCCTTCCTGATCACTTGCGGTGTCTACTCGGCCGCATCGGGCCTGACGGGTGCCGAGAAGGTTCAGACTGTTTACAGCTGGATCGGCGTCGGCGGCTTCCAGGTCAACATGGGCTACTTCGTCGACCGGCTGACCATGGTGATGCTCTTCGTCGTCACCGGCATCGGCTCGCTGATCGCGACCTACGCGATGGGTTACATGAAGGGCGAACGCGGGTACGCACGCTTCTTCATGGGCGTGTCGCTGTTCATCTTCGCGATGACCACGCTGGTCATGGCCGACAACCTCGTGCTGCTGTATCTGGGTTGGGAAGGCGTGGGCCTGTGCTCGTACCTCCTGATCGGGTACTACTACGAGAAGCCCGAGGCCGTCGCCGCCGCGAAGAAGGCGTTTATCGTCAACCGCATCGGCGACCTCGGTTTCGCGCTGGGCATCTTCCTGACGTACAAAACCTATGGCTCGGTCAGCCTCGCGGAAGTAACAACCGAAGCCGCAAAACGGTTGACTGAAGGTTTTGATCCTACCGCCGCCGACCTGTGGATCCCCTTCCTGCTGATGCTCGGCGCGTTCGGCAAGAGTGCGCAGATCCCGCTGTACGTCTGGCTGCCGGACGCGATGGCCGGGCCGACGCCCGTGTCCGCGCTCGTCCATGCGGCGACCATGGTGACCGCCGGCGTCTACATGATCGCCCGGCTGATCCCCGTCTTCCAGCTCTCGCCCGCCGCGCTGCCCACCGTCGCGACCATCGGCGGCGTCACCGCCCTGCTCTCGGGTACGATCGCGCTCTGCCAGTACGACCTTAAGAAAGTCTTCGCCTACTCGACCGTGTCCCAGCTTGGGTACATGTTCCTGGGTGTCGGGGCGCTATCGACCTTCGGCGGGGTGTTCCACCTGTTCACCCACGCGTTCTTCAAGGCGCTGTTGTTCCTCACCGCCGGCAGCGTGATGCACGCCCTGGCCGGGCAGCTGGACCTGCGGGCGATGTCGGGCCTGCGTCACAAAATGCCGGTGACCTGCTGGCTGATGTTCGTAGGATGTCTGGCGCTGGCCGGGTTCCCGCTGACCGCCGGGTTCTTCAGCAAAGACACCATCCTCGCCGCCGCGATGACCCAAGGCACCGGTCCCCACGGCAGCACGCTGTTCCTCTTCCTGGCGCTCATGGGCCTGTTCACAGCGTTCCTCACCGCGTTCTACACCTTCCGCCTGTGGTTCCGCGTATTCATGGGCCCGGAACACTTCGAGATGGGCGACGAGCACCACGGCGATGACCACGGTGACGCTCACGGGCACGGCCACGACGACCACGGGCATTCCGGGGGGCACGCACACGAGCCGCATGAGATGCCCTGGTGGCCAATGAACGCCCCGCTGGCGGCGCTCGCAATCGGCGCTGTGTTGGCCGGTCTGGTTTTCGGCGGGTGGATGGAAAGAAGCATCGAGGGATCGACCGCGAAACCCGTCGCTGTCGCCCACGTTGAATCGCACGCCGCCGCCGCGCCGGCCTACCAGATCATCACCGTCGAGAACGCCGCCGAAGGCCACGGCACCGAAGCCGGTGCTGAACACGCCGCCGCCGATTCGCACGATGATGAGCACCACCGCGAACACACGATCCACATCGTGATGATGTTCGTCAGCTCGATCATCGCGCTCGTCGGCATCGCCTTGGCCGCCTATTTCCACTGGCTGAACCGCCCGCTGACGGACAAGATCGCAACGAAGTTCGCCGCCGTGGTCGAGGTGCTCTACAACAAGTATTACGTCGATGAGTTCTACGACATGGTGATCGTCAAGCCGCTGCGCGGTTTCGGGCACCTGTTCTACCTGTTCGACCAGTTCATTATCAATGGTTTGGTGATGACGGTCGGGCACATCCCCCGGCTGGCCGGCTGGGTCGTGCGTCCGACGCAGAGCGGGAAGATGCAGGGCTACGGGCTGGGGATGGTGTTGGGCGTGGCCGTGGTCGCGCTGCTGGTATTCAGGTGGGCGTTCTAAGAGACCAAGCGTAACTTAAATGGACTACTTACTGCTCCTGATCACCGTGTTCCCGATCGTCAGCGCGTTGCCGTTGATGCTGCCGATCAAGGCGTTCGACTGCCGCAAGACGGTCTGGTCGTATGCGCTGTTAAGCACGCTGGTCACGTTCCTGTTCTCGCTGATCGCGGTGTTCAACTTCGACTTCGCCCACGCCGGCGCGATGCAGCTCACCGGGTCCGTCCGCTGGGTCGATGCGTTCGGGCTTTCCTTCGGGTACGGGATCGACTCGATCTCGTTGTGGCTGATGCTGCTGACGACGTTCCTGATGCCGATCATCGTCCTCGGCTCGCTCACGGCGGTGAACACCCGCATCCGAGAATTTTACTTCTGGCTGATCGCGCTCGAGACGTTCATGCTCGGCACGTTCGTCGCCACCGATATCATCTTCTTCTACCTCTGCTTCGAGTTTACGCTGGTCCCGCTCTACATCCTGATCGGTGTGTTCGGCTCCAGCGACCGGCTGCGGGCGGCGAAGGTCTTTTTCCTCTACACGTTCACCGGCTCGATGCTGACGTTCGCCGGCGTGATGTATGTGGTCTACATCAACCACCTCACCACCCGCGAGTGGTCGTTTAATATCCAAGAGCTCTACACCGCCGCCGCCGGCATGAGCGTGACCGAGCAGGCGTGGGTGCTGGGCGCGTTGATGGCCGGGTTCGCGGTGAAGGTGCCGATCTTCCCGGTGCATACCTGGCTGCCGCTTGCTCACACCGAGGCCCCCACCGCCGGGTCCGTCATCCTGGCCGGCGTGCTGCTGAAACTGGGGACGTACGGCCTGCTGCGTTTCGCCCTGCCGATGTGCCCCGAAGCCGTCGTTGAATACGCATGGCTGATCGGCATCTTTGCCGTGTTGGGCGTGCTGGTCACCGCGCTGATCTGCTGGGTCCAGACGGACGTGAAGAAACTCATCGCCTACTCGTCGGTATCCCACCTTGGGTTCTGCGTGCTGGGCCTGTTCGCGCTGGACGCGGACAATACCGGGGCCGTCGGCTCGGTCATGTATATGATCAACCACGGCCTGTCGACTGGGGCGCTGTTCCTCTGCATCGGCATGATCTACGAACGCTTCCACACCCGCGAGATGGCGAAGATGTCCGGCCTCGGGCGCGTCATCCCCGTGTGGGCGTCGTTCACCGTGTTCTTCGTGCTTGCCAGCGTGGGCCTGCCCGGTCTTAACGGCTTCGTCAGCGAGTTCCTGACGCTGATCGGCGCGTTCCTCTCGCCGAGCAATGTGCTCGGGTTCGAGTACGCCGCGTTCGCGGGCATGGGCATGATCTTCGCCGCCATCTACCTGCTCTACATGGTCGGCAAGGTGATCTTCGGCCCCGTGAAGGTGCCCGACGTCCACAACGAAGACGGCAGCCACGACCTGAAGGACCTGAACGGGCGGGAAATCCTCACGCTCCTGCCCCTCGCCGCCGGGTGCCTGATCCTGGGTCTGTTCCCTTACAACATGCTAAGCAGCCTCGAAGCCCCGGTCGGGAAACTGACTCAGGCAGGCAAAGCGGCTGCCCTGCAAGAGCCCGGCCTCGTCCAGACCGACGCGAACGGCACACCGCTTCGGCTCGTGCTGGACGATCAAGCCGTCACCAACGTCAACCCAACCGCCGACCGCGCGGCGGAGCGATAAGCGATGCATAAGACCGAGATCATTGAAAAAGTTGCCGGCCTCTGGCCCGAGATCGTGATGCTCATCGGCGCGACCGCGTGCCTGTTCATCGGTCTTTCCAAGGGCAAAGGCCCCCGCCGCAGCACGCCCTGGATCGCCGCGCTGACGCTTGCGCTGGCCGCGCTGGTTGTCTGCAAGCGAGGCGACGCGGGCGAGCAAGCCTTGGCGCTCACCGGGATAGCCCATTACATCAAGCTGGCCGTCGCGGGTGTGGGTTTGATCCTATTGATGGTCGCGGCCGGCGTGCCCAACCGCCTGCGCCAGACGCTCGACGCCGAGGCCGCGCGCGAGTTCGAGCCGGGCGACGTGATGACCGGCGAGTTTTATGCGTTCTTCCTCTTAAGCCTCACCGGCGTCATGCTGACCGCCGGCGCGGGCGACCTGGTCTGGCTGTTCCTCGCCCTTGAACTGACCAGCCTGCCGACCTACGTCATGGTCGCGACCAGCCGGGACCGGATCGAGGCCCAGGAGTCGGCGATCAAGTATTTCTTCTTGGGCGCACTCAGCGCCGCGATCTTCCTGTACGGGTTCGCCCTGATCTACGGCGCGACCGGCTCGACCGAGTTCGCCGAGATCACTCGGATCGCCCAGGAACAGATCGCGGCCAACAACAATAACGTGCCCGGTCTGCTCTTGATGGGCATCGTGCTTTCGGTCGTGGGCGTGTGCTTCAAGATCGCGGCCGTGCCGATGCACTTCTACGCCGCGGACGTGTACGAAGGCGCGGCAACCCCGGTGACGGCGTTTCTGGCGTTCGTGCCCAAGACCGCCGGCGCGGTCGCGCTGATCCTGCTGCTGTCGCTGGTCGGCTGGCCGCTCCCCGCACCGATCGCATCGCTGATCTGGCTGATCGCCGTGCTGACGATGACCGTCGGCAACGTGCTGGGCCTTTTGCAAAACAACGTCAAGCGCGTCCTTGCGTATAGCTCGGTCGCACACTCGGGCTACATCCTCGTCGGCCTGCTTGCCGGGCCTGCGGTGAATCAAGCCGCCGGCGGTGCGTTGGGCGACGGGATCGCGGCCGTGCTGTTCTACCTGGTCGCCTACGGCCTGGGCACGATCGCCAGCTTCGCCGTGCTCGGCTGCCTGCGCGCCGGCGATCGCGAGGCACAGACCTACCAGCACATCTCCGGCATCCACAAGAAGCACCCGTTCCTCGCCGCGCTGATGCTTATCAGCGTCTTATCGCTGGTCGGCCTGCCCCCGCTGGTGGGTTTCCTCGGCAAGGTGTACCTGATCGGCTCGGCCTACGGCGCGGGCTTCATCGGGCTGGTCATCATCCTCGTGCTCAACTCCGCGATCAGCGCCGCGTATTACCTGCGCATCGCAAGCGCCTGCTACTTCGGCGAGCCTGACGAGACCGTTCATTCGGCAGGCATGTTCGGCCGCACCGCCGGTGCCCTGATCGCCGCCACGCTCGCCATCGTCCTGGGCGTCATGGGCAACGGCCTGGTCAACGCCTCCCGTAACGCGACCGCACCCGCCATGCAGGCCGCCGCTCCGGCCCCGGCCCCACAGGTCCAGTTCTCCACCGCCAAGTAGCCCGCCCCGAGCCGCAAATAAAATACTTTCACGGTTGATTTACGACGGCCCCGCGCATAGGGTTACGAACGTGTGCGCGGCCACTTTGTCGCGGTCACTTGTGAACCAAATCCACTTTCAACCCGGGATACAGAGGCCCATCATGAGCAAAGGCAAACAGAAAAAAATCATCGACCTCCTGTGCAAGAGTTACAACATGGAGATCGAGACGGTCATCAACTACATCGCCAACTCCGAACATCTTGACGGCATCCGCGCCCAGCACATCAAGCAGTCGCTCGGGGCGGACGTAGCTGAGGAACTGGGCCACGCACAGATGCTCGCGAAAAGGATCAAGACGCTCGGCGGAGCCGTGCCCGGGTCCAAGGACCTGAAGTGGACGCAGACCAAGCTCCAGCCCCCAAGCAACCCGCTGGACGTTGTCTCGGTCATCAAGGGCGTGATCGAAGCCGAGAAAGGCGCGATCGATCAGTACCAGAAGGTGATTATCGCCGCCGGCGACGACGACCCGGTCACGGCGGACCTCTGCACGACCCTCAAGGCCGACGAAGAAGAACACCACCGGCTGTTCCAGGGCTTCCTCGCCGAAGCCACTCAGTGGAAGTAGCCCCCATCGCCCGATTGTTGTCACCCCCGCACCAAGGGTGATATAGTGCGACGCATCCACGGCCTTCTTTCACGGGAGCCATGTATGCGCCGCACTTTTTTTTCCTCCCCCCTCTGGCTTATCGCGTCGGGCCTCGCCCTGCTCGTGTTCGCTTCCCCGGCCCACGCGCACGCCGGGCACGAGCACGGCTCGTTCCTCGCCGGCTTCCAGCACCCGCTCTACGGGCTGGACCACCTGCTAGCCATGGTCACCGTCGGCCTGCTCTCGGCAAGGATGCGCACCGACAAGATGTGGACGCTGCCGCTGGCGTTCGTCGCGATGATGGCCTGCGGCGGGCTGCTCGGTTTGGCCTGGGCGCACGACGGGTTCACCGTGTTTGAATGGGGCATCAGCCTGTCCGTGCTGGTCTTCGGGCTGGTTGCCGCGATCAGCAAGGAAGTATCCGTCCTGTGGGGCAACCTGATCGTCGCCGTGTTCGCCATCTGCCACGGCCACGCGCACGTCGCGGAGATGGGCGACGCATCGGCCTGGGGTTATTTCCCCGGCATGCTCACCTGCACCGCCGGCCTGCACATCACCGGCCTCGCCGTTGGCTTGGTCATGAAAGCGTGTTTGGGCGAATGGTCGATCCGCGTCGGCGGCGCGGTGGTTGCGGCGGGTTTCGCCACCGTCCTCACGCTGCAATGGGTGGGCTGATGCGCATGTTCAATGTGCCGGCCGTTACTCGATCTTTATTGATGCTCTTTCTTGTCACGCTATCCCTCACACCGACACACGCCATGCCCGATGACGCCACGACACAACAAACCATCACCTACGTCGAAGCCGCCCTGCCCGAACACGTCGGCGCGGCCGTGCTCGTGATCAATGACGGCAAGGTCATCTTCCGCCACGCCTACGGCCTCGCCGACGCAGAAAACAACACCCCCGTCACACCCCAAACCAATTTCCGTATCGCATCGATCACCAAGCAGTTCACCGCGACCGCGATCATGCTGCTGGTTGATGAGGGCAAACTATCTCTCGACGACACGCTCGACAAGTTCTTCCCCGGCTTCCCCGCGTACGGCCAAACCATCACGATCCGTAACGTCCTGAACCACACCTCCGGCCTGCCCGACTACGAAGACCTCGTGCCCGAAGGCACCACGCTTCAGGTCCACGACCGCGACGTCCTCAAGCTCATCCTCGACACCGACAAACCGCTCTTTGGGCCGGGTACGCAATACAAATACTCGAACACCGGCTACTCCCTGCTCGCCCTGATCGTCGAGCAGGTCGCAAAACAGCCGTTCCAGACGTTCATCAAAGACCGCGTCTTCAAGCCCTGCGGTATGGATCACTCGGTTGTCTATATCCGTGGCCTGAACGAAGTCAGCAACCGCGCGTTCGGGCACTCGAAAGAAGACGGTCGATGGGTGCGGACCGACCAGTCCGTCACCAGCGCCGTGCTCGGCGACGGCGGCATCTACAGCTCGATCGACGACCTCGCGAAATGGGTCGCAGCCCTGCACGAACAAAGACTGCTCAGCGAGGAAGCTTACCGGCAGACGTACACGCCCGTCCCCACCGACGACCCCGCCGTCGGCTACGGCTTCGGCTGGCGCATCGACACCTACAAGGGCGAGAAACGCTACCACCACACCGGCGGCACACGCGGCTTCTCCCTGTGCCTGCAACGCTTCCCCGACCGCAACGCCGCCGTGATCGTCCTGATCAACAACAACGTCGAAGGCGGGGTGGCCCCCGTCGCAGAGCGCGTGGCGGACATTATGCTGTTTGATCCTGACTAACGCAGGCCGAGTGCTTCGGCGACTGATTCGATCGGCTTACCGTCCCGCACAATCCCGAAGCCCCCGGCGTAGTCCCACATGGTCCAGCCGATCTGCTGCGCTTCGAGCGTTTCGCGCACGTCCTTGATCCACGCGGCGCGGTGTTCGGGGGCGGCCGCCTTCATGTAGACGCCGAACTCGTCGCAGGTCAGCGTCAGCCCGCCGTGCGCCCGTGCCCACTCAGCGGCCCGGCCGATTTCTTCGCGTACCTTGTCAGGCCCCCACTCGCTCTGACCGTACCGTGTGATGTCGTTGATCGCGGCGGGGTTTGTCGTCCCCGCCAGCGCTTGACGGACACCTTCCTCCGATGCCGGGTAAGGCAAACCCTTCATCTCACGCCAGTGCGGCGCGCCCCACGTCGCCGCCTGATGTGTAAACTGGTGCGGCTCGTAAAAATGGAAGTTGTAAACCACGTTCGGGTCATCGATCGGTTGCAATCCCACAAGCTGATCGGTCCCGCTCCATTTCGCGCCGCACAGAATAATCGTGTGGTCGGGAGCCACCCTACGGACCACGGCGGCGAGGCGCGCCTGCAAAGGCTCCCACAGTTCGGCGGACATCTCCGGCTCGTTCAACATCTCAAACCGAACACACTCCGGATCGGTGTCGGCATACCGCTCCGCAAGCCCCGTCCAGAATGCGATAAAGGCATCACGCTTCTCCGCGTCCGCCGCCAAAGCATGCTTGAACTCACCCGACGGGTGAACATCGATAATAACATTCATGCCCATGCTCAGGATCATATCCACCGCGCGTCGGTACTCCGCCCAGCCGTCGTACGCTTGCGACTCAAGCACATCCGGGTCCACCGTGAAACGCACGTGGTCCAGACCCAGGGACCGGATCAGCTCGAAATCCTTCTCAGTGAAGTGCGTGCGCAGGTGCTGCAAACGGTCCCCCCCGACCTGTATCTGCGCAAACCAGTGGCTGAGGTTGACGCCACGCCTAAACCCCGCGTTCCCGGGAGGCTCGGCCAGGACGGACAGCGTGGTAAAGGTAAAGCAGAATAGAAGTACGCAACCAGCTATGAAGGGGCGTCGCGGCATGGTAGGCTCCGGGGCCGATGTTCGGTTGCCCTACATCGTACCGCGCGGAGTTACGCAAGTTCATCCCGTAGTATTACGCCGCCTGTGTCAGGGACAGGCCGGGCTTATCGTCTGACTTATTGTCGGCTTCCGGGTTGGGTTTTTCCATGCCCAACCGAGCCAGGCTGTCGCTCATGCTTAGTTCCTGGATGCGCGTGCGGTCGGCGTCCAGCGCGGCCGCGAGCGATTCCTGGGCGCGACGCACCCTGGCCAGACTCGCCCACTCGGCGTCCAGCTCGCTGCGCATCTCGGCCAGCTCACGTTTCTGCTCGTTCAGTTCGGTGCTGGCGCACTCAAGCCGGGCGCGTTCGGCCTCGATCGCCTGCTGGCTCTGCTCGTTCTGGGCACGCTCCTTGTCAAGCATCAGACGCGCACGCTTGAGGGCGTCCTGGTCGAGTTCAAGGCGGGTCCGCCCGAGCTCTACCTGCTGCTGGATTTCATCCGCCGACCGCTCACGCCGTTCGACCTCCACGGCACGCGCCTGCAGCGACGCCTGCGCATCGCGCTGCCACTGACGCAGCTTCTCGCAGCGTTGCTGCACCTCGTCCAGCAGTGTCGTGGCGTTGGGAAGCGCCACCGGCATCGCGGCCGGGTCGAACGGGATCGCCGGTTTATCCACCGCCGACGGTGGCGCCGACGCTACATCCACTTGCGATGACTGAATAGCCACCGCGGGCTCTTCCACGCCGGGCGTGTCGCGGCGGGCGGCTTTGACGGGCTTATCAGACTTGCCTGCGTTCTTACGCTGTTTACGCTTGGGCATGGGGTTTCCCTGGAGCTGGAAGAAGAAGAAACTACTTGAACATTCATCGTGCATCCGCGCCCGCATCTTCACTCCAGATGGCATAACCGAACCTTTTGGGCACGCCCTTTTTTTGCCGTCTCATCGCTTCAGCAGGCCACCCGTTCCGCCGATAACGCCCAAAGGGACGCGTCCCATCCACCGGACGTGACGAGGAACACGAGTCGAGCCAACGGAGGCGCTCATGGATACCGATCAACTCCGCATCGAACAGCGCGGCGAGTGCGCGGTGCTCGAGCTTGAACTGCCGATGCTCACAAGCCTGGAAGCCGACCGCCTGCTGGGCACCCTGCGTGAATACCGCGTGCAGACCGGCTGCGTCCGCTTCGCCATCGACATGAAGAACGTCGACTTCATCGACTCCGCCTGCATCGGGTCGCTGGTCACGTTCCTGATCGAGATCGACAAGCACAACGGCAAGCTGATGCTCGCCGGCTGCACCAAGACCGTCGCGGAACTCATGAAAATCACGGGCCTGACCACCCATATCCCCCTGATCACATCCATCGACGAGGCGGCATAAGTCAACAGCTCGACCCACCACAGGCGCCAACCGGTTTGAAGACACAACAGCTTGCAATCCGACTGACATTCACCGCCCTTGGCGCGCTGGCGCTGTCCGCAGCGGTGTTCGCCATGAGCCGTGTCAAAAGCGGGTTTGACCCATCCGGGTTGTACGAAGGCATGGACCGCTCGGCGATCATCGCACGCTACGGCACGCCCGACGCACGAAAAAAACACGAACACACCGAGCGGTTGACCTACATCGACGGGGAGCATTACCAGTACCTGCTGATGCTCCGCGACGACAAGCTCCTCTACTGGGAGCACGACCGTGTCTACAAAGCAAACCGCTTCTCAAGCATCGGTGAGTGGGAAGACGCCCCGGAATGATCCGGGCAAACGGCCGATAACACGCCGCTGCGTCCAAATAACACCCACACGCCCCCAAAAGCCGAACATATCCTTGGTTGTCAGCCGCGCGGTGACGCCGCGGTGTTCGGTAACCCATCAACCGTTGGGAGGTTTCATGGCGGGCACGAAGATGAGCCTGGGGGCGTGGAAGCGTTGGCTTGGTGACGCGGTGGCCCTGCAGCTTGCGCCACGCGAGCTGGGGCTGACCCCCGCCCAGGTCGGGGCCTTGGTCAAACGCAACGCCCTGACGGTCCACGCCTTCCGCCTGCCACAAGGTCCCACCATCCGCATGGTCCGCCGAAGCGAGCTTGACATGGTCAAGGCCAGCATGCGCAAGCCGCAACTGCGCGACCTGGTGGATGCGCTGCAGATCATGGCCTCGCAGCCGTAAGCCGCACCCACTGCTGGATCGCGTTACCCTATCAGCCATGAACCGGACCGGCCGGATACTGCTGCTGCTTTTGCTGATCGCCCCCGCCGTCGCCTGCCACCACGCGGGCACCGCCCCGCCGGGCTGGGTTGGCGAACCGGTTTCCGCGCCCGACACGACCGACCTGACGAACCCATCGCAAGGCAACGGCCCCCCAAACATCGGCACACTTCAGGTCGTCATCTGCTACGGCAAGGTGCTCTCCAACCACACCGCCCTGCGCCTTACCACCCCCGATCAAACCACGCTTTTCTGGGACCCCGGCGGCACCTATAAACACGACGACCCCGCCTACGCCAGACGCCACGACGTGCTGACTGAAAACGCGCCCTCAATCGAGCAATGGTGGCGCTACCGCCGTGATGGCTGCCGTGAACCCGTCATGGAGGTCTACCGCTGGTCGATCGACACGGAGCAGGCGAAACGCATACACCGCATCCTCACGGAATACGCCGACCCCGCCGACCCGACGCAAACCTTCGAGCCGGACGCCGGCGGGCTCCAGTGCTGCAAACGTGTCAGCGAACTACTGATGCGCTTCGCCGACGGCCGGCCCACGGTAACTAAAAAGTATTTCTGGCCCCACGAACTCGGCGAGCACCTCTGGGGCCAACAACCCGATGACGTAACCGTCTACCGCGCCGACGGCCCCACCACGGCCTACCGTTACCAGCGCGCCTCAACCGTTACTGAATAACAGCACGATCCCGCCCACCGCCAGCACCGCCCCGGCGATCGCACGCGGGCTCACACGCTCGCCCATCAACGCCGCGATCGGCAAAACAAACAACGTGCCCGTCGAAACCAGCGTCTGCGCCACCCCCGCGCTCGTATGGTCCAACGCGATCTGAAACAGCCAGATCCCCAGGAACGTACCCAAACTCACCGCCAGCGTGAATAACGCCCAGCCCCGCGCAGAAAGCTTCGGTTTCCCCGCTTTGACAGCCGAGCCGTACACCCGCAACAACGGCAGAATCAACGCCACCGACGCCGTGCCCGCCGCGATGCGCACCAGTGCCGCCAGGTCCGCGCCCGCCTCCGTGCCGTCCATCGCCTTGCGCGAAATGACCGCCGACAACGCCTGCGTCACCGCGCACAACACCCCACACAACACGCCCAGGCCCACGCGGTGGTCCACCTCCACCGGCCCCTTGAGGTTCGAGCGCTCCGTAATTACCCACGCGATCCCCGATACCGTCAACACGATCCCCAACCACGACGCGACGCTTAACACCTCGTGCAGAAACACCAGCCCGATCAACGCCGTCAACGGCGGGCTGAGCGTGGCCAGCAGCATGGCTCGGCGAGAACCGACGTGCCTCAGCGATGCGAAAAAAAGCGTGTCACCCACCCCGATCCCGATCACGCCGCTTATCGCCAGTAATGCGGCAGTGCCCGCGCCCATCCCCCCGATCGCCCCGCCCCACAACAACCAACCCGCGCCGATCATCACCACCAGCATCGCCGACGCGATCAAGCCCTTGAACAGATTCATCAAAACCGGCGACAGCTTGTAACCGATCGGCCGGTACAGCACCGTCGACAACGCCCAGCACATCGCCGCCGCCAGCGCCGCAACCTCGCCCGTGTGTTCGGTGATGCTCCACATATTACGCCTGTTGAAAACTCAGCAGGCGGAGAATGTACCAATAACCGCTACCCGCGTCCCATCGCTATGCCCCGGTAGACCCACAGACATTTCCCCCGTCATTCCATCTCGCCCACGTCCACGTTGTCCCAATCGATATCACGCACCGCCTGCTTGTATTCATCAAGCGCAGCGCGAGCGCGGTCAAGGTCGCGGGCGTGGACCATGACCTTGACCTCGCCGAACGTCTCGGCGCGGAAGCCGGACGTCAGCCCGCCCTCGGCGACGGCGTCGATATCCCGATCTTTCAATGCCGCGACGATCAAAGCGGCACGCGATTCGTCGGGTGTGGATGTCAAAGCTTCCAGACGGTCCGGGTTGTGTGACATATGACGATCCTCCGACTCATGGCGGACGTATCAATCGGGACGCCCCATAAGTATAGCCCCCGTGCCGATCCGCATGGGGGAATCAGAAAGAAAAGTAATACTTAACGGGCGGAAGACACGCGTCGTGCAAAGATCGCCCAATAACCCGACCGGACCGCGCCGGCCCGCCTGAAACAGCAGGCCCGTCTGGCCGATAAGCATGCTTATGGCCTATTGCCCACCGAACACGAATATCGACGCGCCCGGCGCGCCGCTCTCCGAGCAGCACTACCAGGCGCTGCGCGACGCGAAGAACGGGCGCAAGAAGATCGACCTCGCCATCGGTGTCGCCACGTTCAACGGCTGGAGCATCGGCGTCTTCGCGGCGCTGTCGGCGTTGATCCTGCCGTTGTCGTTCAGCCTCTCGGGGCTGTTCGTGACGATCGGGCTGGGCGTAGTCGCTTACAACGAATTCAAGGGCCGGGCGATGCTCAGGCTGCTTGATGCGAAAGGCGCCAGACACCTGGGCTACAACCAGATCGCGTTAGGCGGCGTGATCGTGGTCTACTGCGTGTGGAGTTTGTTGGCCGCGCTCTTCGGCCCCGACGCCTACGCCGAAGTCATCGCGGAGAACCCGGAGCTTGGGCAGGTCCTCGGCTCGACCGGCGAACTGTACCGATTCATCGCCGCGGCGGTCTACGGCGGCGCGATCCTGTTGACGGTCCCGTACCAGGCGCTGATGGCGTGGTACTACTTCAGCCGAGCCCGGCACATCACGAACTACGTCGAACAGACGCCCGCGTGGGTAACCGAGTTCCAGCGCTCCGCCGCGTGATCATACACCGCAAACAGTTGCTACAGCCGCGCAGTTACTTAACAGCATGAACGAACCGGGCGAGAGCATCCTATGGTCGGATGTCGAAAATGCGGCGGTGTTGCACGGGGGACGCTCGGCGTGGCACGTTCACTATTTAACCTGCACATCCTCTCCAATGGCGCGATCAAACAGCGGCTGAATATCTGCAGATCATGCGGGCAATCCGTAAAATGCCGGCACAATGACAATCAGGCCTGCCGCTGTAACGCCTGCGGCTGCTGGCTGAAGCACAAGGCCCGACTCCGCAATGAAACATGCCCACTCGACAAATGGTGAACAAGCAAACGGCTTCACTGTGTGCGTTAAATAAACCGAGATAATACTAACGCCGACCGAGCATCGTTTTACACGGCATTACATGCCAGAAATATCTAATCTCCACGACCCATGTGCCGATGGTTACTCTGTAGTTCCCGCCCAACCCGCTCTTAACAGGAATTATTCTTATCTGGAAGGGTGTACGAAATGCCAGCGATCGGTCTAACAGTTTTTACCCGCTTCCCAGGCGAGACCAAACGCCGCGTTTTGTACGCTTCAACTGTAACGCAATTATCGGGCCCGGACAGCATGACGCTCCAGCCCGAAGACACCGGGCTGAACTATGAGGTCGGTCAGGAATTACTGATCTACTTCGAGCGCCGCAGGCAGTTTGTCCAACAGCCGGCCAGGGTCGAGGCGCTGCTCGATTCCGAAGCCGGGCACTTTGTCGTCCTGAAAACCCTGGGCGAGCCGGTCTCCGCCGAGAGCCGCCAGTGCTACCGCGTCAGCACCATCTTCAGCGACCTGACCATCACCTTCGACGGCGTGGAAGGCTGCTCGCTGCGGGACGTCTGCGTGACAGGGTTCGCCGTCATTTCACCCAGGCAGTACAAGACCGGCCAGGTCCTGGACGTGGAACTGGTATTCGAGGGCAAACGCTACTCCGGCCAAGGCTGTATCCAGAGCATGACACAGATGCCCGACGGCAAGACACGTTACGGGGTGAACTGTGTCAAGTCCGCCGCTTCGCCGCAGTCCCTCTCCAAGGGCGTTCAACAGATCAGCATGTCCGTGCAACGCCAGCAACTAAGCAGGCTAGCCGGCGGCGCGTGACACACGCCCGGATTTTCCGGTTATCACACCCTCACCGCTTGACCGCCGCCACCGATATGCCGATCCAGACTTATGCGGTGGCCGCGCTTCGCGCTCCGCTACGACCGCCCCAAACCCGGCGGCAACGGATACTTCATGGCGGATATCAACCTCCTATACGTCGACAAGAGCAGGATCGCACGGAACCTGCTCATCAACGGCCTGGACCCGATCGCCAACATCACCGGCGCCGGCTCCATCGCCGAGGCGCGCGAGTTGATCGGATCAAAGGCTTTCAATTTCTTCATCCTGGACTACGAGCTGCCAGACGGCGACGGGCTGGCCCTTGCGTCCGAGCTGCGCGAAAAACCACAACACGCCAAGACACCCATCATTCTTTACACCGCGTCGCTGAACAATGAGCTGGAATACCGCGCAATGCGCGCCGGCGTCAACGAGGGCCTGGCCAAACCCATCGACATGCTCGACATGATGCAACATGTCGTGCGGCAGGTCGAACTCCCGAGCATCAAGCGCGTCAAGCGCCAGCTCCTGCAGCTGACCTGCTTCAGCTGGAACGCCGACGGCAAGCATTTCGAGTATTCCCCCGACCTGAACCTGCTGCTTAGCGGCAACGACAAACAGGCGCTGCGCGAACAGATGAATAGCGCCCTGGAAGAGCAGATCCGCGCTAAGGATGACCCCGGCAGATACCCGGCGGATATCGAGGTCTACAAACACATCATTAATCTGGCCGACGAATCGCGTGGCGCGGCCTGAATGGCGCACGCCACAAAACCCCAATGTATTGCTTTGATTAGTTTGCCGTTCAGGCGACCTCTTCCGGTTCCCAGAGCCCGAACGCCGGGGCGTAGCCCGACTGGTCATTTTGGTCGAACGCAGACCGCGACTCGGACCGCGCATTGGCGATCGCCAGCGCGTAACCGTGCTGCATGATCCCGATCGCATCACCGTCGGCATCTTCCGTGTCTTGCGAAACAGCCGACGCCGTGACCGCAGCCTGCGTCGCACCGGACGCTTCCGCCACCGCCGCCACCGGGGGTGTGCCCGCGTTCCAGTTGCCCAGCACCACGTTCAGGTCCTCGATCCCAACAAACCCGTCACCGCTGGGGTCGCCCGCAGCCCAGTCACCCGCCGTCACGTTCTGGTTCCAGTTGGCCAGCACGATGTTCATGTCGCCGATCCCAACGAACCCGTCATCGTCCAGATCACCGTCGAGCTGATTGGGTGCGTCGGTCTCGGCCAGCGTGACGATGTAATCACCCGTGCTCGCCGGCGCTGCGGTGATCGAGAAATACATCTCGGCGGATGCGGACGCGGTCCACGTCAGCTGCGCGTGGGTCCCGCCGGGGTTAGACCCAGACTGCTGATCGATCTGCGTGCCCAGCGCGTCGTACAGCGTGATCACAGCATCGGGGATACCAAAGTCCAGCGCCTTGATGTCGTATTGTTTACCCTCGGTTGCGGTGAAGTGGAAGTAATCCTTATCACCTAAGTTCTGGATGCCGCCCAGCGCGAGGCCGCCAACCAACGTGGTAGCCTCCGCGATCGAGTCGCCGTGGTCGTCCGTCTCCTGGACCGACAGGCCGTAGCTGCCTACTTCGAGATTCGTGCTGGACACGCGCAGGTGATAGGTCCCGCCGATAAGGGGTGTGTACTGCAGCTGGCCCAGCATCCCGTCGGGACCGGGGCCGGTGGTGGAGGCGATCAGCGTGCCGGTCTCGGTATAGAGCGCGAACTCGGCTTCACCGAGTGATCCCCCGACCAGGTTGAACGTGTAGGACTGGCCCGTGCCGAGCGCCACGGAGAACCAGTCGTCGTCCATGATCGTGTCCAGCGTGCCCGCCGTCGCGCTGGGCAGCGACACCGCGGTCGCGTCGGCCAGCACGTTGCCGTGGTCGTCCGGCGCGATGACGATCCCGTACCCTGCGATCAGGTCGTTCAGGCTGCCGAAGAACACGTCGCCGTCCACGTTGCCGGCGATGCCAGGCACGCTCGTGGTGCTGGAATACTGCCAGAAGTCGTACCCGTTCCACACGCCGTCGGCGTTGCCCGCCGGCGGGTTGTTCGGGTTGTTCGTCCAGTTCGCCAGCCAAAGGTCGTAGACATTGATGCTTGTATTAAATGCGACCTGCGCGTGGTTGGTGTTGGTGTAGATCAGCGGTTCGATCCCGGTCAGGCGCACAAACTCGGCCATGTATTCGTGGACCCAGTTAGTCAGCACCGTGTTGTCCAGCTCGATAGGCGTGGGGCTGTGCGGCGGCCCGGCCTCAATGTCGATCACCGGGCGGATGTACCCTTCCGTCAGGTACGGCGCGATCGTGCTGGCGAACAGCCTCGCCTCTTCCACCGCGTCGTTGTAGCCGTAGGTCCAGGGCGTCACGAACTGATACGCGCCCGCCCAGATGCCGTTCGCCTTCGCCTGCACGATGTTGTAGAGGAAGCGCGTGTCCAGCAGGCTGTCACGGTCCAGCGCGCGGATGAAAGCAAACTCCTTGCCCGATGCCGCGACGCTGGCCCAGCTGATCCCCGCCTGCCAGTGCGACACGTCGATGCCCAGGATCTGCGTCCCCCCGGCGAGCGCGAGCGATTCATCCTGGCTCGCGGCCGCCGCTTCCGCCACCGGGGGCGTGCCCGCGTTCCAGTTGCCCAGCACAGCGTTGAGGTCTTCGATACCCACGTACCCGTCGCCGCTGGGATCGCCCAGCAGCCAACTGCCCGCCGTCACGTTCTGGTTCCAGTTGCCCAGCACGATATTCAGGTCGTTGATCCCGACGAACCCGTCACCGTTAAGGTCCCCCGTCACCAGCACCGCCTGCTCCGTCACGCTCAACGCGTAATCGCCCAGCGATCCCGCGTTGGACCTGACCACCAGGTACATCTCGCTGCTTGAAGAGGCCTGCCAGTTCATGTGCACCAGCGGGCTGCCGCCAGACCCGATCTGCTGACTAACGATCACGCCGCTGCTGTTGTACAGTTCGAGCACCGCGTCCGGCAGACCGACCCCGAACACGTCGAACCCGTACTGCTTGCCCAACGACGCCGTAAATCGGAAATAGTCCTTGTCTGTCGGCGTCTGCAACCCACCGAACGCCGCCCCGCCTGTGATCTGCGTCGCCCCCACGATCGAATCGCTGTGTTCGTCCGTCTTCTGAACCCCAAGCTCATACCCCCCCACACCCGAGGAATCCACCGACAAGTAAAAAACGCCGCCCACAGTCGTCGTATATTGTATTGTCGCCAGTGTGCCGCCAACCGCCGGGCCGAGACCGGACGTGATCAGCGTGCCCGTATCCGAATAAAGACGCAGCTCGCCCGACACCAATCCGTCCGCAAGAAGGCTGAACGTGTACGAAGTGCCCGCACCCAGCGTGACCTTGAACCAGTCGCTGTCGGACGCCGTCCCGATCACACCCGCCGTGGAGGAAGGCATACCGATCGTGGTCGCGTTGGCCAGGTCGTCGCCGTGATCATCGGGGGTCGTATTGATCCCGTACTTAGCGATCAACTCAGCGATATCACCGAAAAAGACATCGCCATCGACCCCGCCCGCGATGCCCGGGATACTTTCGCCACCGCCCGAATACTGCCAAAGGTCGTAACCGTTCCAAACGCCGTCGTTGGTCGGCGGGCTGTTAAAGTTGGGCGTGGTCGGCCAGTTCGCCAGCCACAAATCGTAGATGTTGACCGTGCTGTTCAGCGCGTTGTTCGCGTAGTTCGAGCCGGTGTAAATAATGGGAACGATCCCACCGCTGAGCGACGAGAACGCGTTCATGAAATCGTGTACCCAGTTGGAAAGCTGCGTCTTGCTGTAAGTGCCCAGGCCGGACTCAAAGTCCAGCACGGGACGCAGGTAACCGTCCGTGAGGTAGGGCGAGATCGCAGCGTAGAAGTCCGATGCTTCCGAAGCGGCGTCGTTCGCGCCACCAGTAAAGGGGGTCGCAAAGTGATAGCCACCGATCAGCAGCCCGGCGTTGTGTGCGCCGGCCATGTTCGTCAGGAATTGAGGATCGACGTAATCAACACCCTCGGTCGCTTTCGTGAACACGAACTCGACGTTTGAAGAGTTGGCGACCGTGTTCCAGTTGATCGTGCCCTGCCACTTGGAGACGTCGATACCAAAGGTAAGGTCACCGCTGCCCAGCGCGACGACCTCGTCCTGACTCGACCCGGTCGGCAGAAGTTCCTGCGCGTCGTAGAGCGTGGCGCTCAGCAGCAGCCGCGGCTCCAGTTCCTGAAGGCCGAAAGCGGGCACGGATAAACAATCGGCGTCTGGCCGGGGCTGGCCGGGGTCGTGACTCATTCTCGGTCCCTTTTCCTCTGATGTAAGTTCATCGCCCTGCCGCCGTTGAAGCCGAGGACGGTGTTATTACATAAGAATACCCCAAGCACCGCCCAAATTCCATAGTTCCCCGGATTTTTCCCGCTACCGGCCGTAAAGATAGGTCAAAATACGCTCTATGCGCCCCGCCCAGGCCGCCTCGTTGTGCCGGCCACCCTCGATTTCGAGGTATTCATAGCCCGTACCACGCTTTAGCCCCCCCGCTTCCAGCATCCGGGCCAGCTCACGGGCATCCGCCACCGCTGAAGATATGCTCTGGGCAGCCCCCGGAGACACCCCCGAAGCCGCCCCATCAGGCCCGGGCCGGCCCTCCAGCGTGCCCATGTCGATCCAGATACGCTCCCCCTCCGGCCAACTCGGCGGCTCCGCCTGCCACCGCCGGATCAGCCAACGGTCCGACCACCAAAGCGACGGCGACACCCCCCCGCACCGCCCGAACGTGTCTGCGTGCGCGCCAACCATGTAGAGCGAGATCAGACCGCCTAGAGACGAACCCGCCACGCCCGTCTTCTCACGCGACGGGTCCGTGCGGTACGTCCGATCGATGAACGGTTTGACCTCCTCCACCACGAACCGCGCGTACGCATCACCCTTATCACCATCGGGCCGGGGCGTGTATTCCGTCATGCGGTCGGCGTTATTGTAGATGCCCACGATAATGATCGGCTCGATCGTCCCCGTCGCGATCAGACGCTCCGCCGCTTCGTCCACGCCCCACTCCACCCCGGCGAACGACGTGCCCGCATCAAAAATGTTCTGCCCGTCGTGCATATAGAGCACCGGGTAACGCCGATCGTCATCTGCATCTCCGGGGGCGTATCCGGGGGGCAGGTAGACCAGCAGCGTGCGGTCGTTGTTGAGGATCGTTGAATGGAAATGTTCGTGCCGGCGGATGTCCCCGGTCAGTGTCGGCTCTACCTGCTGCGCCTGCCCGCTCGCCCACGCCGCGACCACCACCGGCACGTCCTTGTCTTGATCCGCGATCACCCAGCGGTTCTCGATCTCCTCGCCGAACTCGTTCTTCTCGACCGTCTGCCACGAGCCGCGCGTTGCCTTGAACTGCACCTGAGCGCCGCGCACGAAATCAAGCTCGCCCTCGTATTCATTGCCGCCCGCCGGCGTAAGCTCCAGCCCCGCGCCGTCCCAACCGCCCAACTGCGGGTCGTCCCCACAGAGATAGATCGTCTCGCCGTCCGGCGTGTCCCGCGGAACCGTGACCACGAAACGCAGCGTCACACGCGAACCTTCGGAATCCGCGGCCTCTCCGGCCACATCCGTAACATCACTCTCGTCAACCGTATCGGTTGCGTCCTGCGCGACAGCCACACTCGACAGCGACATCAGGACCGCGCAGATGACAAACATCATTACGTGTCGAGCCATCGCCTGACCTCCTGTTTATCGATGCGCAAAAAAACGGCCGCCCGAGGTGGACGGCCGTCATTATACGCTTGTGTTAAGGATCGCCGGATCACTCGTCGAGTTCGGCGGTCACGGCCTCGCCGTCTTCGATCACTTCGCCCTCGGCTTCGAGTTCCTCGGCGGGCTTGTCGGAGACGACCCACAGCTTGATCTCGGCCTTGAGGTCCTTGTCGATCACGACCGGGATGGGGTACGAATCCAGACGCTTGATCTGGTCGCCGATGCGGACGTGGCGGTCTTCGATGATGTCGAAGCCCTCGTCGCGCAGGGCCTGGGCGATCTCGTGCTGGGTCACGCCGCCGTACAAGACGCCCTGCTCGTTGGCAGAACGCATGACGGTGAGCTCGAAGCCGTTGATCTTCTCGATCATCGCTTCGTGCTCGGTGCGGATCTTCGCCATCTCGGCGGCGACTTCGGCGCGGCGTGCGGCGAGACGCTTGACCGCCAACTCACTGGGCGTGGTCGCCAGGCCGTGCGGCAGCAGGTAGTTCCGGGCGTACCCGGGCTTGACCTTGACGACATCGCCGACGATGCCGAGGTTGCTCACGTTGTCCAGTAAC
Organism: Phycisphaerales bacterium; assembly: GCA_041402025.1. Lineage (GTDB taxonomy): Bacteria > Planctomycetota > Phycisphaerae > Phycisphaerales > Phycisphaeraceae > JAJRRS01. The sequence continues at coordinate 93,674 of JAWKTA010000007.1, read as the reverse complement.
AGTAGTTCAACTTGCTTCATGTTGTCCTTCCTATTCGTCAGGCAAGTTAGGCGCCTGCCCGCGGATCAACACGCCCGCGGCGGTACACCAGCATTCATTGGTTGTTTATCAAAACGGTATGTCGTCCTCATCGACCGGCTGGTGGGCCGGGCCCGCATTCGCGCCGGCCGGGGCGCTGCGCCCGCCGCCCGAACGGCCGCCCTGCTGGTAGCCCCCGCCGCCGCCACCCCCACCGCCGCCCTCGCCGCGTCCGGAGTCCAGGAACTCGAACGACTCGATCACGATCTTGAGCTTGGAGCGGTTGCCCCCGTCCTTGTCCTGCCACTGGTCGAGCTTCAGCCGGCCCTCGACGTACAACGGACGGCCCTTTTTGAGATACTGATTCAGCACCTCGGCGGTCCGGCCCCACGCTTCCAGGTCGACGAACGTCGTCTCTTCCTGGTTCTCGTTGGTCTGCTTATTGAACCACTTGCGGTTGATGGCCATGCCCAGGTTCGCCACCGCCGTGTTGTTCGGCGTGTAACGCAGCTCCGGGTCCCGCGTGAGGTTGCCCATCAGCATGACCTTGTTCAGATTAGGCATCGGGTGTCTCCTGCGCGTGGGTGAGTCAAACGGGCATACACGGCCGGACGCGAGCAGCTTCTAAACTTAGTCCGCGTCTGTGTCGGCCGTCTCAAGCTCGGCCTGCTGCTCCTTGGCACGCTGCTCGGCACGAAGCTTCAGCTCGGCCTCGCTCAGCTTTGCCTCTTCAAGCTCCGCGTCCAGCTCCTGCTGGCCGTAGTGGTCGCACTTGGTCACCATCACACGCAGCACCTGCTCGGACAGGTTGCAGGCGCGCTCGGCGTCGGCCAGCTTCGTGCCGTCGGCGCGGAACAACGAGAACAGGTACACGCCACGCTTCTGGTTCTTGATCGGGTACGCCAGCTTGCGGTCGTCCCACTTGCGCAGGGTGATGACCTCGGCGTCGATGCGCTCGAGGACCTCGCGGACGTGGTCGATGGCCGAGCCGATGCCGCCGCCGATCGACGCCTGGCTCATCAGGAACAGGCCTTCGTAAAGATTGCTGTTGTCGAATTGATCGCTCATGGGGATGCGTCTCCTTCCCGCCCGGTGGCCCCGGCCGACGCAGCCGGGACGCCGGTCCCACGCCGGATGGCGCGGCCGAGCGGTTATCGCAAGCCCAACAGGATACCCCGGACCGCCCCGCCCGGCAAAGCGCCAGGCCGAGACCCCGGGCCGCTTGATGGTGCCCCTCGATAGGGCATTCCCGGCCGGTCAGGGGGCCCCAGACCCATCAACGCCCGAGACAGCCTGCTTGACCTCAAACGCGTGATAATGGCCCACCCCGACCACCTCCTTCAGCTCATAAGCCGGGTTGTCCCACAGCCAGGTCGTCGCCAGGTGGTCGTGCAGGTGGACCTTCGCCAACTGTCCCGCCAGGGGGTTGCCGGGGATGTGTGAGAAAATCGACCGGAGGTTCGCCGCCGCGAAGTTTTCGTGGAAGCCAAATAGCACCGTGACCCGGCCGCCGATCCGGTACATCTGCTCAGGGCGTTCGATCATCCGCTCGCCGAAATAGGTTTCATGAGACGAACGCATCAGCTCGTGGCTGACATTGGCCTTGTGGATCGCCTCAGCGGTGTGTGCCGTGTAGATCGGGCGGTCCGGATACATGAATCGAAGATAAAGAAAGTCGGTGTAGGTCCACGACGTCAGCAGCGCGTAGCCGTCCGTACCGTAACGCCCGTCCAGTTGATCCATCATGCGCCTCACGTCGCCGACCTTCACCTCGTGCTGCATCACAGCGATCGCCAGCGTGTGGCTGAAAACCACGAAGACCGCTAACACTGCAATCCCCACGCCGACGCGGGCGGGCCGCTTGTCCCACGCCGCACGCAGCCAAGGCGCCACCCCGTCCAGCGCCAAAGCGGTCAGCCCGATCAACGCCGGAACCTGCGGCGCCTGATACCGGGCCTCCATGCTCGGAAATAACACAGCCAGCGGCACCACGGCCAGCACATACCACGTCAGGCACAGCCACACCTCACGCTTACGGCTTGAAAAAAACGCCAGCGGCAAAACAAACAGGAAAAGCCCCGGCGGCGTGCCGTTATTCAGGATGCGGGCGGTCAGCGGCTCATGCTCGCCGCCCACACGCGCGACGCCGCCCACATAAATCGACGGGTCGATCCCCAGCATCACGACACCGGCGTAAGCCAGCGCAAGACCCGCTGCGGCCGCGATCAGCGTATGCACCGGCAGCCTGAAACGGTCGCCCCCCCGGCCGCCAAACAGCACGATCGCCGGGACTCCGGAGGCGGCCAGAAGCAGCATCGGCCCCTTGAACCACAGCGCCAGCATGATGGCGACCGATGCCGCAATCAGCCACACGACCGCCGTGCGCGTCGTGCCAGCCCGAGCCCCCTTGATCAACGCGTACATCGCCGCCGACGCGCACAACAACGCCCCGCACTCCGGCAGCGTCTTGAAAAACAAATAGGACACAACGGGGATCAACAAACCCAGCGCCACCGCCTCACCCAAACGGTTCAACCCCGGCATCAGTTCACGCAGGATCAGAAACGTGAAGACCAGGAACCCGATCAGTGACAGCGTGCAGTAAGAGATGACGCCGATCAGCCCGGGCATGCCCACACCGGTCAGCGACGTGATCCAATGGACCATCAGCACGTGAAGCGGACGCGTGAGGTAAAAGTGCGCGATGCCCGCGGGCTGAAAGTCACCCGCCAGGATCTGCTGAAAGCTCAGGAAACCGCCGGTATATAGGTACGCCGGCTCGTCCCAGTGCATCGCGCCGTCCAGCGCCAGCCACAGGAACGCCGACACGCAGATCAACCAGATAATCAACCTCCACCCGCGCATTTCGTACACCTTTTGCAGGCAAAACGGCAATGATAACAAAAGATCGATACAGGTATTGTCGTTTATACCGGGGCGCCACACAGACTCATACCAACGGCCCGACGTCGAATGCAGCCGGATTCTGCCTCAGATCCCGGCATAATGGGTAAAAAAACGCAAGATAGCCCGCTTGGTGCTGGTATTGCACGGGTCTTCCCTGTATACTCATCGCCGTAAAAATCGGAGGGGATTCCAGCGGCCCCCTTCTATTTTTATGGAGATACCGATGAGAATCACGACCCTGGGCTTCCTGGCGGCAGCTTTTTGCGCGCCGCTGGGCACACAGGCGGCGCTGTGGCTGCCAACGAATGTCGGCATCGGCGCGGACGCCGAAGTCCGTGAATCCAACCCGACACAAAACCGCGGCACTAGCACCGAGATCGCTTCGCGCGTCAAGAACGACGTCCCCCTGGGCAACGCCAACGACGGCAGCGACCGCAACAGCGCCATCTACACCAAGTTCGACATCTTTGGACAGGCCATGCCCGACGACGGGCACACCGCCTTCCGCATGAGCTACCGCAACAACAACCTCAACGAATCACGCATCCAGGACAGCATCACACCCAACCCGGCGATCCGCACCGGGCTGGCGATCTACGGCCTGAACAACGCGGCCCTGGAAAACTGGGACGAAAACACGATCACGTATCTCACCGCCCCGGGCATCACGTTCGACGGCGACGTCGGCACCAAGGACTTCAACTCGGACCTCACCTTCCTCGGCACCGTCGCGTTCCCCGAGATCGGCACCCAGAACTGGCTGCCCGTCGGCGATTTCCTTGAGTTCCGTAGCGCCGCGCTAGATAGCTTCCTCGCCAACGCGATCGCCAACAGTCAGAAATCGGTCACCCTCGTCTCCACCGTGATACACGGCGGTGACGCCCGTTCTCAAACCGGATCAACTTCAACTACCTGTTCAACCCCAAGGATCAGGTCACGCTCAACAACGATCCGAACTATGACACGGACACGAACGACCCAAACAACCCCCTCGGCAGCCCATGGTCCGGCGCCGACAACAGCACAGGTGCCTTCTCGCCCCAGATCCTGCTGGCCCCCGAGCCGGCCAGCGCCGCCATCCTCGGCCTGATGTCACTCGCAGCCCTGCGACGCCGTTAAGCCGAGCCCCTACTGATACCCCAATAAAAAACCACGCCTCTCGGCGTGGTTTTTTGTTCTCGCATAAGCGAGGGTGACGGGGGTCGAACCCGCAACCTCCGGATCGACAGTCCGGTGCTCTAACCAATTGAGCTACACCCCCTTGACGGGGTCGCCCGCACGGGTCGGGCGAGCCAGATACTCTAATCTTGATGCTCGGGATGTCAACTGACCGCCCCGCTCCCCGGACTCGACCGGCCTCAGCGGGCGATCTTCTTGAACCTCCCCGCCTTCGCCGCCTCCATCGCCGTGAGGATCACGTCCAGCGCTCGGTAGCCTTCCATCCCGTCGATCAGCGGCTTCTTACGCGCCAGGATCGATTCCGTGAAGCTGTCGATCACCCCGCTGCTCACCTGACGGGTGTTCGTCGCCACAGCCCCGACCTTGTGGAACTCGCGCTCGCCGTTGCGATACTCGACCACGACGCCGAAGTCCGGGTGCTTGCCGACCTTGATCACGCCCTTGGAGCAGAAGACGGTCGTGCCGTTGTCCTCCCCACCGTAGTTCGTCCAGGAGATGTTCATGGACCCCACGACGCCGGACTTGCTCTTAAGCGTGATGTAGGCGTTGTCGTCCAGCGGGATGAGCCTGCCCTGGTCCGTGCGTTTGTCCAGCGTGCTGATCACGCCGCCGGCCAAAACGAACTCCTCGCCCAGCAGCCAGCGCATCAGGTCCGCCTTGTGTACGCCAAGATCGCCGCACACGCCCATCACCGCCGGAATCTTCTTGAAGAACCAGCTGTTCGCCCCGTCCACCGACCAGCCGTCCGGCCCGGGGTGCTTGAAAGACGTCTCAAAAGCGATCGGCGTGCCCACCCGGCCGGATGACAGGATATCCTTGGCTTTGACGTGCGTGGGCATCAGCCGCTGGTTCATACCCACCATCAGGTACTTGCGCGCCTGCTTGGCGGCGGCGATCATCTTCTTGCCCTCGGCCCGCGTCGTCGCCATCGGCTTCTCGACCAGCACGTGCAGACCCGCCTTGAACGCATCGATCGTCATCGGCGCGTGCAGACGGTTCGGCCCGCACACCACCGCCGCGTCCAGGTCTTCTTCCTTGAGCATCCGCTTGTAATCGGTGTACGCCACGGCCCCGATCGGGTCGGCGACCGACTTGGCGCGGCCCGTCACCGGGTCCGCGATCGCGACCACCTTCGCGTTCTTGTTCGCCACCGCCTCGGGGATGTGCCTGCGCTGCGCGATCGCCCCGCAACCGATGATGCCGTATCTGACCGTCTTCATGCCGTCTCCTGACGCACGGGCCGATTCAGCCCGCGCCGTGTGAATTAAACAGTATTGATCCAGTAAACCGCTTACCTCAGCGGGACCGCTATAGTAGCGATTCCGCCCGGCCGCGGCTTGCCCGCAACCAAACGTAAGGCGATTTCACCCCGGAAAAGCTGTTACATCGGCATCCCGATGATCTTCGCCTCGAACACCAGCGTCCCGTTCACCACGCCCTGCACCTTGCTCGTGCTGCGACGCGGCCGGATCTCCGTCTGCTCACACAGAATGTATAGCCGGTCCCCGGGAACCACCTGCCCGCGGAACTTCACGTCCTCGATCCCCGCAAAACCCATGAACGCCGTCTTGAGCTTGCTCAGGCACACGAAGCTGGCCAGCTGCGCCCCCGCCTCGACCATCAACACCCCCGGGAAGATGGGCCTGCCGGGGATATGACCGGGCACCCAGAACTCGTCGTCCCGAACGTCCCGGTACGCCAGTGTGAAAACCAGATCATCGCTGGCGTGTACGATCGCGTCGATCAGCCGCATCGCTCCCCGGTGGGGGTTGATCTTCTCGATCGCCTGCGCATCGTAAACCACCCGGCCGGTATCGATCGACGAGATATCAAATAACAACGGCGGGGCCATGGCGATATGGTCCTTCCGGCCTGCACGTCAGGCCGATGCCACCAACCCGGCCCAGCCCCAGCGGGCCGCCACGGGTCAGGCGGAGCAAGATGCGATACCGGTCACACCAACGACTGTAAAACCAGGCCGACAGCCCGCTTACTCGCCGTCGCGGTTCTCCAGAACCTTCACACGCAGCGCCTGGGCCACGTTCTTGACGTCCTGCATCAGCTTGCGGACGCGGGTCCCCGCCGCCTTGTTGCCGCCCGCCGCCTTGCGCAGGTCGTCTTCAACCGAGGCAACCAGGGTCTTGAGCTGTTCGTAGGTCTCGAGCATGGATATCTCCAATGTGAGGGTCGTGAGTATGGGTCAAGTGCCCCCGCGGGCCAAAATAGCGTACCCAAGCCCGCCAATCGCGGCAAACGGGCCCCTCGGGGGCCTGAAAGCTGGGATCAGGGATGGGGCCCGGGGTCTAGCGTGTGGGGAGTCAGGTACGGGGTAAGGAGTAAGTATCCCCCAACGCCGGCCCTGAAAGCAGCGAAGGGCCGGGTGCCTCTCCGTTGGATCGATCCCGGGCGGTGATCACAGAACCTGAAAAAAACTGTCGGCCACCAAACACCTTGCCGGGCCAACGGATCGGCGTTTGCGGTTGTGGCCCACCCTTCGTCGAACACAACACCCGCGCGCGCTCGGTTGAGCTTTACCGCTTTATTGAAGGATGATTTTCCATGGTGAATGGGTGTATGAAGGCCAAAGTCGCAAGGATGAAGTCTGAAGTGCGCGGCCCCAGCCCCCGGACCCCGGTCCCACCCCCGCACCTCAGCGATCAGCACTCAGAAATCAGCCCTCCCTTCCCATCCCCTCCCGTCCGGACAAGCAGGCGCGTTTTCACACCGCCGGGCCCCTCCGTAAAACGACGAAAACCCAGTGATTCCGACTAATCCTTGTGCGCGCAACGCCCTGAACCGCCGCGGTGCGCACAAACACGGGAAATGAAAAGCGAGCGCGTGCCGGTATCCAATCTCTTAACGACTCGCCTTTACGAGCGCCTCGATCACCCCCGCCACGTTCGCCTCACCGGACTCGATCGTGACCTTAAGCCCCGCCTCACGCATCGCCTCGCTGGTCACCGGGCCGATAGAAGCAGTTTTGATGTCATCCAGGAACGGCCGTTCATCGCCCAGCAGTTCAACGAGGTTCCGGGCGGTCGAACCGCTGGTGAACGTCACCCAGTCGATCTGTTTTTGGCGCAACGCTTCCAGCACATCCCCGGGCAGGCGGTCCGCGAGCTTCGTCTGATAGGCCACCACCTCGGCCACATTTGCACCGGCATCCGCGAGCAGCTTCGGCAGCACCGGCCGGGCGATGTCCGCACGCAACAGCAACACGGATTGACCCTTCATATCGTGCGCTCCGACCAGCTCCTTCGCCAGCGCCTCACCCATCGTCTGCTGCGGCACGAAATCCGGGCGGATACCCAATCGGCAACCCAGCGCCGCGGATGTCGCCTCACCCACCGACGCGATTCGCACCCCCGCCAGGTGCCTGGCATCCATCCCCAGCGCCACCAGGCGGTCCGCCAACACGTCCACGGCGTTTCCACTGGTCAGGATCAGCCAATCCCGCTTGCCTACCTCACGGATCGCGTGATCGACCTCTTTCCAATCTTTCGGGGGCACGATCCGGATGGTCGGGGCTTCCAGGACCTCCGCGCCGAGCGCTTCCAGGCCGACGCTGAGTTGCGAGGCCTGCTGGCGTGTGCGCGTGACGAGGATGCGTTGGCCGAACAATGGCCGGGCTGTGAAGAAGTCCAACCCCGGCTCGTCGATCGCAGCGACCTGCCCGACGAGGATGATCGCCGGCGAACCGATGCCCTGTTCGTGGATCAATCGTTCGATCGCGTCGAGCCGGCCGCGAACCGAGCGCTGTTTCGTGCGCGTGCCCCACTGGATGACCGCCGCGGGCGTGTCGGCGCTTAGGCCGTGGCCGGTCAGGCTCGACACGATGCGCGGCAGTTGCCCGATGCCCATGTAGAAGCATGCCGTCCCCCCCGCCGCGATCAGGCCGGCGAGTGAGGCATAATCGACAGCGGTGTCGGGCTTGGTCGGGTCCTCGTGGCCGGTGACGAAGGTGACGGTGCTGGCGACCTTGCGGTGGGTCACGGGGATGCCCGCGTAGGCCGGTGCGGCGATCCCGCTGGTGATGCCGGGGATGACCTCGCAGCCGACGCCGTGCCGGGCCAGGAACGCCGCCTCCTCCGCGCCGCGCCCGAAGAGGTACGGGTCGCCGCCATTGAGCCTTGCGACCGCCAGGCCCCGCTGCGCCAGATCGACCAATAACTGGTTGGTCTGGTCTTGGGTGAGCTTGTGGTCGCCGCCGCGTTTGCCGCAATCGATCAGTTCAGCGTCCGCCGGGCCTCGCCCAGCAGCCGGGGTTGGCCAAGGCATCAAAAACGACCACATCCGCGCGCAGCCGATCCAGCCCCTTGATAGTGATAAGCCCCGGGTCGCCCGGGCCGGCTCCGATAAGTGAGACGAAGCCCGTCTTTTTTCGCGTCTGCTCTGTCAAGATGAGTAAACCTTACTGATTGTCCGGCCGATCTTAAGCGTGGTGACGAGCCGTCGTCCACCGTCAGCCCCGGTGTAGTCCCCGGGTTTTACAGGAGCCGATCATGTCCGACCAGATCGAACCACAGCACCTTAAACTCGTCAAGCCCCCCTCCGAGCCGAGCGACGTGCTGTTCCTGGAACGGCGGAGCTGCGACCGGGCCACCATGAACGGCCAGGCTACCGCCATCATCACCGATCATACCGACCCCAAGCAGCCGGCGCGGAAGATCTGCACGGTACAGCTGGCCAACATCTCCGACACCGGCCTGGGTGTCATTGTCAGCGAACCGGTCCAGACCGGCAAGCACATGCACATGACCGTCTTCATCCAGCCCCACGGCCCGGAACGCGGCTACGACCTCGTCGGCACCGTCGTCCGCTGCCACAAGCACGAGCTGGGCTACGAAGTCGGCATCAAGACCCCCAGCCGTATCATGGCCGCCTGATACGCGCATCGGTCATTCCGCCCCACTGATAGGACGCCTCCGCCGCTCGCGGCTTAGCGCTCCTGCCTATTAAATCTTCCCCGCCTGCGCCAGCTCCGCGTTGAGCTGCGCCTGGTACGCCGCCGCGATCTTCTCATCCACCCGGCAACGCTCGGCATAGTAAACCCCGCCAAGTGCCTGACGTGTCCGGTCCTTTGTAGTGTTGCCGTCCGCCCAGTGGATCGTCAGCGAGTGGTGGGCGATCAGGTGGCCCGCCTTGCAGGGGAAGCTCACCGTATGTTCGCGGTCGTGTTCGGTGCCGAAGTCGAGCATGCCCTGGGAGAAACCCAGCGTCTTGGTCCGCCCGTGCCAACGCATCCCGTAGCGGTGCGACCCCTGGACGTATTGAACGCACCCCTGCTCAGGCTCGATGTCTTCTAACGCGATCCAGATCGTGACCGCGTGGTTGGGCGTGAGGTGGAAATAAAACCCGTCCTGGTGCGGCGGCGTCGGCTGGCCCACACCGGGCGGCTTGTTGAAGTACTGCAAATTCATCGGCCGGACGGCCTCGCCGAGCACGATCCGCGCCAGCGTGGGCAGCGGGCCGGCGGTCATCATGTCCTTGAAATAGGCGTCGTACTCCCAGATGTCGTGCAGTTGTTTGAGGGTCGACGTGTCTTGCTTGTCATCGTAATACACCCGGGTCTCGGGCATGGTGGGCACGACCTCGCGGATGTACCGGTCCTTGGCCGCGATGAGACGCTCAAGCGCTTCGCCGGCGTAAAACCCGGGGATCGAGACGTAGCCGTTGAGGCGGAACTCGCCCGCCAGGCGTTGAGCGTGTTTTTCAAGGTATTCAACGGTGGCCATGAGCTTCCTTTGTTTAATCCGATGGCTTGGTCAATCACAGACAACGAATTTATACGATATAATCCGGGCATCAATTGTTCTTTCTGACGATGTATTGGCGGTTCTGATGATCCCGATCGAGTTCCTCAGGCACGGGTACGGCCGGTTCGATGCAGACAAGGCCATCGGCCCGGTACGCTGGCCCCACGCGGACCTGCTCTGGCTACACAGTGGGCGCGTCGAGTTGGCCATCGGTGACGCTCCGGCCCAGACGTTCCGGCACGGGCAGGGTGTCCTCATCCACCCCGACACAGCATTTGATGGCCACGCCCTCACGCGCACCGCTCGCGCATCGATCCAGCACTTCCGCATCAACACGAAATGCAGACCCGACCGGCTGCCCGAACCTTTGAAAGGGTTCCGCCACGCAAACCCGGGCTACACGCGCTATGAAGCGCGGGACGCGGAGATGCTCGACGACATGATCGACCATGCGATGCATCTCGCTTCACTGACCGACTCGCCGATGACCCGCGCGCTACGGCTTGCGCAACTCACTTTGATCCTGGGCCAGCTCGAACTGGACCATACCGCACAGCCCGCGCCCGGGCCGCACCGCGACCGGCTCGGCGAACTGATGGACCAAATACGTCAACACCCCGAACGCGTCTGGTCGCTGCAACAGATGGCCGACCACGTGGGCGTCTCGGCCAGCCACTTCCGCGCCCTGTTCCGGGAGCAGGTCGGCGTCTCGCCTGGGCAGTTCCAGCAGCAGGCGCGCATGGCAGAGGCCGCCCGCCTGCTCCGCGACACCGACGGGCCAATCAAACACATCGCGCACGCGCTCGGCTACCGTGATCTGTCGCACTTCTACCGGCAGTTCCACGCCGCCCACACCCAAACGCCCCACGCCTACCGCCTCGCCCACCGCCCGATCGCTTAGTGATAAATCGCAATAGTCAAGAAACGCCTGCCCGCCCATTTCCTACCCCGGCACGCGCCCCCAGGCAATGATCCTTGAACCCGCGCCGGGCGACTCCTCGCTCGCGCGGAGTTCCGCATCCAGCAGCATCTTCCAGGCATCCGTCCCAACCTCTGGTGCCGTAACCTGATTGTTCGGCGTCAGCCAGCCCTCCGCCATCAGTTGCAGGTCTTTCAGACCCGCACCGGAAAGCAGCGCTCGCAGTTCTTCTACCCGAAACATGTGGCATTCGTGGCCTTGGGCAACGGCACGCGGTAGATCGCCCGTAGCCAGAATCCGGCGGTTGTCATCGGCCGACACGGCCAAAACGTCGGCAAAGTTCAGGTGCAGAGACCCGAATAGATTCATGGCCGACAGCCCGACCAATCCATCGGGCCGGGTGACACGTACGAGTTCACTCACCGCGTTAGAAACACGATCAAAGCAATACGATATCGCGCCTCCCAGAGCCAGTGTTACGTCGAACATGTGATCGTGATACCGACTTAGGTCCGTAATGGAACCCAGGTCGTACCGGTCCGCCCCCGGCGCACACTGTCGGCACAGGTCCAGTTGAACCGGTGAGATATCAAGGCAAGTCACCCGAGCGCCCAACTCCAGCAGGTACCTGGCGAAAGTTCCGGGGCCGCACCCCGCGTCGAGTACACGGTCCCCGTGTTGGACACGCTTTTGCAAATGGTGGCAATAGATGGCGTGCTGGATTCGAGACCGTAGCCCCGCATCCCACCGGGCTGATTCGCGTTTGCCATAGGCATCGTAATAAGTCGATGTGTAAGCCGGATCGAACCTGGTCATCGTTCCTCCGATATCAGCGTCATCCCGGGCGGCCACGTTCCATCTCGATCAATCTGGTTAAACGGCACAGGGTGTCTATCAACCATTGTGTTTGATTGTAACGGGGGAAAGGCTGGATTTGACCGCCCACCATTATTAAGACATTATAATCTTAATTAAACCGTCCCGCTTCCGTTGATTAACAACCCACACGAATCGAGAGCACTTTGGTCAAAGCCAACAACGAAAAGAAGACAAGCAAACTCGCGCTGCCGGTCAAACAAGACCGCGCCAGCGGGCAAGCCGGAGATCAAATTGACGTGCCGCCACACCCGTTGGGGAATAAGGCGCGGGTGCTGCTTAGCAGTGTGTTCGGGCCTTACGCGCGGGATGATGAATTCGGCAGCCGGTCGATCAACCCGATGGAGCTGTACCACAACCAAGTCACGCGCACGCAAGGGCCGTTCTCGTTACGGATGTTCCACCGCTCCTGGGGGCTGATGCTGTTGCAGGCGAATATCAGCGCGCCGTGTACGCTGCTGGACTTCCCAACACTCGAACGCTTCGTCGAAGAGATCAGCCAAAACACCTACGACATCATCGGGATCGGCGCGATCATGCCGAACGTCGGCAAGGTCGAACACATGTGCAGATTGATCCGCGAGTACCAGCCGGGGGCGACGATCCTCATCGGCGGGCACATCGCGAACATGCCGGGGCTGGACAAGCGTGTTGGTGCCGACTATGTCGTGCGCGGCGAGGGCGTGCGCTGGCTTCGTCGTTACCTCGGCGAGCGCGAGGATGCGCCGATCAGGCACCCGCGGATCCTCTCCGGGCTGGGCACGCGGACCATGGGCGTCACGCTGCGTGACAGGCCCGGCGACGTCGCCGCCACGCTCATCCCAAGCGTCGGCTGCCCCGTCGGGTGCAACTTCTGCTCCACCAGCGCCATGTTCGGCGGCAAGGGCAAGTTCATCAACTTCTACGAGACAGGCGATGAACTCTTCGGCGTCATGCTCGACCTGGAAGCGAATCTGAAAGTGCATTCGTTCTTCGTCATGGACGAGAACTTCCTGCTGCACCGCAAGCGCGCACTGCGCCTGCTCGAACTGATGCAGGAGCACGGCAAGGCCTGGTCGCTCTACGTCTTCTCCTCTGCGAATGTGCTCAAATCCTATTCCATCGAGCAGCTCGTAGGCCTGGGTATCTCCTGGGTCTGGATGGGGCTCGAAGGCAAGCAGAGTCAGTATGCCAAGCTCAGCGGCGCGAACACACTTGAGTTGGTCAAAACGCTGCAATCCCACGGCGTGCGTGTGCTCGGGTCGTCGATCATCGGGCTGGAGGAACACACGCCGGAAAACCTGGATGAGGCGATCGACTACGCGGTGAGCCACGACACCGAGTTCCACAGTTCATGCTCTACACGCCGATCCCCGGCACGGCTCTCTGGGCGGATATGAAAAAACAGGGCACGCTCACCGACCCTGACCGCCGGGACGCCGCCGATTTATGGGCAACTGAAGTTCAACTACACGCACCCGCACCCAAAGAACGGCATCGAGACCGATTTCATCATCAAAGCGTTCGACCACGACTTTGCCGTCAACGGCCCGAGCATCCTGCGTGTGATCCGCACCACGCTCGCCGGCTACAAACGCTACCGCAATCACCCCGACCCCCGGATTCGCAAGCGTTACACGCAGGAGGCGGCCGACCTGCCCAGCACGCAGGCCGGGCGTTGTGGGCTGCAAGCCGGTGGTTCACCGACCGCCCCGCCGTCCGGCAGCGCATCGACTCCGTCCTGCACGACCTCTACCGACGTTCGGCCTCAAAGCCCGCCTGCTCGCCCCTGTCATCGGTCGGTTCATCCTGCACAAACTCAACGCGGAAGATGCTCGGCTCAAGAATGGCTGGACCTACGAGCCCCCGACGTTCTATGAACACGCAAACGAGCTTGATCCGACCACAAATCTTACCGTCCACGCTGGATCATTTGATTCCGGGTGACAAGCCTGACATAAATCAATTGATACCGTAAAGGCTTTTACTCAACCGTTCTCGATCCATTCGGACGTGCCCCATCGGTTGGAAACGCGCCAAGCAATAAAACCCGCCAGGATAGCCAATACACCGGATACGACCGATGGGATGATGGAAACGAATTGTTTATCGACTCGGTTCATCAGGATGAGTACAGCGTCGGTCGGATCACCTGGGTTGTAAAAAACAGTGACGGGGCTACCGGGTTCGGGGCGTTCGATCTGAAACAGCCGCATCGCCGGCACCGGCCCGGTGTCTCTAGGATCGATGCGTGAACCGGTGAAGCGTGTGCCGGCTACCTCGTAGCTGTACTCGACCTCGAAATAGACCACTGCCTTGCCGTTCACCATCACCGGGTCGGGCACAGACACCTGCTCGATCCGTTCCAGGCGCCCCTGCGCAGACTGTGTGTGTTGCGGGTTGGTAAAAGGCCGCGCCTCAAAATACAGGTAGGTCCAGAAGACGGAGAACACAGCGAACGCGGCGCAAATAGCACCGAAGAACTGCTTGTTCGTAAACCATCCGCCGCCAACCATACGATTCGGCCTGGGAAGCATCAACAGGCCATGCACAGCTACTGGCAAAATCGTGGGTAAAACCGCGGCTACACACCCAGCTTTCAGCACGAAGAACACCAGCCAGATCACGACGTAGATCGGGATCAGGATCGGCAGGGCGTACTTGAAGACGTACCCGAAGAAGCTGGGCATCTGGATGCCGGAGCTTTCGGCGATCGACTTGACCATGAAATTAGGCCCGTTGCCGATGTAGGTACAGGCGCCGAAGAACACCGCGCCGATGGAGATAGCCATCAGGTACATCGCCAGGTCGCGGTTGCCGATGATCATCGCGATGCGGATATCGGTGTCGCTGACGTTGCTCTGCTCGATCTTGTCGCGCCGGTATTTGAGCAATGTGTCATACGCCGCGACGACGTGATCGTCCATCCCCACCGGCCTGTCGGGGACCTGCCCGGGCTCGTGCTCGTCGAGCAACTCCCGGAGGTGGTTGATCTCCGTGTCGTACTGCTTCTGCACCTGCCCCTGCTTGGTTTCCAGGAACACCAGGTATGTCGGGGCGTTGTCCAGCATGCTCGAGAGCGCGCCGGTGATGTAGTAATACTGGCCGGGGGTCTTCAGCGGCATCTGGTCGGAGTGGATGTTCAAGTAGTTCAGCGCGGGCACCATGGTCGAGAAGATGCCGACGAACAGGATCGCGACCTCCTTGATCGGGCCGTAGGTGAACTCGTTGCGTTCGTAGATGAAGGGCTGTGTCGAGAGCTTGGACGCCAGCGCGGCGATGAGCATCATGATCTCACGGCTGATCGGGAGCATGAGCCACTGCCCGTCGTGGATGTGCTGGAACATGCTGGGGCGGAACACACCGACCAGGATCAGGCCGATGTACAAAAAGTTCTGGAAGCCGTAGATCTGCACCGCCGGGCCGGGGTCTTTCTCGTGCTCGCGTTCGGCCTTGGCGTGGTCGCGCTTGTCGATGATAAAGAACACGGTCAGCAGCACCGCCAGGCAGACGACCCACATCGGCCAGAGCGCCTCGAGCACCCAGAAGAAGGGCACGCCCTTGAGGTAACCCATGAACAGCGGCGGGTCGCCGATGGGGCTGAGGCTGCCGCCGCAGTTCGCCACCGCGAAGATGAAGAAGATGATGTGGTAAGGCTTGATGTGGGCCTTGTTGATACGGATATAGGGCCGGATCAGCAGCATGGCCGCGCCGGTCGTGCCGACGACGTTGGCGATTACCGCGCCGACCAGCAGCAGCGTCGTGTTCGTCGATGCCGTCGCCTTGCGGGATACCTTGATCACGATGCCGCCGGACACGATATACAGCGACCCGAGCAGGGCGATGAAGCTGACGTACTCCTGCATCTCGTGCATCCACGCGGTCCGGCTCGCGGACAGGTCGTGGAAGAAGAACAGGTAGTACGCCGCTGTGATTGAACCCAGGATGATGGCGAACTTCGGGTAGTGGTGCTCCCAGAAGTGCATGTTGATCAACGGCATCGCCGCGATACTGCCCAGCAATAACGCGAACGGCAGGATCCAGTACCACTGCACGTTGGGCGTGGCGTGGTGGCCTCCGGCCTCGCCACCGTGGGCGTCGCCGGCGTGTTCCGCAGACGCGGCATCGGCGTGCGGTTCCTCCGTTGTTTGCGCGGCGTCAGCGGCCGCACCTTCCGCTTGTTCCACCGCCTCGATCGCGTGGGCTTCACCGGTTTCGGCCGCGTGCTCCACAGTGTCTTGCACCGCCGCTTCGTCGCCGTGGGCCTCGACCTGCGCGTGTTCCGCGCCGCCGTGGCCTGCCGGCTCAGCGGCGGGTGACAGACGGTGTACGATCGCGAACGCCAGCACCAGGCCCAGCAGCAACAACGCCAGGCCCTGCTTGATGGATGATCCCGAAGTGGTTTGCTCTGTCATCTTAAACTTGCCTCCGCACGGGAATGTGCGTGTTGTGTCTGAACCTGTTCAACGCCCCGGACGTGGATATTCTTAAGCCTTGTACGCCGAGCCTATCTTGCACAGGTCGTCGAGCGTCCGCGCGAACAGGTCGAACAAACGCTTGAGCCGGTCCAGGTCCTTCACCTCGTCACAGACCTCAAGCACCAGCTCGTCCACGTTGTCGGGGAAGTAATCCTCGAAGTAGTTGCCGGCGTCGCGGACCTGGATGTGGATATTCGGCTCGGTCTTGACCAGCCCACGCAAACGCTCGTCCGCGAACAATGATTTGATCTTGGCCGGATCGCTGCCCTGGATCAGGAACATCTTGTCGAACGGCTCGTGGTCGACCTTGATGTCCTGCATGCCCACAAGCTTGCCGAGGTGATCGAAGATGCCCTGGTGGCGGACCATGAATCGCAGCCCGTCGGGGTTCACGAAGGGCGCACGCAGCCGGGTCGTCAGGTGCTCGGCGTGGTAGCCCGGCTCGCTGTGCATATCCAGCGTCACGACCCACTGGCCGACCTTGGCGACGACCTTGTCGTGCCGGGAGCCTTTCAGGTCGGTCAGCGTCCCGCCCAACTCGTCGCTGAGTTTCTTCCAGAGCGCGTTTTCGTGATCGGCGAACCTCTCAAGCAGCGATGCCATGACAAACCCTTTCGGTTGACCGCACCTGTACGGTGTGCAACGAAACCCCAGCGGGGTACGGCCGAATACCGCCGCCCTGCCGGGCCGCTACCAACGTCGGCTGTTGCCGCGACGGGACTTTAGGCTTGAAATGATCATGGTTAGCCCCGCGGGATGCCCCGCGTGGGCCTGATGGGATTGTATTCTGGACGGTCCTGGGGGCGATAACTCGTTAGCTCATCGCCACGCCGGCACGCGTCAATGCCCCGAACGAGGCTTCATGCTGCATCGCAGCCACCGCCTGCTGCTTGAGTGATCCGAGCATGGAACTCACCCGGCTTTCGGGCATGTCCAGCACGAGGCTGATCTCCGCCTGGCTGAGCTGGTCGGCATAGAAAAGCAAGAGGATCAATCGTTCAAGTGCTCCAACGTGTTCATGAACGCCCGCATCCGTCCAGCATCCTTGCTGTTCATACAATGCACTCCCAGGGTAGTCGGAGCTAACTTGTCGGATTGTCGCACCGCCGGCACGGGATATGAGCAAAACACAAACACGCCCTCCGTGGCGTCCCGTACCGCAGTGCTCCTCGTAAGGGGCTTATCGACCAGAACCGGTCAACCCTTTAACCTTTTTTGTAAGTTTTGCACAGCCCCCGCAACAGCGCCGCGAACAGTGTTCACCAGGATTTCGTGCGACCAACAAACAAACGCCGCGCCGCGATCTGCACATGCCAGCCAGGTGCGCAAAACGCGCATCGAACACCGCTTGCGTCTTGGCGTAATCAAACGTTCCACAACCAGACAACCCCCGAACCAATCTGACATGCAATACCAATCAATGCGGGCGATAGGACTCGAACCTACACGGGTTTTACCCCCACCAGGACCTAAACCTGCCGCGTCTGCCAATTTCGCCACGCCCGCGGCGAGCTACATCCTACCGCATACGCCGCCGCTCACGCCACCATTGCCCCCACAAGCGACTTTCGCTTCCCCGCGGGTACCGAGACATGATGACGGGGTGACGGGTGATATTATCGCCTTGTCACACCTTTCACCCCTCACACTCTCAATCCCCGTACAATCCCCCCGATGCCCGACCCTTCCAGACGCTCGGCCTTTCCGCTTCGACCTCAACGAGGCCGAACTGCACGCAAAATTCATCCAGGCCTCGCCAACCACCCCGACCGCTACACCGACCCGGTCGACCAGGCCGACGCCGCCGAGCCGCCGCCGAGATCAACCACGCCTACGCCGTTCTATCTGACCCCGAAGGCCGCGCCGACGCCCTGCTCGCCTCCGCGGCGGGCCGGGCAAGAGCGAGGACAAATCCCTGCCACCCGACCTGCTCATGGACATGATGGAAACCCGCGAGCGGATGGAAGACGCGATCGCTGAAAACAACCTGTCCGAACTCGACAAGCTCCGCGCCTGGGCAAACGAACAGCGCGATACGCACCTGAAAAAGATTGCGTCACTGTTCGCCAAGCATCAAGAGTCACTTGCACCCGACACCGCGAAGTCGATCCGCCTGGAACTAAACACCCTCCGCTACATCCAGCGCATGCTGGACCAGATGCCGGGGGGTTCGTAATCGGCAATCAGGAAATGTATTAACTGACCGAACGCACGCACCGCCGCTTGCGGCTTAGCGCAACCGACGCGACACCAACCGCCATCACCCCCACCGCCCCCGGCTCGGGGATGTTCGCGGCGGAAACCGGCGGCGTGCCCGCGTTCCAGTTGCCCAGCACGGTGTTCAGGTCCTCGATGCCCACGAACCCGTCGCCGCTTGGATCGCCCAGCAGCTTGTCGCCGGCGGTCACGTTCTGGTTCCAGTTACCCAGCACGATGTTCAGGTCTTCGATGCCGACGAAACCGTCGCCGTTGAGGTCGCCGACGAGCATGCCGACGACTTCACCGATCAGTTGCAGCGTGAGCACCTGGTTGGTCGCGCCGGCGATGTCCTCGTCGGACAGGTTCAGCGTATACGTTACGCTGAACGAGCCGGCGTTGGAGGTGTCGAACGAGGCGAGGTAGCCGTTGATGCGCCGGCGTTTAGGCCGGAGAACGCGGCGAGGTTAGCTGCCGAGCACGCCTGTGTCGCCGGAGCCGAGGATCGAATCCAGGTCGAGGTCGGCGGTGAAGCCGAGCGTGCTCGAGGTTGAAAAGGTCGAACGCCATGTTGACGACACCGCCGACACCGAGCGTGCCGAAGTCGATCGTGAGCAGGTCCTGGTCGATGCCGGAGACGAACGAGGCGTCGGAATGGTCGAGGACGTCGAGGTTGACGGTGATGATGTCGTTGGCGTCGGCGGAGCCTGGCCGCGTGCCACCGGTGGTAGATCGCCGATATTGTCGATCGTGATGGTGCCGGTTTTCAGGCCCGCGGTGGCGGTGGATGAGTTCAGCCCGGCCTGAATCGCTTTTAAGGCCCAGACCGTCGACAAAAGCGTTGTACCGGCCGTTGATCGTCGAGGTCGCGCACCGGACGCGGTGACTTCGTAGTAGGTCGGGTCCGCCCCGGTCTTGATGATATTGCCGATTGCGCGGCGGGCACGGCCGAGCCTGTGATCACGCGCCCCAGGTCCACAGTCGTGGAGGAACTGCCGTCGGGATTCGCGGCCCGACGACGGAGAGTTGGCGTCGTTGTTACCCCTGCCGTAAATCGACCAGACGTATTCGGGGTGGTCGATATAAGCGTTGCGGTTGTTCTGGTAGTAAGACGGGTTCAACGCGGAGCTGTAGATGGTCTGGTTGCGTCGGCGTCGAACTCGTCCGGCGGGTCCGCGTAGTTCCAGTGGATGAGCGTGTTGATGTCGCCAACAAGACCGGTGCTCAGGTCGGTCATTGAGGAATCGTATCGTGTGTCGGAATAGAACAACGAGCGTGCAACGTCGCCCGCGTCAGCATCGCCGGGGTACCATGTGCCGCCGGTCTGCGCGCCATAGGTCCCGGAGGAATCGAGGTTACCGAACGGTTTGTTGCCGCGTGAGCTGTTGATGCTTGGGTTGGCCGGGCGCAGCGCGTGGTGGTCGCCGATGTTTCCGGTAGCGCCGTTGCTGGCGTTGCCGGACTGCAGAGAATCGGGCCAGATGTGCTCGCGGTTCCAGGTGATACCGCTGTCCCAGGCCCCGCTGACCGAGGCCCGGTTGTAGACCAGCAGTATGTTGCCGGGGATGTTGGGGTCCGCGTCGAAGAGCACCGAGGCGTAGCGGAAGTCGCCGTAGGTCCGCAGGATGTGCCCGGTGGCCATAATGGTCCCGAGCTGGCTTTTGAGCGTGGCACCCTGCCCCGTGGCGGCGTTGTAGTATCCGGCCGGGGGGTCATAGGCATCGGCGAGGGCGGGTGAAACAACTACAAGAAGCAGCAATAGTTGCAATAACAATGACTTACAGTAACGCATGTAAGGATACTCCGCCCCGGGTAATTATAAAACAGGACCAGTCTCCCAATTCTACACGACGAGGGATTATATCCGAGGCCTGCCTGTATAAATTTCATTAGATAATCACATACAAACACGGGCCAGAGCCCTACCCTCTAAGCTGCTTACCGATCAGATACCCCATCTTGCCTAACATGATGCTTAATGGGCTTTTATTGATATCCATCTGTCAGTGCAGGTTTTGGAACACCCGAAGTTATTAGACCCCTGCCGACGGTGGTTACGACAACAATCACCAGTAGCAAGCCCGCAAAGGTTACGGCCGCCCAGACCGGATCGCTGTCAAGCCATCGATCCATCGGGGCATCGGCATCAAAGCTGACGTGCATCGGCGCATTGGGAGTGACCTGGATCGAACGGTTAAAGTGTAATGCTTTGCCTCGTACGGGCAGCGTCACCATCAGTGTCGCGCCGGCCGCTGCCGCTTCGTCCTGTGATTCGATCATCCGGCCGATGATGGCGTCGAGGTTTTCGCTGTCGGCTTTGCTTAATGTGTTGCGGAGCTGCCTGGCCTGCTCACGATCATAATTCTCACCGAGCGTTTCGGCGGGATCGGTCTGCTGCTGGATACCGGACTGCTGACGCAATCTTCCACGATTCCCGACAAGCCCCACCAGCGCCTGCTCCTGCGCGAGACGGTGCAGCTGCACACGGGCATCTTCATTGAGCGCCGAGTCTGACAGCGAATAGAACCACGCCGACTCAAACGCTTGACGCGCGGCACGCTGCTGCCCGCCGGCGGCAAACAGGTTGCCTTGCTCCTGATAATCGAGCGCCTTGGCGAGGTTCGTGATGTTCATACGCCGCACCTGCTGCTGATACGCGTCGGCGGTGAACTCGATGACACGTGCGTCATCGCCTTGCAATTCGACGTGGCCGAGCGTCCCGCTGAAACCGCTATAGGTGAATCCGGGCGGCGCGTAGAGGGTCCAGTTCACGTTGTGCAGCGGCAGGTCGAAACGTGGTCCTTCCAGGCCTGTCCAGCGTGAGCCGGTGCCGTGCGGCACAGCATAGACCAGGTCGATGGTGACCGGCAGGTCGCCAACCGCGTCGGGGCCGAGCGGGACCAGATAGACCGGCTCGCCCCCGTCTTCCCGTACGGAAGGCACAACGGAACGTGCGCCGACTAATAATGACCATACCCGCGTACCACCGGGCAGACGCACTTGAAGGTGTCGTTTACCGCCGACGTTCAATTCAATCAGGACGCGGTTGATCGATTCACCGGCTTCGGTGATGACCGATTCGATATCGACCCGGCGGACACTGGCATCCAGCAACGCCGCTGCGTCGTGACGTGTGATCGACAGGTCCATGCGGTAATCGGCACTCGAAGTGTTGTAGCACAGCGCCGCATCGGACAGGTCGCCGACGCCGAACTCGCGTGGGATCGTCCGTGCCTCCGCGGGCTGAATGGATGGCGTCTGGCCCTGTTGCGTCAGTTCCACGCGCGGACCGGCCGTAACCACGATGAAGCCCCGCTGGCGCTCGACGCCCGGGACCACGACCGGCTCGATGGTGACGTTCGTGGCGCCGCCAACGATCGGCGTCTCGTAGCGGACATTCAACTGGTACGGCCGGGAGAACTGCTTGCGCGCCAGCTCAACCTGGTACAGTCCGGGGTCCGCCTCGTCCGGGTGATTGATGCGGACGATCTCGGAGCCGGTGATGACCACGCCCGTCGCCGACTCTGGCAGACGGACACGGAAAAGTTTCGCCCCGGCGTGACGGATGCTGTGCCTGATGTAGCACTGGTGAAGCACGACAGACTCCGAGACGTGCGCGGTGTGCAGCATACGCACTTCGATGACCGGGTCGATCACCTCGGACCCCAGCGTCAGCGACCAGTCGGGGCGGAGCAGCCTAAAAGCCAACGCGCCAGACGTACGCACACCAAGTTCCACGGGATCGAACTCGCTGACCCCGGACCGCTCGGCGACGGAAACACGCACCCCCTGCTCGGATGAGACGACGAGTTGACCCGTGTGTTTAAGCGAATCGACCGCTTCGACATGGGGCGCGTCCAGCCGGCTGGGCAATTCGCCGATCGATCGTGACATGGTCAACGCAAGGTTGACCGTGCCGATCGTCTTGGCGCGGAAGTGGACGGTGACGACGCGCCCACGATCGGTGTCGGCCTCGTCCCAGTGGCTGACCTCGGGCGCGGTGAGCGCGTCGATATCGTAGCCGCGGGGGATAAACAGGTCGGTGCTGAACCGGCCGGCCTTGGTGATTTCAAGGGCCATCACACCGTTGTATACCAGCCGATCGTCGGCGAGCGTGAATGACGCATTTTCCGTGGTGCGCAGCTCGGAGCGGACCCGGTTCGTGATAACGGTGATGATGTCACCTGATTCAGCACGATAAGCAGAGCGGATGTCTCCGGCGGTGATGGCTGAATCAGGAACGAACAAACCGTGGGCCTCGCGGGCGAAATCATCGACATTGACGGGTTGAGGGTGTGTGTCGATGACGGTGTAGACGTTCTGGGTCTGTGCGATGCCGATCACAGATCGCTGGTGTTTGGCGCCGATGACTTCGAGGCGACCAAGCCGCACCTGCATAGGCAGGTCGGTCAGCGTACGCTGCATGATGACTCGTAACGTATATGCACCTGTCGCCGGCCGGGTGAGTTTGGCTTCGATCAATCGAGTCGCGGGATCGAATCGCCAGGCCCCGATGTCGGGGCCGATGACGGAGGTGACGGCCACCCCTTCAGGGGCTTTGAGCGTGAGCGTATCGAGCTGCCCCTGGGCGATATCCAGGCGCACATCTGTAGTTTGCTCGATCGTGCCGGCGTCGAAGCGGGCCAGCGCGACCGTGCCGGCATAGAACACCGTGTCCTCAAGCGAGCGTTCCCGGGCACGGGGGTGCCAGTTAAAGCAAACCGCCGCTTGATGGGCAACGATGACGTTGAGCGTGGTCTTGCTGTCGGATTCATTCTTGATGAGCCGCACGGCTGACGGGCAGGCCACCTCATAGGCTGTACCGGGGATCGTCAGCGTGACGCGGTTTGTCAACGAAGCGGGGATCGGCAATTGGAACGACCCGACGCGCGGATCGTCACCGCGCGGTAACGGCATTAGAAAACGGACCGTGGAACGGTACCGTCCCGGGCGTTTGATGACCACGTCGTAATTTTCGTCGGCAGGCTCGAGTGCCAGACCATGAGCGCTGTGTTCGGCCGACAGCAGGATTGCGCCGGGTCCCAGGAGGGTTAACCGTATCGGTTCGACGGCGTTGATATCCAAACGCATCTCACACGCCATCGCATCTTCTTCAACCGAAAGATCAAGCTCGACCCGATCGAGGATCGCGTCGTCCACAGCGACCGGCGGCTTGCCGGTCGATGCGCAGCCTGACATAGTTAGCAGTATGGAAAAGAGCAACGTTGCCGTCACCGCAGCAGATCGGACCGAGGCGGTTCGACGGATATGCGGGACCACGACAGCTCCGATGAACGCGCATACCAGCAACGCGGGCAAGCCCCACGTCAGTAAATGTCCGACAGGTGCGGATAAGACCGGGAACCTGCACGCGCCATACAACAACATAACCAATCCCATCGCAAGCAGCACACGCTTCGCCCACTTTGTAAAAATCACCGCCACCACGGCCAGCAACCCGGTCAGCGGTACAACGAAGGCCGAGAACACATCCGCGTACTGCCGCCACGCCGGCGTGACGCGCAGCGAGACCGACGCCGGTTCCCCCGACGTTACCGACATAACCTGCGTAAACTCAAGCGTGGTCAGGTCATCGGGGCTTGTGAAATGGTTAATAAAGACAGGTGAATTGGCCGCGACGATGCCAAGCAACAGGACCAGAACCAAAGACACAGCTGCAAGAGTTTCCCATACAAGGCCGCGTGCAGATAAAACCACAATCCCAAGGATAAGCATCGCGCCTGCTACCACCCACCATGTCAGCACCGACCCGAGTGTTTCATGCACCGCCCAGGCCCATCCGCTTGCTACCGATCGCAACACACGCGAGACCCGCCCGTGGTGCTCTTCCCTTGGCCGCGGCTGGAGATCGCCCGTATCGGCGTGCACCGCCCATTCCGCAGGCACACTGACACGCCAATTTTCATACGTCGAAGCGACGGAACCGACCGGCGTCTGCAGAGACAGCTTGCCCGAGAAGCCCGGCGACGGGTGGACCTGGCCGTAGACCAGTTCGATCGTCATGGGCGTGTTCGGATCGCGCGGCCGGGGCAGCGGGATCAACAGCTCGCCGGTTGCTTTGTTGTGGGATGCGACAATGCGCTTGTAATCCATGATCGCCACGCCCTGGTCATCGACCAGAACATCCCCGCCGGCATCGATCTGATACCCCTCAGCCATGCGTGTGCTCCAGACCTCCGCACCGGCGGGAAGACGCAGTGACATGAACTGGCTCGATGCGTTTTTGACCCTGAAAGTAACGGTGGTGGACGATTCCGCGTCACCGTTATCCTGTGCGGCGATCTGTGTGGATACTTCCGCCATCTCTACGACGGCTGGGAGCAAAGAACCCGATTCGTAGGCATTAACCTTGATCGGCATCGGTTCCACATCGCCGCTGTAACGGTAGCACGCAATCACCGGGGCGGAGACGAGCAGGCGGTAGTTGGCGGGCAACTCATCGCGGTCGATCTCGATCAGCCCGGCGTCGGTCGGCTTGTCTTCCGCGAGGCCGACGTCCCGGTGGCTGGCGACGACGAGGTAACCGGCCTGTGATTCAACGTCAGCGCACCGCACGCCGCCAACAAGAATTGGATCGGCGCCGGGACCGGGCTGGGAATACGTCACCGCCAGGTTGTAGTCGCCGATCACACGACGCTGGAGCTTGACGGTCCATAGACCGGGGGCCTTGTCGTCCTGCTTCGCATAGCGGACATCACGCCCGACGAACTCGACATTGCGCAGCCCCGGATCAACGCGGAACGAAATTCATCGATCGGCGAGCCGGTGATGAAGTATGAAAACGCCACGTTGCCGATCGTCACGCCGTCACCGAGCGTGACAAGATGGAACGATTCAACACGCACGCCCGGCGGGGTGCGCTTCGGCTCAAAACCGAGCGACCACCCGGGTTCGCCGAACCGGAAAGCGGTACGAGCCGAATCCATACGTACCGGCAGCGAAGCGATATTGACCTCACGCAACGCGTTCGGGTCCGCGGCGATCTCGCCCAGCTCGACGCCCTGCTCCGAAGCAAGTACGACATACCCCCGCTGACTGCGCGCCCCGTCGACATTGAAACCCGTTAGCATCAACGCAACATCAAGCGGCGATCGGCCAAGCTCCAGTCTCAGGTCAACCACCACATGCCCGAGTACGGGTTCCTTGAATGTGACACGTACGCGCGGCGGCCCCTGCCCGTCGCTATCCATTTGGCGGTAATCATCCACCTGCGCCCCGGTGACGCTCACCACCGTCATCCCCTCGGGCAGCGTTAGATCGACCTGGCGTAGCGGCATCACGCACATCCAGTTCGACCTGCGCGTCGATGCGAATGTCGTCCTGCCCGACCCGTGTCAGCACGCGGACCGCCGCGTCCATCGTCGGCTCGACGTTGTCAAGGTTCAGCACCAGCCCGTATGCAGTAGATGCGAAGGCGTAATAAAACACCTTGCCTGTCGGGACGCGGCGCGGGTGGTCGTTATCGAGGATGTAGTTTGGCATCGCCTGCGCATCGACCTGCGACAGCCCCCCCGCTTCCTTGATGACCAGCGCGATCGCGCTGTCAGTCCCAACCGCAAGGTGGCCGCCGGCACGGATGCCCCCGACCGTTTCGATGACGGGCAAGCGCAACTCCACTGGGAATGTGGCTAAGGTGGATTCCCCCACCACCTGCAGACCGTACCGCCCGGTCTGCGGCCGGCTCAATCCGACGTGCAGCAGGTCAGGCCCATCGCCTTCGGTCGTTTCGATACGCCAGTCCCGGATATCGTTGCCCAGCACCTGCGTGATGGACAGGCCCTTGGGCGTGTGCAGCGAAATCTCATCCACCTTGCCCTGGGCCACGTCGTAAACAATCAGCGTATCCTACCCGACTGCCCCGGCCTGCACACTCGCGATCGTGTTCATTTCCGCAGAAAACACTAGCTCCGCGTCCAGGTCCTGCACACGCGGCTTCCAGCGCACGACAAAACGCTTGTCCGCGCCCTGCACGCCGGTGATCTTGAGTTTGCCATCTTTAACTTCGCGCTTCACACGCACCGCTCCAACCAGTTTTACTTCAAGATCAGCGCGGTCGCAGGTCATTTCAAGTTCACGTACACGGGAAGCGGGCATCTCGAAGCTAACTTCACGCCAGCCGGTATCGCCAAGCGGTGTCGGCTTCGCGGCAAGCGTGAGTTCGACCGTGCGTGGCCCAGCGCCACCGAAGCCCATGCGGTAGGCCTTGCGGTCCGCGTCGTAAGCGATCGTGTAACCATCACCGGGCGAACGCACCTCATCCAGCACGACCTCGCCGACCGCGACATCGACCCATTGGCCCGGGGTTTTGGTGACGATGTCGAAGCGCACAGTGAACGTGAGATTCTCGCCGTCGATATCGGCCAGGACGGCGGCGTTGCTGACATCCACCTCCGCGGCGGCGTGTGCGCAACTCCGCCAAAGAACAGTGCGAGCAATGTCAGAGCATAGGATAGCTTGCCAGGTTTCATGGTTGATCCCCGCTAATGGGTTGTCCTTACCGTTCACTCCGCGCGGGGCAGGCCCTGCGACCGGCGGACCAGTGTCACGAGTTCCTGCGCCGCGGCGTCCATAGGCAACCGCGCCGCCGCAGGCTCAAGAACGCCCTGTACTTTTGCAAGGCTACGATTCAGATCCGGATCGAGGTCGACGTACCCGCTGCCGCCGCAAGACTTCCGGCGAACCTGGCCGCACCGGCGAGGAAGAACCGCGGGTCGTTCTCGGCGTCACGCTCTGGCGATCATGTCATTGGTCAGCCGTGATTCGATCTCGCGCACCTTGGCTCGAATCGGGGTCACGGTAACGGACATAGACCGTGCCCAGGTCGGGCTGGGGTCGCTTCGGCGGCCAAGGTCGGGCCGAGCAGTTCGACCTCGTAGAGCGCGGTGGCGGATTGCCCGGAGCCGACCTCACCGGCATCGATCGTGTCATTTCGGAAGTCGGTGTCGGCGATGTCACGGTTCTCGTAGCCGATCAAGCGGTAACGGCGGACACGGGCCGGGTCGAAGTTGACCTGGATCTTGGCGTCGAACGCGATCGTCGGGCGCGTCGCCGCGAGGTTATCCACGAAGACGCGCTTGGCTTCATCGAGCGAGCCGACGAACAGGTACCCGCCGTCGCCCTTGTTGGCGAGCTGTTCGAGCACCTCGTCGTCATAGTTCCCGGCCCCGAAGCCGACGCTGGTAAACGTCACGCCCTGCTTGCGCAGCGTCTGCGCTTGATCGACAAGCTCCTGTGTTTCGCTTGGGCCTACGTTGGCCACGCCGTCGGAATTCAGGATCACACGGTTCACGCCGTTGGTGATGAACTGCCGTTGGGCGACCTCGTAACCAAGCTCAACGCCGCTGAGCAGATTGGTCGATCCGCCTGTCTGGAGCGATTCGAGGGCATCGAGGATGCGCATCTTTTCGGTCGCGGGCACAGCCTCGACCAGCAGCCGGGCTTCGGTGCCGTAGCTGACGACGGACACGCGGTCCTGTGGTGATAGTTGATCCAGCACCATCGCCAGGCTCTGGCGGACCAGCGGCAACCGGTCATCGCGATCCATCGAGCCGGAGGTATCGATGACGAACACGAGGTTCGCCGGCTTGGCCTGGTCGCGCCCGACCACCTTGCCGCGCACGCCGATCTTCAGAACAGTACCTTCCGGTAGGCGACTTCGCCTCGGCGTACACCGTGAACGCCTCGCTGTCGTCCTGCCCGGCCGGGTAGTTGTAGTCAAAGCTGTTAACAAACTCCTCCATCCGCACGGTGTATCTCGGCGGCAGGAACCCGTCATTGATATACCGACGAGCGATATCATACGACGCGGTGTCCACATCCAGTGCGCAAAGGTCGATAGCTGGTCCTCCGCGGTCATCACCCACGGGTTGACAGGCATCAGACGCGGCTTGCGAGCGGGCGTCGGGTCTTCGGCGGGGACAATAGAATAACCAACGACAGCCTTGCCCTTGACAACGGATTGTTCTTCGTCGGCGGTGGGTTTGCCATTGGTTTCGCCAAGCGCCGGCGGCTCGACCGCTGACGCAATAGGAACACCTTCGACGGGTTTAAGTTCAACGCCGAGCGTGGTCTTATCCTCGCCATTGGTTACGACTGTGCCGGATGTTATTAATGGCCAATCGGCGGGGTATTTCGGGGGCTCAGCTTGAGTGTTCACACTTGGATCGTGGTCATCAGGCTGTTGGGCTAGACTTAAATCGCGTTCTCTGAGAATATCGCGTGCTTCGTTCACGATCTTGGTTTCGGTTACCATTTTTTCAACCGCATCAACCGCCTTGTTGCCCGGGTCCACAGACTTGGCCTGATCCAGTCGTTCAAGTGCCTTGTCATATTGCATGTCACGTTGATAGTCCAAGGCACTGCGCAACAGTGATTGAACCTGATCTTGCTTTTCCGTTTCGGTAAGTTTTGGCAATCCGCCTTGAATACTGCCTAAGTTATCCGACTCTACCGGGACAGTATTATTGGTAATTGTATTTTCACTTAGGTCATCGATCCGTGTTCCCGCTGCTGATGCGGCTACTCCGTCGTCGACTGTCCCCGCTTGTCGGCCGTAATAGAAATCCAGCGTATCCCCGCGGGTTGATTCGCTAGAAGATTCGTTTAAGGCGATGGCGCCCGAACGGTCGGCCTCACCGGCCACGTACCCGCCGTAACCACCCATTGCGCCGCCCGACGGCTGGCCCGCCGCCTCTCCAGACCGGCCTGCCTGGGCATACAACCGCCGGCTCTGGTCGGCCCCGTCTTGCGCGTTCTGCTGTTGCAATTCAACGCGTCGGTCGGCGCTATCAAGGCTGTAGAACTCTGTGGTCGTGCCGCTGCTGGATGCGACCTGATCTTTTAGCTGATACAAGTCATCACCCGCCTCGGCTGGCGTGTCGCCATTCAACGCGTAACCCCGGCCCGCGAAACGGTCGGACGATTCCTGACCCGGCGTGACCACCGCCACACCCGCTTTTTCATCTGTGGCGGCGGCATAGTCCCACTCGTTCTCCTTCAAAGCCAGCTTGCGCCGCGCCGTGTCGATGCGGGCCTGTTGGCTATTAAGATCACTGATGCTTGGATCGGCCGTCGATTTTTCACCGGTTTCCATTGCGGCAACTGGTTGGTCGGCTACATCCACCTGGTCGACAATCCCCGGCATCCGTTCCTTGTTGCCGCCAGCATACGTCACCAAGCCCTGTACGATGCCGCGGACCTGCGTGGTATTCTTCATCTGTCTCGCGGCGCGTCGGGCGGAACCCGTTGCGGGCAAGAGCACGCCAATGAGAATCGCCGCCGTAGATATCACCAGCAGCGCCGCGACGGCGGGGTGCATCCGGGCGAAACCGATCACACGGATCACGCCGCGCTTGCGGCTGTCGCTATCGATCTGTTTAGCCAGCCCCGCCTTGTGCGTTTCATCCAGCTTCGGCGCATCGTCCGCCGCGACCGCGTCGTGCAGCAGTTTTGCGGTCAGGCGCATATCGCCCAGGCGTTCGTTCAGCTCGGGGTCGGTCTTGAGGTATTCCAGAAGCTGCGTGCGCAGAGGTTCTTCGAGGTCGTCGAAGACCAGTTGGGCCAGCAGGGATTCGGCTTGTTCTCGGTTCATGGTTCGGTTCTCCCGTCAGGGGCACGGGCCTGTTTCGTTCATTGCTGTCATACCGCCCCGGCCTGTTTCATCTGCCGGGCGATCGTGGTCAGGGCCTGGTTCATGTGGTACCCGACGTTGCCCACGCTCATGTCCAATACTTCCGCGATCTCCCGGACGGTCAGTTCGTTGAGCCGGAGCATCATGACGCGCTGCTGAGTGTCAGGAAGCTCACGGAGCAGGCGCATCGCGTGGTCGGCCGCTTCATTTGTTTCCAGCGCGTCCATACCATTCGATTCAGTGGATAGTCGGCTGGTTGTGTCTAATGCGTCCTGTTGCATCTTTATCTTCGCTGCGCGTTGCCGGCCGCGCTTGCGTATCGCGTCGATCGTCAGGTTGTGCGTCACACGCATCAGCCAGGCCCTGACGTTCTTCAGCCCGCCGTGCTTATCCTGACGCCACTGCCGGTGCAGGCGTAAGAGCGCCTCCTGCACGATATCCTGCGCATCGTGGTGCCTGCCTTCGTAGTCCCGGCCGAGCTGGTAGCGGGCGTAGCGCAGCATGGCCGACTCGTGCGCGGCGACGATGGCGTCGAAGTTTTCAATGCCCGGCTTGTCCGGCTCACAACCGACCAGGTGCAGGCCCATATCACAGCCAACCGCGCCCGTGGCCGTCTGCCCGGAAAGGCTCCCTACGCCGACCTGTGTGTCGGCGTCATCGTCTTCGGCATGTTCCGGCGACGTCTGTGTCATGTCTCGTCCAGGCCGGTCTCGATCGTCCCGCGTTCATAGAGATAGACGCACGAATGGGCCCCGCGTCTGGGCGGGGTACGGATTTTCCGCCCGTCGATACCGGCAAAGGTACAATCGGGCACTATTCATTGTATCTATCTGTGGGTACTTAGGATATGCATCCTGGCAGACACCGCCCAACCGACCGGGCGTATCTATATAGATAGCGGCTTCACCACCGACGCGCGGTTAAAAGCACAGCACGACCGGAGAAAGCTCCGATCGTGCCGCCCGATACGGGTGGGATTTGTTGAATGGATGGCGGTAGTCGGCCGCCGGTCCGGGTAGACCGATCAGCGTTAGGCATGGCGTCGGCGATTAAGCACAGCGACTGCACCCAGGGCAACCAGCCCGACGGACGCCGGCTCGGGCACGGCGATCGGGATCTGGCGCAGCGTGAAGCTGTCGATCCCGTCCGGCACGTCGACCGAGAACCTGAAAGGCGGCGTCGTAAACGCCAGGTAGGGGAAGATCCCCCCCTCGGCCAGGATGGTGTCTTCATCCTCGAGTGACGCGGAGGGGAAGAACACCGAGAAGTCGAACGGCGAATCCTCGTCCGGCGTATCGAAGTCCAGGCCGTCGCCGGGCGTCGAGGCGACGAAGCCTGAGCCTTCGCCGAAGCCCAGCTCGATCCGGTACTGATTCCAGTCGATGCCCGATGAGTTGCTCACACCTTCGATGAAAGCGTATTCCGTCGTCCCGCCCGAATCGATAACGGTGAACACGATGTCCGCCACGCCGTTGACCCCAAAGAAGTCCTTCTGTGTCACCACGACCTCGTTGGGCGAGGCGCCGACAACATTGTCGTTGTTCGGATCAACCGGCGGGTCCACGGGTTCGCCCGCGATGGAGGCGATGCCGGAGGACCAGGTGAACCCGAGTATCTGCCCGGCGTGGAGCGAAGAGGTGAAAGCGAGCGAGAGGGCTGCAACACAGCCGGTCGTGAGGGTGTGGTTGGTTTTCATTATTGTAATCCTTGTTAAATAAGTGATCGGTTGTGTCCGGCACGGAGAACCTACGCCGCGCCGCCTCGTTGTGATGGGTTCTATTGTTTCAGACGCGGCGGCGAGCGATCGCCAGCGTGCCTAGTGCCAGCAGACCTAACGACGCGGGTTCGGGCACGGGGATGGCGACGATGCTGCCGCTGGACGGGTCGGGCACGGGCGGGCTGGGCACGCCGATCGAGCCCAGGTCAGCCGGCGTCAGGCCCGTAGCGGTCAGCCAGTCGTCCAGCACGATCTCCCAGGTCTCGCCCGGCTCGAACACAAGCGGCTGCGTCCCGCCCAGCTCGGCGATCAGCGGCCGGTTCAGCCCGACGTTGTCGATCTTGACCGCGTGCTCGCCGTTGATAATGCCGTCGTAGTTGGAGAACGTCGTCATCGGGTCGGCGACGTAGTGCAGGTCGGTGAACGAGATGTTCGTCAGATTGGTGATGATCAGAAGCACGTTGGGGATGAGCTGGTCGCTGTTCAGCGGACAGGCGTCGATGGAAGTAAACGTGAACGTGGCGGAGATCAGCTCGTTGGCGGGGAAAGCGCCGGTGCCGAGCTCGTCCATGATTTTCGGCAGTGGGCCGAGCGTATCGCAGTCGGAAAGGTCCTGGTATTGGATCGGTGTGAAGGAGGCGAACGCGGGCGCGGCTGCGATAGCAGCGATCAGTGATGCAAGCATTTGGCGTTTCATATCGTGGTCCTTTATTCGGTGTGCGATATAGTTCAGTTGCGTTTCCGGACCAGGCAGGCTGATGCCCCCAGCGCCAGCAGCGCGGCGCTCGCAGGCTCAGGCGTCGGGTATTCCAGCACGGTGAAGAGCACCTGGTCGGGGCCGATGACATTGTCGGTCGTGATCATCGACTTGGTGAGCGTCAGCACGTCGCCGGGGAGGACGGGTTGTGAGAAATTATCAATGGTTAAGGTTGTTCCGCTGATGGCTTGATCGAACGTGATCGGCGTTCCGTTGATCAAGACCGAATCCATCGCGGACCAGTTACCGAAGATACCGCCGCTGATAAAGGTCTCGTGCCAGTCATACCAGGATTCGGTGCCGACATTCTGGATGGTTTCGATCAGTTTGCCGGGTGCGCCGCCTCCGGCCAGGGGATCGGTTTTCATCTGTTTGCGCCAAGGCCCGCCGGTGATGTCCAGGTCGATCGGGTACGGCGCGGGGCCGTTGATCAGGTCATTCGGGCCGCCGACGTAGATATTGCCATCGCTTGCCAGGACGTGAACGGTGCTGGGGCTGGTCGCGGTGCCCTGCGCCAGCAATGGGCCGGCCGTCACGAGCAAAACGCTGATGATTAAGATCGGTTGTGCCAGTTTTCTCATGATGAGCTCCTTAAACGACGGTTAAAAGTAAAGACCCCGGCAATGCCAAGCAGCGCGGCGGACGCCGGCTCGGGCGTCACCGTGATGCTGTTGAAATAGGCGTCGTGTGACGATCCGGGCCCGGCGCTGTCGTTGTTAAGCGACAGGCCGATCACGTCGGCGCCGGCCGATCCCGTCATTATCAGCGCGATAGTATCCGTGTCGCCGTTGCGGAGGGTAGCGGTCAGGCTCATCGTGGCGAACCCGGTCCGCGTGAGCGCGATGGTCATGCCTTCGTCCGCGAACCCGAGCGTGGTCGTATCGATCGTGGTGAAGTTATTGGTCAGCACCTCGTAGTTCGTGTCGCCGCCCTTGAAACGGAAGAAGACCGCGTTGCCGTCCGACACCAGGAACTGGACGCCGACCGTGTTCAACCCCGACGCGACGATGTACCCGTTATCCATGTCGATCAATATGCTCTGCCCGATCGACAACGGGCCGCCCGTCAGCGAGCGGAACGCGCCGGCGCCGTCAGCGTTGGCGTCGTACGAGGCGTACATGCCCCAGGACCGGCCGGACGTGTCGATGTCACGGTCGTTGGCCGCCCCGCGTGTGGTCCCGTCGTCCAGCCCGTCGCCGTTGCCGGTCGAGGTCGACATGAAATGGCCGGAACTTGTGCCCAGCGCCAGCAGGCCCCAGGGTGCCAATCCGTACCCGCCGTTATCCCCGGACTGCCAGCCGTCGTTGTAGACCGGGTCGGCGGCCGAATCGAACGCCAAGTTCGCCGCGCGGACCGGGCACACACCGATCATAAGCGCACCAGCACACAGTAAAGTACCAGCCTTGCCGATCATGACGCCCTCCTGTTACGAACGTTAGTGGTGACGATGCCAAGCAGACCCAGCAGCAGCGCCGACGCGGGCTCGGGCACGCCGATAAACGTCAGGTTATCAAGCACCGCGTAACCCCCGGCAACACGGAAGCGTGCGATGTCGTTTGTCCCACGCAGGATGCCGCGGAACGCGCCCTGGTTCAGCCCACCGGGCGTGCTGATCGGTGCGACGGTGCTGATCGTGTAGCTTTCAAGTAGCACGCCGCCCGCATCGTAAGCCTCGATCAGCACCGGCCCGTAACCCGGGGCGTAATTCATGAATCCGCCGACACCCATCACCGGGGCGGTGTTGAAGACGAAGTCAAACGCCAGGGCTGTACTGACCGGCAGACGTACACTGCGGAAGTTGACGTCACCCGTGCTGTTCCAGGAACCGTTGGCGCCCAGGCTGTGGCTGACCGGGCCGACATACGTGTCATACGTACCGACCCCGAAAAGCTCAACGTCCAAACCGACGGGCGTGCCCACCTGAACGGGCACGGCATTGGCGAATGCAACGGTCGTAAACTGTTGAAAATCGATAACAGTGGTAGGCGTGAGCGGGGCGGCGCTCGTTATCAGCGCGGCTTCAGTGGCGACATGGGACATCGCTAAGACGAAGCCGGCGGCTAATACGTGTTTGATTGAACTCATGTTCTGCCTCTCCTGTACAAAGATTCGTGGTGTTTTTTCAGTAATCCGCCGACACACCGTTAAATGTGCCGACGAGGTGTCGAAGGGAATCTGGAGAGTTAGAGGGCCTCCTTCCGCCTGCGGAGCACGGCCAATGAACCGAGACTCAGCAACGCCAGACTCGCCGGCTCGGGTGTGGGGTATTCCTGGATCCGTAGGAACGCGCCGCTGAAACCCGCGGTGGAGAAGACTTCGACGGTCTTCTGTATCTGGAGGATGTCGCCGGGCAGGACGGGTTGTGAGAAGCCGAACAGGTCGAGAGCCGGCGTGCCCAGGCCCGTGGAGCTGAACCCGATCGGTGTACCGTTGACCAGCACCTTTACGGTCAGCCAATTGCTCTGCGGCATACCTACCGGTGGTGAAAGGATCAGCTCGTGCCAGTCGTACCACGGCTCGGTGCCGACGTTGATGATCGTCTCATTGAACGCCAGGTCGCTCGCTCCGGTAACAAGGAAGTTGGGGTCGCCGACGTTTTTGAACCAGGGCGGGCCGACGGGATCGAGGTCGATCGGGAACGGATTGATAAGGCTGCCGATGTTGACGACCGGGCCGGGGTCGACCACGTGGATGGTGAAAGGCCCGCTCGCGGTGCCCTGCGCCATCGCGACGCTTGACGTCAGCAGCAGCGTCAGCGCGATCAATGGTGTCACCAGCAAGCTCTTGAGGGTTCTGTTCATCTTGGTTTCCTTTCGTGCTACGTGAATGTGACTCGTCCCGCTTTGGAAACCGCCGACACACCGCTAAGTGTGCCGACGAGGTGTCGAAGGGTGTTTGGAGAGTTAGAGGGCCTCCTTCCGTCTGCGGAGCACGGCCAGTGATCCCAGCCCTAGTAGCGCGGAGCTGGCCGGTTCGGGAGTCGGGTATTCTGCGATCTGCATGTTCAACGGGACGGGGGAAACAAACACGTTGATGGTTTTGCGGATGTTCATGATGTCGCCGGGGAGCACCGGCTGGGAGAAGTTGTTGAGCGTGAGGTTGGGTGTGCCAAGTCCGGTCGCGTTGAGGACCACGGGGTTGCCGTTGATGGTCATGAGCACGCTGGTCCAGACACCGGGCGTAATCCCAGTGGCATCGGGCAGGATATGTTCGTGCCAGTCGTACCAAGGCTCGGTGCCGACGTTGATGATGGTCTCATTGAGGTTGAGGTTGCCGCCGCTGATGATGTTTCCGTTGGGGTCGGAGATGTTCTTGATCCAGGGCGGGCCAACCGGGTCGAGGTCGATCGGGACCGGGTTGTTGGGGTTGCCGATCAGTACGAAAGGGCCGGGATCGACGTTGTGAAACGTGACCGGCCCGTTCGCGGTGCCCTGGGCCTGTGCGGCGTTGCACGCCATGCATACGACAAACGTCAAGACGGGTACCAGCATCAGCTTTACGATTTCGGCTTTCATGGTTGTTGTCCTTTGTGACACGGGTGCGTATGGGATCGACGCTTTAATCCACCGGCCTATCTTTCGATACACCGGCAGGGAGGAGTGAGTATGGATCAGTTCGACGAGTCCTTCCGACGGGTCGTCAAGAGCAGTGTCCCGATCCCCAACAGCGCGGCGCTGGCCGGCTCGGGCGTGGGGTATTCGTGGATGACCAGGGGCTGGGGCGGTAGCGCGGCGTTGGCCGGCAACACATTCACAAACTTGCTGATGTTAAGGACGTCGCCCGGAAGCACGGGGCTGTGAGAAGTTGTAGATATCAAGGTTGGGCGTACCCATGCCGCTTAACGTGAAACCGACCGGGTTCCCGTTGATGGTCATGAACACGAACTGCCAGACAGCGGGGATAGTCCCGAAAATGTCGGGTGCGATCTGCTCGTGCCAGTCGTACCAGGGGTTCGGTGCCGACGTTGATCATCGTCTCGTTGAAGTCAGCCCGCCGCCGTTGGGCCAGGCAGCATATTGGGGTCGGTAATACCCGTCGGACAACTCGAAGCTGCCCAGGTAGGCAAAGGCGGGCGACACGGCACACAACAAGGAACCGACGACCAGCGGTTTCACACAAGTGCGATACATGGATAGGCTCCTGAGAAAGTGGTTCGTGCTAAGGTTCATTGCGGGGAACATGGTGGGTTCATTTCTTCGAATGGGTCCGGCTCACGTTTCTTAGGCGGGCCGACCCGGTGCGTATGGTTTTCAAACGTGCGTGCGTTTCTATGCGGTTGACGAAGGCTTTGCTTTCTCCAGCCCGCCGACGCCTCTCCCCGAAGCGTCGGCGGGGACGCGGTGACGGTGGGTATCAGGTCCTTTGGGCCACCTCCCTCCGCCGGAACACGAGCGTTGCAGCGCCCAGCCCGATCAACGCGGCGCTGGCGGGTTCGGGGGTCGGGTATTCCTGGATGACGATGGGCTGGTTGACGATGCCGGGGATACCGGGGAACACATCGATGATCTTGCGGATGTTGAGGATGTCGCCGGGAAGGATCGGCTGGGAGAACCCGTTCAGGTCGAGGTTGGGCGTGCCGAGCCCGACGGCGTTGAAGGTGATGGGGTTGCCGTTGACCGACATCTGGACATTGATCCAGTTGCCGGGGAACTGGCCGCTGGCATCGGGCAGGATGTGTTCGTGCCAGTCGTACCACGGCTCGGTGCCGACGTTGATGATGGACTCATTCAGGTTCAACAATGCGCCGTTAAGCAGCAGGAAATTGGGGTCATTAATGGTCTTGGTCCACGGCGGGCCGACGGGGTCCAGGTCGATGGGGAACGGGTTGTTGGGGTTGCCGATGATGACGCCGGGGCCGGGAACAACGACGTGGGTCGTGTTGGGGCCGCTGGCGGTGCCTTGCGCTTGCGCGGCGGTCGAGAGCGTGAGCAGTGTCAAGGCGACGGCTGCTACCATCAATTTTCGGACGTGTTGCAGATACATGGTTCGATCCTTTAGAAAAAGTGGGTGTATTCGATGCGTCGTCTGCAATCCACCGGCATGCCTTTCGAGACACCGGCAGGGAGAGTGAGTATGAGGGTCAGTTAGTTGCAAGCCTACGCCGGGCGAGCAGCAGCAGGGAACCTGCTCCGATCAGCGCCGCGCTGGCCGGCTCGGGGGTGGGGTATTCCTCGATGATGAAGATCGAGCCGGCGAGCACACCACCCGGCGGCAGGTAATTGCCGTGGGTGACCGTCTTCTTAATCACAAGCACGTCGCCCGGATTGACCGGCTGGGAAAAGTTGTCGAACGTGAGGCTCGGCGTCCCCAGGCCGGACACGTTGGCCGTGATCGGGTTGCCGTTGATGGTCAGGTAGAACGAGTTCGGATTCGTATACCACAGCGCGGCATATAGGCCAGATGGCTCGGGGAGGATGTTCTCGTGCCAGTCGTACCAGGGCTCGGTCCCGACATTGAGGATGGTTTCACGGATGTTCTGGAAGCTTAAGAATTGCCACTGGTCCTGAAGGTCCCAGATCCGCTTGGTCCAGGGCGGCCCGTTCGGGTCAAGGTCAATCGGGATAGGGTTCGCGGCGTCGCCGATCTCAACACCGCTGTAGGTCGCGGAGGCCCCGATATCGTGTATGGTGACCGGCCCACTGGCCGTGCCTTGTGCCCATGCGTTGTTAGCAATCGTGAAGAGCGCGACAGTAAACACGGCCTTGAAGATTTTTCGGATAGATCGTGTATACATGGTTCATTCCTTAGTTGTTCAGATGCCGTTGAAGATCAAGTCTGCAATCCGCCGGCATACTTTTCAGGACGCCGGCGGGGAGGAGTGAGGATGAAGGTCGTTAGTTCATGTTCGGGGCCGTCCGTAATCCGCCGGCATACCTTTCGAGACACCGGCGGGGAGAGTGAGGATGAAGGTCGTTAGTTCATGTTCGGGGTCGTCCGTAATCCGCCGGCATGCCTTTCGAGACACCGGCGGGAGGGAGTGAGGATGAAGGTCGTTAGTTCATGTTCGGGGTCGTCCGAATCCGCCGGCATACCTTTCGAGACACCGGCGGGAGAGTGAGGATGAGGTCGTTAGTTCATGTTCGGGGTCGTCCGTAATCCGCCGGCATGCCTTTCGAGACACCGGCGGGGAGGAGTGAGGATGAAGGTCGAAGGTTGTTTTTTCCCGGTCTATGCCGCCCCGATCGAGAGGGGCGAGCGCCAGCCCGGCCTCTGCGGCCGCTTGCCTGCGGTACCCGCCACGGCACGGCGATTCAATTCACGGTCTATCCGCCCCCGCGTTTCTTTCGTCCCCAGCACGGCCAGCAGGAGCAACTGCTCACCGCTTGCCTGCCTGATGTTTTGTGCTTGATTGATGGTCAACATGATCTTTCCCCTTTGCCCTGGAGCGGCCGAGCCGGATGATGTGCCCGGCCGCTGGTTGCTTTCTCCGATGCTTTCTCCCCCCCGCTTTCTCCGCTACTTTCTCCGAGGCTTTCTCTCCGTGATGACGTTGTCAGCTTTGCTGACTGAATGTTGTCGTGTGCCTGGTCACCGGGGCGGCACGCCGCTGGCCGGGGGGCCGTGCGTCCTGTTCGGGCCGGCACGGTCGCGTAAGACCTGAACGATCCGATGCACGTCGCCCCGATCGTGTCCCGCGGTCACCGGCAGGTACACGCTCGCCCCCTCCCGTCGCACGGCCGGCTCCATCGCGGGGTCTTCGTATGGCCCCAGCACGACGATCGAAACGCCCGGCGTTCTTTGCCGGACCGCGGATATCACCCGCAGCGCCCGGTCACTCTTATCGCTGCCGTAGATCAGCATGGACAGGTCAAACACAACCACACGCGGGCGGTAAAACCTGACCTGGCGGAGTACCTCACCGATCGCTTGCGACTCCACCGCGATCCAGGGGCCCGCGGAAAAGATCCGCTCTTTATCCTGATCGTCTTCCGTGAGTGTGATCAGCAAAACAGAATGTAGATGAACACAGATCACGTTTATCTCCGCTTGTTTGCTCCGTTGCGTATGCGGGAAACAATTAGCGAAGCGCGTGCCGGACCGTGATCGATTGCGAATATTTTTATAAATGCGCCATTGCGTGATGGTTACATGTCGCTGCACGAAACACGACAAATGAAAGCCTCAACAGCGAGCCGGAACATTATGATCCAACATTTACGACTATGACAAAGTAAACTTAATTATTGCGCGCAGTTACAATCGCAAGGCATATTTTGTTCCTGCTGGTACGTTTCGTTCCAGCCGTGCGCGAAGAAAGATCGCCTCGCTTGTGATTCGCAAAGCGCGCAGCAATACAACTCAATACAAGGTTTCTTTGTCGGTGTTATGTATGCGTGATGATTGAACGCCGTACACCCAAACACACACGTATGCATGTGTGTCGAGCGAGGCGCGAGCGAAATGAAAGAAACAAAACGTCCGCGTGTTACTGCGGCTTGGTCTGGGCAAGGTCTTCCAGGCCGTACAAAGCGATCTTCCTCCGTAATCGGTGCCGTTCGATCCCCATGATCTCCGAGGCCTGGGTCTGATTCCCCTTGGAGGCACGCAACGCGCGCACGATCAACTCACGCTCGGCCTGCGCCAGCGAGGGGATAACCTTGGCCGCCGGTGTCCGCGCGGGTGTCCTGCTAATAGCTTCGGGGAGGTCCGTCGGCTTGACCGTGTTGCCCGGGCCAAAGATAAAGGCGTGTTCGATCGCGTTGCTCAGTTCCCGGATATTCCCCCGCCAGTCGTGATTTACCAGCATCTCGATCACTTCGGCACCCATCTCTTTTTCGGCCTCGGCGTACAGACCAGCCAGGTCCGCCATGAAGTGGCGCGCCAGGGATTCGATATCCTCAACCCGATCGCGCAGCGGCGGCGTACGGACCTGCGCAACGTTAAGCCGGTAGTAGAGGTCCTGCCGGAACGTCCCCGCATCGACCATCGCACGCAGGTCCCGGTGCGTGGCGGCGATCAGCCTGACGTCGACCTGTATCGCCCGGGAAGAGCCGACCGGCACGACCGTCCGCTCCTGGATGCAACGCAGCAGCTTCGCCTGGGCGGGCAGCGGCATCTCCCCGATCTCGTCCAGGAATAACGTCCCGCCGTCAGCGGATCGGACAAAACCCAGCGTGTGCTGTTCCGCGCCGGTGAACGCCCCCTTCACATGCCCGAACATCTGCGACTCGAACAGCGTCTGCGGCAACGTCGAGCAATCGATCGGCACAAAAGGCCCGGAGGCACGGGGGCTGCCCGCGTGGATGTGGCGTGCCACCAGTTCCTTGCCCGTGCCTGTCTCGCCCTCGATCAAAACCGTGCAACGGCGCGGCGCCACGGCAAGCACGCGCGATCGTAACTCACGCATCGCCGGCGAATCGCCGACCATCGGCGGCGCAGCACAACCCCGTCCACCGGTATTGGGCACATGCTCGGATTGATCTCCCGCCCTTGTGATTTGCACCCCTCCCCGCACCCGGTTCTAAGGGAACCGTGACGAGGCTTCGACCCGCCAACCCGCATTACCCGCCAATATGGGTTTGGTTTTTCTCCCGCCCATACCCCCGGCTGACATTACCAATAGCCCGCCCCCGTGATAAATGTAACGTCCGGGGCCCTTTTACTCACGTTATTCTAACACAACCCACGTGCAATTAAAATAGCCCGCCACTAAATTATTAATTATCAAGTGTTTAATAGTGAAATGCCGGGTGGTTGTTAATATGGGGCGACCTGGTACATGGGGGTAAGTGAAAGATCCTGCCCGGATTGTTCCCGCCGTGCCAGATCAATCTGAACGGTCGATCATGCGAACATCATGTCGCCACAACCAACCCGTCGCCCAACCGGTCCACCCACGACTTGTCGATGGATGCGTCGGTCACGGTGAGATCAACCTCGCCGAGACCACAGACTTTGACCAGAGACTTGCGGCCGAACTTGGTCGCGTCCATGAGCATCACTGTCCGGTTGGCCCGCTGCATCATCATCTGCTCGACGCGCGCCATCTCGAGGTTGATGTTATAAGCCGCCTGTTCATCGATCGCCGCGAGGGAGAACAGGCACAGATCGGCGTGTAGTTCGCTTAGACACTTGCGGGCGAGCGTACCTACCATCGCACCGGTGCGTGGGTAGAGGTTGCCGCCGGTAAGGGTAAGCTCGACACGGTCGTCGTCCACGTAATGGTTTGCGATCGAAAGCGACGTCGTGACGACCTGGATCGGCCGGACCGTGATGGCCCTGGCGGCGAAAATAACCGTCGACCCGGCGTCCATGAACACGGTCATGTGCGGCTGGACCAGTGACGCGGCGTAACGGGCGATCGCGTCTTTGGCTGCGATGTTCTCGTTCATCCGGCTGGCGAGCGCGTTCACCGGCCCGGACTTGTCGCCGAGTTCGCCACGGTAGATCACGCCGCCGTGCGTCCGCTGGACGACGCCCCGCTCTTCCATCGTCTCCAGGTCACGGCGGACCGTGGAGATACTCACATCAAGCTCCTTGCAAAGCTCCGCCAGTTCAGCGACCTGCTTGCGCTTGATGATCTCAAGTAAACGGGATTGTCGTTCAACAATCAGCAAACATCGTACTCCGTGAATCACCCGCATCCGGGATGTATCAATCATCCACGCATCGAGGCCATAATCTGATCGGTTATCGCACGCACCATCTTTTCGAATTCCGCGTCCGTTCCCACAAGTTTGCCCCGCACGTCACCACACCCGCACCGGCATTCGGCCGTCATCGGCTGTACGCCAAAATT
This sequence comes from Phycisphaerales bacterium, assembly GCA_041402025.1. Lineage (GTDB taxonomy): Bacteria > Planctomycetota > Phycisphaerae > Phycisphaerales > Phycisphaeraceae > JAJRRS01. The sequence continues at coordinate 51,503 of JAWKTA010000007.1, read as the reverse complement.
GGCAAGGAACTGCTCGTTCTCCGCGCCGATACACCCCGACTTGGCGCACGCCGCACGATCATCGGACAGGCCGAACCGCTCCTTGACCTTCAACAAATCCGCCATCTGCCGGTTGTCCAGCACGTTCACCCTGCCCAACTGCCGAGTCAGCAGCAGTTGCTTGCAGTAGTTGTCGAGGATCTCAAGCCGGTAGTATGCTTCGGTAAGGTCACCGCCGATGCTGATCGATCCGTGGTTAGCCATCAGGACGGTGTTGGTGTTGGGCGTGAGCTGGTTGATAAATGTTTCGGGCACGGCTGGGCTGCCGATCGTCGCGTACTTCGCAAAGATCGTCTTGCCCAGGAACACCTCGGCCTCGGGGTGGATGCCCTCGGGCAACGGGATGTTGGCCAGACAAAACGCGACCGCGTGCGGCGGGTGCGAATGGATCACCGCCTCAACATTGTCGAGCTTGCGGTAGATCGCCAGGTGAACCAGCACCTCGCTCGTGGGGGTTCTACCCCTGGCGTTCTTCTCAACCGGCTTTCCCTCAAGATCGATCACGCACAGGTCGGCTGGCTCCATGAAGCCCTTGCTCATGCCCGTCGGCGTGCAGAGGATACGGTCGGGACCGATGCGGACGGAGTGGTTGCCCTCGTTGCCGGCGCAGTAACCCCGCTGCCAGATGCGGTGGCCGATCTCGCATACCTGCTGCTTGATCTTCCAGAGGGGGCTGTCCATCGGTCAAACTCCAAACGCAACCAGTCAAAACCGGCTACGACCGCCATTCAAACGTGTCCAGGATCGCCGCACAGTACGCATCAACCGGCACCGACACCGGATAAAACGGCGCGGCCGCCTCACGCCCCTCACTCACGGCGATCACCTGACCGACACCAGCGCCCAGCGAATCAAAAACCACCAATGACTGTGGCATCGGCTGCGATCGACACATCGTCTCCGCCTGATCCGCCAAACCATCGGCGTCCAGCACATCCACTAACAACAACTGCCCCGGCGCAAGCGACGCCAGTTTCTGATTCAGTACGACCCGGCCTATGACAACCGCTACACGCATGTTTCTCCGGGTCAGCCCCGGCCCTCCACTTCCCGCAAAAGACGCGACATCTCGCCCGACGCACGGGCCTCGGAACGCATCACCAAATCAACGCGCGTAGCCATTTCCTCGTACGTCAGGTAAGGAAACTCCAACACCAACACGTTCGCGCCGATCTCATGCACGCCCAACGCCACCGCCTCGTCGCAGTTCCCCAGCACTGCACGCAGCGACCGCCGGCGGTTCGCCAAACACATCGCCCGCGCCGCGTGCTTCACGAACAACACAACACCTGCCAACCTACCGCCACGCACCGCCGCATCAGCCGCCATCACCGCTTCCGCAATCGAAGAAGCCTGCCGTGGTACCGTGATCGGGATGACCGCGCCCGAACGCTCAGCGACGACCCGCCTCACCGATTCGCACTGGCAGCAAGTCCACCAGGACCACGGCAGGCCTCGATTGAGTTTCTTAAGGTCCGCATCCTGTTCGCTGATGTTCTGCCTTTTCACACAATCAGGCTTCGCACGCACAAGATCTTGGGCCAGCGGTGTCAGCCTCGCGTCTGCCGCTAATAGAACCGCCTTATTGTGGGCCGAACGGATCGCGTCCTGTAGCTGGTTCGCCGTGATGATCCCGGTTAATGGAGGGCGATCGGTTGATGGCGGCGTCACGGTTACGCTTTGCGGTGCAGCAGTAACCGGATTTGTTACAGAGTCACCGCCCGCGGTACATAAACCGGGAGGCGGGCTGACCCGCGCCGGCATCAGCGTCTGCTTATTCAACGCCGCCATGACAAGGTCCGCGATCGTCTGCACGAGTTGTTCATCCACCGGATGACTCACGCATCACCCCCGGACTTCCCCCCAGTATTTCCCCCGTTCATCCGCATCTGCACGCCGTGGTGGTCAACGATCCCGACCGTCCACCAGCGTGCGGGGCTGGTGTTGTCATTGAGCATCTGCCGCAGACCTAACCCGTCGGAGGTGATCATCACCATGTCCCCCTGCCCCGCCCCAAGCCGGTCAATAATCAGGACCGGATCGCCTTCGGGTTGCAGCTTCGCGTCGAGCATCTGCGCCAACAGCATCCGGCAACCGGCAAGCGAAGGATGCTTGACGGTCGCGGTGGCCCGGCCCTTGATGGTGGCGAGTTGCATGAGCGGGTCTATCCTTAAACGATCCGCAGTGAGCCGCTGACCGAGAGCCGGCGGAAACGTGTGAACGTCAACGGCGTCGTGATACCTTCACCGGACGGCGTCGCGATTGAGAAGCTGGGATACCCCTCGCCGCCGACGCCAAGTCCGGCGGTACACGGGCCATTGGCGACGAAGATCGTGGTGTTCATCACCTTACCCATGCGTGTGATGTTGGCGAGGTTGTTGGAGTGGATGACCGCGGTGTGGCCGAAGCCGTGCTCGTTTTCGACGGCGAGTTTCAGGCCGTGCTCGAAGTCGCGCACGCGCACAAACGGGATAAACGGCATCATCTGCTCGGTGGGCACAAACGGGTTGTCGGCCGAGGTCTCGCCGAAAAGCAGGTCCACACCGCTGCCGCACGATGCCCCGGCCGCCTGCGCCAGCACTTTCGCATCGGCGCCGACGAACTCACGCTTGGCGACCCAGTGGTCCTGATGCCATTCCAGCGCGACCTCGGCGAGCTTCTTGATCTGTTGCGCGTTCAGCTCGACCGCGCCGGCCTTGCGCATCGCCGCCATCATCTTCGTAAACACGCTCTCGACGACGAAAACCTCTTTCTCGCCGATGCACAGAAGGTTATTATCAAAACCGCCGCCGACGATGATCGACTCGGCGGCGTTATCCAGGTCGGCGGTTTCATCGACGACGACAGGCGGGTTCCCCGGGCCGGCGACGATCGCGCGCTTGGGCTGCTTCATCGCCGCACGCGCCACCGCCGGTCCGCCGGTCGCGACCAGCAGCGGGATGCGTTCGTGGCGGAAGATCTCCTCGGCCGTGCAGCGTCGGCGGGTTGATCAGGCAGATCAACGGGTCGATCCCGAACTTTTCGCGCACGGCTTTGTTGTACGTCTCGGCGGCGAGGGCGGCGCTCTTCGCGCCGGACGGGTGCGGGTTGACGACCATCGCGTTACCGGCGGCAATCATGCTGATCGCGTTGGCGGTCACCGTCGGGATCGAGTGCGTCACCGGCGTAATCACGCCGATCACGCCCCAGGGCGCGGCCTCGTCTAACGAAATGCCGTCGTCGCCGGAATGGGCTGGAGACTTGAGATACTCCACACCCGGCACGGTCTCCAGAAGCCGGAGCTTGGCGATCTTGTGATCGAGTCGGCCGACCTTGGTTTCGTCTAGCTCAAACCGACCCCACGCGTCGGCGTTGTCCAGCGCAATCTTCTTGTAAAGATCACAAATCTGGGCACGGACTTTCATGCCCGCTTTTTCAAGCTGCTGCTGGGCGCGCTCTGCGGCGACCAAGGCCGGCTCAACCTCGGCGAACAGACCCGTCGAGGGAGACGCATGGCTTACAGCATTTCTTGGTGCGGCCGTTACGGCAGGAGCGTGCCCCCCACCGTTCATCCGGCGGAGTACTTCCTCGACCACGTTGGCGATCAGTTCCTGTTGCATAACGGGGCATCCGATCAGTTGGTAATAAACGGCGGACTCATCGCTTCACTTCTTCTGCGCCGACTCGTAGATCACTTCCTTACCGACCATCGCGCTGTCGACGATCCCGACGACCACGGCGTCAGTCGGGATGTCCTTGCAGTTGTCCGCGAGCCGGGCGCTTGAGCCCTGTGTGATCAGGACGAGCTGGTCCTCGCCTGCGCCGATCATATCCATGGCGACGATCGCGCGTCCGGTCACGGCGAACCGGCCCGCCGAGGCGTTGCCGTTGCCCGCCAGCTTCGCGTGCTCGTAGTCCACCTTCAGCGGCTCGATGATCAAGAGCTTCGCGCCCGACATCGACTTGTCCTTGAGGGTCGCGACGACCTGACCCTTCACGCGTCCGAGGAACATGGGAATCTCCTTGGGTGCAATACCCGTTGGGACACATCTCGGCCAATCAGATCTTGACCACGTCTTCGTGCGGCCGAGGGATGACGTTGACGGAGACGACCTCGCCCACACGCCGGGCCGCTTCCGCGCCGGCGTCCACCGCCGCCTTCACCGCGGCGACGTCGCCCGTCACCGTGACCGCGACGTACCCGCTGCCGGGCTTGTCCTTACGTAGGAAGGTCACATTGGCGGCTTTTAGCGCCGCGTCCAGCGCCTCGATCGCGCCGATGGTGCCCTTAGTTTCGATCGTGCCAATCGCTTGTTGTGCCATGTCAGGCTCCTTGGTTGATCCGGTCTGTCCGGATGTTCTTGTCAATCAGTTGTTTGAGGCAGAGGCCTCTGCGGTGTCGCTTTCCAATACTTCCACGGTCTGCTGCGCGACGACCAGTTCCTCATCGGTGGGGACGACCCATACTTTTACTTTGCTGCCGGTTGCGCTGATGACAGCCTCTTTGTTGCCGGTGGTGGCGTCGTTGAGTTTCACGTCGAGCTTGATGCCGAGGAACCCCAGGTCCTTGCAGATCGCCGACCGCAGCCAGGGCGCGTTCTGCCCGATCCCGGCGGTGAATACGACCGCATCGACGCCACCCAACACGACCGCGTACGCACCGAGGTAGTGCCGACACGATTCGACGAACGCATCGAGCGCAAGCTGCGCCCGCTTGTTGCCGTTGTCTGCAGCCTGCTTGATCTCGCGTGTGTCGCTGCTGACGCCGGACAGGCCGAGCATGCCGCCCTTCTTGCCCAGGTCGTTGAAAATCTGGTCGACGGTCATGCCGGACGCGAGCAGCTTCAGCATAGCGAAGGCGTCGAAGTCGCCGACACGGGCGGCGTGGAACGGCCCGGCCTGGGGCGTCATGCCCATCGAGGTCGCGGCGCTTTGGCCGTCATTGATCGCGCTGACCGACACCGAACCGCCCAGGTGCAGGGTGATGAGTTTTTTCGCTTCGGGCGCGATTTGAGCCATGCGTTGGGCGAGGTAGCGGTTGGATGCGCCGTGGAAGCCGTAGCGGAGAATGCCTTTCTCGACCCACTCGTAGGGCGTGCCGTAGACCCGGCGGGCGAGCGGGACCGTGCTGTGAAAAGCGGTCTCGAACGCGGCGACCTGGGGCACGCCCGGGAGTACTTTATCCATCGCCTTCATCGCGGCCATATAGGGCGGGTTGTGGGCGGGCGCGACATCAGAAAATTCTTCGAGCGCGGCCATCACCGTGTCATCGACACGCACCGCGCCGCTGATCCTGCCGCCGTGCACCGCCTTAAATCCGACAGCGCCGATCTCGGCATCCTCGGTCGCGCCGACCTCGTCGAATTGCTTGAGGACCAGCGTGATCGCCGCCTCGTGGTCGTGAAGGTCGGTCACGCCGTCTACCGTCTGGTCATCGTATTTGACGGACCATGCGCTGTTACCCAGCCCGATGCGATCGACCGCCGCGGTGGCGATCGCGCAGAACTTGCGGCTGCCCGTATGCCGGTGGCAGTCGTAGAGCTTGCACTTGAAGCTCGTCGAACCCAGGTTGGCGATGAGGACGATCATGCTTGGTGACTGGATCAGAAGCAGTCGAGTAACTGGTCGTGGGGCCGTGCGATGACGTGGGCGGCGACGAGTTCGCCGATGCTGCCCGCGGCCTCCGCGCCCGCGTCCACGGCCGCCTTGACCGAACCGACGTCGCCGGTGACGACGACGGTGACGTAGCCGCCGCCGATGCCGATGGATTTAGCGAGCTTGACGTCCGCCGCCTTGAGCATGGCGTCGGTGCCCTGGACCAGGCCGGTCTGTCCGCGTGTTTCGAGAATGCCGATCGCTGCCATTGTCTTGACTCCTTCGTGCGGCGTGTGGTTGCGCGGCACGGTTGTGAATGGATATCGCGAAGCCGCAAGCGGCTTGGGTGGTTACTTGGACGATTTAGGTTTGGTGGACTTGGAAGACTGGGGGTACATCGCGTCGATGTCGTCGTGCGGGCGCGGGATGACGTGGACGCCGACAACCTCGCCGACGCGCGACGCGGCCGCCGCGCCGGAGTCGACTGCTGCTTTGACCGCGGCGACGTCGCCCGTGACGAAGCTGGTGACCAGCCCCGAGCCTGCTTTATCCCAGCCGATCATCGTGACGTTGGCGGCCTTGAGCATCGCGTCGGATGCCTCGATCAGTGCGGCCAAACCCTTGGTTTCGACCAGTCCCAGTGCGCTCTGTGCCATCTTGCTGCTCCTGATGGGCCGGGTTGAGCCGGCGTTGTGTTAATCCTTGATCAGTTCCATGTGCCTGACCGACGACAGGTGGCATGCGTTACCCTCGTCGGTGTCGATGTGGACTTCGAGTTTGACTTTCGGGTGGACACGCACGCGCATGCGGCCGAACGTGACGCCGCAAGGCCCGTCCAGCTTGAGCTTCATGTATTGCCCGTCTTCGACGCCGTAGTATTTCGCGTCCGCCGGGCTCATATGCACGTGACGCTCGGCACGGATAACGCCCTTGCTGATGTTCAGCGCGCCGTGCGAACCGACGAGCACCCCCCCGCTCGTGCCTTCGTGATTACCGCTGATGCGCAGAGGCAGTTCGATACCCAGGTACACGCCGTCGGTGTAACTCAGCTCGACCTGCGTGTAGTCGCGCGTCGGGCCGAGGATGCGGACGTTGGGGATCATGCGGTTGCGCGGGCCGATGAGGTTGACCGTCTGCTCGGAGGCGAACTCGCCGTCCTGGTAGAGGTCCTTCATCTTGGTGAGTTTGCTCCCCGGGCCGAAGAGCGTTTCCAGGTCGGCCTGGGTGACGTGGACGTGACGTGCGGAGACGTTGACAACCAGCGGGTTGGGCTGGCCGTTATTAATAGGCTGCCGGTAGTCCGAACCACCGGTGGCGCCCGGGGCCCCGGCTGCCCAGCGGTCGCGCAGCACCTCGCGGACGAGCCGTTCGACCTGTGCGCGATCCAATTTCGGGGCCTGCATTGTGGTCATATATAGATACGCTCCCGCGAAAACAATTGAACCATATCGATCAAAATATGTCAAATTGCATCATAATCACTCATATGATATCTTTTAGCGTCGGACTATGCCGGGCTTTGGGGCTTGCCTATCCCCCCATTTTCGGTAGCGCGTAGCCACAAATATTGATTGATAAGCCATTTGCAGTTTTTATACGAGCGTGAAGGCGGGTCTCCATGGCACGGATCACGGCCGAACAGATCGAGGCATGCGGGGTCGTCGGGGCTGGCGGCGCGGGTTTCCCCACGCACGTCAAGCTCAAGGCCAAAGCCGAGTTCATCCTGCTCAACGCCGCGGAGTGCGAGCCGCTTCTGCACAAGGACAAAGAGCTGCGTCGGTTCGGCCGGGAGGTGCTCGACGGGCTGGAAGCGGCACGCAGAGCTGGTCGGGGTAGAAGGCCGTCGTCGGGATCAGGGCAAGTACGAGGACGTGATCGAAGCGTTGCTCCGCCCACGCTCAACGGGCAGACCACGATCACGCCGTTAAGCGCCAGCTACCCCAGCGGGGACGAGTTCATCCTTGTGTACGACTGCACCGGGCGGATCATCCCGCCGGGCCAGATCCCGCTGTCGGTCGGGTGCGTGGTGATCAACGTGGAGACGGCATTGAACATCGTGCCAAGCCGGTGACGCGGAAGTTTCTGACGGTTGCCGGCGGTGGCGGAAACCGGTGACGGTCGGGTGCCGATCGGCTCGACGCTCGCGGACGCTGTATCGAGCTGGCCGGGGCGTAACATGTGACGACCCGTTCGGCCTGGTCGGCGGCGTGATGATGGGTAAACTCTGTACGGACTTCAGCAGGTCGTCACGCGCACCACCGGCGGCCTGATCGTTTTGCCCAAAACACACTCGCTCTACCGCCGCTACGACGCGAGCTGGCGGCAGATCGCACGGATCGGCGCGCGCCTGCGACCAGTGCTCTTTCTGCAGGTTCTGCCCGCGCTCCACCTGCTGGGCCACCCGATCAGGCCGCACAGGCGATGCGGCTTCCTTGTGCTTCAACGAAGCATGGGCGAGGCGAACGTGGTCGGCACGGACTTCTGCTGCGAGTGCAACCTCTGCACGATGATCGCCTGCCCGGAAGACCTGGACCCGAAGAACGTCTGCACGCCCAGAACAAACGCCGGGCATACGAGGGCGTGAAGTGGCAGGATGCACCTTTGATGGAGATGCGTCCGAGCACGCACCTGGACAACCGCCGGGTGCCGATCGGCCGACTGATCCGCAAGCTGGGGTTGTTTGATTTCAACAACACCGGCCCGCTGATCCCGCCGGGGCCGATGCCCGGGCGTGTATCGATCCCGCTGAGCATGCATATCGGCGCCCCCGCAGAACCCGTGGTGAACGTCGGTGACAGCGTAAACGAAGGCGACGTGATCGCCCGGTCACCGGCGGGCAAACTCGGCGTGCCGATCCATGCGTCGATCAACGGGCGCGTAACACAGGTAAACGGTTCGGTCGTCATCGAAGCCTGAAACAGATTGTTGGTTAGGAATCCGCTATGAAACACCGTGCGATCGGCATGATCGAACTGACCAGCGTCGGGATCGGGTACCTCGTGCAGGACGTGATGCTCAAGGCCGCCGACGTGAACCTGATCCTCGGCCGGACGATCTGCTCGGGCAAATACATCAACCTCGTCGGCGGCGATGTCGCGTCGGTGCGCGCCTCGGTCGAAGCGGGTTTAGCGGCCGCGCCGGACGGTGTGATCGACCACGTGCTGGTGCCGAATGTTCACGAATCGGTCTTCCCCGCGCTCGGGCAGTCGGTGCAACTTACGAGCAGCGCCTCGAAGCCGACTGTGCCGGACGCGTTAGGCATCATCGAGTCTTACTCGGCGTCGGTGATCCTGGAAGCGGCGGACGCGGCGGCGAAGTCGGCGGACGTCACGCTGTTCCGCATACACATGGCGATGGCGCTGGGCGGCAAGGCGTTCCTGCTCATGGCGGGGAGCGTCGCGTCGTGTAACGCGGCCGTCGATGCCGGCAAGGAAGTCGTCGTGAAGAAAGGGCTGCTTGTCAGCGCGTTAACTATCTCCCGGCCGAGCAAGGAGCTGATGGCCGAGTATCTTTGATCCGGTCTTCCGCACGCGGGCGGGGTTTCGGATCAACTCTAATCCGCAAAATACCTGATGCGTTGTTTCTTGAACTCCATCGTGCTGTAGAGCGTGCGGCGATCGGTCACGCCGAACGGCGTAAGGTCGGCGGCGATGCGGTCGATGATGCTCTGGCACTCCGCCTCGCTGCGTGCGTGGATCATCGTGTACAGGTTGTAAGGCCAGGCGTTTGAGCACGGGCGCTGGTAGCAGTGGCTGACCTCCGGGGCCAGCGCGGCGGTGCGGCCGGCTTCATCGATATGTTCCTCCGCGACACGCCAGACCACCATGCCGTTGGCGACAAACCCGGCCCGGCGGTGCCGGAGGATCGCCGCATAACGCCGCAGAACGCCGGCCTCCTGCATATCTAAAACCCATCGGCGCAGCTCATCGAAGCCGGTGCTTAACTGGTCACACATCACATCAAACGGCCGGGCGACCAAAGGCAGGTCCTCCTGCAGTGCTCGGATGCGGCTCGATATCAGAAGCCGAGAGTTTCGCCGGCGCGCTTGTGCCGATGGTGTTTGCCCCGCCGGATGTGCGCGGGGGCCGTCCGTCTGCGTCACCCATCTCGGTTTTCACGCCGATCTTGAAGGTCTGAATCGTCCGGGAGCGGCAGGTAATCATCAAACCCGGCTTCGACGGACAAACGCTGGAGGTGTTCTTCCAGCGATTCACCCGGCAAGGATCGCCAGCGTGAACTGGAACTCGGCCTCACGCAGGTAGCGAACAGGCTGACGCCCGGATGGAGCGCGGCCGGCCGCGGCCGCATCGAGACGCTCCGGCCGGGACACGCGCCCCGCCGCCAGCGTGCTGGTGTAACCCAGTGCCTTGGTGTCGAAGATAGCCGAGACCTGCCGGATGATCCCGGCGATCCCTTAAGCTTGTTTCACACGTGCGAGCACCTGCTCACCGGTAACCCCAACCCATCCGCCATGGCTTCCCACGGCGACTGAACAAACAGGAAATCGAACTGGATGCGATTCAGCAGTTGTTTGTCCAGCTCGTCGATGACCGGTTCGTGCGATGTTTGCAATTCGGTATTCATCGGTCGTGTCCGTTGCCGTTGCTCGGCTTGCTCGCGATATCGTGCGGTGTCTTAGCGGCGTCTCGGAAACATCCGAGCCGCCGTGACGACGCACCGTGGATACGCACGGGTGCATGAACTTATTGACCAGCCGCTGGGTCGCCTGGAGGATCGCGGCCCGTTGCTCATCGGTCAGGCCCGAGCACGCGGCGAACAGGTCTTCCAGCTCACGGTCGTGGACCGCCTGCGCATCCTGATAAAGCTGACGGATCATCGGCCGGGCCTGGCTCTCCGCCAGCCACTGCTCGAACTGATCGATCTCTTCATCGAGGATCTGCTCGCACTTATTGATCTGATTCAACCGATGCTGCTGGTTCTCCGCGACGATGCGCCCAAGCTCATCAATATCGTACAGGTAGACGCTGCTGATATCTCCGACGCCCGATTCGATATTGCGCGGCACAGCCAGATCGATCATAAACATCGGCCGGCGGCGGCGGAGTTTCTGAATCCTGTTGATACGCTCGACAGTCAGGATCGGCTTGGGGCAGCGGGTCGCGGTCACGACGATGTCGGCATTGGCGAGCTGCTCATCCAGCTGATCGTAAGGCACGGCCGACCCGGCGCACGCCTCGGCCAGCACACGGGCATTATTCAGAGTCCGGCTGGTCACTGTGAAGTTGCGTGCATCCGCCTGGCGCAGATGTTGGCACACGAGCTGGGCCATCTCACCCGCGCCGATGACCAGGACATGCTTGTCGGCGAAGTCGCTGAAGATGCTGCGTGTCACGTCGACCGCGACCGAGGGTATGGACACCTTGCGCCGCCCGATCTCGGTCTCGCTGTGGACGCGCTTGGCGGTGCTGAACGCCTGGTGGAACAGTCGGTTCAACAGCCGACCGGTCGTGCCCTGTTCGCTCGCCTGAGCGAAGGCGGCCTTGACCTGACCGACGATCTGGTTTTCGCCCACGACCATCGAGTCCAGGCTCGACGCCACGCGGAACAGGTGACGCACCGCCTGCTCGTCGCGCAGCCGATAGAGGTGCTGCTTAAATGCGCACACCGGTAGGTCGCGCGCCTGGGCGAGGAAGGAGATGACCTCCGCCTCGGTCGGGTGGTCCTGATCGGTGGCAGTGAGGATTTCGACACGGTTACAGGTCGACACGATCGCCGCCTCGCAGCCGGGGAACTGGTTACGCAGCAGCATCAGCGCGGTGGACACACCCTCCACGCCGAACGCCAACTGCTCGCGGACTTCCACGGGGGCGGACCGGTGATTCAGGCCGATGAGCATGATGGTCATGACAGTTTCCTCCCGGCTTCGGTGTTGCCGGATTTGCAGGCCCCCCGTCGGCCGCGACACGATACCCATAAGGACAAGGCGTAGCCCCAGAGCAACCCAACCGTTACCGCGTAAGCAACAATCGCGTGTGTCGTCGGACTCATGTCAGACCTCCCGCCGACCCGACCGGGACCGGATCGGTTTGTGTGTCGTCCTCGCTATCCATCGCCCGCGTCTCTTCCCGCTGCATGATGAACCGGCAAACGATCAGCCCGGCGGACAGCAGCGTCACCGGCACGAAGCACACCAGCAGCGTCAGCTTCATCTCCGACGCCAGCGTGATCGACGACGGGTGGATCTCCGGCATCAGCTTCACGGACAGGTACACCAGCGGTACATCCAGAAACGCCACCCCCGCGTACACCGCGCTGACCAGCGCCCTTCGCTGACGCGATTCGATCGACGGCCGGATCACCAGGTACGCCACATACAAAAGCCACAGCACCAGACTGAACGTCAGCCTCGGGCTCCACGTCCACCACACGCCCCACGCGCTGTGCCCCCAGATCATCCCCGTCAGCAAAACCACGCTGCACAACAGCACGGCGATCTTCGCGCTCGAGACCGCCAGGTCGTCCCAGACCTGCCGACGCTGCCAGAGATACCCGACGCCCGCGATAAATGTGATCATGCAGGCAACAAACGTATTGATCGCCACCGGCAGGTGCAGGTAGAAGACCTTCTGGACGATCCCCATCGTCGATTCGACCGGCGTCCAGATAAACACCATCCCGACCGCCGCCGCGAAGAGCGCCGCCGTTACCAGCCAGTACACGGCCATGATTTTCCGGTTCATCGCGCACATAATCCGCCTCTTTCAAGGTTCAAGGATCAACTCAAACACCAGCCAGCTCACCACCAGGTAGATAGCGTCAAAAGCAACAAGCACCGACACGCCCGTCATCCCCAGCGGTTCGCCCTCGCCGAATAGCCGCATCATCATCTGCGTCGATGTGATCACCAGCGGCAGCGACACGGGGAACACGACCATCGCCAGCAGCCCGCCCTGCAGCTTCGACGAACTGACCGCGGCGGCAAAGAGCGTGCCGATCGCCGCGAAACCGATAAACCCCCCCGCCATGATCGCCGCGAACCCAAGCGGCGCCGCCGACAGGTCGAAATGGAACATCACCACAGCGACCGGCGTCACCACCAGCGCCAGCGCCACCATCAGCGCCAGGTTGCTGATAAGTTTCCCAACGTAGATCACGCCCCGGTCGATCGGCGCCAGCATCAGCCCCGCCAGCGCGCCGTCGTGCCGTTCGACCGCCATCGTCTTTTCGAAGCACAACACCCCGCCGAACAGGTACGCGACCCACAGCACCGCCGTCGCCGCCATCCCCGACGCGACCTGCTGCGGCCCCAGGCCAAGCCCGAGCACCACAACGATCAACACGCCCAGCACCACGACCAGCCCCAGCGTCTGCCTGCTGCGGGCCTCGATACGCAGGTCCTTGCCGCTGACCAGCGCGATCTGTTGCAGCACGCGTGTCATGCGATCACCTCCCGGGTCACCTCGTCCGCATCGGTCTCGCGCACGGACCGGTTGCTGACGATCCCGCCCCGACGCAGCACCACGACGCGCTGCGCCAGCTCCAAACTCTGCCGCACATCATGGTTGGTCAGGATCACGGTCTTGCCGTCCGCGTGCAGCTCGCTCAGCAGGTTCGACACCGCCGCCACGGAAGGCACATCCAGCCCGGAGAAAGGTTCATCCGCCAGCAAGAGGTCCGGCGCATGCATCAAAGCGCGGGCGATCGACAGCCGCTGCACCATGCCCCGGCTGAACGTCTTGGCCAGGCTCGATGCACGGTCGGCCAACCCGACGCGCTCAAGCAAAGACGCGGCGCGTTCCGCCGGGCGAGACACGCCGTACAGCTTGCCGAAGAACACGAGGTTTTCGAGCGCCGACAGGTCGCGGTAGAGCATGGGCTGGTGCCCAATCATGCCGATGCGGGCACGCAGGGCCGGGCTGGGGCGGTTGGCCGATGCACCGAAGAGTATCAGATCGCCTTTCGTGGCCGGGCTTAGCATCGCCAGCGTGTGCAGCAGCGTGCTCTTGCCCGCGCCGTTCGCGCCGAGCAGTGCCAGGTACGAGCCGGCCGGCACATCCAGGTTGATGTCACGCAGGACCCACCGCTCGTCGTACCGCTTGCACAAACCGCTGATCCGCACCGCGAGCCCGGCCGTGTCGGCCACGGCGTCGGCGGTCAGTTTCACGGATTCGGCGGTCATCGCGGTCATCTCTTCTGTCTCATTGATCTCGGGTTCATCCACCGGGTGTTAGTTCGCAACGCTCGCGGCCGCCTGCTTCTTCGCGGGCATCAACAACACAAAGATCGCGGCAAACACCAGGAACCCCACGCCGAGGCCCGCGACCAGCTTGATCTGACCGGCGGAATCGTCCGCAGGGGCCGCCGCTGCGCCCGTGGTCGGGGTGGTCTGGGATGCCGCCGCCGCCGCTTCCGCCGGGTCCTGTTTCGCCTGGATTGTCAGCCCAACATCCGCGCCGGCCTCGATATGTTTGCCGGTGAACATGCGGAAGCTCTTGTCCCCGGCCTTGAACGTATCGCCCGCGCTCAGCCCACGCGCGGTCACCGGCGTGTCATCGTCGGGCATGAACACCATCAACTGCCCGGTCGCCTTGGGCGCGGCCAGTGCCAGCTCGAACACGCCGTCCTTCGGGGCGATCAGGTATGTAACCCGCATCTGCGTCGTGCCCGGGTCCATCGGCATCGTGCTGATGATCTTGCCGGCTTCCACCGTGACACTGCCGGCCTGGAACCCCGTGCCCGGCTGCACGTGACTGGCGTTGGCGGGTAACGGCAGCACGAGCGTGACACGCCCCGTGTCGTGCATCGGATCGGCCGCCTCACCGCCGGCCTGATCCAGCATCGCGGGCGGGGCCGCTTCGGCGGGTTTCGTCTCAGCAGGTTTAGCCTCGACGGCCGCCTCATCCGGCTCAGCCACCGCGGCGCCGATGTATTGCTTGTCGGTCGGGTTGTTGATCGCCCAGACCTCGGTGATGAACAGTTGGTCATCCATCGGGCGCACGATCAGGTGACGCATCGCCACGGTCCAGTCCGGCTCGACGTCGGTTGTCTCATACACAACCGGCTCCGCAGGCTCAGTGGAAAGCGCGGGATGGCCCGCCGGCAGTTGCCCGCCGTGGAACTTCTTCATCTGCTGCATCTGTTCAGCAGACATCGCCGGGTGCCCTTGCGGGAGCTGCGGATGGCCTTCAGGCAGTTGTGGATGCCCCTCGGGTAACTGCGTTGCCTGCTGCGCTTGCTCGTTCTGCGCGGGGGCGGTTTCTTCAGCGTTTACCGGTGCCCATGCCAGGCACGCGGATACGGCGACGATCGTTGCGGTAAGGGTGGTCAGGCGTGTCACTTGGTAGGCTCCGGTTTAAGGGTGTTGTGTTTCGTATCCGCCGCCGCATGCGATCCGCACCGGCCCTCCCCGGCTAACGCCAGGTGGATCGTGCCGGATGCATGCGCTTTAACGTGTGAGGTTGCGTGTTGCGGTTCAGTGCTTGTTTGCCGGATCAGTTTCGGCGTCAGGCAGAACAGAGCGCCCAACGTCATCACGATCCCGCCGATCCAGACCCACGCGACCAACGGGTTGATGATCGCCTGCAGCGCCACGAGCTTCCCGTTGTCGTCCCAGCCGGCGAGCGTCAGGTATGCATCGCGTTTGAGGTTGGATGTCAACGCGACCTGTGCGCTGGGCTGTTCGGCCTTGTCATAGAAACGCATCTGCGGGTGGAGCGTCTGGGCCTCGCCGTCCGGCGCGAGCAGGTCGACATGGGCTTCCACGGCCGTGTAGTTGGCGTAGCGTTCCTGATTAAGCGAGCCGAACGTGATCGTGTGCCCGCCGACTATCGTGGACTCACCGGGCTTTAGCCGCATGGTTTCCGTGACGCCGAACAGGCTCGAGCCCGCGACGCCGACCATGAACAGGATCATCCCCAGGTGGACGAACTGCCCGCCGTAGCGCCGGTGGTTGCCGTCGATCACATGTAGCACGGCTGCCAGGGGGCCGACGGTTTCGACCTTGCGGTACTGCGTCACGGCCTTGGCGACGCCTACGCCGACGCTGAAGATCGCGACGGTAGCGATCACCGTGCAGGTAAGCGCCCACAAGTCGGTCAAACCCATCGCCAGCGAAACCGCCACCGCGACCGCCGCGGCGATCCCCGGCACGATCAGCCCTTTCGCCAAAGCTTTGCCCGCGTCTTTGCCGTAAGTCAGCAGCGGCCCGACCGACATCACCGCCAAGAGCGCCAGCCCCAGCGGGATCACAACCTTGTTGTAGAACGAGGCCCCGACCGACACCGGCTCGGGCAGCACCACGCCGCTGATCAGCGGGAAGATCGTGCCGACCAGCGTGGTCAGCGTGATCAAAACCAGCAGCACGTTGATCGCCAGGAACGCGCCCTCGCGGGTGAAGATCCCCGACACGACGCCTTCACTCTTAAGTAGCCCGCGCCGCCAGACCACGACGCCTGCGCTGATGAGCACACACGCGGTCAGGAACGCCAGGAAGAACGTCCCGATCAGCGATTCGCCGAACGAGTGGACGGACTGTACCACGCCGCTGCGGGTCAGGTACGTCCCGAAGATGCACAGCAGGAAAGACACCGCGATCAACACCGCGTTCCACATCTTGAACATGCCCCGGTGCTGCTGGACCATGACCGAGTGCAATAGCGCCGTGCCCGTCAGCCAGGGCAGCAGCGAAGCGTTTTCGACCGGGTCCCACGCCCAGTACCCGCCCCAGCCCAGCTCGATGTATGCCCACTTCGCGCCCAGGATGATGCCCACGGTCAGGAAGACCCACGAGACCATCAGCCACACGCGCGTCGCGCCGATCCACTGGTTGTCTTTATGGCCCGAGATCAATGCCGCCAGCAGCATCGCCCAGGGGATCGTGTAGCCGGCGTACCCGACGAACAACAGCGGCGGGTGCGCGATCATGTACGGGTCCTGCAGCAACGGGTTCAAACCCCGGCCGTCCGCCGCCGCGGCGGGCAACTGTACGAACGGGTTCGCAGCGAACAGCATCAACGCCGCGAAGAACCCGCACACCAGCGCCAGCATCCGGATCATCGCCGCCTGTTCCACGGCCTCACGCTTACGGTAATAGTGCACCGCCACCGCGCTCATTCCGGCGAGCAGCAGTGTCCACAGCATCAGGCTGCCTTCCTGCCCCGCCCAGAACGCAGCTACCTTGTAGCCCATCGGCAGCGCCCGCTCGGTGTAGCTGGCGACATACGCATTGCGGAAGTCGCTGTTGATCATCGCCGACATCAGTTCCCACGACGCCAACGCGACCGCAAGCCCGAAGACGTAGATCAGCCGACGTGACCAATCCAGCATCGCCTTGCTGTCACGTTTCACCGCCAGCGCGGAGAGGAACAGCGCGCCCCCCGAGGTCAGCACCGCCGCAAGCAGGCTCAGGTTGCCGGTGTCCGCGTTCATCGTGCCGCCTCCAGACGTTTGGCGTGCTCTTCGGACTGATACTTGCTGGCGCACTTGGTCATCAGCGTGTCCGCCTGGAAGACGCCAGCATCATCGAGTTTGCCCTCGACCATGACCTCGCCGCCGGGCTTGAAGGTGTCCGGCACCACGCCCTGGTAATGCACGGGCAGGCTGACCTTCTCGCCGTGCAGGTCGAACGACGCGGTCAGCATCGCCGGCTGCACATCCACGTTCTCTTTGCTCACCAACCCGAACAAACGGACCCGCCGGGCCTGGTAGGACGTGTCCTGGACGAAGTCGTCCACGTGCATGTAGTAGACCCAGCCGCTCTTGACCCCCGCCACCGCGAGATAGCCCACGGAGGCGAGCAGGACCAGACCGGCCACCAGCATTTTGATCCGTACGTGTGTCATAGCCCGTCCCTTTACAAAGTGTGTCCGCCCTACCTATCACAAAGCCGGTGCCAAACCGCGACCACGCCCCGATCCGGCGATCGATCCGTAAAAGCCTTGTTTTCAGGGGTTTTGGCAGGCCTGGTTGGGAGAGGCTCACCCGGGCGGCCGGGCCGACTCTCAACCTTGAGAATCCCCCCCGATCCGCGCTCCTGTCACCGGGAAGCGGGCCGCAACGCCCACGACCGACCTATTCCAAGCATCGGGAAGCGCTTGGCCCGCGGATTCTTATCCGTGGAACCCGCCCCGGCAAACTGGGTAATGCAAGCCGCTTTAATCGCCACACAGCGGCCATTTGGGGCGGTTTCGCACTGGTACAGCACTTGCATAAAGACAGGCAGCAAGGGTCTCTAACGCGTGAGTCATTTATGGAAAAAAACAACCTTCAAGCCGGCCCAAACGCCTCGCCGGCACCCGTGAGAGCACCCCCAAGGGCACGGGTTTGGGTTTGACCCACCGGCCGGCCTCGCACGGGTCCGGTGGATGACAAGGTTGGAAATTGTGTTCGATGGATTTGGAATCAAAAGACGCCCCGGCCGGCCCGACTAAAACGCGCGAAACGCACGCCGAACCGGACACGAGGCGCCAGTCACGAATGACCGTTAACAGTTTACCCCAAGGAGACGCCACCATGAAATCTCAACTACTCGCAGCATCATTGGCCGTGGCGGGCCTGACCTTCGGAATGAGCGGCACATCCTTCGCCGCACACTCGGACCACGGCTGTGCCAACTGCCACGTCCCCCACAAGTCCGGTGACGCGACCGACCCCGACGCCTACGGCGTTCCGCTGTGGAGCAACGCCCAGCTTCTGGACGGCCTGCCCACTTTCGACCTGTACACCAGCGCCAGCCTGGACGCCACCGACGTCAGCCAGCCCAGCGGCCCCAGCAAGCTCTGCCTGGGTTGCCACGACGGCAGCTACGCGGTGTTCGCCTTCATCCCCGACTCCCAGGCCATCTTCGAGCCGGGCGATCTGGCAAGCTCGCACCCCGTTTCGTTCACCTATGACTCCGCGCTGGCCGCGGCCGACGGCTCGCTGCATGACCCGGCGACCGTCACCTCGGGCCTGGGCGGCACCATCGCCGAAGACCTGCTGGACGCCAAGGGCAAGGTGCAATGCACCAGCTGCCACGACGTGCACACCTCCGGCTACGGTGAGTACCTGCTGAAGTACGACATCGACGCGGCCAGCGAGCACGAAGCCCTGCTCTGCCGTGCATGCCACGAGAAATAAGTTTCGCTCACCTCACACCACTAGAGACCGCCCATCAAGCGGGGCCCGTTCACTCGAACGGCCCCGCTTGTGTTTTAGCCCGCCCGGCGGCAACCCTATGACAATGCGCCCGATAGACATTCACTGGCCGGGGCCGTGCGCACGAAACGTGATTGTTGTTCTTCTAATGATGCAACGCGCCGTGTGATATGCGCGATGCGCGGCGTTGCTGCTTCTCGTCGTGACCAGCTAACCGGACGCTGGATGTGGGCACGGCTGAAACGGCATCACGTGTCATGGTGTATACGTTAGCAACGAGATCAGACAGCCGCATGGTTGCTCCGCGTTTCACTGATCGACCTTCCCCATTTCCACCACCCCACCGCCTTCCTGCTTCATACGTCCCCACTTCCCAGCGTTCCTGCTTCATACTTCATACTTCCCAACCCTCCTTCTATATAAAGCGAGGGAACACCTGACGTACGCACTTGCGGATCATTGAGCTTCCCGCTCGCCGCCGCGGCCCTGCTGCGCCCATTCTTTGGCCGGGCAAGGGTATATGCCGACGCATTTTTTTTGTTGGCGGTCCGGGGGTTTCAAGCGTCATTGAGCGAGCGGGATGAAGCGTGGGGAACACTCATTTTCGCTAATCAACACGCATTCCGGATAGGTGAATATTAGTGTGAATAAATTGTTCTAAATATGCGCTCGCTCGGCGCGGGTCTCCCGACCCGCACTATGTGAGGCCGAAGGTCTCCACCACAGAAAGTTGCCACGGATGAAACCGGCTGGGGCAACGGCTTTAGACCATGCGGCGGCAGGATCGGTAGACACCCGCCAATCGCCGGTTTCACAGTAGGTGTTTTAACGTTTTTTTATATCCCAGAGGGTCAGATGACGTTATAATCGCGGGCCTGACGGGGTAAATGGCTGTTCTTGCCGGAGGTGTTGCATGTCGTTTTTAGGGCGATTCGGGTTTTCCAAGTTTTGCGGCCGGGGCGGGTGTGTCGCGTTGTCGCTGGGGTTTGTGCTTGGGATGGCGGGCACGGCGCGGCGGTGGTGATCGATGACTTCGGCCGGGGCGCGGAAACCGCGACCGCGGTTCCAACCAGGTGCTGGACCTGTCACAGTCCCCGCTGCCGACGGGGAACGTGCTGGGGGGCACGCGGGGTGTGGAGCTTTGGGGCAATACCGGTGTGACGTCTTTAGAGATCGACACGAGCGGCGAAGGCAAGGCCGTCTTTGAGGTCACGTCCGGCAGCGGGTACCTCACGCTGAGCTACGGCAGCGTGGAGCAGCCGTTGAACCTCGACCTCGCCGCGGCTCGGGCACGACGCGATCCAAATCCGCTACCGGCTCACCGATGCCAACCCGAATCGGTTCGGGTTATCCGGAGTACCACGTTTACAGCAGGGTGGTGATCGGCCGTTCGATCGCTCTGATGATCGACAACACCGCAAAGCCCGGACATTATCCAGGTGGTCAGCCCGATCCCGAAGCTACCAACGACCTGACCGATATCGAACCATCGACTTCGCCATCGGCCGTGTCCCGGTGGGCACCCGGCTGGAAATCCTCGACCTCACCACGACCGCGACCCTCCCCGGTGACCTTGACCTCGACGGCTTCGTCGGCATGGAAGACCCTCAACCTCGTCACGTGAACAGGTGGAACCAGAACGTCGTCCCCACCGGTAACCGCCTGCTCGGCGACCCGTCCGGCGACGGCTTCGTGGGCATCGAAGACCTCAACACCGTGCTGGGAAGCACAGACGCCGCTCCAGCGACCACCCCCACCGTTTCAACCAGTATCCCCGAGCCGACGGCCTGCGCCGGTTGTCTTGCTCGGGGCCGGAACAGGGCGCGGGCGACGGGCCGCCTCTTAACCCCGCGCCCCTGCGCTCGGCGCGGGTCTCCCGACCCCGCCGTTATGCGTGACCGGGTCTCCCCCTTCCCCGTCGATGCCCTGCCACTCAATCGGCGTAAGAACCACACATCATTCGCCGGCGCGGGCGGCGGAATCAAGCGGGTACCAGTAACCCGCCGACGAAACCGCCAATGCTGCGGCGCCATACCAGGCCCTTACCCGGACCGGGTTATCGTGGATGTACTCGGATTTTGTTCTTTGCCAGAACTTCTCCGTCTCGATCTGCACGGGATGACGTGACGGCTGCCAGACACGGCGTTCGCGGTCGCCGCCGGCGTTCTCCAGGAATACGTCCGTCATGCAGCCCGGCAGGTGTTCCTGCATAATCCGCGATCTGACGACGTGAACTTGCGGAGATCGGTCAAGGCAGACACCAGCGGTTCAGCAGGGACTGGAAACTCGTGGAAGACGATCGCGTGCAGGTGCGTCGGCATCAGCACGTAAGCGTTGATGCAGCCCCTTGTTGGTGGCAGAAGTGAAGCTGTCCGCGATAGTCGCGCAGGCCGGCTCGCTGATGAACACGGGCAGCAATCAGCAACCACGGTGAACGTCACGTAAAACAATGCCCCGTCATCGTGAAAGCGGTAACGCTCCATAGCGCGGCTTAGCAGGAGTATGCACGGCGGGACAAACGGTGTTGCGTGGGGGGAACCGGGAGGGAGATATTCCGGGGGCGGAGGGGAACCGGGAGACCTTCGGTCGGCGGAGCGGCGGTCGGGAGACCCGCGCCGAGCACAAGAACGACCACCGATTTGATTTATGACATATATTTGAATCCGGAGTCAGAATAGAATTCTGGATAGAAAATAGATATCGGATTGCCCACGCTGTCTGGATCATCCAAAGCTTTTCTTGCTTGATTTGTTATATCTGCCCTATAAACCTCAATTTTAGGAATAAGGCCGTATAGGTCAGACCGTCCAATAAACACGGTACGAACTTGATTAACATCGAATGGAAGAAAGTCTCCTTTTCGTGAAATTTACTGCATCGGCAGGCGACAGGCGTGACGTAGCCCCATTTCGTAAAGAACACATTAGGATTCGCAAATGACATATCAGCTATTGCAAGGCGGGACTTCTTGATATGCTCCATGATTTGCGTAGCGATCATTCCTGGATTTCCAATTTGATCGCTGAACTACTTCAAGACCTAGCTCTGAAAGTGCGGGCTCAATGAAAGAGCCAAGCATCAAGTCAGCATACTTCCTTTCTTCAGACTCTTCGTTACCTATTGGTGTAATAAAAAAACAAGTCCTATTCCAGTCAACACTACTCCTGCTTTGGCCTCTCCCACATCGACCTTCTTCTCTCTCAAATCAATGCGAAACTAGAACTGAACCGCCCGTAGGCAATTCATCCAAAGCATGTTTCAACGAGATAAGACGTTTCGGAACCCGAGATCGTTTTAAGAAGCCCAAGATACCTGACGTTCAAGAATGTATCCACGCATTCAGCAATGGTATCTTCCGCCACTGATTGTTCTTTCAAGTAGTCCCTAAGAACTGTCTGTGCCGGCAGCTTATTGCCCTTAACACTGCTCATAGAAAGATTAAACGGCTCAATATCAGCGATTGCCAATTTGAAACGTGCCTGCAATTGTTCTCGCTTAGAGAGACCTCGTTACTTACATGGCAATTTTTCCGAAAACTTCAGTCAGTTCTATAAATTCAGCCTATAGCACCTGGTAATCCCGTGATTCGAATTGGTGATTAGCTGCCTACTCGTACCTGAATCTGGTGATTTTTCTAAATGCCCAAACAGAGTTAAGCGTCTAACTTTTTGCGGTCCGGCAATTTCTTGTATGGTCAAACCAATTAAAAGCCCTCTTCAAAAGTTGCTGCTTTAGGAATGCTCTTGTTACTCGTTTTCGAGATGAGTTAGTGCCTTCACTATCGCTCTTGGCTTTCTTGGTAGTCTTCTTTTTTGCAGCCTTTTTCTTGGACATGGCAGGCTCCCAATGTATGGTTTTGTGGCGCAACATTATCCTGCCAGTTATGTCAAGCATTCTCGGCAGGGATTACAATAAAATTGGGCTGAGACTATTTGCTCGGCGCGGGTCTCCCGGTGACCCCGCCGTTGAAGTGGACCGAAGGTCTCCCTTTCGCCGTGCTGGCGAGGTTTTTGCCTGCGTCCGGTGTGGGGATCGCGTCATCCAGGGGGCGATGGAATTAGCCGTGGATGTGCGCTGATAAATATGGGTGAGGCGGATGGGTGATGGGCGGGTTTTTGGGGGCTGGGAACGGGTGTTATTCCGGGGGGGGGGCCGGGGACCGAGACCTTCGGTCATGCCGAGCGGCGGGGTCGGGAGACCCGCGCCGAGCGCTGCGCGCGCTCTAATGCGCGGCGGGCAGCGGGCTTGGGGACTGGTATCGCGATCAATAAAAACCCCGGGCCGAGCCCGAGAGCTTGAGGATGGAGGTGAGCAGCGAGGAGCAGTTGTTACGGGGTTTTCATTTCGCCGCCGAAGGCATAGATGCCGTCTTGTTGTTGCCGAACTGGTTGGCGACGAAGAGCAGGTACTTGGGTTTGAAGCCGGGGGCGAGGTATTTTTCGAATGCGGGGAGGCATGAGGTGTCGAGTGTGACGCCTGCGGGGAGGCCCATGCCTTCGGGGCCGGCGGCGGTTCCGCCGAAGTAGAGCAGGGTTTTGCCCTCGGTGGTGAAGAGCTGGATGATCTCCCACTGCGCGTCGGCGACGTACATGACGCCGTCGGGGTCGATGGCGATGCCTTTGGGTCGTGCGAAGTAACCGGGGCGGTCGCCCGGCTCGCCGATGAGTTTGGTGAGTTTGCCTTCGGGTGTGAAGACCTTGACGGAGCAGAGCTCGGTATCGGTGACGTAGAGGTTGCCATCGGGTCCGACGGCGATGTTGGTCGGGGAGCGGAGCTGGTCGGGTTCCAGGCCCTTGCTTGAGAAGCTTCGCAGCAGTTCGCCGTTGGATTTTGACCAGACCTCGATGTTGCTTTTCTTGATGTTGCAGACGTAAAGCTCATCGCCGGCGATGGCGAGGTCGATCGGCGCGCAGCGGTTGGGGTCGCCGAAGGTGGCGACGTGGTGGTCGTTGGCGTCGAAGACGAAGACGAGGGATTTCTGGGTGTCGCAGACATACTTGGTGCCGTCGGCGTCGATGTTGATGTTGACGGGGCCGAAGAACGTGTCGGGCCTGCCGAGGCGTGTGTAGCCTTTGTTGACCAGGTCGTAGACATGGACGCAGCAGGGGATATCACAGATGTAGAGCTTGCCGTTGTAGGTGGCGATGCCGTAGGGCGCGTGTAGCGTGCCGGGCGCCTCTTCCTCCTGTTCGGTGCCGACGACGAACTCGGCGAAGGAGGACTTGGTGGTGACCAGGCTGGTTGCGTCGGAAAAGCTTGTCAGGAACTGTAGCCTGGGCGCATCCGGCGGCGGCGGGTAGAAGACGGCGGTCTTGGGCGCGGGCTCTTCCTTGGGGGCCGAGGCGCAGCCGGCCGCGAAGGCGATCGCCAGCGCGGTCAGGGCGAGGGCGGAGTGTTTGAAGGGAAATCTACGGGTCAGGTTCCGGGGGATATTCCGGGGCATGTCAGGCCTCCTTCGATCCAGCGAGGATCGGATTCTTCGTGACCGATCGGGCGCAGCGTGGGCGGCGTCCGGTGGAAGTAATGCAACCGGCGTTCCAGCGGGATACGGGCTTGGGTGCATGGAAACGGGGCCGGGTTCTCAAGAGTGAGAAACGGCGTGCCAAACGGCGGGATACGGTGATAGGAAGCGGCGGGCAAACCCCTGTTAGACAAGCAGTTTCGCCCATTTTCCCGATATGACGGATGCGGGCCGGGCGGCACAGGCTTTGCCCTAGCAAAGTGGAGATGCTGCGCTATGACCGTGAACCGCCAATCAGGGAAGGCTGCCGGGCCGGGGGGAATGTCCGGCAAAGCGACCGGGCGGGCCGGCTCAGTGGTGTGGCGGTCGGCGCCGGCGGCGATGGGATTGCTGGCGCTGGTCGCGCTGGTTTTCACGGGGTGTCAGGACGAAGTGAAGCGGTACGAGACGCTGAGTTTCTTTTTTGACGGTGTGCCGCCGCCGGAGGGATACGACCTGCCGCCGCAGCCGGAGCCGTTGCTTGGTCCCTGGGGGATCGAGATCGACCCGGAGAGCGAGCTGGGCAAGCAGATGCTGGCCAAGCGTGAAGCGCGGCTTGCGGAGATGCCCGTGGAAGAGGCGGAGCCGACGTACTTCTATCACACGGCGTACAAGAACCGCGACTGCTTCGGCTGCCACGATCAATCGCAGGGCTACACGCCCCCGGCGACGGGCGCGGCGCTTTGCAACAAGTGCCACGAATCGTATACGGAGTTTGAGCACGACGACTGGGTGCATGGGCCGGTCGTGGTCGGGCAGTGCGGGTGGTGCCACGAGGCGCACAAGTCCGAGTTCCCGTCGCTGACGCGCGAGGCGCAGCCGCAGCTTTGCATGAGCTGCCACGACCAGGCGTTTATCGATCACGACCCGTTCCACGCGGCGATGGAGAACCCCAACTGCTCGGATTGCCATGACCCGCACGCTTCGGGGAACCGTCTGCTGCTGGCGGATTCACGGACGTATCAACGGCGGGCGAAGACCATGCCGCTGTTGCCCTCGCCGCACGCGAGCTGGCCGAAGGATTTGTGCAGCAGCTGCCACGTGCCGGAGCGGTCGAACCAGTTGACCGAGGATGTGGACGCGACTTGCTTGAAGTGCCACGAGATCAGCAAGCTTGCCGGGACGGGCGAGAACAAGCTGCACGAGGCGGTCAGTGACGGCAAGTGTACGACGTGTCACATGCCCCACCGCTCGTCGATGCCCAAGCTGCTGCGTGCGGATGCGGAGAAGAAGTGCTATCAGTGCCATAAGCCCGAAGAGGTGCGGACGCCGAACCACCCGGACGTGACGCGCGTGGATTGCCTGCTGTGCCATACGGGGCATCATTCGGATCGGCCGTCGCTCTTGAAGGCGGATATCCCGATGCCGGTGGCGGGCGCGGAGACGGGCGGTGGGCAATGAGGCGTGGGCTGCTACAGGCCGCGGGCTTCGCCGCCCTGCTGTTCACGCAGGCGGGGATCGCGCGCGGGCAGCGCAGCGCGCCGATCGAAAACATGAATATCACCGGCTTCGAGGGCGACCTGCTGCTGACCTCACACTACCGAAGCGACCATGAGACGAGCGCCAACGGGCGCGTCACCGACGAAAAGGACCTGTTCTTCCGAGAGGAGGTCTCGCTGCGGTCGACAGGCTATTTCTATCACCCGAACCTGATCGACTGGAACGCCGGGCTTCGGCTGGGGCTGACGCAGCAGTCGATCGACATCAACGACGACAGCTTCGACTCCGACGGCACGATCACGGGCTACAACCTGTCCGCCCTGTTCCTCAAAGAAAAGCCCGTGTCCGTGCGGGCGTACACCTCGCGTAACCAGG
Organism: Phycisphaerales bacterium; assembly: GCA_041402025.1. Classification (GTDB taxonomy): domain Bacteria; phylum Planctomycetota; class Phycisphaerae; order Phycisphaerales; family Phycisphaeraceae; genus JAJRRS01. Next base: position 25,480 of record JAWKTA010000007.1, on the reverse strand, counting down.
AGTTCATCGACCGCAGCTTCGCCCGGCAGATCGAGGTGGATACGCAAGTCACCGGCGCGGAGGTCATGTTTAAGGGGGCGACGCCGGTCTCGCTGTTGTACGAAAAGACCAGCGATTACGAGGAATCGGACATCCGCACGGACGACGAGACATCCGAGCTTTTCCGCATGCAGATGACGGACGCGCGGGACCGGGATAAATACACGCAGTTCACCTACGAACACGAGGAGACGGACAAGACGGCGACGTTCTTCCTCACGGGCGAGCCGCCGGTCATCCAGGACCTGCCCGACCGTCGGGACGAGTTCATCGTCGCCAACCGCTGGCGGTTTGAGGACGGGCCGAACACGCACACGCTCAACGGGCAGACACGGCTGCTGCAACGCCGCGGCGCGTTTGACAACGACCTGTTCAGCCTGAATCAACGGCTGGACCTGCAACACAGCGAAACGCTCGGTACGTTCTACCGCGTGCAGGCGTATAAAGACGACACCGACACGCAGAAGGACGAGCTTCTCGAGGGCGAGCTTGGTTTTATCAAGAAGTATTACCAGAGCCTGGACGTGACCGGCCGGGTGTTCGCGTCGGACCGGCAACTCGACGCGGGCAGCGAGCAGCGGTACGGGACGTTCTTTGACTTTGATTACCGCAAGAAGACGCCTGTCGGGCAATACGCCTCCGGCCTGGGCATCGGCACGGACATGGAAACGCAGGAATCGGATTCCGGGCAGCTGGGCGTGCGCGACGAGCCGGTGGTATTAGCGGGCGTGACGCCGCAGCGGCTGCGTTCACCGAACATCGTGCCGGGGTCGATCGTGGTGACGGACGTGAACAACGCCGTGCAATTCATCGAGGGTGTGGATTACCGGCTGCAACAGATCGGCGATTTCACGGAGATTGTCCGCCTGGTCACGGGCACGATCGCGAACGGGCAACTGGTGCTGGTCGATTACCAGGCGGGCGCGGCGGAGAACGCGCGGTTCCGCACCGACCGGATCAACTGGCGTCACCGGCTGCAGGTCAAGGATACACCTATCGCCCTGATCGCCGAATACCGTCTGCGCGACGAGAAGCTGCAATCCGGCGACGACCCCGGGAACCTCGACCGCGAGGAGGTTATCCTCTTGGGCGTGGAATACCGCGTGGACCCGATCACGTTGGCCGGTGAATACGAAAGGCGGGACCAGATGCTGTTCCCGTCCTCGGAGGCTTATCGTGCCCGCGGCACATACGATCAAGTCATCGACGACGCGACCACGCTCACATTCGGCGGGGAATACGAGAACCTGCGATACACCAATGCCGAGACGTTCGGCCTGGAGCCGGGCCGCGATTTCCTGGACCGCTACAGCCTGTTCGGGCACGCGACCACGAAATTGCGGCGCGACCTGATCGCCCGGTTAGAGGCTAGCTTCACCGACACGCGCGGCCGGAACAACGACCAGCTCGCGCGGTTCGGTGGGTCGATCGATTTCCGGCGGGGCAACCTTGATGTCACCATCAGCGCCGCCCACGAGATCTACGAACAGGAAGGCGACGAGGGCGAAAGCGATGTGGTCCGGTTCACACTCAGGCGGTCGTTCTAATAAAGGGATGCCATGACCCGACGGATTGGGACAACACGGTTGACAGCCTGTGCCACGCTGGCGGCGGTGCTTATCGGTTTTGCAGGCTGCGCCGCGCCCGGGCCTAAGGAAGAAGCGTACCACCCGGTCTGGCCGCCGCCGCCGGCCGCGCCGCGCATCGGGCACGTCATGGATATCCGCACGCCCAACGACCTGCACAAGCCCTCCATGTTCGACGGACTCGGCAGGCTGATCACCGGCGGCGGCACACAGGCGATCCTGCGGCCCAATAGCGTGACCGTGGTCGGCGACGGGCTGTTATGCGTCACCGATCAGGAATGCCAGGGCGTCCACCTGCTGCCGATGCGCTCGGGCAAAGCACGGTTTGTTTCCGAAGCACAGCAAGGCCTGCACTTCGTCTCGCCGGTCGGCGTGGCCGGGTTCGGGGACCGTATCGCCGTGTCGGATAGCGCGCTGAATCGTGTGTTCCTGCTTTCGCGCGACGGCAAGCCGGCGGGTGAGATCGAGAAACCCGGCGGGTTCACGCGGCCGACCGGGCTGGCCTACGATGCGGAACACCACGAGCTTTACGTCGTCGATACGCTGGCCAACGAGGTCTGCGTGTTTGATGGGCAAGGTAGCATCGTCCGCCGCTTCGGATCGCCCGGCACGGAACCCGAGCAGTTTAATTTCCCCACGCACGTTTTCGTCACACGCAACGGCCGGGTGTTCGTCACCGATTCGATGAACTTCCGCGTGCAGGCCTTCGACCGGGAGGGCCGGTACCTGTTCGACCTCGGCGCGCACGGGGACGCAAGCGGGTACCTGTCGATCCCCAAAGGCGTCGGCGTGGATTCACGCGGCTATATCTACATCGTTGATTCCCACTTCTCGAATGTTCAAGTGTTCGATACAGATGGGCGGTTTCTCTTGAGTATCGGAGGGCCCGGCTCGAAGATCGGTGAGTTTCAGGTCCCGTCGGGTTTGTTCGTGGATCGGGACGACCGTGTGTATGTCTGTGACAGCTACAACCGCCGGGTGCAGGTGCTTGAATACCTCGCGCAGGCGGGTGCGGAGGATACGCCATGAAAAAGGATCGGCCATTCTTTGTCAGCGCGTTCGGGGTCGCCGTCTCTTTGTCGTTATGCATCCCATGCCTGGCGCAAAACCACGGGACGGATGTCGCCTCCACGCGCCACAACCTCTCCGCGACAGGCCCCGGCCCGGTGCGCGTCGAAGGCTCGGCCGGCGTCTGCCGGTTCTGCCACACGCCCCATAGCGCAAACCCCATCGCGCCCTTGTGGAACCGCGACGACCCCGGCACGTACTACCAGACCTACGAGAGCACCACCCTCGTCGCCGATGTGGGCCAGCCCACCGGATCGTCGCGCCTCTGTTTAAGCTGCCACGACGGCACGATCGCGCTCACGCAGACCTACAACCCGCGCAACGCGCCGGGCGGAAGCACCGTCTTCATCACCTCCGCAGACCGCGGCTTCATCGGCACGGACCTTGGCGACGACCACCCGATCAGCTTTACGTACGACTCGGGCCTGGCCATGCTCAAAGGAAACCTGCGCGACCCGTCCACGCTCCCGCCGCAGCTGCCGTTGGACCATGAGAACCGCGTGCAGTGCGCGACATGCCACGAGCCGCACGACGACTCGTTCGGCCACTTCCTGCGCATGGATAACACCGCGTCCGGGCTCTGCATCAGTTGCCACGATCAAGAAGGCTGGGCGACCTCCGCGCACGCCACGTCCCCCGCTTCGCTCGCCGGTTCGGTTGAAATCTGGGACAACCTCGAAGCCGCGACCGTCCGCGAGGCCGCGTGCGAAAGCTGCCACCGCCCGCACACCGCCGGCGGCCGGCAACGGCTCCTGCGCCGCGAGGCCGAGGAAGAAAACTGTATGGCCTGCCACGACGGGTCCGTCGCGCGCACCGACCTGCGCGCCGCGCTCAACGCGCTGAGCACGCACCCGGTCCGCCTGACCACGGGCGTGCACGACCCGGCGGAGAACCCCGCCACCATGAGCGAGCACGTCGAGTGCGCCGACTGCCACAACCCTCACCGCACCGCAAGCTCCGGCCCGGCGCAGGCGCCCTTCATCAAGCCCAGCATGGCCGGCGCGATCGGCGTCACCAACGCCGGCCTCACGCCCGGCGAGGCCCAGTACGAATACGAGGTCTGTTACAAGTGCCACGGATCACGCAACGTCAGCACCCCCACCATCGACCGTGTGTTCGATAACAGCGACATCGCTAAGGCCTTTCAGCCCGCCAACGCCAGTTACCACCCCGTCGAGGCCCAGGGCCGCAACCCCGGCACGGTCAGCCTGCTTCAGAATTACAACGCCGCGAGCATCATCTACTGCACCGACTGCCACGGCAGCGACGACCCCAACGGCGCTTCCGGCCCGCACGGGTCGCGCTACGAGCCGCTGCTGAAAAACAACTACACAACCCGCGACAACACCGTCGAAAGCCCGCTGGCCTATGCGATGTGTTACCAATGCCACAACCGCGCAAGCATCCTCGGCGATGAAACATTCCCCGAACACAAGATGCACATCGTGGATGAGAACACGTCCTGCGCGACCTGCCACGACCCGCACGGCGTCCGTGAAAACACCCACCTGATCAACTTCGACCGCTCGGTCGTCGAACCCGCCAGCAACGGCGTCGGCCCGACCTTCAACGACCTGGGCAAGTTCGAGGGCTCCTGCACGCTGAGTTGTCACGGGCGGGACCATATTGATCAGCGGTATTGAACCACAGGATGCCTTGTAATCCGGCCACTGCCATGCAACAATCCGGGTGGCCCGGGTCCTATTACAAAGCAGATACTGCGCATGTCAACGCCCCAGAATAATCCCCTGTCACGTTACCGGCTGTTTCTTATTCTCCCGGCGATCCTGATTGGGCTGGGGCTTAGCCTTTGGGATGACTATCGCGAGAACGGGTATGTATCCGAGCTAAGCATCGGCATCGTGATCTTTATGCTTTCTATGATGCTGGTTGTCAGCCTCGTGTGGTACTGGCTGTCAAACAGGAACACGCCCGCCGAGCGGAAAGCGGATTGGACCCCGTGGAACGATCGGCCCGTCTTCTCATACCTTTCCCACCTGTTCATGGCCATGATCCTTATTGTTGTTGTCGCGCAGGCCGTGTTGTTTTATGACACGGTAACCCTGAAGGATGGCTTCGTCATCGTGCTGCTCGTCGCCCTGGTGGGTTTTTCGCAGGTCTGGTACTGGGGCCGGGGGAGGCGCCAGATGCAATCAACCACTTGGGCCAAACAAGGGAGGTGTACCACGTGTGGCTACGACCTGCAGCAGATCGGTTCGGACAGTTGCCCCGAATGCGGTGCTTTTATCGACCGGTCTTCAGCAAGCACGAATAACGAGATTTCCGCGCAGGACATGCGGGAATTTGTGGAGTCGCCGGCGAGCTGCTCTGCTTCCCGACGTTTTTTCCGGCTTGATCTGCGGCCCATCGGGCTGGCTGAGTTCCTAAATATGGCGGGTATAACCCGCTGAATAATTGGATGGTTATTGACACGCGGGCGTAGAGCCCGCAACCCGGGAATTACTTCTCGATCACAGGTTCTATCGCCGACAGTTTGATCGCCCGGGATGCGGTTCACGCGGATGTGCTTGGCAGGATTAGCGAAAAGGCCAATGACACAACGGGGCTGGGCTTCACGGAGACCGGTCTTCGTGTTTGCCCCAAGCATGGTCCTCGGCCTCTTCAGTGACAGCTTTCTATCTGCACACTGCCGACCGGTATTACCTGAGCGTGTCGGTTTCGGTTGGTCGGCCGTCGGGGATCGATGAGGTGTCGCTTGTTTCACACCTCAACGGGGGTCGGTATATCGTGACCAGTGATATGCGTAAGATTCACAACCTGCCCGACAGCGGGACGGGCGCGATTACCGGGGGCCGACCTTTGTACTCTATGTGATATGCATATCAAGCGATTCTTGAATACCCGGATACGGTCGAAGCCATCAGGACCAAGGATTCCTTGATTCTTGCGCAGACCCATATGGCTCAGGTCATGGTTGATTACATGGTCGGACAGGGCGTGTATGTTGAAGTGAGCGGGGACGATATCTTGGCTCACGCCGAATCCGTAGCAGCAGCTCAGCCCTAGGAAACATGCTCTCGCGGGTCTCCGGACCCCGCCGTTTGTGTGGCCGAAGGTCTCCCACGGTATTAACGCGTGTTTAATGTGATGCCATCACCCCGCCAATCACCCCGGATGCCCCGCCACCACCCCGCCAGGATGGCAGGCTATATAACCATGCTGGCCCGGTTTTCCTGGATTAATCGATTACTGTTTAGTAAGTGATTCGCCGGCCGAGCTTTTTCGTAGGCGTGGCGGTAAGCCCCGGCGGCTTGTTGCCATTCGCCGGCATGTTCGTGGACGCGTGCGAGGAAGTAGAGGGCTTCGGCGGGGTCGGGGTTTATCTTCAGGGCTTCGGTCAGGGCGGCGCGGGCCTCGTCGTAGCGATCCAAAGCAACCAGCGCGCGGCCGCGGAGGGTCTGGGTGCGCCAGGCAGGGGCGTCGTCCGGGGTGAGGGCGTCGAGGACGGTGAGCGCTTCGGCGGGTTCGCCGAGCATCAGGCGGACGCGGGCGAGCGTCAGGCGTAACGGGACGTCGTTGGGGTCGACCTGCATGCCGCGTTCGAGTTCGTCGTGTGCGAGGCGGGTCTGGCCTTTTTCCAAGAGTTTCTCGGCCAGGTGCAGGTGGCGGGCGGCGATGTTGTCGGGCGTGCTGGCGATGGAGCCGTTGGTGTCGAGCTGCTTATTGAGGGTTTGCTCATCGATGGTGCCGGCGGCGAAGTCGAGGTAGGCGTGCAGGTCCTTGGTGTAGGACTCGCGCAGGCCGGGCGGGTGGGCGACCTGTTTGCCGGCGGCGTCGATGATGACGGTGGTGGGCCAGACGCGGACGGTCATCAGGCCCGGGCTTTGTAGTCGGGGTCGACCACGACGGGCGAGCCAGGTTTGTGCTTCAGCGAGCGGCAGCAGCACAACGCCCGCTTCGTGCCCGCTGACCACGGCGACGGGTTGCACGTTTATAAGCCGGCCGTCTTCGTTTAACAGCGCGTGCAGTTGCGTCATCGCGGTGTTGCTGCGGTCCTGGTTGGGCATGACGAAGAGGATGACGCTGGTCTTGCCCTCGGCGGGGACCGTGAGCGGTGCCGGCGGTGTCGTTCGCCTGCCAGTGGATGGGTTGCGGTTCCTCGGCCGGTGCGTCCTGCGCGTATAGACGGGCTGACAGCGAACATCGCGGCGAGTAGCACGGACGCGAAACGTGTCGTGCAGGTTATGCGCGTTTCGATGAGTCGTGATGATGGTTGTGTGTCATGGTTGTGCCCTCACTGGGCGGGTGTGGCGTAATCGAAGGGGTTAACGCGGTCGTAGGCTTTGGCCTGGTGGCAGCCGGGGGCGCAGCTGCCGCGCCGGTTTCGGTTTGTTTGTAGTTGATGGGCAGTTCCCACTTGCCGTAGGGCACGGTCTCACGGAGGTGCAGCTTCTGTGTGCTTGCGTGGACGGCGTGGCAGGCAGCGGCAGCTTCGGCCGCGCGGGTCTTTGTTGACGTGCAGGTAGTGCATGTTGGTGTCGCCGTTGCGGAAGCCGGTGAGCCCCGCTTCCGGGCGGAGCACGAGCTGTTCGTCGTGGCACTCGAAGCAGAGCTTGTACGATTCGAGCTTGAAAGGCTGGTAGAACGTCTCGGGGTATTCATCGGTTAATAATTTGCCGAACTCCGAGCCGTGGACGTTGTGGCATCCACCGCAGCTGCCCTCGGCGACGGGGCCGTGTTTAACGAGCTTCGGGTCGGTGATCTCGGTGACCGGTGCGATGGTCCGGCCGTCGGGCGCGGTGACGGCCTGATCGTGACAGGTCAGACACAGGTCGACGGGCCTGGCTTTCATGAGCGTGGCGAGGTCTCCGCCGTGTGGGGTGTGGCAGTTGACGCAGCCGTTATCCTGCGTGACGGCGGAGTGCTGATGCTTCGCGTTGGTCACGGCCTGTTTGACGTCTTCGTGGCAGGTGGTGCAGAGTTGACCCGGGGCCTGTTTAACAAGCATCGGCAGGTCGCTTGCGTGGGCGTTGTGGCAGCTGATGCAGTCCGTCTTGACGGGTTCATGCACGAACGCGACGGTCTGAAGCTGCTGATCCATTTCAAGGTGGCAACTGACGCACAGGTCGCGGCCGGTCTCGACGAGGAGTTTGGGGTTCTTCGAGGCGTGGGGTTCGTGGCACATGCCGCACGCGCCGGCGGCGACGGGGCCGTGGACGAATTGTTTGTTGCCGACAACGTCCTGGTGGCATGAGGCGCAGAGGTCGCTCATGGATTCGGTTTTGAGTGAGCTGCGGTTGAAGCCGCCGTGCGGGTCGTGGCAGCCGGTACAGTCGCGCATGACCAGCGGCTCGTGCAGGGTCATGCTGGTGTCGGTCTCGATGACGTGGCAGAAGGTGCAGGCGTCGGCCTTGTCACGCGCGGGGACGTAGCTGTGCGTGAGCGGGTCGGTGAGTGTGTGGCAGGCGTCGCAGGCGTTGACGTTGACCGGGCCGTGCAGGACTTTGTGGTCCTTGACGCCGACGTGGCATTCGGCGGTGACGCAGCTGTCCGGGGCGATGACGGTCGTGGGTTTATCGACGGCCATAGCGGTGGAAGCGGCGAGCGCGATGACTATAGAAGCGAGAGCGCGTGTCATGATGTGCCCTCCTGTGGGGCGGGTGTGGGATCGGCCGCATCGTTTCTAGCGTTGTCCCCGACGGCGGGCGTGCGGCGGTAGGTCTTGGTTTCGTGGCAGCCGGGCGAGCAGGAGCCGCCGGTGTCGGTCTTGCTGAAATTGATGGGCATAGCCCACTGCGAGCCCTCGAATGGGACGTCGGAAGCGATGTGATCCGGCCGGTCGCTGCCGTGGATGTCGTGGCAGGTCTTGCAGGTGCGGCCCTTGGTGTCACGGTTCACATGAAGGTAATGGAGGTTGCGGTCGCCGTCACGGAAACCGGTGAGCGAGTCGGTTTTTTCTGCGAGCACGAGGTCGTCGCTGTGGCAGCTGAAGCAAAGCGCGTAGTTGGTCAGGTCGAAGGATGCGTAGAACGTGTCGGGGAAACGCTTGACGAGCAGCCGTGCGTTCACGCCGCCGTGTACGCTGTGGCAGGCGGCGCAGTCGCCGGCGCGCACCGGGCCATGCAGGAAGCGGCGGTTCAGTGCGGAGCTCATGTCGGCGATGGTCCGGCCGTCGTTGGCCTTGATCGGTTTGTCGTGGCACTTCATGCACAGGTGGTCGGCGCGGTCGCTTAGCAGGTTGGGGCCGGCGGCGGCGTGCGGGTCGTGGCAATTCGCACAGCCCTCGCCCATGAAGACCGCGTCGTGCGTGACGGGTTCGCTCTTGATGCGATTGGCCATGTCCTCGTGGCACTTAAAGCAACTCTCGGCGACCGGGGCGGACAACTGGTACGGGTATTCGCTGGTGTGCGCGTCGTGGCAGGTGGTGCATTTTTGCTTGGCCGGTTCGTGTACGAACGGTGAATTCGCGAGGCGGACCTGGATGCCGGTGTGGCAGCTGAAGCACTGGTCGGGTTGATCGCCCTGGCGGAGCAGGTTGGCGGCGTTGGCTTCGTGGGGCTGGTGGCAGACGGTGCACTGCCCGGACGCGAACGGGCCGTGGGCGAATTTTTCCAGTGGCGTGTCGTGGCAGGTCGCGCAGGTGTCTTTGACGCTGGGTTGGGTGAGCAGGAATCTGGTGTCGGACTTGTGCGGGTCGTGGCAAGCGGTGCAGCCGGACTCCTCGACGGCCGCGTGTTCGTGCGAACGCGCGCCGACGACGGGGTGGCAGAAGGTGCAGGTCTGGTTGCCGGGGCGTTTCAAGGGATAGACGTGCCCGCCGGTGTCGTCGGCGTGGCAGGACTGGCAGTTGGCGACGGCGACCGGGCCGTGGACCTGTTTGGCGTTGACGAGGTTCGCGTGGCAGGCGGGCGTGACGCAGCTCGCATCGAGCGGCAGCGCGGCGGTGGGCTTAGGTAATGGCTCGGTGGTCAGCGAGGCTTGTGCGATCTCGGCGTTGAGCGATGCCGTATCGGTACGCTTGACGCCGGTCTCTTCATCCGGATCGTAATGCACGGTGGACGCCCCGGCGGTTGGGCCTTCCTCCGCGGCGGGGGTCGGCGGTGGTTCGTGGCCGCACCCTGCCAGCAGCACCGCCACGCACAGGCTCAGTGCGTGAGCCGTATGGCGGTGGGAGCCGTGCGGGTTGGCCGGTCGGCGTGTCACGGTATCGCCTCGCTGACGGTGGCTTCGATCTTCGGCACATCCTTCAACGCATCGAGCACCTGCTGATAGTTCTGGATCGCCACGTTCAATAGCGCGGTTGCGTAGGTGACGTTATGTACACCGTGCCCGAGCTTGACGAGACGCACGTTGTGGTCGGCGTCATCCATGAGCCGTTGCAGCTTGAGTTGCTCTTCGGGCGAGACCACGGCGTCTTTGAGCGCGGCGGTGGCCGACTGCTGCTGCGCTTCGGTGTATTCCAGGTGCTCGGTGATGGTGGTGCGCCACTCGTCGAGCACGCCGTCGTAGTGGCCCTCGTGGCAGTAATTGCAGGAGGACTGCGCGGCGACGTAAGTCTGCCCGGTGACCTGGGCAACTTCCGAGGAGAACTCGCGCTGCTGGTGGCAGGCGATGCAATCGACCTGTGCGCTGAACATGGGGCTTGGCATGTCGGGGACGCCCAGGCCGCCGGTGCCGCTGTATAGCTCGGCCGGGCCGTTGTGGGTCAGGTCGTGGCACTGGGCGCAGGTGCTCTTGTCGCCGCCTGCGTGGGCATCGGACATCAGCCCGCCGGACGCGGCCAATCCCGCGGTCAGGTGGTGGACGATCTGCACGTGGCAGCTTGAGCACTCGACCTTGTGCTCGCTGATGTGGGTCTGGTGGATGAAGGATGTCTCGCCGTAGCGGGCGATCTGCGTGGGCTGGTTGTGGCAGGTCCAGCAGAGCTGTTTCGGGACCGCGCCGTCACCGGAAACAGCATCGACGTGGCAGTTCTCACAGGTCACCCCCTTATCTATATAGTCCGAGTGATTGAACGTGCCGGTGGCGAGCTGGATGTCTTTGGAAGGCGCATCGTGGCAGGCCCGGCATCCGCCGAGCGTCTGGTCGTCGCGGCCGTGTTCCAGTCCCTTGAAGTGGCAGAGGAAGCAGGTGTCCAGCGTGACCACCAGGTGCTGGCCCTGCACGATCTGTGAGTGACACGACACGCAGCGCAGCTGCTTGCCGCGGCGCAGCTCGGTCAGGTGGGGCGTGTGGTCGAACTTGATGTTGATCGTGGTGCCCCGCTGCGTCTGGATCGGCCAGTCGACCTTGCCCTCCAGCAAGCGTTTGCTGTGGCATTCCTCGCGCATGCAGGAGCTGTCGCGGACCTCGGCGTGCGGCTTGGAGCCATAGGTCCCGGTGATGTATTTCACGCCCTGGCTGGACGCCTCCCACTTGCCTTGCAGCGTCTTCTCAAGCCCCGGCTCGAAGTGGCACATCACGCAGGAGACGTCCCGGTGCGTCGATTCGTGCCAGGCCACGAAGTACGGCTCCATGATGTGGCAGGACCGGCAGAAGTCCGGCTCCATCGAATACTCGGCGAACCCCAATGCGCCACAGCCCAGCCCGACGAGCACAATCAGCGTCCAGCCCCACCGGCTTGGCCACACGCGCAGCCACTTGCCGTCACGGTGACGCAAACCGACCCAGCGCCACCATCGCTTGGGCTTATCCGACACGCTCGACGATTCGGGCTGTTGCGGTTCGTTGGGTTGCATCGTTTGCGTCTCCTAAATCCACGACAAACCTGCCAGCACAATCAGGACCACCATCGAAATACCGATCGTCATCGCGGTCACGCCCAGCACCACGGACAAGGTCCGTGCCCAGCGCGGCGGCCGGGGCGAGCGCAGCGATTCGATCTCACCGGTCTTCACGAGGCGTTCGTACTCGGCCGGACGCTCGTGCTTGAGCTCTTCCTCGTCGACCACGCCGGTGAAGATCACATCATCCACGGGAAACTTCTCGGGCCGCAGGTTCGCGTTGAAGAAGTGGATGGTGAAGATGAAACCGACGGCGAGCATGGCCTCGTACCCGTGCACGATGGTGGCGACGTTGAAGCCCCAGCCTGGGATGAGCTTGGAGAAGAACCCGGGGAACCAGAGCATGAATCCGGTGCCGCCGATGATGAACGTGCCGGCGATCTCGGCCCAGTAGTCGAATTTTTCCCAGTAGATCCAGCGGTCGAACGCGGGCTTGCCCTTGCCGGTGAAGAACCAGCGGAACATGCCCAGGCAATCGGTGACGTCCTTCATGCGCGGGAGCATGGTGTAAGGCCCGGTCAACAATTCTTTCGCCGGACGTTTGCGGAAGCGTTTGACCACACCGACGACGTGGATGACGAAGTTGATGATGAGCATGACCGCGAAGAAGCGGTGCCAGAGGCCCGCCGCGTGGACGCCGCCGAGCATGGCCGCCAAAGTCTTGGCCCACTCCTGGTCGGAGAAGAACAAGGGCATGCCGGTGAGCGTCAGCCCGAAGAAGCTGATGACCATCAGGGCGTGGTTGAGGCGATTGGTCTTGCGGAAGCGGCGGACCGTGTGCCCGGGGTTGCCCGCGTGCGCAGTCGCGGTGTGGCCCCCCTGCTTCTTGCGTTCGACCAGCGACCGCCAGAACCACAACACCGAGTGCAGCCCGAAGAACCCGAACGTCAGGCTCATCAGGATCACGAAGTAGAGCCAGACGCCGTTGAGCAGCGGGTAGTTCGTGCCGTCGCGGTAGTCGGCGTGGGGCATGAACTGGACGAACTTGGCGTTGCTTTGTTCGTGGCATTCGCCGCAGGTCTGGATGCGGTTGTCCGCGTGCAGGCGCGAGCGCGGGTCGTCCACCGGCTGGATGTCGTGCGCGCCGTGGCAGTCGCTGCACTTCGCGGACCGGCTGGAACCCAGTTCGTTCACCTGGCCGTGGTAGCTCATGCGGTAGGTGTCGTAGAGCGACCGGCTACCGGCCTTGCCGCCGCCGACTTTTTCGTGGCATTCGCCGCACTCGTTGACGATGTCCCGCATGAAGCCGGGCGTCGCCGCCTGGGTGATGGCGTGGGCGGCGTGGCAATCGGTGCAGACCGGGGCGTTAGGATCGCCCTCGGCGAGCTTGCGGCCGTGGATGCTCTCGACGTAGACCTCTTCGATGCCCTCATGGCATTTGCCGCAGGTATCCGGAACATTGACGCGGTTGATGAGCGAGGCTTCCTCGGTGGCGGGACGCACCTCGTGGCTGCCGTGGCAATCGACGCAGGTGGCGGCAACGATCAGGCCGGCCTCTTTGATCGCGCGCCCGTGCACGCTGGCCATGTAGCTGTTGACGTATTCGTTTTCATCATGACCGTTGCGGGTCGGGTCCTTGTGCTGCTTGTGGCAGTCGCCGCAGAGGTTGATGACGTTCAGCGGGTAGGTTTTGGATCGGCGGTTGGTGGACGGATAGATGTCGTGCCCGCCGTGACAGTCGGCACAGGACGGCGCACCGGGCTTGCCCTCGGCGGCGACCTGGGCGTGGATGCCCCGGCGGTGTTCGGCGGCGGCCTGGTTGTGGCAACTGCTGGTGCAGGTCGGTTGTTCGAGTGTCATCGCATGCGGCAGGGTCGCCGCGTCACTGTGGCAATCGACGCACGCCAGCGCCGCGTGCGGCCCGTCATGCAGCGCATCGGGCGGCGTGAACAGCCCGGGCCGGCTCTCGTCCTGCGGCGGCAGCGCCTGACCGCCCGCCGGCGGCGCGATCATCGAACGACGCTCCGACGGCGACAGATCGGTGATCCGCCTTTGCCCGTGGCAGTTGTAGCAGCGGTCGTTCTGGGTCTGCGCCCGGGTCAGTTCCACCGCCGAAGCCGGCAACGCGGCGAGGCAGAGCACGCACAGCGCCAAAAAGCACACCCCCACCCGGCCGTATCTACCGAGTTTGGTTGATCCCTGATTCAGTCTCGGCCCGGTCATGGTGGAGCCTCGTTGCGTGTCCCGGGGCGGCCGGTGCGCCGACGTCAGGCGCACGCGTACCGTCACCGTCAGGGATTCTGCACACGGCGTGCCAGAGAAAACCGACGTAAAGCCAGCTATTTGTGTTGTTTACCCCGGATGATTCTCACCGGTGAGAACCGCCCCCCGCCACCGCTCCCGATCACAAGAGAGGCGGAATTAAGTGGATTCAGCCCGCCACCTCGCGACGCACCGGCAGGTGGATGGTCGCGGTGACGCCTTGGCCGGGCTTACTTACGAATTCGATTCGGCCGCCCTGGTTGCGGATCAGGTTGTAGCAGATGGCCAGGCCCAGCCCGGTGCCCTTGCCGACCGGCTTGGTCGTGAAGAACGGCTCGAAAACCCGGTCCAGGTGCTCGGGCGGCACGCCCGGCCCGTTGTCGCGGACCCAGACCCGGCAGGCCGACCCGTCGCAGGCGGCGCCGATCTCCAACGCCGGGTTCTTCACCTCTGCCAGGGCGTCGAGCGCGTTGAATAACAGGTTCGTGAGCACTTGTTGCAGCGCGTGTGTCTGCACCTCGATGACGGTGTTCTCTTGGGCGATCTTTTTCTCGATGGCGACCGCGCGCTGACGGTGGTCGAACCGGACCATCTGCATGGCCGACTCGATCACGCTGTTGATCGGGACTTTTTCCCAGTGGTATTCGGTCGGGTGGGCGAAGTCGGTCAGCTGCCGGACGGTCTGCTTGATCCGCTGGACCTGCTGGCGGAGGGCCTCGATGTTTTCGGGCTTGATGTGGCGTTCGTTGCGCTGCATCAGTTGCAGGACGCCGTCCATGCTGGCAAGCGGATTGGAAACCTCGTGGGCCACGCCGGCGGCCATCTGCCCCAACCCCACCATCTTTTCCTGCTGGATCATCGCCTGCTGCTGACGCCTAAGGGTCTGGACCAGCGCGCGGTTGCGGCGGTTCTGCGACATCAGTCTGGCGCGGTGGCGGCGGAGCGCGGCGGTGATCTGGTTGGTGAGGTAGACGGTGAGCACGAGCGTGACGACCCAGCCGGCGAGCACCAGCTTGTCGCCCCGCGAGTAATGCCAGTAGCCGAACAACCTGATACTGACGATCAACATGAGAGCGGCGGCGGCGGCCCCGCCATATGCCTGCACGGGTGCCAGCAGCATGCTGGTGAAGACCATGTGGAAGACGAAGAAGCCGAGCAGCGGGCTCCGCGCCCCGCCGGTCCAGGTCACGAGCAGCGCCAGGCACGCCAGGTCGGGCAGGATGTGCAGCCAGATAGACGCGCCCCCCGCCGCTTCACGCGAACGCGCCCCGCGCCGGACACGCAGGAGCAGGAGGAAATTGTAAAAAAGAATCGCGATGCCCACGCCCACCATGTGCAGCGCGTGGTCAAACCACCAAAGCCAGAAGACGTTTATAAGCGACCCGGCGACCACCATCGAACCGGCGATCCAGCGCAGGCCGACCAGCCACCGCAGTTGATGCGCGACAAGCCGGCTGGGTTGTGTCGTTGTTAGCGTTTTTTCCATCCGTGCTGCGCCCGCCCGGGGTTGCTCATTGACCCGCCACACTGGTCGGCCCGTCCTCGCGGATCGACTCCCTAAGGTCCAGCATTTTAACCCCGTTCACGTAATCGGTCAGGACCACCCGTCGGAGCTGCTTGAGCGACCCGATCACCGTCGTCATACGGGACAGGCTGTCGTGGATCTGGCTCAGGTTTTTCTCCAGCGCGGTGTCCGACCCGGAACGCCGACGCAAAATCGTCAGCTGCAACTCGATCGTGGAGATCGCGTTGTTCAGTTCGTGGTTGAGCGTCAACGCCATCTGCTGGAGTGTCTGGACCTTGCGGCGTTCGTTTTCCTGGAGCTGCTCGGCCAAGCGGTTGTAGGCGTGGGCCAGCTCGTCGAACTCGTCGTGCTGGCCGACCGTGACCCGGTGCGCGAAGTTCTCCTTGGCAAGCTCACGGCTGGCGTACACGAGCCGGCTGACCGGGCGCAGCACCATGCCCGCGGCCCGCAGCATCAGCAGGATCGACCCGTTGATCACGATCAGGAAGCCCAGCGCCATCGCCACCACCAGCCAGCGGAAACGGCCGGTCAACGCCGTCTGCTCCTGCTGCGCATGGGCCTGGACGTGGCGGGTGATCGTCAGCAGGCGCTGGCGCATCTGCGCCGCGTCGTCCAGCGCGGCGAGGTTGTAACGCATCGCCAGGTCTTTTTCCTGCGCCGTCGCCAGCACGCCGATACGCGACTGGAAGCTGTCCAGTTGCCGGATCAGTTCGTCGTACACCCCGTGCATGTCCGGTTCGCCGAGCAGGTAGTCGGCGTCGAGTTCATCGATCAGTGTGCGCATGCGGTCTGTGGATTCGATCAGGGAATCCAGGTGCCGCTGCCGGCCGGTCTGCAGGCCGTATAACTCAAGCTCGATGCTGGAAAGCGAGGTGCTCAGTTCGTTGACCTGATTCACGGCGACGCCCGCCTGGTTGTTCAGGTGATCCAGGTCCGCGAACACCCGCTGCAACGACCAGAGCGCCGCCACCGCCAGCACCATCAGCAGCGCGGTCAGTGAAAACAGGATGACGAGCAGCTTGTGTCGAAGCAAGATCAAGGCCCTTTCGGGGCTACGTTTTCCCCGGTTTGTTCGGATTCTTGTTCAGCTTGTTTGTCCTTATCACATATCGCCGGCTCTGGCTCCGGTTCAGGGGTTTCACTCTCGGACGACCCGATCCGGCACCAGCCGGGGCCCAGGCGTTCGGTCATGGCGTAAATCGGGCGGTACTCCTCGGGCACACATGGGACAAACCGGGCCGCGCCGAAGATGTCCAACGCCTGCTTGCCCGCTTCGTTTTCGTGCATGCCGAGCAGCACCTTTTCAATCCGGCCGACCAGTTCGCTATCCACATCGGGCCGGACGATCAGGGCGTTGTTGGGCACGGCTTCGCCGGCCGCCAACCTACGGAAACGGTAGCCCATGTGCGCCTGCTCGAAGGCGTCGATGCGCAGGTTCTTGGCAGCGCCCGCATCGACTTCGCCGTCGAAAACATCCTGGATCACCCGATCGTGCGTCCCGTCCCAGCGGATCTTGACGGGGTTCTGGTCTGCAAACAGGTCCAGTTCCACCAGCGCGTAGATGGGGAACAGGTGCCCGGCGGTGGTTGTCTTCACCATCGCGATCGATCGCCCGGCCATCTCGTCGAGGCGCGTAATCGGCGAATCATCACGCACGAAGATCACCCCGTGGTACGTCGTCTCGCCGTTGATGTCTTCAGGTTTGACCAGGACCCGCGCCTGCAATTGATCGATCGCCAGTGTGGCGACCAGCGACCCCATGAAGGCGGCGTCGATACGTCCCTCGGCCATGTCTTTCAGCGCACCGTGATAGGTGTTGGAAGTCACCAGCGTGACGGGCCGGCCCAGTTCATGTGAAAAATAGTCGGCCAACGCGCGGTAGCGGCGGCGCTGGTCGAAGATGTCTCGCTCGGGGATCAGGCCCAGATAAAGCGCCCCGCTGGTGGTCGTGTTAGAGCCATTGGGCACCCGCCCGTTGTCCAACGCCGAGAGTTCCTGTGGGTTATGCCCCAGCCAAAACAGCATCGCCACCGTCAGCGATCAGCGTCGCGCCGAGGATCGTCATAGATGTACGCATCTGGCCGATCGGCATGGCAAACCACTCCGGGCAAGCCCGGGATATGAGCGAGCCCTGGGATACCTACTACAAACGCCGGGCCAATTCGTACCGCCCGTCATGGTTGGGCTTGGCACCGGGTTTGCGATGTATCCGGGTGGACCCGGGCGGGGCCAACCCCCTGATTCCCCCCCCGGTCTCCAACAGCCCGAACGGGCGAGGCGACCACCATGATCATCCAATACTGCCCAGCCAAGAACGACGACCCGAAAGTCATCAGCGACCTGGAAGATCCTCGCGAAGTTCATCGAGGTCTACTGTGAAGGCAACCACGCCGACGCGGAACGCACGGCGACAAGCCTGCAAACACATAATGTGAAAGAGCTTACGGGACACGACCTTCGGCTCTGTCCCGGCTGCCAGAAGCTGCTGGCCCACGCCCTGGTCAAACGGACCGTCTGCCCGATGGACCCCAAGCCCAGTGCAAGCACTGCCCCCGGCACTGCTACCATCCCAACTACCGCCAACAGATCCAGCAAGTCATGAAATACTCCGGCCGCAAACTCGTGATGCGGCGGGCGGTTGGACTACCTGTTGCACCTGTTTTTTTGACCCTGGGGATGAGACTGCCGGAGCCGCGAATTATCGAATTTGAGAATCCCGGGGCCGCCCCGGACTAACGGACCCAAGCCATGACCCACCCCACGAACAAAAGCAACGGCTCATCCACGATGAGCGCACCTGAAGGTCATGGGTCAGGGCTTAGCCGACCCGCCCCGAGCGCCGCCGCTTCGGCTGGTCTTCTGGGAATCCACCGCAGGCTGCAACCTCGAATGCGTCCACTGCCGGCGGCTTGAAGTGTCACGCGAGCTGAGCCGGAAGGACCTTTGACCACGAACAGGCCATAGCTTTATCGAGAGCCTGCCGCAGACCGGCAAGCCCATCGTCGTGTTCTCAGGCGGCGAACCGCTGATGCGCCCGGACCTCTTCGAGCTGGCCCAACGCTAAAGAGATCGGCCTGCCCACCGCGCTGGCGACCAACGGCACGCCCGTCGATGACGCCGTCGCCAAACGCATCGTCGAGACAGGGTTCCGCCGGGTCGATCAGCTTCGACGGGCCGAGCGCGGAAACCCACGACAAGTTCCGCGGGATCGACGGGCGCGTTCGAGGATCTGATCCGTGGTTTAAGTGCGCGGCAAGCTCGGGATGTCGATGCAGATCAACACCACGATCACCAAGCACAACTACCACCTGGCGCGACCGCATGTACGACCTGGCGCTTGAGCTGGGAGCGGATGCGCTACACATCTTCATGCTCGTACCCGTCGGCTGCGGCATGGAACTGAGCGAAGATGTCAAACTCGACGAGGACGAATACGAGACCGCGCTGAACTGGATCTACGACAAGTCGTTGGAAGAGAAGCTACACCTCAAGGCGACGTGCGCCCCGCACTACTTCCGCGTGATGCGTCAGCGTGCCAAGGCCGAGGGACGCGAGATGCCCCGGGCCGCACACCCGCACAAACACATGGGTGAACCGCAGGCGATGCCGCTGATGGGTCGGCCCAACGGCCATCCTGGCGGTCATCCCGGCGGACATCCCGGGGGGCATCCGGGGGGAAATCCGGGGGATGCGGCGATGAGCGCGATGACCAAGGGTTGCCTGGCCGGGCAGGCCGTGTGTTTCGTGTCGCACACCGGCGAGGTCTTCCCCTGCGGGTACCTGCCGGTCAGCTCGGGCAACGTCAAGGACACGCCCTTCCCACAGATCTGGCGTGAGAGCCAGATATTCGCCGAGCTGCGCGATGATACGAACATCACCGGCAAGTGCGGTTGCTGTGAATACAAAAAAGTCTGCATGGGCTGCCGCGCCCGCGCGTTTGCCGACACCGGCAGCTACCTCGCCACCGAACCCAACTGCGGGCACACCCCCGCCCGTATGCAAGCCAAAGGAGTTGGATCATGATCGATGTCAGTGTCCTCTACGGCGGGCTGGAAACCCCGAGCACCCCCCACCGCTACGGCCGGGCGATCACGCAGATCGACCCGCCCGAGCACCAGAAGATGGCCATCGCCAAGAGCGCCGAGAGCCGCCGGCCGATCGTCGTCTGGAACATCACCCGCACCTGCAACCTCAAGTGCGTCCACTGCTACACCGACTCCGAAGCCAAACGCTACCCGGATGAACTGAGCACCGAACAGTGCAAGGCTGTGCTGGACGACCTGGCGAAGTTCAAGGTCCCGGCCGTGCTGTTCTCCGGCGGCGAACCGCTGAGCCGGCCCGATGTGTTCGAGCTGGCCGAGTACGGCCGGTCGCTGGGCCTGCACGTCGTGCTCTCGACCAACGGCACGCTGATCGACGAAGCGAAAGCCAAGCGTTTCGTTGAATTGGGTTTCGCCTACATCGGGATCAGTCTGGATAGCGCGACGCCCGCGATCCACGACCAGTTCCGCGGCAAAGAGGGCGCTTTCGACAAGGCGATGGGCGGGTTCCACCGTTGCGTCGAGGCGGGCCAGAAGGTCGGCCTGCGCCTGACCCTCACCCGGCAGACCGCCAAAGACCTCGACGAGATCTTCGACCTGATCGAACGCGAAGGCATCAACCGCGCCTGCTTCTACCACCTCTGCCCGGCCGGCCGGGGCAGCAACCTGATCAGCCTCACGCAGAAAGAGACCCGCGCGGCCGTGGAAACCATCTTCGACCGTACCCGTGAGATGAACGAACGCGGCAAGCGCGTCGAGATCCTCATGGTCGATAACCACTGCGACGGGCCGGCCCTGTACCTGAAGATGCTCAAGGAAGGCCACCCCCGAGCGCAGCAGGTGCTGGACATGATCACCTGGAACGGCGGCGCGAAAAACTCAAGCGGTGTCGGGATCGCCAACATCGACTTCTTCGGCAACGTCCACGCCGACCAGTTCTCCATGTACCGCACGTTCGGGAACGTCAAGGAACGCAAGTTCTCCGAGATCTGGCAGGACACCAGCGACCCGATCATGGCGGGCCTGAAGAACCGGCTGCCCCTACTCAAAGGCCGGTGCGCCAACTGCCGGTTCAAGCTCGCCTGCGGCGGCGGCCTGCGTGCCCGTGCCGAGTCCATGACCGGCGACCCCTGGGCCTCCGACCCCTACTGCTACCTCACCGACGAGGAGATCGCTGGCGATCCGGTCGGAATTCCCGATAATGAGAACGCCGCCCTGGGTACGACCGCCTGAGCCTAAGCCAACGCTTGAGCAGACTTATGAGCAAATCCATCCTGATCGTTGAAGATGAAGAGGTGCTCCGGCAGAGCCTGGGCGAGCTACTCACCGATGAGGGCTACGACGTCCACCAGGCCGGCGACGGCAAGCTGGCGTACGACTTCATCCTCAAGCAGCCGGTCGACCTGATCCTGACCGACATCCGTATGCCCAACATGGACGGGATCGAACTGCTGGGCAAGCTCCAGCAGACCGCCCCGCAGACGCCGGTCATCATCCTCACTGCTTATGGCACCGTCGAGAGCGCCGTCGCCGCGATGCGCGCGGGTGCATACGACTACCTGCTTAAGCCGGTGAACTTCGACGATGTGCTCCTGAAAGTCGAGCGCGCTATCGAGTTCGGGGAGTTAAAGCAGACACGGCAGGTCATGACCGACCAGCTCGCCAGCGAGAGCACGTTCCATAACCTTGTGGGTGAAGCCCAGAGTATGACCAAACTCTTTGACATGGTCCGCAAGCTGGCGACCGTCAAAACCAGCGTGCTGATCGTCGGGGAGTCCGGCACGGGTAAGGAACTGTTCGCCCGGGCGGTGCATTACAACGGGATCGCGGATAAGCCGTCTGTGGCCGTCAACTGCGGCGCTATCCCCGACAGCCTGATCGAGTCGGAGTTGTTCGGTACCGGCGGCGCGTTCACCGGCGCGATCCGGGACAAGAAAGGCTACTCGAGGCCGCGAACCAGGGCACGCTGTTCCTCGACGAGATCTCCACGCTGCCGTTGAATGTCCAGAGTTCGCTTTTGCGTGCCCTCGGTTGCCGTCGTCGCCCGTGGGCGACACCCAGCCCAGGCCTGTCGATGTCCGCATCGTCGCCGCCAGCAACCAGGACCTCAAGCAAATGGTCGATAACAAGGAGTTCCGCGAGGACCTGCTCTACCGGCTGGACGTCGTGAAGCTCGAACTCCCGCCGCTGCGCCAGCGCAAGGAAGACATCCCCGCGCTGGTCCACCACTTCCTGGAAAAATACACGAAGCAGATGAATAAGCGCGTGCTGGGCGTGACCAACGACGCGATGCGCGCCATGCTCGCCCACGAGTGGCGGGGCAACATCCGCGAGCTGGAGAACGTCATCGAGCGGGCCGTGATCTTTGCCGAGGACCGCCACATCGAGACGGACGACCTGCCGTTCGCGATCCCCGGCCTCACGCACGACGACAGCGAATCGCTCAAGGAGGCGATGCGCCAGTTTGAGCGGCACCACATCATCTACTGCCTGAAGCGTCACAACTACGACAAGGCCGAGACCGCCAAGCACCTGGATATCGGCGTGTCGAGCCTGTACCGCAAACTCGACGACCTGGACATCCCCAAGGCCATGCAGGAACAGGACCGGGCCGAAGTAAGCCCCTGACCCGCACCTGAACAGGTCAAGGGAAACCCTGTGCGGGGACGACGGAAACGATGCGACCGTCATCACGCGAACCGCTCTAGGCCGATTCGACCAGCTGCGTTGGCGGCGGTCCCATGTTCAACATGCCCCAGTACAGGCTAAGCTGCTCGACCATCTCTGGAACCCGTTGGCGTCCAGCGGCTTGACGATATAGCTGTTGGCGTGGCGGACATACGCTTGAAGTGCGGTCTGACTCGATTCCGAGGTCGTCAGGATCACGACAGGGATCGCCCTGAGCAAAGGCGCTTCCGTTTTTGATTGTCTCAAGCACCTCGTGCCCGTCGATCTTCGGGAGCTTAAGGTCCAGCAGGATCACGTCGGGGCGGGGCTGCCCATACGCTTTAGCGCTGAACAGATAATCCAAGCGCCTGCTCGCCGTCCACCACGTGGTCGAGCGAATCTGCGATACGGCTGACCTTGAGATTCCTGGAAACCAGAAAGCGTGGTCTTCGTCGTCTTCCACGAGAAGCAGGTGTAAAAGTTCGGCTTTGTTCACCATTTTCAGATGGCTCCACGTGCGGTGATTTGAGCTCACACAAAGGACAATTATTTATACCACATAACCGACGATGGCAATAGCAAATATTTTTATACACAGCGTGGTCACTAAAAGCAACAATTGGCTGGCATTAGTTAAACATAATAGTTTGTATTTCCTGTTTAAGGCCGCACGAGAGGCTTTGGAGCTATCGGGCCTTGCCAGACGTGTTCAGTGGCTGTTGATAAGCTCATCAACCGACGCTTCAGTCTGCTCTGGAGCGGCCGGGAACTGGAACCAGAACGTGGTGCCCCGCCCCACTTCGGATTCGAGCCAGACCTTGCCCCCGTGGATCTCTAGGATCCGCTTGACGATGGTCAGGCCGACACCCGTGCCGCCCTTGGACTTGTCCAGCCGTTGGAACAGACCGAATATCTTGCTCTGGTACTGCTCGGGGATGCCGGCGCCTTGATCGCGAACGAAATAGTGCGGCTGGCCATTGGTCTCCGCCCAACCGACGGCCACCTGTTTGACCGGCCCGTCGCACCCGTACTTCAGAGCGTTACTGATCAGGTTCTCCAGCACCTCACCCACCCGTACAGGATCGGCGTAGACGATCGGCAGGCTTTGATCGATTTCGATTTTCGCGCCAGCTTTGTCGGCCTGGACCTTCAGGTCCTCCGCCACGCGGTTGGCGAGATCAACCAAATCAAGCATCTTCGGTTCGTGTCGGACGGCGCCGATACGGCTCAGCTCCAAGAGGTCGCCGATGCAATCACCCATCTTCGCGATATTGTTCCGGATCCTGTGGGTCATCTCATCGATCTGATCGTATTTGCCCGTCTTGGCATCGGCCTCGATGCAGTTGAGCAATCCGACGCAACTGACCAACGGGGATTTCAGGTCGTGCGACACGGTATAAGTGAACTGCTCCATCTCTTTCGTGCGGGCTTCCAGCTCGACGTTGCTCTGGCGCAGGTCCGCCTCCGCCAGCTTGCGGGCGGTGATGTCCGCGCGGATGGCCAGATAGCGATCGATCTTGCCGTCGTCATCCCGGAAGACGATGATGGTCGTATCGACCCAGTAGATCGTGCCGTCTTTGGCGCGGTTGCAGACCTCGTCACGCCAGATGTCCTCCGACGCCAGTGTTTTGTACATATCCACAAAGAAGGCCTTGGGGTGGTGGCCCGAGTTGAGGATACGGTGGTTCTGCCCAACAAGCTCTTCACGGCTGTATTTGCTGATCTCGCAGAACCGGTCGTTGACGTGCGTGATCGTGCCGGCACGATCGGTCACCGCGACGATGGCGGCGCTGTCCAGCGCGTACTGGTACTCATACAGGAGGCTCTGGGTTTCCTTCACAGCGGAGATGTCGGAAACCACCGCATCGACCGTCGCCACTTCTTTCAAAACATCCCTGACCGCCCGGCCCTGCTCATTCACCCATCGGTAGCCGCCGTCGGACTGCCGCAGACGGTACTCGCGGCTGTAGGGCTGGTCGGAGTCGACGGCGACCTGCCGGGCTTTGAGCACCTTGTCGCGGTCATGCGGGTGGATCAGGTCGGTGTAGCTGCGGGCCTTTTCACCCATGAATTCCGAAGCGGGGTAGCCGCTTAGCGCACGGACCTGGTCGCTGACAAACAGGAAGCCGCCCTCGGCCGAAGGATCGATGTGGCAGGTCACGGCCGGGATATTGGCGATCAGCGTCCGGTGACGGATTTCGCTTTGCTGGATCCGCCGCTGCAAGAGTGATGTGACAAATGTCCATACCAGCCCCAGGAACACCGCCACACACGCCAACGCGAACAACGCCCGCCGCATCAGGTACAGGCCCGCGAAGGCTTCGTCTCTGGGCACCTCGACCGCCAGACCGTAACCCAGGTGCGGCTCCCATGTCCACGCACCCAGCACGGGCACGCCGCGGCAGTCCCGGTAGCCTTTGACATCCACCCCGGTCCGGCCCATGAGCGCCGATTGCGCCATCCGAGTCAGCGGCTGCTCCTGCCGGGACAGCGCCGGCTGTGCGCCTTCCATCAGGTTGTCGCCGGGGTCGCGTAGCATGATCCGGTCGCCGATGCATAGTTGATCCAGTAAGGTCTCGGGTATATCAGGGAAAACATCGTGCGGGGAGCGGCAGAATAATCGGCCGTTGTTATCAAAGATGTAGGTCTTGCCACTGCTGGCGAACTGTCCGCTTACCAGGACAGGCTCCAGCTTGCGGCTGATGCTGAGCCGGAAATCCAGGATCGCGATCACGGCCCCCTCCTCATTTCGCACGGGAGCCATGGCGAACATGGTTTGAACATTTTCCGCCAGCTTCCCGCCACCGATGTGCAACGGGACATCGGATACCTGGGGGATGCTGACGGTCGTCTCGCCCGCCCATACCCGCGCCAACACGTCGGGTTGTGACACCAGCAGGTTCTCGGTGCCCGTGTTCGCATCCCGCGTCGAGGCCAGGCTGGTCAGGTCCGGCGCGATGACAAAGAAGCCATCGAAATCCGAGGCCTGGATCACGGGCGCGAAGAGGTCACGCAGCTCCGCCTGGGCCGGGTGATTGATCAAAGCCTGCGGCGTCCTTGGGGCTGCCAGTAACTGCTTGACCAGATCGATCACACGGGGCCTTTTCGCCCAGAGTTCGGCGTCGGCCTCGCAATCAGTCATCCACTGCTGGACCCCCAGATAGGTTGTGTTGCGCAAAGAGGTCAACGCATCCGACAACTGCCTCTCCTGATGCCGGGTGATCAGTTGGGCCAACCACAGGCAGGACACGGCCAACACCACCACGATCAGGATATTGAAGTATGCCGTGCCGCGACGCAGTCGGTTTAGAAAGGACATGATCCGGCCTCCATGACCGTGCCGCTCTCAACGGCCGCGACAACCGGCAGACACTGACATCATACATAAAAACGCCCGACCATACGCCCCGGCGTCTAGCGGGGCGCCACCGCGACGGGCCCGGTCCTACACCCGTCAACACGCGGCCTTCTATTATCCACTGATCGTGCCCAGCCACGAATCTGTTTAGTGTTTCACCATAACGCTGGGGCAAATTGCGACCGAACGGGCTAGTCTGTTTTAGCTGGTTCTACAATATTGTAACCTGTTTTACCGCGTTTATTACGGCG
>JAWKTA010000006.1:0-142777 GCA_041402025.1 Phycisphaerales bacterium | reverse complement strand
CCGGCCGGTCGGGGATACGTCATCGATCAACCGGGCCGCGGGCACGCCGTTGACCCAGGTTTCGAGGATAGGGCCCCGGGCCAGGACCGTGACCTTGTTCCATTCCCCACTGCGCCAGGCCCGGCGTGCGTAGGGCTTCTCGATCAGCGGGGCGAGCCACTCCCGGCCTCTCTCTTCATAGATTCCGCCGCTGTAGGCCCGGTCGCTCGGATCGACCTCGACCTGATACCCGGACAGCGCGCCTGAACGGTTATCGAAACCGCCCTCGACCATGCTTCGGACCTGCACGCCGGAGTTCAGCGACTCGCTCTTGACCTCGTAGCTCAGTTCGAAGTCGGCATAGGTTTTTTCCGTAACCAGGAAGGTGTTCGCCGGGCTGTCCGGCAGGGCGGTGCCCACGATTTCGCCCTGGTCGATTCGGAACTCGCCGTTACCGCCGCGGACGGCCCAGCCCGAAAGGTCCGTGCCGTTGAACAGCTCAACCGTCGGGCCCGCGTTGTAGTCGGGTGTTTTCAGCGGGGCGACCCAGACGTTGCGGTAGCGTGTGTTTGCGTCGGCGTCGCTGTGGTGGCCTTGCAGCCTGACCGGGCCGGTCAGGACGGTTTCGCCGGGGCGGATCGGCTCGCCGAGCTTCTTCGCCGTCCCGGTCGGTTCGGCGATTGCGATATCGTTGTGGATCAGCCTGCCGTTTAAGTATGCGGTGATGCGCGCGTCTTCGGCTTTGTTGCCCTGCGCATCGAAGCGAGCGGCGCGGAACCAGATGTCGTAACACTGCCAGTTGCCCGGGCCTGCCGAGGCGTTTACGTCCGGTGTTTTAGTTCTGTAGATCGAGCCGGCCTCCCAGGGCTCCATCTCGGATACGGTTTTGTCCGCGGGGGTGGCGAGCACTTGAAGTTCGTATCGGCCCTGGATGTAGACGCCGCTGTTGCCCGTCTGCTCCGTGTACCCGCCGTCGGACCGGCCGGGCGCGAGCCATTCGACGTGCAGGCGGTGATCGCCAAACTCGATCGCGGTGCGCAGGTCGCCCAGCTCTTGCGAGACTTCCACGCCCTGTGTCGGGTCCATGGCGATCAGGTCGTCCTGCGTTGCGCCGCCCTCACGGGGCATCTTCTTCTCGGTCTCGGTGTAATACATCAGGCCCCGGTACGAGCGCGCGATCAACGCGACCCCGTCGTCGGGCGGCAGGACGTTCAGGCCGATGCTCACGTCGTCCGATCCCGCTTCGACCAGGGGTTCACCATTGAGCGTGCTGGGCTCGATCGGCTCGGCGCGGGGGATCATGTTCAGCGTGTAGAACGCTTCGGTCGACCAGATTTTTTCGCCGTCGGTCGCGGTCGGCTGCATGCGCAGGTAGACGCACCTGCCGGTCTTAAGCCCCTCGATCACGAGTTTCACGCCCTGGCCGTCCGCGTCGGGTTGGGCTTGCACGGCGTTAAGTATCTCGTGGTTTGTCTTGACGCCCCCGTATTCCTTGGAAGGCGCGTAGTCCCACTGTTGCACGGTGTAGTTGGATGCGTCGGCGAGCCATGCCGGATCGACCGGCTTGGTGAAGCGCACGTGGAAGCCGGCCGGGGTCGCGCTGACGTGGTGGATCTCAAATACGTTTTTCCCGTTCGGTGTCATGCGCTGCAGGCCGAAACGAGTATCGTTCCACGCCCAGTTGCCGCCCGCGCCGATGCCGCCGATGTAGAGCGCGCCGTCGGGCCCCCAGGCCAGCCGGTTGACGCCGCATTCAAGGCCCTGCGTGAAGCGGAACAAAGCGCCCTGCCACTGGCCGTTGACTTTTTCCAGGTACACCCGGCGGATGCCCCCGGAGGTGATCTCACCCAGGAACATCTGACCGGCGAACGGGCCTTGCTCGATCAGCACGGCTTTGGTCGGTGAGTTGATAATCTCGTTCTGCGGCAGGAACAGCATCGGCGGGGTGCGCAGCTGGTCGCAGTACGAGCTTGGGTGTCCGCCCTCGGGGAAGCGGTCGGCCAGCATGGGCACGATGTTCGTCCGGTTGAAGTGGCCGTAGAAACGACCGCGCTGGATGTGCGACAGCGTGCTGGTGGGGAACCAGGTCCCCTGGTTGTCGGCATACAGCAGCGTGTTGTCCGGGCCGACTGAAACCGTATTAGGCGTGCGCAGACCCCCGGCGATGACACGCGCGGTCTCGGTCTCAAGATCGATCTCGATGATCGAACCGCGCATCGGCCCGTTGTTCGTCGCGTTGGTCCCCATCCCCTCCCAGGCGGGCGGCGCCATCGCGGTGGAAAGCGACGCGTAGAGTTTCCCGTTCAGGTAGACCAGGCCGAACACGAACTGATGATAGTTCCACGCTTCCCAGCCCGACGCCACATCGTGCTTGGTCTCGAAGTAACCGTCGCCGTCCTCGTCCGTCAGGCGTGTGACGGCCTTGCGGTGCGAGACATACAGCGCATCACCCACGGCGCACAAGCCGCAGGGTTCGTAAAGCCCATCGGCGACGGGGACCAGCTCATAGGCCGACGCGTCGTCACCGGTCGCGCCGCGGACTTCATAGAGCTTGTCCGGGTCTTTGCTGTCGATGTCCGGCAGGGCCACGTTGGTGCGCTGGATGGGCTTGAACGTCCCGACGATCAACCGGCCGTCGGGCATGAACGCCATCGACCCGACGCTCGGCTGGCTCTGCGACGGGCGGATGGTGGCCAGGTCGTACCCCGGGTGCAGGCCCGCCACCGGCTTGCCGTCGCCGGGGTTGTTCGTGTTCGACAGTCGCTTGACGCCCGGCGAGGTTACGCGCGTCGGGTCGGCGCCGCTGCGCCAATAATCCGCCGGGATCGGCTCGAACGATTGCTGACCTTTTTCACGCCATTCGATCCGCAGCGAGCCATCTCTGTCGTCGGTTACCAGTTGATCGATCCATACTTTCAGATAGCGGGGCTTGTCCCAGCTTACCTCGGTCGTGATCTCGCCTGGGTCGTGGATGGTGGTTTCGCCACGCACTTCATCGCCGACCTGTAGTTTCAGTGCGCCGGCTCCGGTGAGGCGGAGTTCGTATTCGCCGGCCTTCGGGCAGGTCAACTGCGTGGCGATCGTGATCAGCTTCGGGCCGGGCACGTCTACAGCCCACGGGGCCTGACCCGCGAAATCCAGCGTCGGGTACATCTGGTCGTGGTTCGGCGTCTGATTCGGCGCAAGCGCGGGCACGTTCTCCAATCCCGCTTCAATTGAATAGACACGCACGCCCACGCCACGCTCGTATTCCGTCTGCGCGGCCGTTTCGCCCGAGAACGCCACATAGCCGGTTATCACAAACAACACAGACAGGAAAAGTCGCCAGCGGTTATCAATCATCGTGAGGGTCCGTCTTGAACGTGTTTTCGTGATAAGTGTTAAAGGCAACGACGCGACTGAGCGCATCATACAATCACATGATCCGTACCCAATGGTAGGTAATGGTACAGTAAACGGCTCACACGCCACGGCTTTGAGATTTCCGGGCCAACGGGCTAGTCAGATACGCCGCTACCGCCAGCCCCACGATCAGGCACGGCCCCAACCAGCCCACCTGCCCGTGCGCCGCCCACGCGGAGAGCAGCGTGTAAAGGACGGTAACCAGCGTGCCGACGGTCAGCATCACCGGGCCCAGCCGCGCGTTTCCCAGCCGCTTCTGACAACCCAGGAACAGGAAGGCCCACAACGCCACGGGTAACAGCGTCAGCCCGATCAGGCTCGTTGGGATCACCAGGAATGCGCTCAACTCGCCCCAGAAAAACGGGCCGAGCACAGCGATCAACGGCAGGAAGCTCCCGTAGCGGCGCGGCATGCCGAAGCCGGCCTCCATCGCGTACCCGTTGATCAGCATGTGGATCAGTACCGTCGATAGTGCGATGAAGAACACGCCGACCCCGAACACCCAGACCCCGATCGGGCCGTCGAACAAGGCGCGCATCGGCGCCGCCAGCGAAGCGGTCCCGTGCTTGATGGTGGCGGCCGCCAGGCGGCGCTCGGCGGGGGGGACTTTGTCCAGCGAGACGATCTGCGCGTAGGGATCAACGGGGTCCCAGTCGGGCAGCTCGTGGGAGGCGTATACCTCCAGGCTTTTTTTGTAGGCCGACAAGCCGGCCGGGGCCTCGTTGCCGGGTTCCACGAACGACCACTCGACCAGCTTTTCATTGATGTGGTCCGGGCCGTGCAGCGTCGCCGCCGATGCGCTGACGATAAAGCTCGTCACCAGCGTGAACGGGATCACCAAACCGATCACGAGGTCAAACCTGGCAAGCCCGATCTTGTCCCGGCCCCAGCCCCGCGCCAGCAGCGCGTAAGGCATCAGGAACGTCATGTTGATGCCGACCGCGGCGCTCAGCGCCGCCAGGGCCGTGTTCCGTTGCAGGTTGACGATGTGCTGCGACCAGAATTCCGCCGACCCGCTCTGGCTGATCAATTCCATGTAACCCGGCGCGGGCGACCAGAAGATGCTGGGTGTTGGCACCGCCGCGCCGGTTAGCGCCGACCACGAGAGCCCGCCGGTCGCCAGCAGCTTCACCACCGCCGCGCCGAAGCAGAGCACGATCCCCGCCACGATGACCTGGATCAACCGGTCGAACCGTCGGCCGCCCGACCCGTCACGCAGCTGCGCCAGCATCACCGCCGCCGCGCACCCGGCCATCAGCGCCGTCGCGATCACCCGGCCCATCACACCCGCGTCGCCGCCCAGCATTCCCCCGGGCCCGAGCACGCCCGGGATCACCATCTGCGTCAACGCGTCCGTGCCCAGGTTGTATTGCGGAAGACCCCACACCATGTTCGCCGCGACCGTCGCCGCCAGCCATCCCCAGCCCAGCACCGGGCTGACGTGCCGGTTGATCTCATGTAAAGGATTCCCCCCGGTCGCCAGCACGACCTGGCTGATCATCATCAGCACGCAAAAGCCCAGCAGGATCGCCACCGGCTGGACCCACAACGCCGACAGCCCCACAAATGATCCCAGGAACAGGCACGCCCCCAGCGTGCCGCCCCCGATCGTACACGCACTTTGCAAAAACCCCGGGCCTGACTGCTTCAACGCGTTCAGTAACCATTGCGTTTTCACACGCCACCACCCTTCGTGAGTAGGCAAATATAGCTCGGCAGGCCTAAACATGCCTTATTAGGATGGCTGGGGCAATCCGACGTGCTGATCTCGGGCCTCTCCCCGGCCGGCCGGGTGGTGGGGTGCCGCCTTGAGGTGTCCGGCCCAGCGGCTACAATGCCGATCCGCCGCGTGGCCGGGCATTTTCAACCGATGTCCGCCCCTGAACCTTTGGAGAGGTGGCCGAGCGGCTGAAGGCAACGGTTTGCTAAATCGTCGTACTGGTTTTACCGGTACCGCGGGTTCGAATCCCGCCCTCTCCGCTTCGATCGACGGCCCTTGAGCGTAAAGAGTTGTTTCAAGGGCTTTTGCATATCTGGGACGTTCCCAGGGAACCCGGTTTGTAGCGCTGTTTGTAGCGCTTTGTAGTGGTGGGTTCTCTGCCAAAGGTTCGTTTCCATGTCATCTTCAACCAGCCGAAGGTCGGCGTCGTTCCGTGTGGGACGCGTCGTGGTTTATCAGCGCGGGCGGGTCTGGTACCTGCGTTATCACGAACAGGGTAAGCGTCACCAGCCGCGTGTTGGGCCCAATAAGCAGGCTGCGCGGCAGCTCGCCGCCCAGGTCAACGCGCAACTGGAGACCGGGGTGCCGGCGGCGACCAGCTACGAGCCGTTGAGCATTGCCGAGCTTCAGCAACGCTGGCTGGATCATCACGAACACGTGCGGCGTTCATCTGTGGCGACGGTCAACCGCTACCGCACTGCGACGGCGTATCTTTTACGCTTCGTCGACGAGGTCCAGCCGCTGCGGCACGCGGGATTGCTATCGCCCGTCCACGCCGAGGCGTTCGTGCGTTACCTGCGCGGGTTAAGGGTCTCGCCCAACGGGCACGCCCACACACCTAAGCGCGCCCTGCGCGACAAAGGCCTGAAGTTCATCCTCGAAGCGTGTCGGGCGTTGTACGGCTTCGCGGCGCGGCGGCGTCATCTGCCGCCCTACACGGAGAACCCATTCACGGTGATCGAGATCAGCCGGATCCCCGACGAGACGGCGAAGCCGATCACATTGCTTGATGACTCGCATCAACAGCAGATGCTCGAACAGGCCGACGCGTGGTTCGGCCCGATCCTGGTCACGCTGATGCTCACCGGTCTGAGGCCCGGCGAGTTGACTCACCTGCTCGTCGAGGACATCGATCTCCAAGCGCAAGTGCTTTACATCCGCAACAAGCCGGCGCTGGGCTGGAAGACCAAGACACGTAACGAGCGGATGATCCCGCTAATGCCTGCGCATCTGACGATGCTCCAGCGGCACCTTGCGGGCCGCACGTCGGGGCCGTTGTTCCTGCGGCAACGGTTTGGTCCGTGTGATCTGCCATCACTGATCCACCTAACGTCTGGGCGACTCCGTGAGGAACTGGCTCGTCGGGCCGTGGGGGTAGACTTAAACGACCGGACAACGCAGGCACGCATCGCCCGCACCCTCTGGCGTGACATGGGCGCGATCAGACCCGAACGGCTGCGTGTGTCATTCATGCGCCTGACCTGTGCGGCGGGCGCTACTGGGGTGACCGCGCCCAAGTCGCTTAGACATGCATTCGCCACACGCCTGCAGGACGCCAACGTCGATCCTTGATCCGCAACCGGCTGATGGGCCACGCACCCGCCAACGGCGGCAGATTAGGCATGACCGCCACCACACACACTGCCGCCCGGAGACGGTGCGCCGCCAACTCGAATCGGCTCTGCGCGATCACCCCGCGTTGATGGCAGCTGCGCGGTGGTGAGCTTAATAACCGGTGGTTTTGCGTCACTATTACTTGATGAGCTTTTAGCTCTCCAACACGCAGCCGCCGTAACACGAAGCCGACCGCCACGTCCCCACCTTCTTCCATTACCCCTTCGGAGACCTCCATGTTTTACACACACCGCCTGCCCGCCCAGCGGGCGGGCTTTTACCTGCACCACGCATCGTCCGGCCTGACACTTACTACGCCCACCTGGCACCGACGCACGATCTTCAAGCCGATCGGCCTTCACATGCCGGGCCTGAACCCGCATGACAACCACAACTGGTACCACAAGCTGTCCGGTGTCATACGATCGGCGGGGACACTTCGGTGCATCACTTTCCTCAACCAACCCCATGGGCGTGATGCGGACGACCCTGAGCCCACGCCTTATGACCTGCTGCGGCAACGTGCACTGGCACTGAGCTACCACACCTACCCCGAATGGCAGTACCTCTTCTTCCGCGACCACACACGTCGCATGGCGATGCCGGACCCCGGTCCGGTGTGGATCATGCACGCCTGGGTGTATGCGGTGGCCGGTCGCGATCTGCGCAGGTGTCCGATCACCAACGCCCTGATCGTCCTGTCGCCCGGTGCGATACGCCAGATGGGCCTGCTGTTGCACGATGATGAAGCGGCCGGACTGTTGTTCGATCCCGCCACGACACGGGTGCTCGACCTCCAAAGCGTTGTGCACGACTTTAGGCCTGCCGCGGGCTGGTCGCTCTGCCGCAACGTTGAGCCGCACACCGAACAAGCCAAGTGTGCTGGCTTCATACGGCGTACAACGTGCCGGATGCTCAACCCCGAACCCGGACACTATGTCCCCTCGCCGACTATGCAAGATCATTTTTATTTCGGGGGTTCCGGGGGCTGGGATACGGTCATCCACCGGA
This sequence comes from Phycisphaerales bacterium, assembly GCA_041402025.1. Lineage (GTDB taxonomy): Bacteria > Planctomycetota > Phycisphaerae > Phycisphaerales > Phycisphaeraceae > JAJRRS01. The sequence continues at coordinate 135,051 of JAWKTA010000006.1, read as the reverse complement.
TGACCGTTAGAGAGCAAGTGCAGCTGCTGGCCACGGCTTTCCACCCGGAAGTCATCACCGCGGGGTTCGCGGGTTCCAGGTATGCGGCGCACCTGCCGCGCCGCCTGCAACGCACCTGTGCCAGGTTCAAGCTCGATAACGATTATCCCGTGGTCTGGGATGACCGGGGGTCAGGCGGCGTTGTATAGCGGGGCGTTCAGACGCTGCTGTAAGGCCTCCAGCACCCCGGCGAACTCGCGCTGCACCGCCAGGTCGTAGTGCTCTCGCACTTTAGCCAAGTGGGTGTAATCCACGATCGCCTCGCCACCGGGCGCATGGCCCATCAGGAACCGCCGGTAACGCTCGGGCATGCCGGCATCATGGGTGAACGTGGCGAACAGGTGACGTAAGTCCTTCAGCGTCACCGTGTCCGGCCACCCAACCTTCTTGCGCAGCCTGCCGAACTCGGTGTAGACCTGTTTATAGCTTACCCCGCCGGCGTCGCGTATTACGGCCTTACGCAATGTGTCGCGTGTCTTGGCGGTGACAACTTTCTCTTTTGATAACAAACACCGATATGCGTCGATCAAACCGACCTTATCCAGGCCCGCGAACCTGGAGGTCTTACGGCCCCCGGCCACGGGGCGGCGTTGCATCAGCAATCCGCCCCGTACGCCGGGGGTTTTATCAGACAACAACAGTTGCTGTAACGACTGCGGCAGCGGCAGACGCTTGTCCAGGTTGCCTTTGGTCGCGTGGTCCAGTTCTGCCACACAGTACACGTTTAGGAAGCCACCTTGTATATCCTCCCGGGTCAGAAGGCATAGCTCAGACGGTCTTAGGCCGAAGAACACGACCGGCGCCAGCAGTCTCAGCTGGTAGTCATCGCTGACACGGATCAGTTCAGCCGCCATCTCGGCGGTCACCGCCGGCGCTTCCAGCAGGCTGGGGCGTTGACGGCGGGAACGCCTTGTCACCTGACCAAGCAGCGGATTGACGAACGCCGCCGGCAGCAGGCCGCCGTGTGACGGTTCCGCGGCCCAGAGATACATCGCACGCACGACGCTCAGTACATAATCCGGCCCGGCTAGGGATGGGATCGAACGCAAGTACGCTCTGAACCTTGCTACGAAGGCCGCGTCCACACGCCCGGCATACCGGGCCTTGCCCGTGACCGCGTGTTGGTCGGTGTACGCCAGGTAATGCCCCAGCGCCCCGCGGTAACGTTTGACCGTCGATAGTGCCAGATTATCAGAGTCGGCCCTGTGCTCCAAGGCTTGCAGGTAGCGCGTGACTAGTTCTGTATGAGTAATTTGGGTGGCATGCACGCCGCCACCACGTCCCAGGCTCGCGAGGTTGCCATCAAGCTGCCTCGCTCGGGTAAAAGCGTCCAGCAGGTCCCCGTCGACCCGCTCATTCAGCGTCCGGCCGGCCCCCGGGTCCCACCACTGCAACAGGTAATGGCCGTTGCGTGCGTAGACCCGCACCTTGTCCGGCGGTGTGAACCCCGGCGGTGGCTGGACACGCACCGGCTTGTGTTGACGGCTGTAGCGGGCCGACCAGGCCCGGGCGGACCGATCGCGCGTTGAGGTTGATGAACATTTAGTTGGGGTCTTCTTCAAGACAGAGCTTTCGCGTAGCTCTGCAAAGCCAGTAAGCCGGTTAAGTCCGGCGAGTCTTCATTCATTATAGCCGGGGCTCAATATCCGGGTCAGGCATCAGAGGGCCGGAAGTTCGGCGGCGGGTCCTAAGGCCGAATTTACTGCAAGATCATTGATTTAAATGTTTTACGGCCCGATATGCCCGCGGCCGCCGTCTTGTCCGAGGTGGATCTGCCAGCTGGTAAGATAGTGGTAGAGACGTACCAGGCGTTATTCACGCCCCGGCCGCGACTCGCAGAACCGCCGGTTCTCGGCGGGCTGATAGATTCCTACCCCCGGATTCCACCCCCGGTCCCCCGGATCCCAGATCCCGGTTTCTCCAACCCAGTCCTCCCGGCCACCCGTTCGCGGCGGCCATTTCTCCCCTTACGCCGGTCACGCCCCACGCGCGGCCACAGTCCTGAAAGGACCCAAACCCATGTCGCAGTTGTTTATCACCCAATTGAACCCGCCGCTGCAACCCCGCGCGGGTAACACCCTCCGCGTGCTGATCATGACACGCATCAGCACCGAGGGCCAGGATGAGCAAAGCCTGGATGATCAAGCCGCTTTGTGCAGGTCTTATGTTAAACGGCATTACAATGCCCCGATTAAGTTCGACGTTATTCAGCACCGGGAGTCGGGAGAGCGCAGGCAGCGCAAGGATCTCACCCGGGCACGGCAGATGATCGAAGCGGGCGATGTCGATGTCATCGTCACCGAGGACATGGCCCGGATCATGCGGCATATCACCGGGTCGATGGAGTTCCTTGACGCTTGCCAAGACCACGATACCCGCCTGATTTCTATAAACGATCAGGTCGATACCGCTACAGAAAGCAAGTTAATGAGCTTTTTCTCGTCGCTGCGGCACGAGATGTATAACGCCGATACTTCAAAGCGAATTAAAAGGTCTTTGGATAACCGCTTCACCCAAGGCGGCACGCTCAGCTGCCAGACCTACGGCTACATTAAGGACACCGGTGCCAAGACGGAAGATGGTTTGCATAAAGACCCTGCCGCACAGGCGGTCTACGATCATTGGTTTAAGATGCTCGAAGATGGGGCCAGCTACTCCGAGGTCGCCGACTGGCTTAACGACAAGCATGTCCCAACGGGCCCGATCAGTCGCCGGAACACGTGGGACTGTAAGATGGTCAGCCGTATCACACACAACCCGATCCTCAAGGGCGTGCGGCAGCGCGGCCGACGGATCACCCGTCGCCTCAACAGAACCGGCAAACACTACACGGTCAAGGCACCCCGAGAACATCTAAAGGAACGCCACTGCCCTCACTTGGCGTTCATCGAACCCGAGCGCTATGACCGTGTCATTACCATGCTCGACGCCAAAAACAGCAAGTATCGCCGTGGCAAGCACGGACGTGACCCCATGGCCGGCCGGACCAAGAAGCGCACCACCTGGCCGGGTCAGTCTGTCCGCTGTGGCGTCTGCGGCAGGCCCTTCGTCTGGGGCGGACACGGACGCACCGAGCATCTGATGTGCTCGGGTGCCAAGGACTACCACTGCTGGAACGGCCTGTCGTTCGACGGCAGGCTGGCGGCGAAGAAGATCGCCGACGCCGTGCTCAACGCGGTGCAGGCCCTGCCCGACTTCGAGCCGGGGTTCCGGGCTCTCGTTGAACAGGAACTTGCCGGACTCACCGGCACAATCGACCAGCAGAAGCGCGAGCTACAACATAAACGCAAAGACATCGACGCCAGGATGCAGAACATCTTGCATTTCGTCGAGAAGGCCGGCGAATCGGAGTCTTCAGTCTCCCGCCAGCAGGAACTCATGGCCCAGAAGGCCCAGATCGACCTCGAGCTGACCCGGCTTGACAGGGCTGCGCTGACGCGGCCCGTCCTGCCGGGCATCGACGAGATCAAGCGGATGGCCCGCGACCTGTTCCAGAACCTCGCCGTCAACGACCCGTCCTTTGCCCGCAAGCTCAGGCGGTTGATCCCGGATATCCGGTTGCTCCCCGTCCGCTGTATCACCGGCGGCCACGCGCTGCTGCGGGCACGCTTCGAGCTCAGACTCGCCCGGCTGTTCGAAGGCGTTGAACTGCTCGACAAGGTCGATGAGCACCTCACGCTCAGTCTCAATGTTGACCTCTTCGACCCGCCTCAGCCGGTCAAGCTCCGCGAGGCCGTCCTGAACTTCGAGCAACGTACCAGCCCCGTCGGTAAGCCCTACACAAAGCGCCAGATCGCTGAGGCCCTCGGTGTCTCCCAGCCCGTCGTACAGCTCGCCGTGAAGCTACACCGTGCCATGGAACGCCTGGGTACGAAAGACCCCTATGAGGTGTTGGCCGAACCACCGGCCGGCTCGAACAAGATGCGCCGGCACAAACACCCCCGTTACCGCTTCCAGCCCTTGCCGGGACACACGCTCACCGCTACCGGCGGCGTGACCGGGGACGCCGACGCGGCCTGACCCGGTCTCACCCGGCAACCTACACACAAGGAGACCCCATGACCCAAACCCCGCCCAAGGGGAAGCGCGATCAGTCCACGCACGAACTACAACACGACGACAAACGCCTCCGCGCCCTGCGCGACATCCTGACGATCCTCGCCCACGCCGTCGCAGGGAAGATCCACGACCGACCCGACGCACGCCGCGACGACATTGGGCCACCACCCGGCACTAAACCCTGACACGCCAGTGCCCGCCCGGCGGGCGGCCGTAAGGCCGCTCGTCGTGGCGGGTTTTACGGGCGTGTTTTTCTTAGCTATCAGGCAGATTGACGTCGGAAAACTCATTTACGTGCGGGAAACGCAGAAAACGCAATTAAGGTATTCCACGCGTCTGCGTCCGAGGACAGGACGCTTACTTTTGTTGAGTTATCATGCATCAGCATTGAGCGCTTGGACACGATCAAGAAAGCGACGCCAATACTCCGGTCGCTCTGTGGCTCCGCCGCACGGACGTCCCGCTGGCCGTACGACACATTGAACGCCTTCCACTGGCAGGTGAGCATGAGGTCTAGGTTTGCTTCACCAAGCTCTACCACCGGCTTCAGCAGCTGCATTCGCGGTGAAACCGAACGTTTGGAGGACCTGGTAGCCGCGTATTGCCTTTCTACGGGGACTCTTCAGCTACTAAGGCCGTTGCGGGCCCTGCAGCGAGGACACGCATTTTCGCGGTAATCTCGGGCTGGCTGGCTCGGCGAGAGAGATTGAGGAGTTTTTTTATCATTTTGATAAAAAAACAGGATTTGCCCTTTATTTATCTTTAAATTCGGGTATTACTAGAGTCTGGTCCGTGAGGCTGTGGAGAGAGATGGCCCCGGAATGTACACCATTTTCCGTATCACGTTTTGAAGGAGGAATCGTTATGAAACATGTGAAACTAGCACTAACCCTCGCCGCTGGAGTGGCTTTTGGGCTCGTGGGAGCGACTCCCGCTTCGGCCGATTTCGTGACCGATTTCGAGGCTCCCGACTACGTTTCGGGCGGGCTCGTGGGGCAGGACGGCTGGGCCGGGGGTACCGCGCCCACTGTGGGAACAGCCGCCGAGATCGCTGCCGAACTGACCGCCGCTGGCCTGACCTCCACCGGCGCGGTCCACAGTGGCAACCAAGCCGTGTTGGTCTCGAGTACCGGGGGGTCGTCATCGACGGTCCGCCCGATCGCAGGCACCGCTGGAGCGTCCGTTGCGTCCTTGGAGTTCTGGGCCCGACCACTGACGCCAGGTGACCCCGCGGGGAACATCGGGGCCAACTTGGGTAACATGTTCACCACCATGGAAAACAGCACCGGCCAACGCGCCGCCGCGGCCCGCTTCGGTGCCACGGTCACCGAGGGCCAAATCACCTCGACATCTATCGACTTTTTTTCAAGCGGTTTGGGCTGGGTCTCGACGGGCATCGCATGGCAAGCAGACACTTGGTATAACATCAAGATGGTGGCCGATTACATCACCAAGACATACGATGGTTATGTCGACGGTGTGCTGTATGCCGACGACGTACCGTTCTACACCAGCAACTCGGACGAGCTAACGCAGATGCGGTTCTTCCGCGGCAGCGGTCAGGCGGGCCAGATCGTGGACGACATCACCGCCGTCCCCGAGCCCGCGTCCCTGGCAGTGCTCGCAACGGTGGGTGTTGGTCTTCTGGGTCGTCGTCGCCTCGCCTGATGCAACCAGAAGGTCCGACTCTAATAATCCCGCGCAAGGGCACCCTGCAAGTTTGCCGTGGTGCCCTTGCGCTTTCGGTCCGAAAATCAACCCGGGGCGCCGTATGCTCTGGTGATCGGTTCCTTTGTCCGCGGCCTGATTCCTTGCCAAGCGTACCCCAGAGCCTCTTATGTTAAAACGGCTGTTTCGCACATGGTATGAGATCCGTCACGTCCTGTTCGGGGTCGTTGTCGTGTGCTGCGGGGGCGTGTGCCTCCCGGCGGCCCCTGCTTCGGGGGCGGTGCTCGATACCAAGGTGATGACCTTCAACATCCGTATAGATCACGGCATCTTCAGCCTGTTCGATCATCCATGGAACGGCCGCAAGCAACTGGTCTACGACACGATCGACAGTTTCGGCCCGGACCTGTTGGGCGTGCAGGAGGCGGCGAGCCACCAGGTCAACGACCTGCTCAGCGCGTTTCCGGAGTACGGGTTCTCCGGCGTCGGACGCGACGACGGCGTCGCGGCGGGCGAGTTCACGGGACTATTCTTCCGTACCAGCATGTTCGAACTGATCGACGAGGGTACGTTCTGGTTGAGCCACACCCCCGACGTGCCCGGCAGCTTGTACCCCGGCGCGACGCAGACGCGCATCGCGAGCTGGGCCATACTCGACGACCTCCGCGAGCCGGGCACCCGGCTGCTGTTCCTCAATACCCACTGGGGCATCGGCACCGACCCCGCCGAACGGAACTACTCGGCCGATCTGATCCGACAACGCATCGGCGAGATCTTGCCCGGTGGTCCGGCGGTGGTCATCGGTGACTTCAACACGACCGAAACCAGCGAGGCCTACCGCCGACTGCTTGGCACCGAGACCGGTCTCGAACGTGTCCTCAACGACAGCTATCGTCAGATAAACCCGTCGGTCAACACCGCGTTGGACGGGACTTTCCACGGCTGGAACGGAACAACCACCGGCCGCCCGATCGATCTGATCCTGCACAGCCCCGAGGTCGTACCCCTCGACGCCGCGATCAACCGGTATCAGGTCGGTGGTGATTACCCTTCGGATCACTACGCGGTGCAATCGACGCTGCGCCTGCCCGGCCTACCGTTGCAACCGGTCCTCCGCCACAAGTTTGGGGACGGCTACGTCCAGACCGGCGACAACTTCGGCGAGGCGGTCGGTATTGACGGCGGCGTCGCCATCATCGGCGCCTTCCGCGACGACGACACGCATTTCGCCGCCGATACCCAGTCCGGGTCGGCGTACATCTTGACCCGTAGCGGCGGGCCGGGCGGCTCATGGTCACAGCTAAAAAAGCTGACCGCAGATGACGCAAAGGACGGCGACCAGTTCGGATTCGCCGTCGGCGTCCACGCCGGCCACGCCGTGGTGGGTGCCTTCCGTAGCGACGGGAGCAACCCCGCGATCAACAGCCAGTCGGGCTCGGCTTATATCTTCGGCCAACACCACGGCGGCACGGATCAATGGGGCCAAGTCCGCAAGCTCACCGCTTCCGACGCCGACGATGGCGACCAGTTCGGCGCGGCCGTCGCCATCCATGGTGGTCACGCGCTCATCGGCGCCTTCCGCAACGATGACGCCGGCACCGACTCGGGCGCGGCCTATATCTTCGGCCGGGACCACGGCGGCGTCGACCAGTGGGGTGAGGTGCGTAAGCTCACGGCGACAGACGCGATGGCCGGCGACCAGTTCGGACGGGCCGTGGCGCTCGGCGACGGCTCGGCGCTCGTCGGCGCGTTCCGCACGGACGACAACGGAACGGACTCGGGTTCGGTTTACGTCTTCGAAAAGGATCGCGGCGGGGCCGATGCCTGGGGCCAGGCCTCGGAGTTGCACGCCTCCGATGCGCAGGCCGGCGATTACTTCGGATGGTCGGTAGGCCTGGACGGCATGAACGCGATCGTTGGTGCATACGGCGAAGACGACAACGGCACGAACGCGGGGGCCGCGTATCTCTACACCCAAGTCTTCGGCACCTGGTTCCAGATCGCCAAACTCGAACCCCGAGACGCGGGGGCCGGGGATCGGTTCGGCTACTCCGTGGATATTGAGGGCGATCTCGCGCTGGTCGGCGCCCCCGGCAGCGCCGACGACACCGGCGCGGCCTACCTGTTCGGGCGGAATCAGGGCGGGCAGAACCAATGGGGCCAGATTGCACGGTACACGGCGGCCGACCTGGGCGCCGGCGACGAATTCGGCAACGCCGTCTCGCTCAGCGGAGTGGTCTCGCTGCTGGGGGCACACTTCGCCGACGTCATCGGGGCGGATTCGGGGGCCGCATACCTCTTTGATTCCACGGGCGACCTCGACGGTGACGGCTTTGTCGGCATCGCCGATCTGAACCTCGTGCTGGGCAACTGGAACCAGAGCGTGTCCGCCGGCGACCCGCTGCGGGGTGATCCCAGTGGCGACGGGTTCGTGGGCATCGAGGACCTGAACACTGTGCTTGGCAACTGGAACGCCGGCACTCCACCGATGAACGATGCCAACCTCCCGGAGCCGGGGACGATGGCGATGTTGCTGTCGTCTGCCGGCTTGTTGTGCCGTGTGACGCGCCGGCCTTGAACCCGTTAGTTGTTTTTTGCCACGACCAGGAGTCCGTATGCGAAGTTTCTGCCTGTTGATTTACGTTGCTACCTTCTTGTTGTCGTTGCCCGTCTGGGCTTCGCAGGTCCAAGGAGCCACGCCGGACGCGTCGGCTCCGGCCACGACGGCGGTGACACCCGCCCCCACGGCGGTTACTACGCCGGCCCAGACCGTTCGACGCGTTCTGGTGGTGAGTATCGACGGGCTACGCCCCGACCTCATGCTGCTGGCGGACTGCCCGACCATCCGTTTGCTGATCCGAGACGGAAGCTACTCCTTTTGGGCCAAGACCACCGAGATGGGCGTCACCCTGCCTTCGCATACCAGCATGGTGACCGGCCGTGAGATCGTCTACCACGGCATCCACTGGAACGGGAACACGGTCCCCGATGGCGTCGAGTACCAGTACCCGCAAGTGCCTACGCTCTTCGAACTCGCCAAGGAGCACGGCATGAGCACGGCGATCGTGTCGGGTAAAGCCAAGTTCCGCTACCTCGCCCGGCCCGGTTCGGTGGACTACCTGAGCGTGCCGAGCGACCCGAAGATCAGCGACGAGCAGACCGTTGACAACGCGGTGCGGATCATCCGTGAGCACCAGCCCGACGTGATGCTGCTGCACCTGCCCGATGTCGACACGGTCGGTCACCGCGACGGCTGGGGCACCCCCGAACAACTCGCTGCCATCGAACGCGCCGACGCCGCCCTGGCACGTGCCCTGGACGCGCTCGACGCCGCCGGCCACCGCGACGACACGCTGATCATCCTGAACGCCGATCACGGGGGCTGGTGGAAGTCGCACAACGGGGGGGACCCGCGCGGGCGACACATCCCCTGGATTGTCGTGGGCCCGGGCGTGCGCAAAAACTACGACCTGAACTGTGAACGGGATCTGGAGATTCAGATCTACGACACGTTCGCCACGGCCTGCCAGTACCTGGGCATCCCGCTGCCCGAGAAATGCCAAGGCAAGCCGGTCAATGCGGCGTTCATCGAACCCGACTAAACCTGCCGCGTTGTCTCGGGTTCCTCGCTACATACTCTCGACTCAAGAGTGCTTCGCGCATGCGCACCGCCACGGCTCTTTCTTTGGTTGTAACTTTCACGGTTTTCTTCTTGGGCTGCGCATCTCCCGTCGCTGCTCCGAGCTGCCGTTCCGGAGAAACCGAAACCGGCCATCAGCCATTCACCCACGCGCGTGTGACGTCGCCATCCGGGTATGTCTCGGCCGTGTTTCGCCTGAGCGATGCTGAAGCGCGCGCGGGGTCCCTGTGCCTGAGCGTCGAATTAGACGAACAGCCCCTCGCGCAATTCCGGGGCATCGGCGTCCAAACCCTCGAGACCCGGACCAACACGGATGGATTCCGCGTGGTGGACGTGCAACGCAGCCGCCACGACGAGACGTACGCGATCCCCGTCGGGAAGACCTCGCAAGCACGTGACCGCTACGAGCAGGCCCGGGTCGAACTGGTGCAACAGAACACGGGGTTTCAGATCTCACTGGTAATCCGCGCCTACGACGACGGCATCGCCTTCCGGTACCTCATCCCACGACAAGCGGGTCACCAACGCATCACCCTCGTCGACGAACCCGTCGAACTGGTTCTTTATTCGCCGCATGAGTTAACGGCGCACGTCAACCGTTTCAAGGATTTTTACTCGGCGTATGAGGCGATCTACGAGCACTTGAGCCTGGATGCATTTGAGAAGCGTGACCTGATCGGCATGCCCGTGCTCTTTGAGAAGCAACGCGGCCCGTGGTTCGCCGTGACCGAGGCGGCCCTCATCAACCACGCCGGATGGTACCTCCGCCCAGACGCAGACACCCCCGGCGTGTTCCACGGCGTCCTCTCACCGCTCCCGGGCCAGTCCATGACCAAGGTCCGCGCCCCCCTGCCGCACCGCTCCCCCTGGCGAGTCGTCATGGTCGGGCGTGACCTCTCCACGTTTATCGAGTCCGATCTGATCACCAACCTCAACCCACCTTCCGCCATCGACGACCCCTCGTGGATCAAGCCCGGGCCGACCACCTTCCCGTGGTGGAACGGGTATGTAGTCGGGGACGATGTCGGCTTCGAGCCGGGGTTGAACACGGCGATGATGAAGCACTACATCGACTTCTGCGCCAAGCACGGCATCCCGTACCACACGCTCGACGGCATCGATAACCTGGCGTGGTACGGCGGGCCGATCCTGCCGTATCAGGGCGACGACATCACCACCGGCCGCGACGGCCTGGACTTTCAGGAGGTGATCCATTACGCGAACGAGCGCGGCGTACGCCTGCGCATATGGATGCACTGGGAAGCCGCCGACCTGCATATGGAGCGTGCCTTCCCGCTCTACGAAAAGTGGAGTATCGAAGGTGTCATGATCGATTTCATGAACCGCGACGACCAGGACATGGTCGCCTTCTACCACCGCCTGTTGAAGCTCGCCGCCAAACACCACTTGACCGTCACGTTCCACGGCAGCTACAAGCCCACCGGCATCGAACGCACGTACCCCCACCTGCTCAACCGCGAGTCAATTTACAACCTCGAGTACAACAAGTTTCGCGATGCCGGCGTGCCGCCGCAACACGAACTCACCGTACCATTTGTCCGCATGCTCGGTGGGCCTTTGGACTTCCATCAGGGCGGATTCCGGGGCGTTGCACCCGAGGCGTACGAACCGAGCTACCTTGCGCCGAAAAACATCGGGACGCGTTGCCACCAACTCGCGACCTACGTCGTGTATCAGAACCACCTGCCCATGATCGCCGACTACCCGGCCGCTTACGAGGATCAGCCAGGCCTGGACTTTCTCACCACGGTGCCCACGACCTGGGATGAAACGCGGCTGCTCCACGGTGAGATCACCCACGCCGTCACCATCGCCCGGCGTCACGGCGATACCTGGTATCTGGGGAGCATGAACGCCACCGAGCCGCGGGCGTGGATAGTGCCACTGAAATTCCTGGGCCCCGGGATGTTTACCGCCGAGTTCTACCGCGACGGTCCACGGGGCATCCGCGCGCCCGACGAACTCGTTCACGAGCAACGCACCGTTACCCGTGGCGACACGCTGCCGGTTGAACTCGGCGTGGCCGGGGGTCAGGTCGTCATTATCAAGCCCGCCCAATCGCGGTGAGTGCGAACCCACGCCGCGGACTCACTCCCGGTCGGACAGCGTACCTCCCGCCGCCACCGCGGCGCGCTGGGCTTCGATGAGTTCCGCCATCTCGGACAACCGCTCGGATTCATCGCCCTCCCGCCGCTCGATAGCTGTCTTTCTATTGGATGGTTTGCTGGGGAGGGACGGACAGACCATCACCGTCAGGCCCGCGCGTTGACGGCCGGTCACTCGCTGGGCGGATCCCAGAGCGTGCCCTCGGCCGCGACCGACGCCGCGTGCTCGTCCAGCAGCAACTTGAGAGCCGCGGCTTCGGAGGTTGCCTGCGATTCGAGCCGCCAGCGTTCACCCGGGTCGTGTTCCAGGTGGAAAAGCAGCGGCGGAGGGGCGTCGAAGTAGTCCTGGCCGGTCTGGCTGTAGGTCGCGATGTGGAGCTTCCACGGCCCGCGACGCACGGCCGACAGCTCGTGGTCTGCCCCGCCGTAATAAAACAGCGGCGGCCGGGGCGTTTCACGCGGCCGGCCGCACAACAGGGGCAGCATCGACACGCCGTCAAGCGTGCGGTCGGTCAGACGCGGCCGGCCGAGCATCTCCAACACCGTGGGCAGCACGTCCAGCGTCGAGCACACATCCGCGATCACCGTCCCCGCCGAGATCACGCCCGGCCAGCACGCGATGGCCGGTTCCCGCACCCCGCCTTCCCATGTCGATCCCTTGCCGTCGCGGAACGGACCGGCAGAACCGCCGCGCTCATTCTTGATGATCCACGGCCCGTTGTCGCTGGTGAACAGCACGAGCGTGTCTTCCGCGATACCGAGCGCTTTCAGGTGTGCGACGAGCTTTCCGACGTTCGCGTCGATCTCCTCGATCACGTCGCCGTAGGCCCCACGGCGCGAACGCCCCGCGAAAGCATCACCGGGATGCAGCGGTACGTGGGGCATGGTGTACGCGAGGTAGCAAAAGAAGCGTTGTTCGTCGGCCACGCTCTCGGACATGAAACGCATCGCTCGGTCCGTAAACACACCTGTGAGCCGCTGCTGATCGGGGTTGATCTCTACGACCTCGTTCCCGTCTATTAGCGGCAGGTCGGGCCATCTCGGCGGCAGCATGTCGTTGGAATACGGGATACCGAAGTACTCGTCAAAGCCGCGTTGCAGTGGGAAAAACTCACGCTTCGAACCGAGGTGCCACTTGCCGAAGATCGCGTTGCGGTAGCCGGCTTCACGGAGCACGGTGGCGAGCGTCACCTCGTCCGTGTGCAGGCCGCGCTCGCTTTCGGGATGCAACACCCATCTGAACCCCGAGCGAACGGGGTAACGCCCGGTGAGCAGGCTGTAACGCGAGGCGGTACAGGCGGGTGACGCCGAGTAAAACTGCGTGAACTTCGCCCCCGCCGCCGCGAGCGCGTCGAGGTTCGGCGTGCGGATGGTCGGGTTGCCGTAGCAGCCCAGGTCACCATACCCAGCGTCGTCCAGGAAGATCAGCAGGATGTTCGGCGCGTCGGGAGGATAGGCAGCCGACGTTTGCGCAGCGATCAGCACCAGTGCAAAAATGAGAAATCGCGGATACAAGGCCCAAGCACACATAAAATAATCTCCCGTGGATCGATGGCGGCCGAGCTATCCCGACACCGCCGCGCGAATACATATATGATTTGAACTAAAGTTCATCTCTTAATAATCCCCCTTGACACCATGCTATAACTCATCATTGCTGAAACTACAAATTCTCCCGCATGGGAAAAGATTCCGCGATGTCCCGGCCGGTTTCTTTGGCTTTGAGAAACGCAAGGCACAACTGGACGCTCACGGAAACCCGCTAAGAGTGATTGAGAAAGTGGTAGACTTCGAGATGTTCAGGCCAACGCTGGTGCGGGTGCGTGATCGGAACCGCAAGCCCAACGCGGAGCGGCCAGCATACGACGTCGTCAAGTGAAGAAACTCGGTGGCAAACCGATCCGCTATATCGCGACTACGCATGTGTGTTCGGTGATCGGGCTACAGAACCCGTGTACAGTCTCGAACACTACGCCCGCCTGATCGCCGTCTGGTCAGCCTGACACCCAGCGACACGCGACCCGGCCGCAAACCGGTCAGGCAAATACTCGATCAACCGGCAACATACCGCCGATCACCTTCATCGCACCGACCGGGATAAGAAGAACGAAGGATTGTTGAATTAACAGAGGTGGCCTAAAGTGAGTCAAGTTTCAGACGCGTGATGCGTTGCGCCAATCTTCGCTGTATACCGCGGCAAGCGCCAAGAACGCCGCCTCGATCGCGTTGTCGGAATTGGCTTTGGGCCATATCGTGACTTTCATTTTGTCCGCGATATCGTCCAGTGTGTCGTTGCGGATGAGTTGCTCGATCGTTTTGATGAATCGGGGATGATCGGCGTACCGCGTGACCATGACCAGGCGATGCGGACGCACCAGATTAACCGCGTTGCTAATGCCCATGCCCAGAACCTCGATCAATGGCTGCATGTCGTCTTCGCCTTGCTCGAATTGGGCCAGGCCTTCTTCGAGAGTGACCATCCTGTTCCGTGTGATCCGTTTCAGATGTGACGACGAGAAGATCCGGGCCAGACAACCCCGTCGGCCACAACTGCATAGATCGGTTTCGATCGGAAAGCGCATGTGACCGAGTTCGGCCCCGCCAAGCACCGAGCCGAAGTTCGGCTTGCCGTTAATCATGATCGCGGCACCGATCGCCTCGTCATTGGTTTGTATGACCAGGGTGGTTTTGTTGGACTTCGGTGTGGCATGGTGCCACCAGCGCGCTGCCACCGCCGACATATCGTTGTCCAGCACGATCGGGCAGTCGCCGGCGACGTCAAAAATCGGCTGCAGACTTAGGCCCCGCAGACCGGGCGAGACAGTGCTTAGCAACAGTCGACGGTTTTCATAATCCGCGAATCCGGGCACGCACAGGCCGATAGACAGGACGCTCGAATCGAGATGCTGCGATACCATTTCGGCGGCTCGTTGCACGACATTACGAGAATCGGTCGGGCCTTCGGAGCCCGGAATGACCATTTCGACTTCTCCCTTGGGCGTGATGCGTGCACACGAAACACCGTCCGGGCGGACAGAGAGACCGAGGGTGCGCCACGCTATCCCGTCAATAGCCAGCGGAATCCGAGGCCGACCGCGTCCGGAGATCTGCGAGTCGATTTCGTACAACCAACGTTTGGTGAGCATACTCCTGGCAACTTCGCCGATGGTGTTTGCGCGGACGCCCGTGCGCTTGTGCAACTCCCACCGAGTCATCGGGCCCCGGCGATGTAACTCATTGAGAACAAGCGTTTCAATATGTTGGGGCCACATGCCGGACGCAGACATTTTAACTCAGTAACTCCATGTAAAAAATGTATTTATAATACGAAAGCTAATTTTTTATCGAACTATAGATAATTATAGCAGACAAATGAGAAATGATCTGATATTATTTAGCATAGTGATAGAAATTAGCGCGGTCCGCTCTGCAATGAAGGTAATGCGATGAAAAACTCTCGTGAAAACAACTGGTACGTATCAAGGCCCGTCAACGCCTTTACGCTGATTGAGCTGCTCGTGGTGATCTCGATCATCGCGCTGTTGGTCGGGATCCTGCTGCCCGCCCTGGGGGCCGCCCGCAAGTCCGCCCGCGGGATGGTCTGCCTGAGTAACCTCAAGCAGTTTGGTATTGCCGACGGCGTCTATATGGTCGATAACAACGACTATCACATCCCCATCAAAAGTAACCACGGCGGCAACCCCAATTACCGTCCGGGCAGAGGTCACGATTACCTCACCTACTGGAACATCCCCTCGGTCCGTACCACACTCGGCGTGCCGACGCGTCCCGCCGACGAGGACAAAGTCGGGGCGTGGTACAAGGATTGGCTGGTGATGTGCCCCGACGCACAGGCGGCGATCGAGAACGATCGCGATATCCGCGACGCCTACGCGGTCAACGCGCTGCAGTGGGAATACTACAAAACCGATGAGGGCGGCAAGAGCGTCGTATGGGGCCCACCATCGACGCAGTGGATGGTGTGGAACGACTACGACATCCAAGGCCCGTCAAAGAAGTTGATGATGACCGAGGCCAACTACTTTGCTGTCCGCGAGTCGAACTTTGACGCCGCGACAATCGACGCGTCTCAAGGCTGGTTCAAGTACGGTGACCAGCGGCACGAAATTGCAAATGGCATCCCGATGTTCCTCCGCTACGTGCACAACGGCGAGACCGCCAACGGGCTGTTCTTCGACGCCCACGCCACGTCGATGAACTCCAATGATTACTGGGGGCAGAACGGCAAGACCTACGACCTGTGGGCCCCCAACAGCAACAACAGGCAAGCATCGGTCAATCCATTCTGATCCCCGTATTCCACCAGGCCATCGACGCATACGCACCGCAGGCTCGTACACCCAAACCGGATGATCTTCATGAACTCTATTAAGTTTTCCGCACTAACCGCTATGGTGCTGGCGATGTGTGTTTCCGTGGCGCAAGCCGAATCGACCGTCGTCACGCTGGTGCAAACCAACGATATGCACGGCCGCGTCGAAACCGACTCGCCCGACCAGCCGGCCAAAGGCCTTGTGATCATCGGATCGCTGGTGGAGCAGGCGCGTAAGGGAGCGCCCGATCTGCTGCTGTTCGACTGCGGCGACACGCTCAGCGGCCGCCCAAACTCGGTGGTGACGCGCGGCCGGGCGATACTCGCGGCGATGAACGCCCTGGGATACGACGCGATGGTCATGGGCAACCACGAGTTCGACTTCGGCAGCGAATCGGTCAAGGCCGCCCTGGCCACCGCCAAGTTCCCGATCCTCAGCGCCAACTTGATCGACGAATCGCGTGACGACGAAGCCTGGGACCCGATCCAGCCCTACCGTGTGTATACGGTGCGGGGCGTGAAGGTTGGGGTCTTCGGCCTGACCACAATTAACACGATGGATTTCGAATACCCCGGATGGATCTACCCGGCAAAGGTGGTGGACCCCTTCAAAGACGCCCAGCAGACGGTGGACCACCTCCGTGAAAACGAAGGTGTGGACCTGGTGGTTGCGTTGACACACATCGGCTACAAGGTCGATCGCGAACTCGCCGAGAACGTCATAGGCATCGACGTCATCTTGGGCGGACACTCGCACACATTCCTCGAAGAACAGGTGTGGGTCGGCGACACCCTCATCATGCAGAGCGGCAGTTACGCCCGAGCAATGGGGCGGATCGACATCCTGCTTGATACAAAAGACACCGATGGCGGCGGGTACAAGGTCGTGGCGTACAACGGCAAGGACGGGCGGTGGTGGGGCCACGACGGCGTACCCAAGCCCGAGTCGCAATTGGGCCAAGAGGTCCAATACCCCGGTGCCATTCTGGTGCGGCCGACGGTCGATACCCCACCACACGTAGGCATCCTTGCGGCTTATGAGTCGTATCGTCCGCAGGTCGACGAACACCTCAACGAGCGATTGGCAATGATCGAAAGCCGCATCGGAGCAGAAGGTCACCGTAAGCATGAATCACCTATGGGCAACCTGCTGGCCGACGCGGTGCGTTGGTCGGCCGGGTCGGACGTAGGGGTGTACGCATCATCCCAGTTCCAGCCGGTATCGTTCGAGGCCGGGCCGATTAATCGCCACCCGTTGTACCGCCTGATCACCAGCTACACGCGTCAGCACCAGGTAACAGTTGAGACCGGCGGCGAACAACTGCGGGCGATGCTCGAAGCGGCAGTGACGCCCGAAGGCAGCGTGAACCTGTACATCTCGGGCGCGAAGTTGACGCCCGAAATCGAGATGGCCGACGGTAAGGCGATCGATCTGTCGCAGCGCTACATCGTGGCCGGGGCGGCCCACATCATGCAGGACTATATGATCGGCAAGCCGGGCGTCGAGATCCTCGATGATTCGACCGATGCGCGGATCCTCCGCGAGGCGCTGGCGGCTTACCTCAAGCACTTGCGGCTGGTCTCGCCACCGGCAACGGATCGGCTGGGGCTTGAAGCGACGCCGCCGGTCGGGGCGTCTGCAAATGAGTCATCCGGTCCTGTGAACTGAGTTTATAGGTGTAGTATTTGCCACATGGTTATTTAAACCTTTTCCTTTTACTGAGGAGTATCGGCATGGAGCGAAGAGAATTAAGTCATTTCTGGTTGGGTGCGGCGGCGCTGGGGGCTTTGGGTCTATTCGCAGCGGGCCCGGCCGGCGCGCAGGACACGAGCGTGGCCCTCTCGGGTTTTCAACAGATTTTTGAGCCCATAGCGGAAAACGGCGACGCCGAGGGTGACGACACGACCTTCGGCGAGCACGTGGGTATCTCCGGCAATTGGGCGATCATCGGCGACCGCGAAGACGACGCGGACGGCGTAGCCGGGATCGGCGCGGCATACTTCTACGAAAATGTCGCGGGCGTCTGGACCTTCCGTCAGAAGGTGACCGGCGTTAGCGCTCCGGGCCAGCCCGCCCTGACGGCCGGGGCCGAGTTCGGCGCGGGCTTGGCGATCCACGGGGACACCGCGGTGGTTTCGGCGTTCCGGGACAACCGCTTCCTGTCTCAGATGGGTAGCGCGTTTGTATACAAATTGGACAACGGCGTATGGACGCAAACCGACAACATCGGTCCGGGCGCGGGTTCGGGCAGTATCGGCGGTGCCGCCGGCGACTTCTTCGGCGGCGACAGCGAAGGCCGCTCGGTGGATATCTGGCAGAACCGCATCGCGATCGGTGCCTTCCGTACCGACGACGTCCCGGGCGAGGTCGATAGCGGTGCGCTGTACATCTACGAAGACGTCACGGGCCTGGGCGACTTCGATCAGGTCGCACGTCTGGTCCCCTCGGACAACGCCGACGGCGACCAGTTCGGCTATTCAACCGCTATCTCCGGAGACTGGGCCATGGCCGGCGCGTTCCGCGCCGATGAGCCGGGCAGCCAGACCGGCGAGGCGTATGCGTTCAAGCGCGACAGCGGCGGCAACTGGACCGAGAGCCAGATCTTGCTGCCGTCGGATGTTCTGCCTGGCGACCAGTTCGGCGCCCGGCTGGCGCTGGACGGCAACCTGGCCGTGATCTCGTCCTTTCGTGCCGATGTACTCGACCCCAACGTCAACAGCCAGACGGGTAAGGCCTACATCTTCGAGTTGGACACCAACACCGACCAGTGGGTCGAGGCCGCCACGCTCATCCCTTCCGACCCGACTCACGGCGACTTTTTCGGATTTGACGTCGATATTGTCGGGGAGACCGTGGTTGTCACCGCCGAGTTCAGTGACGAAGTCGGCACCGGCGCATCGGGCACGGCTTACATCTTCCAAAAAGTCAACAACGTGTGGACCGAAGTCGCCAACTTTTATCCCGATACCATCACCGAGGGTTACAACTTCGGCCACTCAGTGGCTTTTGATGGAACCAGCCTGATCTTTGGCACCGAACCGGCGAACAATGCCGAAGACTCGGCTTTCATCATAACACTGGCCGACCTGCTGGCCGGGGAAGAATTGGTCGGCGACCTCGACGGTGACGGCTTTGTCGGCATCACGGACCTGAATATCGTGCTGGGTAACTGGAACCAAAACGTGACCGCCGGCGACCCGCTTCTGGGCGATCCCAGTGGCGACGGGTTCGTAGGCATCGAGGACCTGAACACGGTGCTTGGCAACTGGAACGCCGGCACGCCGCCGGCACTTTCCGCGGTGCCCGAGCCGACGACCGCGGCCGTCTTTACCGCCGGCCTGCTATTGCTGCGTCGCCGGCGTCAGGCGTAAACACCATACAACGCGTGTTTATAGACACGCTTGTTATGACGCAAACGCCGGGCGGGCTTGACCACCGTCAAACCCGCCCCTTTTCTTTGATTTTACTCCGATCGCCGCCAGAACCTCGGGCCCCCACATGCACCTTGAAGCCATCGATTGGATCATCATTGGCACATACATCGTGCTCGCTCTGGGCGCGGGGGTGTTGCTTTCGGGCAAAGCCAGCGGCAGTATCTCGGACTACTTCCTGGCCGGGCGGAAGTTGACGTGGTGGTTCGCGGGCACTTCGATCGTCGCGACGACGTTTGCGGCGGACACGCCACTGGCGGTGGCGGGCATGATCCGTCGAGGCGGAATCTACGAGAACTGGTTCTGGTGGTCCGCCGCGATGAGCGCGATGCTCGGTGTCGCGTTCTACGCCCGGCTCTGGCGACGGGCGGGCCTGACCACCGATATCGAGTTGATCGAGCTGCGCTATAGCGGCAGGCCTTCCGCGGCCCTGCGTGGTTTCCTGGCGATCTATTCCGGGGTCATCTGCAACTGCATTGGTATGGGATGGGTGATGCTGGCCGTCGCTAAGATATTCAAAGTCGCGTTCGGCTGGCCCGAGGTCATCAACCTGTCGCTCGGCGGTACATCGCTCGCCCTGCCGGGCGAGTTGGTGCTGCTGGGGACACTGATTTCGATCGTTCTGGCCTACACCATTTGTTCGGGCATGTGGGGCGTCGTGGTCACGGACTTTCTACAGTTCATCATCGCGATGGGTGGAGCCATCGTGCTGATGGTGCTCGCGTATCAGCGCGTCGGGGGGCCGTCGGGCATCGTCGAGCGCCTCCAGCAAACACCCGGCTTTGAGCCCCATATGATCGCGATGGTCCCCGACCTGTCCAACGCGGGGGAACTCGCGGTGCTGACTTTTGTCGTCTATATCTCCGTGCAGTGGTGGGCGGGCACCACCGGGGCGAGCACGCAGAACCAGCGCATCCTCTCGACCCGCAACGAGCGGGAGGCGACCTTGGCAGTCATATGGGGGACCGTGGCCCATTACGTCTTGCGCCCCTGGCCGTGGATCGTCGTGGGTCTCGTTTCGTTAGTGTTATATCCGCCCGGAACACTGAACGACCCCGAGTCGGCCTACCCGCGGATGATGACCGAATTACTGCCACCGGGTTTGCTGGGTTTGATGCTGGTGTCGTTCCTCGCGGCGTTCATGAGCACGCTTGATACCCACCTCAACTGGGGCAGTTCCTACCTGGTCAACGACCTATACAAGCGTTTTATCAAACCGGACGCCAGTCACAAACAGTACATCTTGGTGTCCCGGCTCGCGACGGTCCTGCTGGTCATCCTTGCCGCGATCGCCGCGTGGCAGATGGATTCGATCGCCGGGGCCTGGAAGTACCTGATCAAGATGAACTCGGGCATCGGCCTGGTGATTCTTTTGCGGTGGTTCTGGTGGCGGATCAACGCGTGGTCGGAGATCTCGGCCATGGCGACCTCGTTTGTCCTGGCAAACACACTCGGATTCATCCCGGCGCTGGCCGGAGATGACATGTTTGGCATACAACTGCTCATTGTCGTCGCCGGCTCGACGTTGGTATGGCTCACAGTGACCCTCCTCACCGCGCCCACAGACCATGCGACCCTGCTTGCTTTCTACCGCCACGTCCGCCCCGGCGGGTGGTGGGGCCCCATCGTTTCGGAAACGGGGCAGCCTCATAAGAGCATCGCGGCGCGGGGCTGGCTGACCTGGCTGCTGGGCAGCGCCTGTATCTACACCGGCATCCTTGGTGTGGGATGGATTTGCTTGGGCATGTACGGCCGTGGGGCGATCAGCCTGACCCTCTTCATGCTCAGCGGTTTCTTGTGTATCCGCTACGCGACCCCCACCGACGGTTTTAATTTAAACAGCAACGCGCGACTGGCGGACCATGATCGCTCGTCAAACACTTAGTTCTTAATTACATCTTTAAAAACGGAGATACACCGTGGAAAATATCGGAATTGGAATCATCGGCTGCGGCGAACGTATCCGGACGGTTGCCAAACTACTGCTGGAGCAAACCACCGGGCTGTCAGTATCGGCAGTGTGTGACCCTTCTGCCTCATCCATTGCCGCGGCCAAAACGCAATTTGGCCCCGAAGTGGTGGTGTACGAGGATTACAAAGCACTCGTCAAGGACCCATCGGTGTCCTGGATCATGATCGGGTCCTGGAATTGCTTCCACCGGGAGCACGCCGTGGCCGCGCTGCGGGCGGGCAAACACGTCTTCTGTGAAAAACCGCTCGCGACAACCCTGGAGGACGCCTTGGCCATCCGCGACGCTTTCCGCTCCAGCGGACGCCAGTTCATGCTGGGCTTCCCGCTACGGTATACGTCGCATTACCAGAAGATCCATCAATTGCTGTCGGATGGTGCGATCGGCCAGGTCATCAGCCTCGAGTTTAACGAGACCCTCGACTTCAATCACGGCGCATTCATCCATCAGGACTGGCGTCGCTGGCGAAAAAACGCGGGCACGCACCTTCTCGAGAAGTGCTGTCACGATATCGATCTGGTCAACTGGTGTGTGGATAGTCTGCCCGCGCGTGTTGCCAGCTTCGGCGGCCTCCGCTTCTTTATCCCCGAAAACAACAACCAGATCCAGCGCATCGGTCCCAATCCGAAAACGGGCCTCGATGCGTACCACCACTACCGCTCGACTAACGGCTCGCCGTTCCGTGATGACAAGGATATCGTCGATCACCAGGTCGCCATCCTCGAATACCAGAACGGCGTGCGCGTATCCTTTCACACCAACTGTATTGCCGCGATCCCCGAGCGACGCATCTATATCCTCGGAAGTGAAGGCACAATCCGCGCCGACCTGATGACCGGCCAGGTGCATATGCGAAAGATCGGGTGGGATGAGCCGACGACGATATACCCCTCGGTAGCCGGGGGGCATGGCGGCGGGGACGAGGTGATGTGCCGCGAATTAGGGCGGGTGATGGCAGGGAATCAATTGCCCGAACGACAGTTCGAGCAAGCGCTATGCGCGACGCTGACCTGCTTTGCGATCGACCAGGCGATGGACCAGGGGCAAGTCGTATCGCTCCACCCGTACTGGGTCAAAGCGGGAATACAAACGGACCCCGTCGCCGAGGTCGTCACCCGCCGGTTGGCCGGGTTCCCCAAAAACCTGCGGCGACAAGTGCCACTGCATAGTGGCACCAAGGCTAGTGACGCGCGCCCTGAAACGATGGGGAAGCCTACGGCAGGTTAAGCTGATTGCTTAACCCAATCGAAAGCACCTCCCGCATCTCGTGCTTCGGCTATCCCACGTTCTGAACGGATTTAGCGTGTCTTGCATGATTATCTTCCGTCATCCCCGCGCAGAGCCTGAGAACTTTTCTGTTGCTGGCGCGTAGTAGGGGTATGGATGAACAGATGCGGTTTGCGGGCATGGAAGGTGAGGCTGAGGCGTTAGCGCGGCCGCGGCAGGTGGATGTGGATCAGGGGCCACCCCGGTTGCGTCGTGCGGATCGTCGGCAGGTGCGGATGATGGCGTGTTGCCTGGATGAATTGTTGGATGAGGATCACCGGGCCCGTGTGATCTGGCAAGTGGTCAGCCGTTTGGACGTGTCGGGCTTCGAGGCGTCGATCGCGGCGCGGGGCCGCGAGCCGGGGCGGGCGGCGACCGATCCGCGGGTCCTCATCGCGTTATGGCTGTACGCCTCGATCCAAGGCATCGGCAGCGGCCGGGAGCTGACGCGGCTGTGCGGCTGTCACGATGCGTATCGGTGGCTGGCCGGGGGCGTGTCCTTGAACTATCACACGATCAACGACTTTCGGGTGGACCACGGCGAGGCGCTGGACGCGTTGTTCACCCAGGTGATCGCGTTGCTGGTCAAGCAGGACCTGATCGACGTGACCCGTCTGACGCAGGACGGGGTGCGGGTGCGGGCCAGTGCCGGATCGTCGTCGTTTCGCCGCGGCTCGACCCTGACGCGGTTGCGGGACGAAGCGCGGGCGCATCTTGAAGCGCTGCAGAAGCAGAACGACCCGGCGTGGTCGGCCCGGCAGCAGGCCAAGCGCCTGGCCGACGCGAAGGATCGTGACGCCCGTCTGGCCGAGGCGTTGCGGCAGTTGCCGCTGCGGCAGGCGGCCAAGCGTTCGGGCCTGGCCCAGCCGCGTGAGACACGCCTCTCCAGCACCGACCCCGACGCCCGCAAGATGAAGATGGCCTGTGGCGGGTTCCGCCCGGCGTACAACGTGCAACTGGCCGCCGACCCCACCAGCCGCGCAATCTTGGGCGTGGACCTGACTAACGAAGGTGCCGACAGCGGGCTGGATCAGCCGATGCGTCAGCAGGTCGAACAACGCACCGGGCAGACGGTCAAGGAACACCTGGTCGACGGCGGCTACGCGGCGCTTGATGCGATCGATCGGGCCGAAGCCGACGGTGTGACGATCTACGCCCCGGTGAACCCGCCCCGCAAGGCCGGTGTCGATCCCCACGCCCGCAAACCCAAAGACACCGACCGCACCTTCGCCTGGCGTACCCGTATGGCCGGCGACCAGGCCAAGACCCTCTACCGCCAACGCGCCGCCACCATCGAGACCATCAACGGTGACCTCACCGAGCACCGCGGCCTACGCCAGTTCCCCGTCCGCGGCTCCCCCAAAGCCCGCTGCGTCGTCCTCTGGTTGGCCCTGGCTTACAACATCCTGCACTTCGGCCCCGCCCTGCTTACCGCGGCAAATCTTTCACGCTGATCCCACGCCCAGCTACCCCACGCCATCACACACCCACCGCAGACGAAAAACAAAAAATTCTCAGGCTCGCAGGCGGGGATCCAGCTGATCTTATTTGCCACGCGGATGGGTCCCCGCCTGCGCGGGGACGACGGGGTTCGGGGGGGTGCAAGTAATCACGCAATCTGCTCTAGATCGATTGGATGCACAAAGTGTAAGGCATCGACTATTTGGTACCGGATACGGCTTGATCCGCGCTGCAGCCCCCTGACCGGTAGGCCGACGGTGCCTTTTTGGTGAACTGTTTTATTTGGCGCGCAAAGCTGTGATAGTTGGCGTAACCCGCCTGACGGGCCACCTCGCTTAAAGTGAGCCGCGTCTGCTCAAGCAGCATCACGCCATGCCTGACCCTTGCCTCGGCGAGAACGTCTTTTGCAAGACGCCCGGCAACTTCAACAAAACGCCGCGATAGATGCTCCCGGCTTACACCGTGGGCATGCGCTATTTCTTTTAGCGATCTCGGCTGATATGGTCGCTGAAGAATCGACTCGATCGCTTGATCGACGGGCGCGAGTTGCTGCCGCAACCGTTGCTCGCCGTAGTCATACAGGCTCATAATAAACCGATGGATATCGGCGGCGATCACGGTTTCCTCCACGATGCGTTCTGACGTTGCTGACACAATGATCCGATCCATGAGATCAATCAGCGGGTGCTCAATACCAATGGCATGCATTGCGCCAAATCGTTTAACAAACGATTGCATGTGTTGTGCAAGCCCCGAGCCCTGCAATCCAATCCACCGGCATCCGTAAGGCTCGGCCAGTGGCTTGGGCTGCCCGTAGTAAATTGGATCGCCGTGGGCAAAGATCATCAGCGTGCCGGGCCCGACCTCGTGCTCGGCATGGGCGCTACGCCAGATGATCGTTCCACGGACGGTGAGTTGGGCAACCACCATCCCGTCGGCTACCCGCCTGGCATTGTCCAACCAGTAGGTTTTACCGGCGGGGTGAAGCTCACGCCCGTAAGCTCGCAAGTGCCATAGTGGCGAAACGCCCGATTCGATCCTACTCGCATACATGTCACATATTGTACACCTAATATCACACTGTGCCGTTATATAATGATTTTCAAGTTGTATTATATATCTTGTATATCACAGATCGTTGCATTACTTACCAGCCATCATGCCCCAGGAGTTTCCCTGATGCCCCTTGCCGATCTTAAAGCCGAAGCCGAACGCGGCCACGATGCCCACACCCAAGCCGCTAATGCTCAGGACGCCCTGCCCGGCCGTGTCACTCGGCCCCTGCACGTCGTCTTTCTTGGGGCCGGCTCAACCTTCTGCCCGAAGATCTGCCGAGACATCCTGATGATCGAAACCGCCGACCGTGGCGAACTGCGACTGGTCGATGTTGATGCAGACCGGCTGGCGCTGACCACACAGGTGGTTCAAAAATTGATTGACGATTTAGGCAAGTCTGCCGGCTGGTCGGTTAGGGCCACGACGGATCGCCGGGAAGCGCTTCCGGGCGCGGACTACGCGGTCTGCAGCATCGAAGTCTCCGGTGTCGATTGCGTGGCCTGGGACAACGACATCCCACTGAAGTACGGCGTCGATCAGTGCATCGGCGACACGATCGGCCCCGGCGGCTTGTTCAAAGGGCTGCGTACCGTGCCCGTGTTCTTGGACATTCTCCGCGATATGGTGGAACTCTGCCCCGGCGCGTTGATGCTTAACTACACCAACCCGATGAACATGATGGTACTTTCCGCAGGACGTGCCGTGCCTCAGGTTCCGGTCGTCGGGCTTTGCCACAGCGTGCAGGGCACCAGCAATCTGCTCGCGGATTACGCCGGCATACCGTACGAAGAGCTCGAATGGGAGTGCGCCGGTATCAACCATCTTTCGTGGTTCACCAAACTCCAGCACCGCGGGGAAAACCTATACGAAACCGTCCTCTACGATAAGTTTAGGCGGGAGATCGAAGAAGGCTTGCGTGAGGCCGCCGAGGGCAAGGGGGTTTATGACAGCCAGAATATTGACCCGGGCAATAAAACCGAGCAGCCTTACAAGCAAATCGATCTGATCCGCAAGGACATGTGCATCCATTTTGGAGCTTTCATCACCGAAAGCTCGGGCCACCTCTCGGAGTACCTCCCCTACTACCGGAAATCGGATGCGGGGCGGGCGCTACTGCGCCGTTGTTATCATGGCGGGTCACGCTTTTACGCCAGCAACTGGCCTGCATGGCGCGAGAAGAACGACGCCCAACGACGCAAGTGGGTTACCGGCGAGGACTCGATCGAGATGAAACGCTCGTGGGAATACGGTTCGTGGATTATCGAATCCATCGAAAAGAACGCCCCAGTACGGATCCACGGCAACATCATGAACCACGCTACCGCCGTGGGCAAAACAAACATAGGCGAGGCCGGCAAGCTAATCACCAACCTGCCCGGCGACGGCTGCGTAGAAGTTGCTTGCTACGTTGATGGTAACGGTATCCAGCCAACACGCTACGGCGCACTACCGCGCCAGATGGCCCACATTTGCGCCAGCAACATGGCCATGTTTGACCTCGCCGCGGAGGCCGTTATCCACCTCAGTAAAACTGCCGCGGCTCATGCATTGATGCTCGATCCGATGTGCGCCGCCGTGCTTTCTCCACGCGAGATCACCGCCATGACCCGCGAAATGTTTGAAGCGGAAAAGCAGTTCCTGCCGGAATATACTTGAGAGTCATTGATCCAATATCACGAGCCCCATAAGTCCATCATTGAAAGGTTTCTATCCACGCCCCGTGGGGGCGACGGTAATGTTTCGGGCTCCTTCCGAGGACGGGATACAAACCTTCATATAGAAATCAGATGTGATTATGTATTTGATCTAGTTACGCAACCCGTCTCGAACGACGTACTAGTCTCAGGGTACTCAAATCTAGACACGCCATCGCCCCGGTTCGGGGGATATTTGTGCTTTTGGTTGGCGGTGTCCAGTGTTCCAGTTGCCGAGCGCCGCGCTCAGGTTCTCAATACCAATGAGCAGGTTTGATTTCCGAAACTCAAGTCTTCTTGTAGCAGATTTGTAGCGCTCCACGCTTCGCCTGCCGCATACAAGGTTTTCTATAGGCGACCGTGGAATACCGATATTTGCTAGGTATACTGGGTTTATCAACCGGGTAGTACCGCATCGATCGATCTCGGAAGAGAATCCCGCCCTCTCCGCTTTCATGCCCGCCCGCTTGGGCGGTTGCGCCCTGAATCGCGCCTTAAACTCGCCTGCCATTGCGACGTACGGATAGGCATACTCAGTCCGCACAAATGCCAAAACCGAGTTAAGTAAACCTCAACGCGATGCCCCGGAAACACACGCCCGTCCCCCTGATCGACCTCTTCGCGGGCCCCGGTGGGCTTGGTGAGGGGTTTGCCGCCTGGCGGGACTCGGGACGACGCGCGTTTAAGTCGGCGCTCTCGATCGAGATGGAAGCCTCGGCCCACCAGACCCTCCGCCTGCGGTCTTTCTACCGACAATTCCCCGACGCCCAGGCCCCCGAAGATTACTACCGCTACCTGCGCGGCGAGATCACACTGGCACAGCTTTACGATCGCAATCCCGTCGAGGCCGAACGCGCGCACGAGGAGGCGTGGTGTATCGAGCTGTGCGAAAAGAACCTGGGCGTTATCCGTACCCGGATCGACCACGCGCTAGCCGACGCCGACCCGTGGGTGCTGCTGGGCGGGCCGCCCTGCCAGCCCTTCTCCCTGGCGGGCCGGTCACGCAACCGCAAAGGCACACGGTACTCCGACGGCAAGGAAACCCGGCACGAGTTGTACGTCGAGTACCTTCAGATCATCGCCGACTTCTGGCCGGCCGTCTTCGTCATGGAAAACGTCCGGGGCCTGCTGTCGGCCCGGTTCAACGGCCAACGCATGTTCGACCGCATAGCCGAAGACCTCCGGGACCCCGCCAAAGCCATAAGCGATGCCGCGGGCCGTGGCCGACGCCACACCCGACGCAAACACACCTACAGACTCTTTCCCGTAGCCGCACCCGCTACCGACATTTCCTCAGGCAACCTGTTCGGCGAGCCTGACTTCCTGGTTAGATGTGAACGGCATGGGATACCCCAGGCAAGACACCGTTTGATACTGCTCGGTGTGCGCGATGATATAGGTGTTGAACCCAATACACTTCAATGCAGGCAAATGGTTCCTGCGCGATATGTTTTGGATGGTTTACCCAAGCTACGTAGCGGTCTGTCACGTGAAGACTCAGATCATGCTTGGCGATCCTTTATTCTCTCCGCTCGCGATATGTCATGGTTAACTGAACTGAATAGACGTGATGTGAAAGTATATCGGCATATCAAGTCGGCGATCCGACAGCTGGTTAAACCCACACACGATAAGGGGGCTGACTTCGTATCAGAAACCCCGAAAATACACCGAACAATGCGCAACTGGTTTCTCGACCCGAGGCTTAATGGCGTGTGCAACCATCAGAGTCGGGGGCACATGGCAACCGATCTTCATAGATATCTCTTTACCGCTTGCTTCGGTGAAATACATAACCGGTCAGCCACCCTGGCGGATTTTCCCGAAGGGCTTTTACCTGACCATAAAAATGCAACGCCAGACCGTAAGCAGAACGCCCCCTTCGCAGACCGATTCCGCGTACAACTGGCCGACCTGCCAAGCACAACAATCGTGAGTCATATCGCCAAAGACGGCCATTACTATATCCATCCGGACCCGACCCAGTGCCGCTCTCTGACTGTCCGCGAAGCCGCCCGTCTACAGACTTTTCCTGATAATTACCGCTTTGTCGGCAACCGTACCGCACAGTACCATCAGGTTGGCAATGCTGTGCCGCCACTGCTTGCGCATCAAATCGCAGATATTGTTTATGATCTGATTCAACGCAGCGGATTATCCTAGGCTAGTTTATGGACAGCTTGACCCCCGAACATCGAAGCTGGAATATGAGTCGCATACGGGGGAAGGATACAAAACCTGAGCTTATAGTCCGGTCACTGCTGCACCGGATGGGCTTGAGATTCCGCCTCCACCGTAAAGACCTGCCAGGGAAACCGGATATTGTTCTACCAAAATATAAAACCGTGATATTTGTACACGGTTGCTTCTGGCATCGGCACAAAAGGTGCAAGTACGCATATACACCAAAATCCAGGATAAAGTTCTGGGAGGAAAAATTCACTGGCACCGTTGAGCGTGATCGCAAAAAAGCGATGGCGCTTCGCCGGGCCGGATGGCGCGTAGTCACAGTATGGGAGTGCCAGACACATCAGCGGGAGAAACTAGCCGGGCACCTTAAAAACATCTTTACCCTGACTGAGCGATAGGTATAATATCACGATGAATAACGCCCATAAATGCCCGAGACTTTGCACAAGTGCGGACCCCCGCGACGCCATCCGCTGGCTCAGAACTGTCGCTAAATGGATCGGTGTTTGTTTTCACCCCGATACACCCGCACTTGAGTACATATGTAGTGTGGACAATAAGCCAGTGTTTACACCGCGAGAGGCGCTACGGTTTGACGGAGATATGGACCATTGCTTTACAGGTGCTATCAAGCTATGATCGTGACCCTTGCCAAATCGCGATAAAGGTACAGCGCAGGATGTTGAATATTCCGGTTACTTCCTGAATCGGTCAAATTCACGGGGTAAGATCGCAGCTGCGACCGGCGGTTCCATGATCGTAATATCCCATGTACGCTGATACTGGTTCAGCAGCTTTCCAAGCCGCCGGGGCGCATTTCCCGACACTTTGGCTTTCAATCGATTCGTGCTCGGGTCCACGAACAGGTGAGTGGCCAAAGCCATAGTGCCCGGACAACTGATAAGCTCCTGACGTGAAGCAAACTGCTCGGTGATTTCACCCAACACATTTAGCGGTGTGTTTAGGATAAAAGCTGCCCGCACAGGATCGTCTTCGTGTATGAGGAAAATGTTATATGGTGTCGCCAATAGATGTCGATACCGTCGTTTCCAATCGTCATACATGGGCACATAACGTGCGAGTTCTCCTGGTTTTCTTTTACCTCCATTTTCCGGGCATACCTGATCGAAAAGCGCCAGCGTCAGCCAGGCCCAGAAGCCGGCGTCGCGGCGTGGGGCTTCGGTGCCGGCGGCCTCCGCGGCGTCGTGCAGCCAGCGGCAGAAGTCCATCCGTGTGTTAAAGGGTTGCGGCTCGGCGTCGATGGGTGGGTCGAGCGGGTGGGTCAGGCGGGGGTTGGTCAGCAGGTCCGTCGGGACGGGGGCTTTGGGGTCGGCACGTAGCGCGTCGAGGTAGGCGGCGAACGCCTGAACGCCTTTATCATTAAATCGTCGGAATAACATCAGGCCTCCTCCCCCGCCGGCCGGGGCGCGTCGGCGGACCAGAATTCAGCGATACGGAAGTGCCGGGCAAAAGCCTTGACCGCGTTATCGATCCAATCGCGACGGCGGGTGATATCTTCGGCGGGCGGCGGAGCGGGGAGCCCCAGCTTCGGCTTCAAGAAGCCCTCAAACCACAACGCGAACCAGTGGTCGACGTCGTCATGGGCAATCTCGTCCTCGACCAGAGCCTTGACGAGCGTCCGCCGCAGGACTTCCGGAAAAACGGCGGCGCGGAAACGGTCGTCCCGGCCCACGTGCTGGACGCCGCCGGCGTTAAGTTCGATCAACACGACCGGGCCGTGGTCGTCGTATTCGATGTCCCAGAGCAGGCCGTACAGGTCAGCGTCCTTGAAGCGCACCAGGTCGGGCTCGTCCATGTCGTCCGGGCCTTTGGGCCTGATCTGGTTGCCCCAGCCCAGGAGTTGCCCCGGGTGGTCCTGCACGTCGGTGATTTTCACGCGGAACAAAACATCTTTCCAATCGTGGAACTCGTGCAGCCGGCATTCGGCGCGGGCGGGGTGCGTGATCGCGCCGACCGTGCCGAAGTCGAACCGCATCCGGGTGGTCTGGTGATACGCCTCGACGAACACACGGGCGGTGTCGGCCTGGGGGCGGAGGTGGTTAAGGTCGAGCTGCGCATCGAACGTCGCGCAGCCTTGGCCGTTTATGGGCGGATGGATGACGATGTTGGCGTGCTCACGCGTCAGCCGTTTGCGGTTCGTGAAGTTGATCCGTTTGACGGTCACCCGCATCCTCCTTCCGCTTTTTCCTGGATTTGTCGGTATCCCGGTGGTCGATGATCAGGTCGCGCCGGGGATCAAACCCCGTGGCAACGACCTCGAAGCCCTCGGCCAGCGGCGAGATGACCAGACGGTTGCCGGGTTCCACGCGTTTAACCTCCGCGTGGCTTGACACGATCCTGACATCGCTGCGTGTTTTGCGCAGGTCGAAATCGGCCGGGTCGTATTGTGACCAGGGCGAACCGCGCAGCACGTCGTAGGCGACGCGCACCGTGATGCGTTTGGGTAGCGGTCGGCCGTCGCGGTGACGGATGCTGAACCCGTCCTGTATTTCACGGAAGTCATAGCCGGATTCTTCGCGCTCGGTCGGTTCGATTTCGGGCATTTGATCCGGCTCGTTGCCGGATCGGCCCTTGCCCTGGCCCCGTGTGACCGGGTCCCGCTTGTCCTTCACCGCGGAAAAGAACTGGGTCGCGATCCCACCGACCGGTTCATCGGCCCGGCCCCGGACGAGATCGACCAGCTGGCTGACCGAGGTGGCCACGAAGCTGATCTCGCCCCTGCGGCCCACATACTTCTCCAGGAACTTGTCTGTGCGCGGGCTCCAGTCGGTGTGATTGGCCCCTTCGGCGGCGCGCAGCAGGGAGGCCAACGGCTCATGCTCGATGACCACCAGCGCGCGCACCTGGGGCGCGGCCTTGGCGTCGCGCACGTCGGTCACGGGCAACAGCTCCCGGATAAACATGGGCCGGCCGTAATGCCGGTCGGATAACTCCATGAACACATCGAAGTACGTCGGGACCGGGTCCGCGTCGCGGGGGTGGACATGCAGGTTCAACCTGACCGCCACGGGTGTGCGCTGGTTCAGGGCCTGCTCAACCGATGCACGCACCGATTCGGGGAGCTGCGACCCGGTCAGGCGCTGGGGCTGACCCGCGTCCGGCGCATCCGTCACCAGTGTCGGCTCATCGCATGAAACTGCCCATCGCGTAAGCTTCACGCGTGCGTCCACCTCGGCGTCACCGATCTCCGGGACGTGATCGGCCGAAAAACGCTCGACCTCGCCGCGGTTGTCAAGCTCCACAACCAGCCTGCCGGAAAGAATCGCGTAGTGATATTCCGAGACGATGGCGTGGCGCAGCCTCTCGGCGGTTATCGTTTCATCGATGAAGGGGATGACCAGGCTCAGGCCGGATTCCGTGCCGCGTGTTATCGGGAAATCCCCACGGAACAACGCGATCTGCTCCGCCGCCTGCACCGGCTCGCGCGGCTCGCCTTTGTCACAACGATCCAGAAAATACGACCGCCCTTTATATAACTCACCCCCAACCTGTCGGAATTTAAGCAGGTTCTTGCCTACCAGCAGCGGGCGATTGTCGGCGTCACCCTGCCGGACTGTGCAGGCAAATACCACACGGGCACGGCTCGCCATCGTGAAGACGATCTTCCCGACGCCCCGGCTGCCGAGCTTCTGCTCCGACTTGCCGGTGATGCCGTCGTGATACATGAAATTGACAAAATTATTCTCTTCGCCGGGGACATACCTGGCGCGATAATCCCCGATAAGCCCCTTCGTGTTGAAGTCCTCGAAGAGCAGGTATTCACACGCCTCGTCGATGGCGGGGTGGTTTGGCGCGCCGACGTCTTCAACCTGCAGATGCGGTATCAGGTCACCGAACCACCGGCCGTTCACTTGCGCAGGGTCGCCCGCACACGTCCCCAATGTCAGGCGCACCCGTACCGGCGCTTTGCCGTCGGCGGGCTTCGCATCAAGTGAGTTCTGGATGCCTTCGCGGACAATCGCCGTCGCAAGATCGCGGACCGAATGCCCGCTGAAAGCCTCGGCCGAGGAAGACTGATCAATGTCCCCGAAGCCATCGTGCGTCTGAAAAAACCATTTCATAGAGCGCGCCCTCGGATTCAGATGTCTTCAGATAATAACGCATTCCAGTGATCCGCCATAGCTTTTTCTGACAGCTCGGCATGACTGACCATGTACCCATCGCGGCCGTGCTTACTCACAAAGCCGACCGAACGGAACCAGGCCAGCACCAGGTAAATCTGATAGCTGGGCAACTCACCGCCCTGCTCCGGATCGGGAACGGGCAGCAGGTTATCAACGGTAAACAGCTTCCCGTCCCGCGTGTGTCGGCGAAGGTGCTCGGCCACTGCGGATACCACGGATTGGGGTGCCTTGTGTTCATACGCCTGCTTATGGCGTTTTGACCAGCCGATCTTGATGAGCTTGTCGTCGCGACGGATGAAGCGGGGATACACACCCGCCTTGGCCGATCGGGACTGCTTGCGGGTGGCCTTCGCCGTCGGATTCGGCTTCCCGGGATCGGCCTTGTGTCCGGGCACTTCCCGCGCGCAATCGGCCAACGCCCCGCCATCAATGCTCGCATCACCGCGCAACCGACAAACAGCTTCGGCCAGCCCCAGAACCGTTCGCGCGGCGGCGTAATCCCCGGCGTTTAAAGCCTCTGCGGCCACTCGGCGCAGCTCATTTTCACACACGGCCAGCGAGGCATCGGCCTGACGGGAAGTGTTCATACAAGCATTATACTGATATTGTAATTGTATGCAACTGCGGCGGCTCGGGGCGAATAACTGCCCTGTATAGTTTATATTTTATTATATTACAATAATTTGATTGTATAATGACCCGTATTGTATTTTGGCTTTTTATCCATCCAGGCCAAATACAATCTGCATTGTCTGTAGCCCCCTCCCCCAGCTTCACGGTGCCGTATGGCGAATTTCATCTGATCGCACCCGGGATACTCGGGCCGATCCAGATCATTGAACGATCGGGAGGTCGCTTAGAAGATCGTCGATGGTGGCTTGAGACAGGTTTTCGGCCGCCAGCGTCGCCCCCGGGTGTGACGCGGCCGAGCCGACGGCCAACACACGCATACCAGCCGCGAGTGCCGCATCGACACCCGCGTCCGCATCTTCCACCACCAGGCACCGCGCCGGCGACACACCCAAGCGTTTCGCGGCGAGCGTGAACACCTCCGGGTCGGGCTTGGAGCGGGTGATGTGTGTGCCGTCCACCACGGTATCAAACGCGCGATCCAAACCGATAGCTTGGAGGATTGGGCCGGCGTTCTTGCTGGATGAACCGATCGCGAGCTTGATCCCCCGCGTCCGCAGTGCCTCAAGCACCTCGTTCACGCCGGGCAGGATATCCTCGGGAGACAGCCGGGCAAGCAGGGCGCGGTAGGTGTTGTTTTTCTTTTCGGCGAGTGCTAGTTTTTCCGTTTCCGTATACATCCGGGCTGACCTCTCCAGGATGATTTCCAGCGACTCCATCCGGCTGACGCCACGCAGCCGATCATTAACCTGCCTGTCGAACGTGATGCCCTCCGCGTCGGCAAGCCGCTTCCACGCGCGGTAGTGGTACTCATCGGTGGAAACGATCACGCCGTCGAGGTCGAAGATAACAGCTTGGACCGCGTCCATCGGGTTACTTCCCCACCTGAGATGCCGAGGCGACCGCCGCGTCGTCGGGGGACGAGGTGATGCTCAGCCCGTCACGCAGCGTGTGTGTTTCGCCGTTGATTGCCAGCGTCGCCGGCGTCTGCGTATTTTCGGCCTCTACATCGACCCGACACTGGTCCTGGGTCAGGTGCATCCGCAGCGTGTAGCCACTGGAACGCGATCTGAATAGACAACGACCGCCATGCGTCGGTGCAGACGTGGCTTGAACTCGATGCCTTCGTCGGCAAGCCTCATACCCAGGAACCCGTACGCGACCGTCTGCCAGGTCCCGCCGAGCGCCGCGGCGTGCAGGCCGTCGCTTGTCGCGTCGCGGAGGTTATCAAGGTCCAGCCCGGCCGCCTTGGTGAAGTAGTCGTAGGCCTGCTGCTTGCGGCCGATCATCGACGCCAGGATCGAGTGCGTGTTGTAGCTCAGCGATGAGAAGTGCAGCGTCATCGGCTCGTAGAAATCGTACGCCGTCTGCATCTGTTCGGTCGTGAACTCGTCCTGCAGCAGATACATCACCATCACGATGTCGGATTGTTTCACGACGCGGTGGGTGTGGCGTTTGGCGTAGGCCTCGTCCGCGGTCAGGCCGGTGAAATCCAGCGGTTTTTTGGCTAGCAGGAACTCGTCCTGCAACGGGATGTTCATCCCCGGTATCATCGGCGCGGACAGCCGGTCGGCGGCGTGCTCCCAGGTTTTCACTTCGGCCGCGCTGAGTTTCAACCGCTTCAAAAGCGTCTGCGTCGCGTCGGGGTATTTTTCCCGCATCCGCACGATCCATTGGGCCGCCAGTCGCAGATGTCGTCGGCACATCAGGCTGGTGAAGCCGTTGTCCTTGCCGTGCTTATCAAGCTCGTCCGGGCCGACTGTGTCGTGCAGGTGGACAACGCCCTCTTCATCTTCTTCCAGGCGTGACATCCAGAATCGTGCGCTTTCGATCAAGATCTCAAGCCCGGCGTCGCGCATAAACGCGGTATCGTTCGTGGAACGCACGTACTGATCGATCGCGTAGGCGATGTCGGCGTTCTGATGCCAGAGGTAATCGCCCAGGTGCCAGGGCCCCTGCTCGGTGCCGTCGTCCGAGTCCGTCATCCAGGGGAAGCACGCGCCGGGAGATTCAAGGTGTTTCGCGTTCCGCCTTGCCCCCGGGAGTGTGCGGTAACGGAACTGCAACAGGTTTCGCGCGACCTGCGGGTGCGTGTAGAGGTATTGAGCGAGGAGGAACGCCTCGCTGTCCCAGTAGTAAAGTCCGTGGTAGCGGTTGTAGGAATATGCTCGCGCGGGGACGCTCATGTTGTCGGTGTGGAAAGGCGCCATCTGGAGCATGTTGAACGTGCTGTAGCGTAGATACGCCTGGTCACGGGCAGGGCCGTCGATCGCGACATCGGATAGGGCCCAGCGTTGTGTCCAGACCTGCGTGGAGTCGTCAAGACACGCTTGGTACCCGGCGAGCATTGCGCGTTTGGCGATGTTGCGCGAAGCGCGCGAGACATTAATATCGTCCAGCTTGTCACGCGAACTGGTGACCGCGACCGCGTGCAGCACCACGCCGGTCTGCCCTTCCTTGAGCGTCATCGTGGAGAGTTGGCGGAGTTTTTTAGGGTCGCGTGTCTCGTTGCGGCAGAAGTCGCCGACCAGTTGCGAACTGATCCCGACCGTGTGCCCGGTGCCGACGGTTTTGAGCGTTACCGCGACCGCGTCATCGTCGAGGTTCTCGATGTGCTGGTCGGTGAGCAGGTCCTGGGGCAGGTGCTCGAAAGACCGGTCGCCGCATCGGAAGTAGGTCGGGATCGCGGTGTCCTGCTCGAAGCGCAGCACCGCCGTGCCCGACCAGTTGCCCGGGGTGACACTGATCTCCTGCACGGCCAGGTGCGGCACCGCCGCCGAGAGGAAACGCTTGAACACGAGCTTGGTCCGGTGCCCCGACGGGCTGCGCCAGACCACGCTGCGGACCAGCTCGCCGTTACGCATATTAAGCGACCGGTTGAACGAGATGACCGTGCCCTCGGAAAGCCGGAACACCTCGCCGTCGAGATTGACCTCGCAGGCGAACAGCTCGGGCAGCGTGACCATTGCCAGCATCGGCCAGTCGTAGGTCACCCGCGTCTGCTTGAGTGCAGCCTCGTCCGTGTGCGCAAACACGCCCGCCAGGTAGCCCTCACGCACGCAGTCGAGCGAAGTTTCGTTTTCCTCGGTGTAGCCGCGGATACCCATGTAGCCGTTGGACTGGGTGAAGATCGTTTCAAAGTAGATGTTCTTGTCCGGGTCCCAGGCGTTTTGCGTCAATACCCAAGGGTCGCCGGCGGCGTACCACGGCTCGTTCTGTGTTACGGGGTTCATACTTCGCTACTCCAGAAAACTTAAAGGCCAAGACAGCCCGGGGGCCTGACAAACCTAGCGATCGGTGCGCACGCCCTTTTGCCACTGCGGGACGCCCTGCGCATCTTCCGCGTACTGCATCGAGGTGTGTTTCGGGGCGTCCTTGCCGTAGATCTGCTCGTAGATGCGGTCGAATGCGCTGGAAAAACTGTACGTCAGCCGGTCCGTGCGGAACGGTTGCAACGTGATCCATTCGGGCGTGGTCAATTGCGCGACGACTTCACTGGCTCGCTCGACACGCGCGCTGACCGGCCCGGGTTGCATCTCAAACCGCGACACCGCCAACCCGGCGGGCACCTCGTGCGGCGGATCATCATTCACATACAACACGCCCGGCCCGGAAAGCATCGTGACGACCTCGATCCCGTCCTCGACCTCAGGCCCCCCTATCGCTTTCTTGTACGCCACCTTGATATCGAACGGATCAGGCGTCGACGACGATGGGTACTTCTTGAAGAACACGATCACCGCATCTTCGGGCAGGCCCTCGTCCGTGCCGCGCCACTTCGCCAGGTAATGCTTCAACAACAGGGAAAAGCCGAAGTTGTGGTTGATCTCCGGCGCGAGGTGATGGCCCTCCGGGTAGTCGTTCCAGGTCGTGAAATTGATCAGGGGCGAATCCAGGTCGACCGCCATCTGCAGCTTGTCACGGAAGGTTTGGGTTAGCCCGAGGATGTGTGCGTGCCGTTCGATCTTGTCGATGCCCGCGCCGGCGGCCTCCTGGAGATCGAAGATCATCTCATAGCTGCTGGGCCGGTACACCTTCGAGCTGTAGTAATCCGGGTGGACCTCCTGCACATACGTCCGGCCGCGCTCCTTGCAACGCTGCGCGACACGCTTCCAGGTTTCCAACTCCTCGCCCGCGCTGACCCATCCTGTCACGGCGGGGAAGTAATCCAGCGCCTTCTCGACGATGCCCGGGTCGTTCGGCTGGTCCAGGTGGTACAGGAAAGCGCCCTTCACGCCGGCGATCTCGGCGATCCGGTCGTACACCGCCGCAGCTTTACCTAAAAGCTCCGGCCGATCGCGTATCTCCCAGTGCCTGCCCTGCAGGTCTTCATTAAGAATCGCGTCGGCGAGCCAGGTGTAGAACAGGTAACGCCCGTCCGGCGTGCGCAACCAGTTGTCGCTCTCGCCGGTGTGTTTGATGATCTTGCCCAGGTGCGTGCCCAGCAGTTCGGCTTTCTGGGCCGTGGTCATGTCCATCCCGCCGTAGGGCGCGAAACAGATCGTGAGCTTGAAGTCCAGGTTGTTTTCTTTCGCCGCGTC
The DNA here is from genome assembly GCA_041402025.1 of Phycisphaerales bacterium. Classification (GTDB taxonomy): domain Bacteria; phylum Planctomycetota; class Phycisphaerae; order Phycisphaerales; family Phycisphaeraceae; genus JAJRRS01. Next base: position 96,801 of record JAWKTA010000006.1, on the reverse strand, counting down.
GAAGAAGCTTTCGATGAAGCTGTCGTAGCGATCCCGGAACGCCTCGTCCGGCCCGAAGGGGTAGTAGAAGTTGAACCCGTCGACGCCCAGTGCCTTGGCGGCGCGCATCTCGAGTAGCGCGGCCTCTTTCATCGTCGGCAGTTGCGGGTACAACAGCATCGTGACGGGGATGGTCTGGTAGATCCCGCCGATCGCGGCCGTGCTGCCGTTGGGGTCGTAAAGTTCGGGGGCCATCCAGTGATCGGTCTCGCCTTGCGGCGTGGGGATCATGCCCGTCATGTAGTGCGCGATCACCAGCTTGCGGTCGGCGATGGGCAGCGAAAGCTCCGGCCGGTTGGGTTCGGTGTGGAACGTGTCGCCCGGTTGATCTTGAACCTGTGCCACCGACACGCTGACCGTTGGCGTACAGGCCACAGACAACAACAGGCCGAGCAACGCCAGCGCGGCGAACAAACGGTCACAACGACCGGGCATACGCGGGGTCGGGTTATACGGGTGGTAGGGTTTGGGTTCCAAGTGTTGTTTCTCACGGGTGACGTGGCCGACCCGACGGGATGCCCGGTATTATCAGCCTTGGTACGACCCAGCCGGCAAAAGATCGGCTTTGGGCGGCTGAAAAGAGCCAATGGCTGCCCTTGGTGACGCCGATGAATCTTACACGAACGGCCTTGATTTTATAGCATAAATGCACTAAAATCAAGGTGTGGTTGGGCTTCATCGCGCCCAAAAGCCGATGCTGTCGTGGGATTATCAATGCGCCGACCAGCCGATATCATCAAGGGCTAACCGCCCACGGAGTCGGCCCCGGCCCGCCCTAATGGATTTGCCTGCGGGCCGGCGAGATGTCGAATCAGGAGCTTATGCCGCCGAATCCGAAGTATCTCGAAGTGATGGACATCATCTGGCGGAGGATCGAGGCGGGCGACTACCTGCTCAACGACCTGCCCGGTGAACGCAAGCTCGCTGCCGACACCGGCGTGAGCTATATGACCGCGCGCAAGGCCGTGCTCGCCATGATCCAGGAAGGCATGCTGGCACGCGAAGCCAACGGCAAGCTCTACGTCGACCCGAAAGCCCGGCGGCGCAAGAGCCGGCTCGACGTCGTATTCCTCTACCCCGCCTACCCGTCCGATCACCTGAACCACTGCCGGCTGGTCGTCACCGAGGTCGCCAACCAATCCGACGTCGCAATCCGCCCCGTGCAGTACGTCCACTGGGACGACCCGATCGTCTGGGACGCGCTCACCGGTGCCGACGGCGTCTTGATGATCCCAAGCACCGAGCCGATCCCCGACCACGTCAACGACCGCTTCCTGGAACACAAACGCCGGCTCGTCGTCTTCGACGGCGACTGGAGCCACCTGGGCATCCCGTCCATCCGTCTGTTCCCTTCGTCGCACATCGAAGCGCTCTTCGAGCACGTCTACCGGCTCGGGCACCGACGCGTCGACTTCCTGAACAGCCAGGGGCATAACGAAGAGATCAACCGCCGTGTCAGCCAATGGCAGGAATGGGCGCTACGCCGCGGCGTCAAGGGCGAGGTCTGGGACGAGCCGGCCCCCCCCTACACCGACCCGACCCCGTTCGCCTACAAGCTGGCCAAGCAGCTCTTAAAAAACCGGGTCAGCGAGACCGGCCCGACCGCTGTCATCTGCGCCAGCCAGCCCGCCGCCGTCGCCACCATGCGCGCCTGCTACGAGCAGGGCCTGTGCGTAGGCCGTGACCTGTCCATCGCCTCGATCAACACCGTCAACGGCCGGTACCTCTGCCCGTCGCTGGCCGGACTGGACATGCCCGACGTGACCGACAACATGGAGCAGGTCTTCGAACGCTTCGCCAAGTCTTCCAAGGAGTGGGAAGGCCCGCTGCTGATCGAGCCGAAAGACCCCGTGCTCTTTGAGGGCGAATCGATCGCACCCGTAAAACACGCGCCCAAGCCCGTGCAGACCCGCAAGCCCGCTTCACGCGGCTCGACGATCAAATAGACCTACAATTCACGAACATACACACACGCATCAAACAAAAGCCCTCCGCGAAGGAGGGCCTTATGTTTATTGGTATTCAGAAAATCGTGTGCCACGTACACAAATCAGCGGCCGGCAGGAATCATTCATTGCTGCCGTCAACATTCACATAAGACGACCGCGCCCAGTGGACCATGTGTACGGATGAACCAACCGCGGGGTCAAGGATCGGCCCGGTCTGGACGTTGCCTTCCTGCATGTCGTGGCCGCGGGAAAAAATGTTGTCGTAGGTGTTGGTGATGTCACCAATGCGTGTATTCTCGAAAACCGGCGAGTTATTCCGGCTTACGTGCCCGTCGTTAAAAGCCACGCCGACCGAGATATCACCCTCTTTGCCGGTGTACATATCCACGTAGTATTGCTTATACGGGTGATTCGGCTCACCGCCGGTGATCCGGTAAAGCCGATCCGACACAACAGGCGCCTGGGCGTTCATGGACTCCTGCCACTCTTTCCAGGTTTCTTCGTACTTGTTCTGCCCGGAGAAGCCGAAGGTGTCGTAGTAATACACGCCCAGCTCATTCAGTGCATACGAGTAATTCGTGAGCTTGAAGTCCTTGCCGCTGGCGGAACTCCAGGGCTCCTTGAAGTCGGGCTCGGACGGGTGGATCAGGTACTCGGGCGAGACCAGGTTGTGTACGAGCATCTCGGCGAAGCGTACCTCGGGCAGGTTGCCCGCCACGACGCCCGACGAGATCGCGCCGGGGAAGGAGCCGGACGGGTCGTTGATGAACTTGTGCCCCAGGGCCGGCCACATCCACTTATTCATCCCGCTGTCATAACCGGTGTACCAGCCCTTGTTTCCCTGTGCGTGGGTGACCAGCGCCTGGTGCATGCCGCGTAACTGGGTGTTGCTCTTGAGCTTCTGGGCCGAGACCCGGGCCGCGCCCAGCGCGGGCAGGAGGATACCGACCAAAAGCCGCGATGATCGAGATGACCACCAGCAGTTCGATGAGGGTAAATCCGGGGGTGAAGCCGGGGATATATCAGGCCGAACCGCTTGTGGGGACCGTTTCATAGGTTCCTCCTCGCCGGCCAAGGGTGGCCGGGTCGTGTCATCCAAGTGTTTTTGCCACATTTCCCGGCCCGTCGCCTGACGCCCGGCCAGATAATGTAGCACTAATGCTATAGTACCCGGTTCATCGGCCCTGTCAATAGCCTAAGGTCAAAAATACCCCTAAGAATGTGCCCCGGCCCACGTATTTGGCGTGCAACCGCAAATCATAGGCCAACCCGTCCATAAAAAGAGCCACGACCGGCTTAACCGGTCGTGGCTTGAAAGGGTCAGTCATATCCGGCGTATCGGGCCGGCACCATGCAGACTCAGGCCTGACGGCGACGCAGCGCCACCGCGCCCAGGCCGCAGCCGATCAACGCCACCGACGCCGGCTCGGGGGTCACGCGCAGTTCCTTGAACGTAACGCTGTACGGGACCGGGTACGGGGTTGCGAAGCTGTTGGCCTGGACGTGGAAGAAGTTCAGGCCCGTGGTGTCGAACCCACCCGGCAGCGTCAGCGGGACGCTGGCCGTGCCGTCGAAGCCCGCGGGGAAATTGCCCAACAGTACTCCCATGTCATACACGCTCTGCAGGCCGTTCTTGTCTTCCAGCACAACGATGACCGTAGTGCCGTCCGCACCGCCGGAGTTCACCGAGAAATCGATCTCGAGGGTCGGGTTGCCGGAGATATCGATGCCGTTGGGCGTATTGCCCGTGTCATCGAAGTGGAAGCCGTAGCCGCCGTTGTTCACGTTGATGGTCCAGTCGTTCGGGCCAACGACGAAGGTGTTGGCGAAGTCGGCGAAGGCCGCCACGTTGCCGCCGGTGGTGTAGTTGTCGAACGTCTCGATCACCACGGTCGCCCGCGCGTCTTGCCCGGCGGACAGCATCCCCGCGGCGACGAGCGCACCAGCCAATACGAACGAAGGCTTCTTGAACATCATGAATCTCTCCTCTCCAAGTTGGGTGACATGAAACAGCGGGTGACGCCGAACAGGCGTTCCGCCCGGGTTTAACGCATCTTGATCCGATTCTGGGGCAATCTCCACGCTCCCTAAGAACAGTCCCCTAGCTTATAACATAGCATACATGCTATAGTTTAGTTGTCAAGCCCGTAGTTCAAGAATTTAAACGCTTGGGCACGGGCCCCCGATCTCCACAAGTCATTTCAAAATAATGAATAAGGAATGACCGGCCATGGGCACCGACTTTGGCCAGCTCATTTTCTGACAAAGTCCCGGCACAAAGTCAGCGCTGAGACGGCCATCATCAGCCCAAACGAGGCCGGCTCGGGCACCACCGCACCCGCCGGCGGCGTGCCCGTGTTCCAGTACCCAAGCACCACATTCAGGTCCGCGATGCCGACATACCCATCTCCCGACGGGTCGCCCAGCAGCCAATCACCAGGCGCGACGTTCTGGTTCCAGTTGCCCAGCACCAGATTCAGGTCCGCGATACCGACAAACCCGTCACCGTTCAGGTCGCCGGGGAGCGCGGGGTTCGTCAGCGCCAGCAGCGCCGCCCGCGCATCAGAAATCTGTAACTGCGCAAGCAACGACGCGACCGCGTCAAGCTCCGTCTGCGCCCCGGCATCACCCGCAAACGCCTTGCGTGCCAGGTACAACTCGTGAACCAGTTCCAGATCGGTTTCACCGAACGTCACGCCGCTGTATGCCTGCAACTGCATGAGGTAGTCGTATCCCGTCTCGACGGTGGGCTCGAACATCGTGCCCTCGCCGTAATCGTTCCATGTCGCCAGTTGCAGAAAATCAATCGCACCGCTGTACTGATCCGCGAGATTGAGGGTAGCGTCGCCAGCGTCGGCCGTCGTTGTGCGGGATCGTGAAGTACCCCGCCGGCGCCGCCCTCCTGGTAGAAATCATTGAACCGGGGAACGCCGCTGCCGCCCGCAACATCCAACCCCGCGCATCGGAACTGGTAGAAGTTCGACAGGTGCGAACTATAGCTATTGTTGTCCTGATAGATCCACGAATACTCGCCGTCCGCATTTACGCCGGCATCGTTTTTCTCGTACCACAAAGGCAAAAGGCCACATCCTCGCCCGCCTGCGCCAGGATCTGCGTCCACTGCGACTCGCTCTGGAACGTGATCGGCCCGAACGTCAGCAGCAACGGATCGTCCCCGCCTTGGCGGATGTACTGCGGGTTATTGAAATAATTATCACGCAGGTACGCGACGTTGGCCTGGGCCTGGCTGATGTTGGCGCTGAACCGGTCCTCCATCACCACCGCGAACTCCATCCCGAAGTCGTCCATCTTGTCTATCAGGGCGTTCGACGCCGAGAGCAGGCTGTTGATGTCGCCGTTGGTCCCCTGCACCCCGTACCAGTCGATTAATACGCCGTCCACACCAGACAATTTCATCAGCAGCAGGTGGTACTCGATTACGTCCGGGTCGTGCGAATCGTAAGGCCCGATCTGCGGGTAATAATGCGACGCGATCTGCCGCTGGCCATTGGGCAGAATCACGTTCGGGTTCTGCGTGTTCATCTTCCAGTGCCAGCCCCAGTTGTTCCTGCCTAATGAATAAGGCGTCTCGAACCACGGCATGTAGTGCATGTACAGCTTCTGCGGGTTGGTCTTGGGCACGTCCACAGCCTCCGCCAAGCAGGGGTGGACAGCAACCGCGAGCGTCACAAAAAACAAAGCGTTCGGATCATGCAACGATCTTTCGACGGGATGACAAAAACGGTCTTGTCTGGCACCGTCACAGTGCGGCGACGATATCAAAAATACGATCGCGCGCACCGTTAGGCACGCGGCCGCGGAGGATTGGGTATTCAGTTGCAACGCCGCATCACGGCCAGCCCACCCAGGCCCAACAGCCGTTGCGGCGATGGGCTCCGGGCACAGCAGCACCAGCGGTCGGCGGGGTGCCCGCGTTCCAGCTGCCCAGGACCGTATTCAGGTCCGCGGATACCGACGAACCCGTCACCCGACGGGTCACCCGCCAATTGGTCGCCGGCGGTAACGTTCCTGATTCCAGGCACCCAAGACGATGTTCAGGTCCGCGATGCCCACGAACCCGTCACTGTTTAAATCGCCTTCCAGGTCTTCCCCGGGACGAACGCACGGAAATTCTCGAACGAAACATCATACGGGTCCAGGTCGCCGCCGGTATCGATCTGCAGGTGGAACCCCGTGAGGTTGCTGAAGTCCAGGCCGCCGACCGTACCGGGGTTGACCAGGCTGGTCGCGCCGCCAACGGGGACGGTCAGCTTGTAGGTGTTGCCAGAGAACAGACCGAACCACGAATTATCGACCGTGTCGATGACGTACAGCCACTCCGTGCCGTCTTCATCGACCATCGAGAACACGACGCCCAGCCCGGTGACTTCGTCGGCGAGGTTCACGGTGACCTCAAGCTCAAAGTGTGTCTCGCCGGTGATATCGACGTTCGGGTCCATATCGTTCCACTGCCCGCCGAAGCCGTTGGACGCCTGGACGTTGTAGCTGGTCGCGCCGCTGGTCAGCGTGCCGCTGACCAGGCGCCGTAGATATCGCCCGGTGCGGGGATGGTGTGGTTGTTAAAGTCCGCCAGCAGGGTGCTGGCCGAACTGCCCGGACCGACCTCGCCGACCGCGAACGCCGCAGCAAGACCGATTCGAATGGATGTTGCCCGCATGACGAAGCTCCTCCAAAGTGGTTTACAAATCAAGGCCGGTGCTACGCCACAAACCCGTCCCGCGAATGATCGCCACGCCAAACAGGTTCGGCGAACGATACCGGCGCGCCTGTTTCAACTAAAACATAGCATACATGCTATACATACAGATGTCAACCCTTTCAGCCCTCAATGATGCCACCGATTCCCCCGCCGGCACACCCCGACCGGCGATGCTGACGCATCAATTTAGACTACACAAGTCCATCTGTATCAGCTGTTTGGATTAGATTCAGCCTGGACCTTACAGCCGATACATCCCCGCCTCCTGCTCCGGTACGTCCGGCTTCCGGGGCATTCTCCTCAGGCCGCTGGCGGCGGTGGACTGCACGAAGTAGCCGCTGGGCGGCGAAGAACAGCACGATGCAGGGCAGCATCGTCACGAAGCTCGCGGCCATCAAGAGCTGCACGTCGCTGACGCCGTAGTTGCTGTTGAAGGCGTTGAGCGCCAGCGTCAGCGTGCGCTGGTCGGGGCTGTTGAGGTAGATCAAGGGGCCCAGGAAGTCGTTCCAGGTGAACATGAACGTGTAGATCGCCACGATCGCGATCACCGGGCCACTCAGCGGCAGCATCAGACGCCAGTAGATCATCGTGTTGGTCGCGCCGTCGATGCGTGCGGCTTCGACCAGCTCCTCGGGCACCTGCGTGAAGAACTGGCGGAACATGAACACGTAGAACGGCGAGCCCAGCCACATCGGGATCACCAAAGGCCAGATCGTGTCGATCATCCCCAGGTTCCTAAACAGGATGAACAGCGGGATCATGCTCACCTGCGGCGGGAGCATCATCGTCGACAGCATGAGCATGAACAAAAAGTTCTTGCCGCGGAACCTGAAGCGTGCGAAGCCGAAGCCGACCAGGCTGGATGAGAGGATCTGCCCGACGACGCAGAGCACGGTGATGACGGTCGTGTTCGCCAGCGCGTCCAGGAAGTTCATGCGCTTCAGGGACGCGGGGTAGTTCGCCCAGCGCGGGGTGAATTTGCGCTCCACCTCGCTCTGCGCGACGGTGAGCGTCTCGCCGGTGCGCGGGTGGTCTTCACCGGCCTTGAGGGTGACGGTGACGGTGTGGTCCGCCTCGTTCACCTCGCCCAGCGAGACCTCCAATAGCTCGCCGTCCACCTCGACGTACGACGCCAGCGGCAGCAGCGTAGGCGGCACCTTGCTCGCCTCGGCCTCGGTCTTGAGGCTGTTCGAGAGCATCCAGTAGAACGGGATCAGCAGCAGAAACGCCCCGAAAAACAAGAGCGAATAGACCAGCACGGCGTGGCCGCTCACCCGGCTTTTACGTTTGATGGGGCCCGGCTCGTTCATCACTTCAGCCCCTCGTAGTGCACCCAGCTCTTGCTCGTCTTCACCACCACGCCTGTCAGCGCAAGCAAGACAAGGAACAGCACCCACGCCATCGCCGACGCGTAGCCCATCTTGTGGTACTCGAACGCCTCGCGGTACAGCTTCAGCACATAAACAAGCGTCGCGTTGCCCGGCCCGCCGTTGGTCATCACGTACACCTGCGTGAACACCTGGAACGAACCGATGATCCCCATCACCAGATTAAAAAAGATCAACGGCGACAGCTGCGGCAGCGTCACGTTGAAGAACGCACGCACCCGCCCCGCGCCGTCGATCCGCGCCGCCTCGTACAGCGATTCGGAGATCCCCTTAAGCCCGGCAAGGTAAATCACCATCCCCGCGCCTACGCCCCACAGCGCCATGATCACGTACGCGGGGATCGCGAACCACTCCGCGTCCACGCCGAACCAGTCCGGCGCGTGCAACCCTACCACGCTTAATACGGGCTCCAGCACGCGGTTGATGATCCCCTTCTGATTATCAAACATCATCACCCAGAGCGTCGCCAGCGCCACGCCCGACACCACCGAAGGCACAAAGAAAACCGTCCTGTAAAACGCGATCCCCCTGACCTTCTGGTTCATCAGCACCGCGACCAAGAGCGCCAGCACCTGCCCGCAAGGCACCGCCAGCAGCGCGTAATACGTCGTCACCCACACGCTCTTCAAGAAGCTCGCGTCGTATTCGACCATGTGACCGAAGTTGCCAAGCCCGACGAACTCCGCCTCGCCCAACGGCTGCATGCTCGTCCAACGCGACAACGCCAGCAGCAACGACACCAGCATCGGCCCGAACGTCAAGACCAGAAACCCGATAATCCAGGGCGAAATAAACACCCACCCCGCCCGCTCCTGCGCCCGGTCGATCGCGCCGAGCTTCTCCCTGCGCAGCCAGAAAAACAGCAACGCAACAACAATAAACAGCCCCGCCGCCGTCGCCCCGATCACCGCCCCCCAAGCCATCTTCGGGTACGAACGGTTACGCAAAGGCGACGCAAGCTCGGCAAGCCAACGCTGCTGCACATGCTCCGCCGCTTGCGCCGCCGACTGCTGGTTCAAGCGGATCGAGCGGTCGGTCTCGTCCTGTAAAATACGGATGAACTCCGAACCCGCCGGGAGCTGACCGATCCGGCTGATATCGATCAAATCCACGAACAACCGGGCATTCTTCGGCTCCTGACCGGGTTGCAAAAAGTCGTCCGACTCCGCCACCGACCGGATGCAGGGCACCGCAAGCCCCGACAAAGCTGTCAGCTTCTGCCCTGCCGGTCCGCAGAAAAACTTCATCAGCTTGAACGCCTCGTCCGGGTGCCTGGTCGTTGAAGACATCGCCCACGCCGTCGTCGCGATCGCGCTGCTCTGCGGGACGCCCGGCGTGTGGGGCATCGGGATCACATCCCACTGGAACGTATCGATCGACCGGAACCGCGGCACACGCCACCTGCCGATCGGCCCGACCACGCCGATACGCCCGGTATAGAACTCCTGCTCGCCGAGCACCTGCGCATCGACCCCGCTGGCGGCGTTGAACGCGGTCTTGTCGTCGAAACGCATACGACGGATGCGCTCAAGCGCCGCGATACCTTCGGGGTTATCGAGCGTGACATCGAAGAAATCGCTGCCTTTGAAGTAGTCCCCGCCGTGCGACCAGATCACGTCGCGCAGCACCAGCGCCCAGCTCGCGATCACCGCGCCGTAGACCTCGCCGTTGGGGTCTTGCAGCGCCGAGATCTTCTGCATCGCGTCGTCGAACTCGTCCCACGTCCAGCCGTCGTAGGGCACCCTGACACCCGCCCGCTTGAACAGGTTCAGGTTCGCGTACATGAGCATCGGCGTAAAGTCTTTGGGGATACCGTAGAGCGGCCCGACGCCGATCTCGCCGTCTTTGAAGCGGTACGCATCGACGATCACCTTGAAGAAGTCGGAGATCCAGTCCTCGCCGGTCGCCTTCACGTCATTGGCGATCATGTCGTCGATCGGCGCGGCCAGCCCCATGCCCGCGAACTTGGGCACCTCCTCGGCCGGCAGATAAAACAGATCCGGCGGCGTGCCCGCGGCGAACATGGTGTTGATCTTCGTCGGGTAGTCCGACGCGTGCAGCCGTTTAACCCGGATGTCGGGGTGCTCGGCCTCGAACGCGTCGACCAGCGTCTGCACGATCGCGATCTCGTCGTTGTCCCCCCAGTGCAGGATCGTCAACTCGGTGCGCGTGTCGTTGTGCGCCAGGTTCCACCGCACCCACGCCCGGTGCGCGACATCGATAAACGCCCAGACCACGACCAGCAATGCGGCCAGCGCCAGCAGCCATCGAGTTACCTTAGCGACCGTCATCGACTCAACCCTGGGCCCAGTTACCGCAGAACGCACCAATACATATATAGCACTTATGCTATATTACGCTTTCGACATGCACAAGCCGAGCTAACTTCATTGCCTCCATAGCGTACCGGCATTTTATAAAGCAATGCGCGGAATGACATCATCCCCGCCACGCGGCGCAAGCTTTGATGGTAAATAGATAGCACCGGTACATCAGGACCCGGCCGGATCAGCGCTGTCTTAGTGGTATAGCGGTCCGGTTGGAACCCGGCGGGCCTCAAGCATGCATCAGATCAGGGTCGCCAGCTCGGTGACGGCGTTGCGGTCGGCGTCGATATCGCCGGTGCTCAAGAAGAACCAGTCCAGATCGCCCGAGCCGGTGAGGGTATCGACCGCGCCGCTGTCGTTGAATACGGTGGTATTGTCGAGCTTGAACCCGCCCGTGCTAACGCCCGAGGCGATATTCGCGGTGCGGGTCGTGTAGCCGAACGAGCCGATCCAGGCCGCGAGGATCGCCTTGCGTGCGGCGGTGTCGTTCGGGTCGTTCAGGTCGTCGTACGCGGTGGTGCCGCCGATGAGGATGTCTTCGCCGGCGTTGCCGTTGATGTTGTCGGCCTGGTTGCCGCCGATGAGGATGTCACGGTCTACGCCGCCGGTGAGGATGTCGGTGCCGTCCCCGCCGAGGATGATGTCGTTGCCCGCGCCTCCGTCGAGCGTGTCACCGCTGGCCCCACCGGAGAGCACGTCGTTACCCAGCCCGCCGATGAGCGTATCGACGCCCGCGCCGCCGATGAGGATGTTGCCCGCGCCGTTGCCGATCAGGTTGTTATTCAGCGTCGTTGAGCCGGTGACGTTCTCGAAGTAATCGCTGTTCGGGCTCAGGGTGGTGTCCTGGAGGTTGACCGTCAGGCCGCCGAGCGTCTGCGAGGCGAGGGACAGGTCGAAACTGAGCGTGCCGAAACCGCTACTTACCTGCGAGAAATCGATCGTGTCGGAGCCGCCGCCCAGCGCGGACCCGCCGGAGACGACGCCGCTGCCCTCGATGAGCGTGAGCGTGCGGATGGTGGTGATGTTGTTGATGCGGTAGGTGTCGTCGCCCGTGCCGCCGGCCAGGATTTCGCTGAGGCCGGTGCCGGGGTCCAGGATGTCCGCGCCTGCGAGGCCGTAGATCTCGTCGTTGCCCGCGCCGCCGAGGATGACGTTGTCCCTGCTGTTGCCGGTGAGGATGTCGGCCGCGCTGCCGCCGGTGATGTTCTCGAAGTTGATGGCCGTGCCCCCGGTGACGGTGCGCACTGAACGCGGGCCGACGGTGGCGATCGGATCGACCGAATCGTCGACGGACAGGTCGACGGTGACGGAGATATTGAGGTTGCCGAAGTCCAGCGTATCGACATCGCCGGGGCCGGCGGGTTGCTCATCGACGCGGTCGGTCTGCACGGCGGTGGGGATGGTGAAGATGAAGGTGTCGCTGCCCGCGCCGCCGGTGAACGTGTTGCTGTTGTCGTTGTCGGTGAAGGTGTCGTCGCCGGAGCCGCCGATGGCGTTTTCCAGCAGGCGTGAAGTCGCCGGTGTTGATCGTGCGGATCGGCGCGATGAAGGTGGCGGCGTGGCGTGCGAGGAAGGCGGAACCGCCGGAGAAATCCACGGTGACGTCCTGCGTGAGCGCGCTGAAGTCGAGCGTGTCGGTGCCGCCGAGCGGGCCGACGGCTTCGAGGATGCTGTCGATCTCGCCCGGCCCGACGCCCGGCATATCGTTGAAGACGTAACGGTCGTTGCCCTGCCCACCGTCGAGCGTATCGTTGCCCAGCCCGCCGTCGAGTGTGTCGTCGCCGGCGTTGGCGGTGAGCGTGTCGTTGCCGATGCCGCCGGTCAACACGTCGTTGCCCGCGCCGCCGGTGAGGATATCGTTGCCGTCATCACCGGAGAGGATGTCGTCGTCATCCCGGCCGCGGAGGTCGTCAAGCCCGTCGCCGCCGAAGATCACGTTCGCGGAATTGTTGCCGAAGAGGTCGTCGTCGCCCATACCGCCGGTGAGGTTTTCGATGTTCAGGCCCATGCCGGCGGCCGCGGTGTTGAGCGTGCGGAAGCCAAGGTCGTCCGTGCCGATGATGGTCGCCAGCATCAGGTCCACCTGCACGCCGATGAGACATCGCGCCGAAGTTGAGCGTGTCCGTGCCCTGGTTGGCGTTTTCGGCGACGGTGTCGGTCTGTGTGCCGGTGGGGTTTACGAAGTAGTAGGTGTCGTTGCCGGCGTTGCCGATGAACGTGTTGTCGGCCTGGTTGTCGGTGAGCGAATCGTTGCCGGTACCGCCGGTGACGTTCTCAAGGTACGCGGCATCGCCCGGGGCGACGGTGACGAGTGTGCGATTGTTGTGCGAGCCGAACGTGGTGGACGAGGTTTCGGAAAGGTTGACGGTGAGGTTGTCACCCGACCCGAGCGAGCCGAAGTCAAGCGTATCGCTTCCGCCGGAGGTCGAGGTATCCTCGGTGATCGTGTCGGTCTCGGTGCCCACGGCGGTGTCGAAGACGTAGGTGTCATCATCGGTGCCGCCGCGGAGGGTGTCGTTACCCGCGCTGCCGATGAGCGTGTCGTTGCCGGCGAGGCCGGTGAGTGTGTCGTTGCCGGCGTTACCGATCAGGATGTTATTACTGATGTTGCCGGTCAGGGTGTCGTTGCCCGCGCCGCCGGTGGCGTTCTCGAAGAACGTCGGGTTCGGGGAGATCACGGTGCGGTTGCCGTGGCTGGCGATAAAGATTGCGGAGAGGTCGACGGTGACGGGCTCGTTGGAAGGCAGCGCGCTAAAGTCGAGCGTGTCGTTGCCGGCGGTGTCCTGGATCAGGTCGCCCTCGCCGGCGATGTCGTCGTTGCCGAACTGATAGGTGTCGTCCCCGGCGAAGCCGTTGATGTTGTCGCTGCCCGCGCCGCCGTCGAGCAGGTCCGGGCCGGGCGAGCCGTTGAGCGTGTCGTTGCCGGTGCCGCCGTAGACCTGGCTGCCGTTGGTGTTGGTCAGCGATGCCTTGAGCGTGTCGTCACCGCCCAGGCCGAACAACTGCACGGCCCCGCTGAACGCGGTGGCGTCGATGACGTTGACCGCGTTGTCGCCGGTGAGCACGGCACGCTCGATACGGATCAGGCTGTCGGGGCCCTGCCCGGTGAGCAGCGTATCGGTCAGCGTCTGGTTGCCGCCGACGGTCTGATAGATCGTGTCGGTGCCCTCGCCGCCGTCGACGGTGTCGGTGCCGGGCGTGGCGTACGGGTCGTCGCCCCAGATATGGTCGTCGGCTTCCTGGCCGAAGATCGTGTCGTTGCCGAGATTGCCGTAGATCGTGTCGCGGCGTGTGCCCTCGCTGACGACGCGCGGGTCGGTGAGTATGAGGTTGTCGCCGTAGATCGTGTCGCCGCCGCCGTGGCCGTGGATAATGTCGTCGCCGTCGGGAAGCGGGATGGTCTCGGTGTTGCCGAAGTCAAGCCCGGTAAGGACCTGCCCGCTGCCGAGCTGCACGCGGTGCGCGCCGTCGAAGAGGAACTCCAGCGCCGAGTGGGCGTAGAACGGCACGGGCAGGATCGTCGCCGGCGTGAAGGTGGCCCCGATCGTGGTGGTGTCGATCGACGCGAAAAGCTGTGGCGAGATAAAGACCAGCTCGCCGCCGACCGGGTTGAAAGCCAGACTGGCGAGGTCGTCAAACACACCCGCGCCGAGCGTGTTGGTCGAGCTGAAGAGCACACTCGCGTTAGCCTTATCGAGCCGCATGAGCGTCTCGGTCGCCTCGTCGATGACCCAAAGCTCGCCGGATGCGCTGAACGCGATGCCCGACAGGTCGATCGCGCCGGGGACGGTGCCGACGAGCGTCAGCCCCGCGCCGTTGGCGCTTGAGATCGTGGACAGGTCGATCGTGTAGAGCTGGTCCTGCGTGACCAGGTAGAGCGTCCCGGTCGTCGGGTCGATGTCGATATCGCCCTCGTCGTAGACGTTGAATGCCGGGCCGACGTGGCCCAGGTAGTTGAACGAGCCGTCCGCCCGGCGGAACGTGTAGAGGTCGCCGTTGGTGTTCATCGCGTACAGCAGGCCGGTGCCGGGCTTCTGCGTGATGCCGATGATGAAACCGATCGAGGTGAACTGGAGGTTGGACTTGCTCGGGACGGTGACGTTGACGTCGTAGAACGTGCCCTCGATATCGGCGCCGACGAACAGGCCGTTGGGATACGTCTGCTGGCTGCCGCCGGGGACGACCTCGCGGATGACGAGGTTGCCTGCGGTCAGCCCGGTGAGCCAGTACATACCGGTCTCGTCTTGCGGCGTATTCGGGTCATCTTCCATGGTGATGGTGGAAGGCTCGCCCTGGTCGTATTGCCCGTTGCCGTTGAGGTCGATGTAGATGGTGACGCCGGCCCTGCCGGGTTCTCCGGGGTCGCGGACGCCATTCTGATTCAGGTCGATCCACTTGGTGCCGTGGACCTCACCGGTGCCGCGCTGATTGCCGAAGTCGACGCCGGTGGCGGTCTGGCCGTTGACGACGCCGACGTCGTAGAAGTTCAGCCCGGGCAGCGTCTGCTCCCAGCCGTACTGAAGGACTTCGCGGATGAGATACCCGCCGTTGGGCAGGTTGCCGAAGGCGTAGTGCCCGTTGGCGTCGGTGACGGTGAAAGGCTCGTTGGCGTCGTGCGTGCCATTGCCATTGAGGTCGATGTAGATCGTCCAGCCTTCCAGGCCCGGCTCGGCGGCGTCGCGCACGCCGTTGCCGTTGACATCTTCGAACTTCGTGCCCGTGATCCCGCCGGCGGGGTCCTGCGGCAGCTGCTGGTTGCCGAAGTCGATGCCCGCTGTAACGACGCCGGCAAAGACCGACACGCCGTGCGCCCCGCCGAAGGGGAACGTCTGCGCCCAGCCCGGCTGCTGCACTTCCAGCACCTGGTAATTACCCGGCGCGACCTCGAACGAATACCCGCCGCCGATACCGGTGACGGTCGAGAAGTCCTCGATATCAAGCACGCCGTTGTCGTTGATGTCCAGGTAGATCGTCCAGCCGGCAAGCCCCTGCTCGGCCGGTCCCTGCGCACCGTCTCCGTCGATATCGTTGAACTTCGTACCGGTGATCGTGCCGGTCTGCGGCTGGACCTCGATAAACTCAAGCCCGGAGATCGTGCCGGCGGTGGCGCTGATGAAAGTCAGCACGCCACTGAAAGGATCGAGTCTGTACCAGTTCGTGCCGCCGCCGAACGTGTCCGCCAGCGCGAGCACCAGGTCGCCCGTGCCCGAATCGTAATCAAGCCCCGCCACCACCTCGGCCGTGCCAGGCTGCGGCGACAGCGGCAGCGTCCCCAGGCTCCCCGCCGTAATCGGATCGATATGGAAGAGGAACCGGTCGCTGACGGCGTAGAGCTGGTCGAAATCATCGAACGCCATCGCCGAGATGTCCTGCGTCGACAACGGCCCGACGATCGTGCCCGCCCCGGTCACGGTATCGATCACGATCAACTCAGACCGCGAAGCGCCGAACGACGACCCGTGGCGGATCGCGTACAACTCGCCGGCGCTGTTAAAGTCCAGCGCGCCGTCGAGGAACGTGCCGGTGAACGGCAGGCCCAGCGAGCCGATCAGCGTCGATGCGCCCGTGACGCGGTCGATCGTGAACAGGAAATCATCGGAAGAGAGCGCGTAGACCGTCCCGTCCAGCGGCGAGACCGCGATGTCGGCGATGTTGTCAAGCCCCGTGAAACGTGGGTTGACCAGCGACACCGGCCCGGTCACGTCCACGTCGTACAACGTGCCGCTGAAGTCCGTCGCGATCCCGAGCGGCCCGGCCGCGGCGGCGAGGATCGCTTGCGATATCGGGGGCATCGGCTGCTGGCCCCGGTTCCAGTTGCCCAGCACCACGTTCAGGTCGACGATCCCGATAAACCCGTCGCCATTCAGGTCGCCGGTTTCTCGTGCGCAGTTGGGGACCTCAAATGTCTGGTTCCAGTTGCCCAGCACGATGTTCAGGTCTTCGATGCCGACGAAACCGTCGCCGTTAATATCGCCCGGGATGCGGTTGCCGAAGTTGACGTTGTATCGAGACTCGCCGTAGTCGATGTCGACCGTGTGGTAGCCAAGGGTGGGCTGGCCGAGCGCATCCACGCCGCCGCCGGGGTACGTCTGCTCCCAGTCCGAGTTGGGCAGAAGCTCCGAAACGTAATACGTCCCGGGTGTCAGGTTCATGAACCAGTATTCGCCGTTCTGGTCCGTGGTGGTGAACAACTCACCCGGGTCGAGTATGCCGTTCAGGTTCTGGTCGAGATAGATCGTGAACCCGGCAAGCGGTATCTCGCAGTCGTCCTGCACGCCGTCGGGCACGAGGTCGTGCCACTTCTTGCCGTGGATCGAGCCGTACAGCAGCTGGTTGCCGAAGTCCAGGCCCTCGACCTTCTGTCCCTCGGCGAGCACGACGGTGTATTCCAGGAAGAACGGGTACGTCTGGAAGTAGCCCGGGCTGCTGGCTTCCTTGACGATGTATGTCCCGGCCGGCAGGTCGTCGAACCAGTACAGCCCCTGCTCGGTGACGGGATCGATGAGGCTGTCGTTGTTCAGGTCCATGGACATGGTGACCTGGGTGGCGACAAGATTGTTCTGATCGTCGTAGAGTTCGATCGTGATGCCGTTAACGCCCGGTGAGTTGGGCGTGCGGTCGCCGACACCGATGAGGTCTTCCCACTTCTGCCCGTGGATCGAGCCGGGGTTCTCGACACCCTGCGCGTTGCCGAAATCGATGCCGGTGACGATGTCGCCGTCGTTGAGGTTCAGCGTGTAGGTCCCGCCGCCGCCGGGCGTGGTCTGGAACCAGCCGGACTGCATCACCTCGGAGACGATGTACGTGCCCGGGTCGAGGTCCGTAAACCAATACGCGCCGTTCGCGTCGGTGGTCATGGTGTCCACGAGGTCGCCCACGGTATCGCGCAGCTCGATCACCCAGCCTTCGAGCAACGCCTCGCCCGTGTCGCGCACGCCGTTGCGGTTCGCATCGTCGAACTTGATGCCGTGTATCTCGTTGGGGTCCGTCTCGATGGGCGTCGGCTCGTCGTCACAGGATACGATCGAGAAGCCGCCGGCGAAGATCACCAGCGCCGGGTTGCCGATGATGTCGGCCAGGCCGAAGTCGCTCGTGCCGCCGTAGACCGTGTTCGCGCCGTCGCTGGCACAGATGAAGTCATCGTCCGGCCCGCCCTCGATGTAGTCGAGCGTGGTCGCGGCGTGGCTGCCGATGACGTGGGCGAGGATGACGTCGTTGCCCCAGCCGCCCATGAGGATGTCCGTGCCTTCCTGCCCGACGAGCAGGTCGTTGCCGTGGCCGGCCCAGATCTCGTCGTCGCCGGGCGCGCCGACCGTGCGGGTGTCGCCGTTGTCGCCGAAGAGCATGTCGTGACCGTCGTCGCCGTAGATCTCGTCGTTGCCGCCCTCGCCGAAGACCTGGTCGTTGCCCGATCCTGCGTGGACCTCGTCGTCGCCGTCACCCGCCAGGATGATGTCGCGGCCGGCATTGCCGTAGATGATGTCGTCGCCGTCGCCACCGTCGATCGTGTCGTTGCCCTGCCCGCCGATGATGTTGTCGATGCCGTCGCCGCCGAGAACCTCGTCGTTGCCGTTGCCCGCGTCGATGGTGTCGTTGCCGATGCCGGCGTCAATGGTGTCGTTGCCGTCGCCACCGTAGACGGTGTCGTTACCCTGCCCGGTGGTGATGATATCGTTGCCGCCGTCGCCGTAGACCGTGTCGTCATCATCGCCGGAGTCGATGGTGTCGCCGTCGCCGCCGCCCCGGATGACATCCTTGCCGGCATAGGTCGTGATCGTGTCGCTGCCCGTGCCACCATCAACCGTATCGACGCCCGCGCCGCCGCTCAGGATGTCGTTGCCAGCCCCGCCGTACAGGAAGGTATCGACCGCCGGCTCGCTGGTCAGATCGATAAAGGTAAATACATCATTGCCGAGGCCGCCGTCGAAATAGATCGGACCGGTCACGCCGTCGTACACGCTCTCAAGCCCAAGTCCTTCGACCTTGAATACGCCCGGTGCGGTCCGCGTGACGGTGATATCTTCGGCGACGTCGCTGGTCGTGCCATTACGCCGCTGCGAGGCGTAGGCCCCGGCGTGGATCACCAGCGTGCCCGCGCCGTAGCTGTTGCCGTCGGAAAGGATCTCCGCGCCGTCCAGGACGTGGCCCATCTCGTAGGTCGGGCACTCGTGCTCGAAGGCGAAGATGATCTTGTCGATGATGTCCTTCGAGCCTTCCTTGCCGAAGACCTCCCAGACCAGCCGGATGATCGCGCGCAGCTCGCCGTGCAGGTCGAACAAACAGTCGATCCCGTCGCGGTCGATGATCCCGGCGATCTCGTCGAGGTAGAGCTTGCCGTTGTCGTCCGTGTCGTTGAGGTTGGCGTAGATACCCGCGCTGAGCTCGCCCTCGATGCCCCCCGACGCGACGACAACGTCCAGCGCCGCACGCAGCCGGGCACCGATCTCGAACCCAAGCTCGTCGATGTCCGCGCCCGTGCTGACGTTCGCCCGGTCGCCGAAGTAGAACCCGTCGATAAAGTTGCCGGTCTGCCGGCCGCGCGTGTCGAAACCGACCGACAGATCCGCGAACGCGCCGATATCCAGCCCGATGGTCACCTTCAGCGGCGGGACCACGGGCACCGGCCGGAACGAGGCCTCCCACCCGAAGTTCATCTCCAGACGCGGGATATTCCACGAGATCACATCCGCCGTCTGACCCAGCAGATACTTGAAGATGTTGATCGGGTCCTGGACCAGGTCGAACTTCAGGCCCAGCCCCGCCAGGCCGCTGGCGTCCGGGTCACGCTGGATCGTCTGGAAGACCGCGCCGGTATTCTTGACGCTTGGATTCGCGGCCTCGGCGGCGATCTGCGTCTGGATGTCGGTGACACTCAAAGCCGAGGTCGTCAGCGCTGAATTGAGGTTGCTGTTGGTTGACGTGTTCCAGAACGGGTCGCTGAGGTTGACACCGTTGCCGCTGCCGAACGACAGCGTGCCGAAGTTCAGCAGGATATCGCCCGTGTCGAGGTTCTTGGCGTCATTGATCGCCGTAACGATGCCGCCGATCTGCTGGACGATGCCTATAAACTTCTTGGTCTTCGCGCCGGCGCTTGGGTTCTGCAGGAAAGCAAGGTCCAGGAAGGTCACCGGCCCGTTCCCGGCGGCCTGGGAAAGGTCGGAAACGCCCGGCACTTCCGTAAGAAGGAAGTTCACCACCGGCATGATCGGCTCGACGTACTTGTTGACCTTCTCCAGCACCGGCCCGAGGGCTTCGCTCAGGAAGTCGCCCAGGTTCAGCGTGATATCGCGGAACTCGACCTCGGGCGTGCCGATCTGTACGCCGTTGGTCGTGTCGATCGTCATCGCCCAGGACGCGTACAACTCGGTCGAAACATTCGGGAAGTCCGGGTTGTCCGGCGAGGCCGACAACAGCAAATCGATCTGCGCGGCCAGGGTCACGCTGGCGTCGAAAACAGTCGAGAAATTCTGGAAAAGATCGCCTGCGTAGATGCCCCAGACGTCGTACCCGTAGGTCGTAAAGCTGTTGGCAACGATCTCCTGACCGTCCAACGCCAAGCCGAGCACGCCCGAAACAAACGTGCCCGTGTCCCCGTTGGTGTCGACCACATCCTCGGCGTCGAGATTCAGCCCGAACAGGTTCACACCCACCTTGGTCGGGATCGGCGTAGACGTGGAATTGTCGACGATCAGACCCGCACCGATGTCCAGCGTGTATTCGGGGTTGGTGTTGCTGTTTTTGTTGACCGCGACGTAGAAGCCCTTGTACTTGTCCAGGCCGAAGCCAAAGTCCAGCTCGTACGACCACCCGAACTCCACGCCGCCGGTCGCGTCGACCTCGAACGGCAGGCCGTCCAGGCCCGAATCGAAGTCGACCTCGACCTTGTCCTCACCCGCCAGCTTGACGCGGATATCAAATAGCGTCTCCGTGAGGATCACGTCCACGTCGGCGACGGTGACGGCGGAGTTGCCGTCGCGGTCGCCGAGGATATTAAGCCCGCCCGGTCCGAGCTTGTCGAAGATGAACTGCTCGACGGTCATCGCCACCTGTTCCAGCGACCCGCCGACGTTGCAGAGCAGGTCCTCAAGCGGCTGGACGAACTCGCTGCGCAGCTTGCCGATGAACGTGTTGGCCGTGTCGATGTTGCCCGCGATCGGGAGCTTGGAAAGGAACTCGCTCTCCAGGCCGTCCTGCAGCAAGGCGAGGAAGGCGTCCAGCCCCTGGATGATCGTCTTGAGGTCGAAGCTGACGTTCTGGAACAGGCTCAGCAACGCGCCCTCATTGACCTGCAGCTTCGGGTTCAGCAGGTGTTCGAGGCTGGCGGCGAGGGTCACGGCGTCGTTGGCGGTCGAACCCAATGCGGTCACGTCGACCGCGCCGGTGATCAGCCCGTTGGCGGCGACCTGCACGCCCGGGCCGCTGTTGCCTGCGATCGCGTCGATCAACTGGTTCAACGTGATCGCGCCCAGCACGTTGCCCGTGTTGTACGTCGAATCGTTGAGGCTGACGGCCAGGGTCGCCCGGTTGGGCAGCAGCGACGGATCGCCCGGCGCCGCGCCCAGGTAGGTCACCTCGACCGTGTCGCTGGTAACGGGCAGAGCGCTGTTGAACGTGATCGTGTTGCCGGTCACGGTGTAATCGGCGTGTACCGCGCCGTTCACCGCCACGATGACGAACTCATCTTTGTATGACGTGCCCGCGAAGTTCCAGACGCCCGAGCTCGCCTCGGTCGCGTTGGTCTTAAGCGCGTTGCTGAGGTTCAGCGTGCCCGCGCCGTCGACCAGCTCCATCGAGCCGAAGCCGATGTCCCCGGTCACGTCCACGTCGAACCCGGCGTTGAGATTGATCTGCGTGGGGTCGAACGCGCCCGCACCCGAGTGCGTCGGGGGTTTGACGATCACGAACAACTTATCCGCCAGCGTCGTCGCGTCCAGGTTCATCCCGAACGACACGTCGTAGTCGCCCCCGCCGAAGAAATTCAGGTCCGCCCCGGCGTCGAAGGTCAGCTTGCCGAATTCTTGTGTCTGTAGCGTGGGATCGTCGGTGTAGGCGACCGGGCCGATCGTGTCCCCGACGTGGATCGCGACCGTGCGCTGCACGCCGTTGAACGGGTTGTCGTCGTAATCCAGGTACTTGATGTCCAGCTGCGCCACGCCCAACGCCGCCGCCAGCCGCGCCGACAGGTCGTTCAACGAAGGCACCAGCGGCAACAACTGATCGAGCGCCGCGCCCAGGTCGATGTACCCGGATACCGTCCCGGCGGTGACGATCGGATCGATCACGCGCTTCAGCTGCGCCGCCGCCGCCACTACCCGCGCGGGCAGCCGGTCCGGGTCCGTCTCCGCCAGCGCCTCGTACAGGCTGTTGATCGCCTGATACAAGCCGTCCCGCTGCGCGATCGGCAGCCCCAGGTTGTTGATCGCGGTTTCCAGGTCGTCGCGCGCATCCTCCAGCGCCGACTGGTCGATCGACGCGACCAGGTCGTTGAACTTGTCGCGCAGGCTGTCCAGGAACTCGACCGCTTCGGTCAGCGACTTGCCCAGCACCGGCACGTTCGCGTTCAGCCAGGGCAGCGTCGAGCCGGTCTGCAGCTGCGTGATCACCGTGTCGGCGATCGTCAGGATATCTTCGACCGTAAAGTCCTTGAAACCTTTGAGCTTGTCCGCGTTGAAGTTGGCAAAGAAATCGATCGAGCTGAAGTCCTTGGGCGAGGAGTCCAGAAGCTGCACGCCGACGCTGACCAGCGTTGAAGCGTCATCTACGTTCGAGAAGAACGCGCTGTTTAAGTCGATCTGCCCCTGCGCGGTCGTCGAGATCGAGTTGACGTCTATCAGGCTGGTCAGCGAACCGTTGAGGATTTCCTTTAAGTAGATGCGCCCGTCGGCGTTGATGCCGACGCCCGGGTCCTTAAGCCGGATGCCCGTGTTGATCCCGAACTCCAGCGGCGTGCTCGTGGTCAGGTCGGCGCTGATCAGGCCCAGCGCCGCGGACACGTTGAGGTTCCCCCCCACCGTGATTCCCAGGCCCAGGTTGTTCTGCCCCGCGGTCTTCTCTTCGATAAACAGCCGATCGCCCAGCGCGAGCCCGTGCAGCGAAGCGCCCACGATCACACCCACCGGCGCCGGCGAGCTGCCCGCGATGCCCAGCGCAAACGCGGCCGGCGAATTGTCACCGAAGTTCGAGGCCGCGCTGACCACCAGCGTCTGCCCGCCCGCCTCGGTCAGCGTCAGGCCCTTATGATCGTTGATCGTGACCGTGATCGATTCCCCGGCAAGCGTCGCCGCCGACTCGATCGCGTTGATCACGTCCTGCACCGTTAATGCGCCGTCCAGGTCCACCTTGAACGATGGGTTGGTATCGACCTTGATGGTCAGGTCCGCGAAGTCCCCGGTCTGCACGGATGTGAAGCCGAGCTGGGTGATGTTCGTCCCGCCCGCCAGCGCGATCGACTTGTACGCCACGTCCACCACACGGAGGGTCATCCGCCCGATGCCGCTGTCGTACACCGCTTCGACCTTCCCGGCCAGCGAGGTGGTCACGATGGCGTTGTTGATGTCTTCGGCAAGCCCGTATTGATCGAAATTCGAGAGCGTGTCGTTCTGGGCCACGTTCACGGCCACGGCCGCCGCGCCATCCAGACTGATGTTGATCGAGGCATTGCCCGTGAGCTTACCGTCCGCCGCGACCGCATTCGCGCCCGTGATGCCGACCGCGATCGGCACGCCGCTGCCGCCGTTGAGCGTGCTCAGCAGCGTCGTCGGCGTGAACGAGAACCCGCCTACAAGGTCGCCCAGGTGTACGCCAACCCGCACGTCGAGGTCACCGCCCGCCTCGAAGCTCGCCTGACCGTCCGCCGCGACCTCCAGCGTGCCGAAAGGCCCGAGGTCGATCCCGTCGTTGAAGTTCAGGTTGATCGACTCGCTGTACGACGCGTCCAGCCCGACCGTGAAATACATGATGTCCTGCACGCTGTCGTAGGAAAGGCTCAGGCTCGGCGGCAGCGTGAACAGGCTGTTGAGGATGTTCTGGACCTCGGTCTCGTACTCGCCGAGCGTCTTGAACTTGACCTTGCCGATGTCGCGTTGGTTATACAGACCCAGCTCGGTCTGCGCGGTGTTGGTGTTCGTCCCGGTCTGGACCTGGTCGTTGGTAGCAAAGCCCAAACTCCCTAGCCCCGACACGTCCTCGACCTTGATCCACTGAACCGACGCGTCGGCGGCGGCGAACATCAGCTTGTTCGCGTTGGCCGGGTCCACGACGGCGATCACGTCGTACACGCCCGCCAGCGCCAGCGCCGCGTTGAGGTCGTCAACCAAGTCGGCGACCGAGCTGTTGTTCTGCGTGTACGGCGCGCTGCCGGAAAGCGGTGGCGCGGCCAGGAGAGTCACGGTGTCATCGACGGAGAAGTCCTCACCCTCGCGTTTTCGATGGATCTTGAACGTCAACGTGCCCGAGAGCTGGCCGTAGGCCGCGGCGGCCGCGCCGGCCTTGAGGAACAGAGTCGTGACCGACAGCGTGTTGCCGATCCCGGGGATCACCGGCTGGATGACGATCCGCGTGTTGTCGCCGTTGGGCACCGCCTGGATCAGCGGGTCGATCCCCGCGCTCGCGAACGCCGAATTCAACGCCGACACCATCCCCGCCAGCCCGCCCGACGCGCCCAGCGGAACCGTCACCAGCACCGGCGGCGCGTCATCGATCATTACCAGCATCGACGCGTCCGCGCTAAGAACGCCCGTGGTCGCCGCGCCTTCCGCCTCGATCGATGCCAGGTCGAACAACCGGTTCGCCACCTCCGTCATCGTCCCGGTGAAGTCGATCAGCTCGTCGATCTTCGCATCGACATACGGGATCTGCTGTGCCGCGATCAGGTAATCAAGCGGCGTGATGGGGCCCGAATTCAGCGTGCCCTCGCTGATCTTCTTGATGGCCTTATCGATCAACTGCCCCAGAAGCGGCAGCGTGTCGACCATGTCCTCGACCACGACGTTGTAGACCTGTTCGAGGCCGAAGTCCTTGTCGAAAACGATTTCGTTCGCGGCCAGCGTGACGGTGTAGTTCGTTGTCGCCGGCTCGGTCACGCCGTAGCCGAACCCCGGGTCCACGACGAGGGTGTGCGTGCCCGCGCCAAGCGGCAGGAAGTAGTTGCCGTTGACATCGGTGACGGTGCTGACCTCGCCGGTGGTCAGCTCGACCGCCCAGTTGAAGAGTTTCGCGGGCGTGGTGGCGTGTACGTCAGAGCCGTCGGCGGCGGTATCGATAACCTCGATCTGCCAGGTGCCGTTGGGGTTCAGGCCGTCGTAAAGTGAAAGCGCCTGCTCGGGGCGGTACACGCCGGACTCGGCCGCGCCCGGCCGGGCGTTGATCGAATACTGCGCCTCGTCATCGAACACGGTGCTGAACTTCATCGCACCGGCCTTGGTGGCATAACTGGACAGGTAAATAACCTGCCCGGTGGGGCCGGTGAGTTTGACCTGGAGCGTCTTGATAGCCGGGTGATCGATGTCCAGCCGGACGTTGACATCCACCACCGTGCCGGTGACGCCGCTGATGTTGAACGTCGAGCTGAGTGTGCCGTTATCCGGGATCGTGGTCGAGCCGGTGACTTTCTTGTGGTAGGTGGTCGTGCTCTGGTCGAGCGTGTCGTTGTTGTTGGCGTCGGCAAAGACGACCGCGCCCTGGAACGGTGCTTCCCCCGCATCTTCGACGCCGTCACCGTCCGTGTCGTGGTAGGCATGGCCGAAGACGCCGCCCTGCAACGCGTTGACGGCGGCGAAGGCGTCGATCAGACCGTACCCGGTCCGCAAGTCGTAGCCCGCCGTGCCCATGTCATGGGTGGTGCGATTGAGCACGGTATAAATCTGTTCGGGCGTCAGCGCGCCATTGGCCTCGAGCATCAGCGCGGCGACGGCGGCGGCGTGGGGCGCGGCGGCGCTGGTCCCGAAGAAGTTCGGAAAAACGTCCGGTTCCCAAGGCTGGACAATGTCACTACCGAAGAAACTCGTGTTGACCCCGTCGACCGCCACGGCATCGGGCTTGTTCCGGTAGATCGGATTCGCCAGCGGCAGCCCGTTAAGCCCCTGCACGATCGGGGTCACACCGAGGCTGGAAAACCCGCGGATGATCGCCGGGTCATCGCCGTTGTAGGGGGTGTCGTAGTAGGCGGCGGCCCCTACCGAGAAGGTCCCGTTCGCCATCGCGTGCCCGAACACGGTCGATGAGTTGGTATCGAAATCATCGATCGAAACTTTCGACGGGTCGGTGAAGATGATGTATTTCAGGTAGTCCGGCGTGGTGGCCGGGGGCGCGGAGGTGCTCGAATACTGCACGATCTTGAGGTTGAACGTGGTCGTGCCGGACGCCGCGGGGTTGGTGTAGTTAAGCACCACGACCGGGTCCTGCCCGATGTTACCGGTCACGGCCGAGGCCTTGATCGTCGTGCCCGCCGCGTCATACAGGTACATGTCCAGGTCGTGTACGACGCCGGTCTCGCCGTAGCTGGACCACAGGTCGTCCCACTGCAGGACGATGCTGACTTCGACACCCTCATTGATCGTGATCTGCTGGAGCGTGTCGACGCCGGCGCCGGGGTCGAAGTCGTGGACGTGCCCGCCGAGGAAGCCACCCGACGACGCCTGATAGGTACTTAGATTAAAGCCCGACTCGTAGGACAGGTCGGCGTCGTTGCCGGCGGCGGCGAAGTAGGCCACGCCGTTGGCGACCACCGTATCGATCGCCTGCGACAGCTTGCTCTCGCGCAGCATCGGCTCGTAGAACAACGCGATGTCGTCCACGATGATGTCGGAGGCGTTCAGCGGGGCCATCGCCGCGCCGCTGGCGAGCTGGTTGACCGCGGTGATGAAGCCCGTCTCGCCGCCGGTGGCGCGGTGGAACCCGATATCCGCGCCGGGCGCGATGTCGTGGATGATCTGGGCCATGGCCCGGCCCTCGTCCGTGCTGGTCGTCAAGCCGTCCAGGATGATCTTGATGTCCCCGGCCGCGGGCAGCTCGCCGTTGGCGATGTCCGTCGCCATGCTGACGGTCGCGCCGGTGGAGCTGGCGAAGCTGTTGGAGATGATCCCGACCGTGATCCCCGTGCCATCGACGCCGTATATCTGCCGCGCATCATCGGACTCAAGCGGCCCGTCGCCATCGCCGCCGATCAACCCCGTACGCGTGTACGCCGGGGCCTCGGCACGCACGAAACGCAGGCTTTCCAGCAGCGGCAACTGAACAATCGACGCGATCGGCAACTGACCGGCCACCACGTAACTCACCTGCACCGCGTTCTGAAGGCCCAGCCGGAGCAATTCGTTTTTTAGCACATCGGTCGTGTCGTACCCGATCGCCTCGATCGCGACGTGCCCCGCCGTCACCTGCGTCAGCGGGTCCGGCGATGCAAACACGACCGGCACCTCGCCCGGCGGGACGTTCGGCGTCGTCTCCTGGAACAGCGTGTACTGCTCGTACAGCGAAGCCAGCGAATAAAACGCGTCTTTGGGGTCGTTCGCGGCGAGTTGGATAAACGACGCATCCGCGGCGAGCGTGCCGCTTAACAGCAGCCTGCGTTCCAGCTCTTCCACGGTGCAACGCGGAACCGACGACGCGGCCGGACCGCCACCGGGCCGTGCAACACCGCCCGACGATCGCCGCGTGTCCTCCACCCGCCCTGCTCCACCCATACGGATTGTCCCGCGTACTGAATAAAGATGCCGGCCGATCGCGACCCGAACACGTTTACTTCACGCTCAACGAACAATGAATAATGGAGCCCGCCAACAACCTGGATACCCGCCCCTGTCGCGTGAAGTCCGCAAAAGATGATTAACGGCATCTTAACAATCTGCTTTTGCGAATACCAGACCCGCGCCGAGCCTTCCCGTATATCTCTTAAAAAGGAGGCGGGGGGCCGCGTGTATTGATAAAATAATCTTTTTTTACGCGTATCCAGCCGCCACCGGACCGCCAGCCCCCGGCGCACGAAGTCCATGACCCCCAACACCTAACGATAAAAACAGCGAACCACTCACCCTTGTTCACGGCGTGGGTTGCCAACCCGCGTCCGCCCACAACGAACCGCTCACGGCCTCATTCCCGATCATGAAACACACCGCGTCCGCGATCTCCTCGGTCTTGATCAGCCGGCCAAGGTGCGTGTGCGGCAACACATGCTCGTTGATCAACTCCTCGCCCATCGAACGCACCATCGGCGTATCCGTGAAGCCCGGATGCACCACCACGCATCGCGCGCCGTGGAACATCCCCTCCTGCGTCAGCGACGCCGCCGCCCCCACCAGCCCCGCCTTCGTCGCCGAGTACGAGACCTGCCCGCGGTTGCCGCGCGAAGACACCGACCCGATCATCACCGTCACCGCCTGGATACCCTCCTCCGGCGACCACTTCTTCAAGCCCTCCGCCTTGCGACACTCCGCCAGCCGGCCCACCATCTCCAGCGACCAATACACCGGAGCGACCAGATTCACCGCCAACACCAGCTGGAAATCCTTCACCGGATACAAACTGCACCTGCCCGTTTCCCGATCGATCTTCGCCCCCAGCCGATCACGTGTGATCCCCGCCGCGGGCACACAAATGCGCACCGGCCCGCCGAAACGCTCCGACGCTTCATCGAACACCCTCGCACGGAACGCCGGGTCCGACGTGTCACCAACCCACCCGGCAAACTTGGTCGATGGGCACGCCGCGGCGAGCTGCTCCGCCCCCGCTACCACCGCGTCGGACAGGTCAACCATCGCCACGGCCCCCGCCCCGTACAACGAAAGACGTTCCGTAACCGCCCGACCGATCCCGCTCGCCGCCCCGGTCACCACAGCTATCTGATTCCTGATCTGCATGACGCTGCTCCTGTGCGAAAGGTGTTAGGACCGACGCAGCATATCAATCATCTAAGGATAAATCTACCTTATTTTTGCACTTGCAATATCTTTTCCCCCAACACGTGCTATAGTACCCTTGGCAAACGGACTTACGATCTTCTACGCGGTGTTCCCACACCCGGGGCAGAACCTTGAACAACACAACCCCCAACGCCGAAACCGTCGCCATCAAGAAGTACCCCAACCGCCGGTACTACGACTCCAGTCACAGCCGACACGTCACGCTGGAAGATATCCACCGGATGATCCGAGCCGGTCTCCGCGTGGAGGTCACCGACTCCAAAACCGGCGAGGATATCACCAGCCGGGTCCTCGCCCAGATCATCCTCGAGATGGACAGCCTCAAGCTCGGCCTGTTCCCCAGCCCGCTGCTGCACAAGCTCATCCAGTCCAACGACGCGATCGTTCATGAATTCGTGGAGCTCTATTTTAACCAGGCTTTGGAGTGGTTTTTGTCCTCGCGCGAGGCGTTCGAAAACCACTTCCGCCAAGCCATGGGCCTGGCCTCACGCGGCGCGGATGAACCGGCACCCGCACCCTGGCCGCCTACCCCGATCACCACCGCCCGGCCATCGGCCAACACCCCACGACGCGACCCCGCCCGCCCAAGCGACGCCACAAAACGCCTGCACGAACGCGTCGATCAACTCGACAAACGCGTCGAGGCCCTGCACGCACGGCTCCAGCCCACCGGCCACGACCGGCCCTGACCACACATCACCCACCCGCCCGCTAACCCCCGGCCCCCGCTGCGCTAACGACCCGGCCAACGCACCGGGTACGCCCCCGCCACCCGCAACCCCATCTTTTTTTGTGCAAACGCAAAATTTTTCTTGCATTCTATGATCGGATTAATTAGTCTGATAACCGTTGTATCCGCGGCATCTGTTCAAGCCGGTGAAACCACTACGAGATGGACCACGAAAGGATGGTGCGCGATGTCAGGCAATGCTCACGATCGGATGATCGAACTGCTCGATGAGGCCGGTCAGGCCTATTTCAAGACCATGAAGTCCGGCCTGAAACTCCAGGAAGACGTCACCCAATGGTGGACCGACCAGACCCGCTCCGTAAATGGGTCCGCCGACTGGATGAAGAAGCCCAAGGAAGCACTCGACCAGTTGGTACGCCAGTGGCAGGAGAACGCCGAGCAGTCCCTCAAGGCGATGGAGAAGAACACCCAGCAGAGCATCGAGTTGTTGAACAAGGCCTTCGCCGTCGGCCAGGCCGACTCCGTCGAAGCGGCGCAGAAGAAACTTAACGAGCTGTGGGAATCCTCCCTCGAGGCCATGCGCGCCAACGTGCAGTCGACCCTCCAGGCCAACGCCAAGGTCGCCGAAGCATGGATGGACCTGGTCTCCAAGCAGACCGCCGATGCAGCCGCGGAGTAGGCCGGATTGAGGGCGGGCGATCGGGGCGGGCTGTAACAGCCGCTGTGCGATGCGCGCACGGCACACCGGACCCGGAATCCCCGCCTGATACCCGCCGACACGATCCCGCTACGCGCGGGAACGTGCCTTACCACTTGGCAGGTCACCATTCATCAGGGAGCCCGGTATGCTCAAGCAAGTGTTCATCGGTGGCGCGGTGCGCACGCCGATCGGTCGGTTCGGCGGCGCGTTCGCAGAGGTGCCCGCCGCCGAACTCGGCGCCTCGGCGATCCGGGCGTCGTTGTCCCGCGTCAACGCCCACCCCCAGCAGGTCGACGAAGTCATCATGGGCAACGTCATCAGCGCCGGCCTGGGCCAGAACGTCTCACGGCAGGCGTCGATCGCGGCGGGCCTGCCCACCGAGGTGCCCGCCGTCACCGTCAACAAGGTCTGCGGCTCCGGCCTCAAGGCCGTCATGATGGCCGCGCAATACATCCAGTGCGGCGACGCCGAACTCGTCGTCGCAGGCGGCATGGAAAACATGACACGCGCCCCCTACCTCCTCCAGCAGGCACGCAACGGCTACCGCATGGGCGACGGCAAGGTCATCGACAGCCTCGTCCACGACGGGCTGTGGGACACCTACGGCGATATCCACATGGGATGCCTGGGCGACCGCTGCGCCACCGAACGCCACATCACACGCGAAAAACAGGACGACTTCGCCGTCGCCAGCTACCAGCGCGCACGCGCCGCGCAGGCCGAGGGCGCGTTCGTTGACGAGATCGTCCCCATAGAAGTCAGGAATCGGAAGCAGACAACCACCGTCGCCGAGGACGAAGAGCCGCAGCGGTTCGACGAGCAGAAGCTCCGCGCGCTAAGGCCCGCGTTCGGGCAGGACGGGACCGTCACCGCCGGCAACGCCTCCAGCGTCAACGACGGCGCCGCCGCCGTCACCGTCTTCTCCGAACACAAAGCCAATCAACTCGGGATCAAGCCCGAGGCCCGCATCCTCGGCTACAGCGGCATGTCACGCGACCCCGAGTGGTTCACACTCGCCCCGATCCGCGGCATCCGATCACTCATGCGCAAGCTCGATCTCACCGTCAACAACGTGGACCTGTTCGAGATCAACGAGGCGTTTTCATGCGTCCCCCTCGCGGCCATGGAAGAGCTGGACATCCCCCACGAAAAGGTCAACGTGCTCGGCGGGGCTGTCGCCCTGGGACACCCGATCGGCGCCAGCGGCTCACGCATACTCGTCACACTCATCAACGCCCTGAAACGCCGTAACGGCAAAATCGGGCTCGCCGCGCTGTGCATCGGCGGCGGGGAATCGGTCGTGCTCGCCGTCGAACGCCTCTAAATCATCCAGCAGGAAATACACCCATGAACCACTCCACCACCACCGATGACGCGACCAGGATGTTCACCGACGCCACCGGGGCGTTCAGCAAGATGTGGTCCGAGTTCGCCTCGGCGATGGCGTCCAACGGCCTGGCCATGCCCAAGGAGCAGTCGCCCGCCGACGCCGCCAAAAAAATGCGCGACACCTTCTTCGCCGCCTGGTCCGACGCCTGCGAAAAATACATGCGGTCCGACGAGTTCCAGCAGATGATGCGCGATTCCATGAAGGCCGCCATCGAGCTGCGCAAGCAGATGAACCAGCAGATGGGCGAACTTCAGCACGCCGTGCAGGGTGCAAGCCGGCAGGACATCGATCAGTTGACCCGCACCGTCGAGAACCTCGACGCCCGCTTCGCCGAAACCTACGAGCAGCTCGTCGGCTGCCTCGAAGCCGTCACCGAACGCCTGGACGCGCTCGAACAAAAATCGACCGGGCAAGCGGCGCCCAAGGCCCGCGCCGAAGCCAAACCAAAACCCGCTGAAAACAAACGCCCCCGCAAGAAGCCGCGCTGACACCGCACGGAGAACCTAAACATGAGCGTCGAACAGGACTACGCGAAGATGTGGCCGGACCTGAGCCAGGCGGTGATCGACGAATCCGTGCAGCAGATGCGCCGCATGAGCAAACTGCCCGGTGTCTTGAAAAAAGCACAGAACACCCGCAAGGGCGCCAGCCGATCCGAAGTCGTCTACCAGGACGGCCGGGTCAAGCTGTTGCACTACCACAGCGACGCGCCCCCGAAATACCGCCAGCCCCTGCTCTTCGTCTTCGCGCTGGTCAACCGGCCCTACATCCTCGACCTGCTACCGGGCAAGAGCGTGGTCGAGCACTTCGTCAAGTCCGGCTTCGACACCTACCTCATCGACTGGGGCAAACCCACCCACGCCGAACGCAACGAATCGCTCGATACCTACGTCAACGGCTACATCCCCCGCGTCGTGGAACACCTTAAGCAACGCTGCGACACCGACAACGTCAACATCCTCGGCTACTGCATGGGCGGCACGCTCAGCACCATGTTCACCGCGCTGCACCCGGACATGGTGCGCAACCTCATCCTCCTCGCCGCCGGCATCGACTTCACCACCCGCGAGGGCCTGCTGAACATCTGGGCCGATGAGAAAAACTTCGACGTGGACGGCTTCGTCGACGCCTTCGGCAACTGCCCCGCGGAATACCTGCAGTGGTCGTTCCTCATGCTCAAGCCCATCCAGAACCTCATGCAAAAACCGATCTCCTTCATGGAACGCATCGAGGACGACAAGTTCGTCAACGAGTTCCTCACCATGGAGACCTGGCTGAACGACAACATCGCAGTCCCCGGCGAGGTCTACCGCGAGTTCGTCAAATACCTCTATCAGCAAAACCAATTAACCCGCGGCGAGCTGACCATCCGCGGCAGACGGGTCGACCTCAAAAAGATCACCTGCCCGGTCCTGAACCTGATGGCCCGACGCGACGACCTGGTCCCCTGCTCCCAGAGCGAGCCGTTCAACGACCTGGTCGGCTCCAGCGACCGCAAGACCATCAAGCTCGACGCCGGCCACATCGGCCTCGCCGTAGGCTCCCGCGCGCAGAAAGAACTCTGGCCCCAGGCCGTTCAGTGGCTCGCCGAACGCACGGATAGCTAGGGAATTCGCGTCATTATTGACCGCATCGTATCCGTCGTCCCCGCGCAGGAGAGGACCCATGCATTTGCTTTTCTCATAATCTGGATCCCCGCCTGCGCGGGGATGACGGGAAATGTATGCCACAATATTTGCGGATCGCTATAGAGCGAACATAAGAACCATTCACGTCGCGTGCCGGCCCTTGAGTTGCATCCCGAAATAATCGCGTGCGTTGTTGAAGCAGATGTTCTCGACGATCCGGCCGATCAGGTCGTAGTCCGCCGGGAGCCGGCCGGTCTGGATGTCGCTGCCGAGCATGTCGCATAACACGCGGCGGAAGTATTCGTGGCGCGGGTAGGACATGAACGAGCGCGAGTCGGTGAGCATGCCGACGAACCGGCTGAGTAGTCCGGTGTTGGATAGCGCGTTGATCTGCCAGCGCATGGCCTCTTCCTGGTCGAGGTACCACCAGCCAGACCCGTACTGGATACGTCCCGGGACGCCGGCGGCGCCTCCGAGCGTCCCCTGGAAGTTGCCGGCCATCGTGGCGAAGAGGTAATTGTCGGCGGGGTTGAGGTTGTAAAGGATCGTCTTGGGCAGGTGCCCGCGCTCGGCAAGGGTGCCTAGATATCTGGCGAGACCTTGGCCCTGGGGATAATCGCCGATAGAGTCAAAGCCGGTGTCGGGGCCGAGGTTTTTTAACGCGTGGGTGTTGGTGTTTCGCATCGCGCCTAGGTGCAGCTGCTTGACCCAGCCGCGTTGAGTATCCAGTTCGCCGAAGAAACGCATCAGGTACACAGTGAAACGGTCGGTGTCGTCGCCGGTGACAGCGTTGCCTGCGCGGAGCCTGTCGAAAATACTTTCCGCCTGCGGCGTGGTGCAATCGGCCTGAAGCATGCACGTCAGCCCGTGGTCCGAAACCCTGCTCCCGGCTGCATGGAAGAACGTATGCCGCTGCCTGATCGCGGCGAGCAAGGCACCGAGGCTGTCGCACGCCTTGCCGGATACCTGCGCGATGCGATCAATGTACGTGTTCCATGCTTTTACATCAGCGGTGGCACACGCTTTATCCGGACGGAACGCGGGATAGATGGCTGTGTCGGGGAAGGTGTTATCCGCCTTGATCTTTGCGTGGTGCTTAAGATCATCGGCCGGGTCGTCGGTCGTGCCGATCAGGGCGACGTTGAACTTATCGAGGATCGCGGACACGGGCACCTGCTTGAGCTGGCGGTTGGCCTCGTCCCAGATGTCTTTGGCGGTGTCGGCGTTTAATAACGTGTCGATGCCGAAGTACCGCTTCAGCTCCAGGTGCGTCCAGTGGTACAGCGGGTTGCGGATCGTGTCCGGCACGGTGGCTGCCCAGGCAAGGAACCTGTCATAAGGGTCGGCGTCGCCGGTGATGAGCTTTTCATCGACGCCGTTGGCGCGCATCGCCCGCCACTTGTAGTGGTCGCCGTCGAGCCAGATTTCCGCGAGTGTCTCGAAACGCCGGTTGGCGGCGAGGTCGGCCGGCGGCAGGTGGCAGTGGTAGTCGTAGATCGGCATACCGGCCGCGTGCCCGTGATAGAGCCTGCGGGCGGGTTCGCATGACAGCAGGAAATCGTCGTGGATGAAGCTCATAGCGTTTCGCGGTTTCGGTTTTATTTGCCTGCGTGGATCGAAGTGATCAGGTCCTGCGCCGCCTGAAGCGCGACCTGGAACGAATCGGCCTGTGAGAGTGAGGCTAATGATTGATCGCCCGTGCCGTGGACGCCGGTGGCGACGACCGCCTTGGAGTGCGTCAGGTGCGGCTCGACCACGCAAGGCCCCCGCCAGCCGCGCGCGTGTGCATCGCGCAGGATCGCCTCGGCCTGCGTATCGCCCCGACCGATCGGGACGTGCTGGCCGTCCTGTTGCTTGTCCTTGAAATGGAAGCAGTCGGTCCGGTCACGGAACATCTTCCAGATATCCATCGGCGGCACGCCCGTGCCCAAGTAGTTGCCGAAGTCGTAGATGAGTTTGAACGTCTCACCGTCGCGCAACTCAGCGATCTCGGCAACACGGTCGGGATGGTCGCCGTAGATCTCGCTCTCGTTCTCGTGAAAGAGCACCAACCCGAGCTTGCCCGCCAAGTCGCGCAGACGCTTGAGCCGGTCCAGGCTCTGCTGTTTCCACTTCGCCTTGTCCAGCCCGGCCTTGTTGTAGTAGCTGAAGATACGCACGCCCGACGCGCCGAAGATGTCCTTGAGCCTGCCCAGGTGCTCCAGCCGATCGGTGTCGATCTTGAAATCGTCGGCGAGGTCGATCTTCCCGATGGGCGAGCCGTACATGTTCACACGCACGCCGGCGTCGTCGAGCTTGCAGTGCCACGGTTTCGGCGGTCCAGCGGCAGCTGCCGTGATGTTGTAGCCATCGACGTGGCGCGGATCGATATACTTAAGCCCGCCACGCCGACAGGCCGCGAGCTGGTCGTCCGACGCTTCCCCGCCTCGTCGGTAAATGCGGCGCGAGTAGCCAGTCCATGACAATTCCTCTTCCTACCTACAAAACGTGATGCGGTCAGCGGCGTTACGCGAACGACTTGCTGAGGTCCCCACC
Organism: Phycisphaerales bacterium; assembly: GCA_041402025.1. Taxonomy (GTDB): domain Bacteria; phylum Planctomycetota; class Phycisphaerae; order Phycisphaerales; family Phycisphaeraceae; genus JAJRRS01. The sequence continues at coordinate 61,516 of JAWKTA010000006.1, read as the reverse complement.
CCCGGCCCCGATAGTCTTCTTCACATGTGTCGAATCACTGATCAGCTGCTTGAGCTTCGCCTCGTACGCGCTCGAATCCAGCGGCATAACCACGGGTTGGCCGGTCAGCGATGAATACAGGATCGCGTTGCCCAGCTCGACCGAGCGGATGCCCTCCGCGGCCGGGGCGATCAGTTCCGTACCGTTGCGTATCGCGTCGATGAAGTTCAGTAATACCTCTTTGTGCTGTCCGCCGTGCCCGCTGATCGGGATGTTCACGTTCCACACACCCGGCTTGCCGAACGGCTCGGGTGACGTGCGGATAAACTCATCCGCCGGCGTCTCGTTGCGCGTGAACCGGAACGTGTCGTCCTCGATCACCACCCGCCCGCGCTCCCCGGCCACCTCCAGCCGGTTCGTGCCCGGCGCTTCGCCGGTCGAGGTGATGAACGTGCCCGTCGCGCCGTTTTCGTATTCCAGATAGGCCGTCACCTGGTCCTCGACCTCGATGTCGTGACGCTTACCAAACCCGCAGAACCCCGCGACCTTCGTCGGCATGCCGAACAGCCACTGCATCAGGTCCAACTGGTGCGGGCACTGGTTCAGCAGCACCCCGCCGCCCTCGCCCTTCCACGTCGCGCGCCACCCGCCGCCCCGGTAGTACGCCTCCGTGCGGAACCAATTCGTGATGATCCAGCTCACACGCACCAGCGCGCCCAGCTCGCCGGCATCGATCAGCTGCTTGAGCTTGCGGTAGAACGGGTCGGTCCGCTGATTGAACATCGCCGCGAAAACGAGCCGCTTGTCCGTGTGCGCCGCGATCAGCCGTTCACAATCGGCTTTATGCACCGAGATCGGCTTCTCAACCAGCACGTGCTTGCCCGACTTAAGCGCATCGATCCCAATCGGCGTGTGGTCGTAGTGCGGCGTCGCGATCAGCACCGCATCGCATGTATCACCCTGCAACAGCTCCGTATGGTTGGTGAACACCGGGCAGCCGTATTGCTCGCCGGTTTTCAGGCGTGTCCCCTCCGTCGTGTCGCAAAGGGCGGCAATCTCGACGCCCTCCATCTCGGCGGCGTGCTTGAGGTGAACCTGTGCCATCACGCCAAGCCCGACCACGCCCAGACGCACCCGCTTACTCTTATCTGTCATCGTCAACTTCCCTCATTCCACGGCTCACTTCACCCCCCGTAAACAAATCCCAATGCAATGCCCACCACGAACAAAACCTCGCCGCCTCAACCCGCCAGGATCGCCTCGATCTTCCCAAGCTCCCCGGCGCTCAATGTCAGATTGTTCAGCGCCCCCACACAGTCCTCGACCTGCCCGACCCGGCTCGCGCCGATCAGCGCGCTGGTCACCGCCGGCTGACGCAGCACCCAAACCAGCGCAAGCTGTGCAAGCGTCTGGCCGCGCTGCTGCGCGATCTCGTTGAGCGCCCGGACCTTCGCCAGCTTCGCGTCCGTGATCTGATCCTTCTTAAGAAACCCGTGCGGCTTCGAGGCACGCGAACCCTCGGGCACGCCCTTAAGGTACTTATCCGTCAACAGCCCCTGCGCCAGCGGGCAGAAAACGATGCTCCCGATCCCCTCCTCCTCCAGAACATCCAGCAGCTTCTCCTCGATCCACCGGTCGAACATGCTGTACGACGGCTGATGGATCAGGCACGGCGTGCCCAGCCCGCGCAGCACCTTCGCCGCCTTGCGCGTGCCCTTGTGTCGATACGACGAAATCCCCGCGTACAACGCCTTGCCCGAACGCACGATCTGATCCAGCGCCCCCATCGTCTCCTCGATAGGCGTGTCCGGGTCCGGCCGATGGTGATAGAAAATATCCACGTACTCGATGCCCATACGCTTCAGGCTCTGGTCCAGGCTGGCGATCAGGTACTTGCGCGACCCAAGGTCCCCGTAAGGCCCGGGCCACATCCCCCAGCCGGCCTTGGTCGAGATGATCATCTCGTCGCGGTGCGCACCGATGCCTTCCTTGAGGACCTTCCCGAAGGTCTCCTCCGCCGACCCCGGGGGCGGGCCGTAGTTGTTCGCCAGGTCGAAGTGGGTGATCCCCAGGTCGAACGCCCGGTGGATCATCGCCCGCGCCTCCTCATAGGGATCGACGCCCCCGAAGTTGTGCCAAAGACCCAGCGAGATCGCCGGCAGCTTCAACCCGCTCCGCCCGCACCGGCGGTAGCTCATCGTCTCGTAACGGTTCTCGGCAGGTGTATACATGGCAGGGTCCGGGGGCAGGGTAGAGGATCAGGTGTCGTTCGGTCTGTAACGCTCAGGCCTAATGGCTAACACTTCACTACCCCTAAATCATACATGATCCCGCCTAGACCCTTGAACACCCGCCCGGCAGGGGTAAAATAGGGTATCGTTCGAGGTTGATATACCCGTCCCGCCGGAGCCGTTCGGCCCCGCTGGTCGATATAAGTCACGGCCGCCGGAATCCCACACGCATCGGCCCGCGTGGGGCGTCGGTCCGTCACCGGGGTAGCGGAGATAAGCCCGCACATGCTCACGCACCGGCCACACAACTCCCAACCCCCAACCCCCGCACGCGCACACGCCCCCGGATTCACCCTCATCGAACTGCTCGTCGTCATCGGCATCATCGCACTGCTCGTCGGCATCCTCCTCCCGGCACTCAGCCAGGCGCGGAAAACAGCAAAGACGGCCAAGTGCGCATCAAACGAACGTCAAGTCAGTATGGCCTGGCAGGCGTACCTTTTCGATTCCAAAGAAACCTTCCCTGTATGGACAGACGCTCAGGGCGGATGGTGGCTTGCTTGGAAATACGGCGGTAACCTCGACTGGTGGGTTCCCACCCCCCCCACCAGGCCTTTGACCAACTACCTCGACAGCCCCGAGGCTTTTTTATGCCCGGAAGATGATTACGCCCGGAAACCCAACGGCGAACCGCTGGATTACCTGGTCAGCGGATCGATACCCGGACGGGTATACACGTTCTATGAATTCTTCGGGAATGATTACATTGCCAGCACGACACTGCTGCAAACTTTTTGCGCCGAGGTAGACCGGCAATACCGCGGGATCCGGCTGGGCGACGTACAAAAAAACCACTCGAAACTAATCTTGTCAGGAGACCCGGATTGGTATTTCGCAGTGGGAGACACCCAATGGAAAGCGGAATTCCACGGGAAAGGCGACAAAGCCAACATCGTTTTCCTCGACGGTCACGTCGCCCTGACAACGATAGAGCGGGGCGTGAGCGAAACCGATTCCTACTCGTTCCTCCACTTCGATAACGTTCCATACTACTGGACGCTGGCCGGCGGCGCATCACGAGAATACTTCAAGGAATTGCTTCCCGAGTAAGTTTCAGGCATAGCGATTCCGCAACCGCAACAAGCTTAGAACAACAAACGCTAACCCACCCACCGCCGGTTCGGGGATATCAGCCCCAGCCGTTGGTGGTGTGCCCCAGCCCCAATTTCCCAAGATTATGTTCATGTCAGCAATTCCCACAAAACCATCACCATTGATATCTCCATCAGCATACCCCAAACCACTCTGGTTCCAGTTGCCTAGTACAATGTTCAAATCACTGATACCGACGTAATGATCGAGATTAGCGTCACCTAACTTAGACATCAGCACCGCCTCGATCAGCACCTCTACGTCACTGTCCGCTCCTGAATCGACCACCCCGTCGATGTTCAGGTCGTAGATATCAAACACATCGGCCGGAGTGTACGATGCGGCGATCTGGCCATAGAGAAGGTCAATATCTACATCGTCAACAATTTCATCATCATTAAAGTCCCCTGGTAGACGAGAATCGCTGGCTAATTCAACATCCAGTTCACCGCCTACGGCGAGTCCCACCAGTGTGGACACATCAAAGCTGAACGCCTCGGTTTGGTCATCATAAGTCAGACCGCCGTAGGTCGAGATCGCGCCGGCCTCGTTGAGGATATATCCGCCGGATATATGGCTACCACCAATATTAAGATCAAAAACAGTGCCAGGATCGAAAATCTTCGAAGATGTAATCTCGCCGCCGTCCGGGGCAGATTCAAACTCTGAGTATCCAAATATATATTTGCTTTCAACAGCCACCACTACGGCCTGGATGATTGTATCATTCGGCACGTCTACCGTAGCCGATGCCGCTCCAAATCCTGACGCAAAAACATGGCGCAAATACACCGATCCACAACATACTTGAACAACTTCATCATGGTTATACTCAAAAAAGCTATCAGCGCCAATCGTAATCGTATCGTTTGATACATGAGCGAACGCATTAATTGTCTCGGGCATATCACTATATTGATCGACATTCCCGAAATGACCTTCCAATAGATATGATGAAGATCGTAAGAATGTTGTGTCAACACTCGCTGCCGCTGCCGTTGTCCCTGTATCATTGGAGTATTGGTGCAAATCGGTCCAATAAGGATCAATGAAAGCTTCGTATCCTTCAGCATAGCCATTTCGAATCACATACGCATAGGTAGAAGGATTCGTTATGTCATTACTAAAAGTAATCTCAAAAGTGACGTCTGTCGCCAAGGCATGAACTGTTGGCGTTGTTCCGAAAATCGCAATGACCCCGATTAAAACACTGAAGAATGCACTGCAACCATAGGTAAAAGCAGAATAAACCTGTGTCATGATGTGTCTCCGGAAAGAGGTTGAGTAAGTTCGTAAAATACGATGACCTATATGCAGCGTAAACTGACGAGGCATCATTGTCAATAGATTGTTACATAGAAATCTTGTGAAAACTGGTTTGCACTTCTTCCCATGCCCGAATCGTGACCAGCATCACTACCCCAATCCAATGACATGGCCAAAGATGGTTGAAAGACTACTGTGGGCCCCAACATGTGCTGTACCTAGTTCAGTAATAATAATATAACACCCCAAACACCCTCCCTTCAGCACCAAACCCCTCCCCCCGCTTCTTATCGCAATCCCACATTTCACCACATTTATCGCCCCCGCGCGACTAACCCGCCCCCTTTTCCGCGACGATAAAAACACCGTGGCCGCGCCCGCTTAGTGCGTCGCCCGGCCGGGCACACGGGAACAGGGGAGACGGGACAGTGAAAAACACCAGAAGCTTTCACGCTCATCGAGCTGCTGGTCGTCCTCGCGATCATCACGCTCCTGGTCGGCATCCTCCTGCCCGCGCTGGGCAAGGCACGCGAAGCCGCTAAAGACATTAAGTGCAAATCAAACCTCCGGCAGGCCTACCTTGCCCAGTCGCTCTACGAGCAGGACCACGGCCGGCTCACCACCGTCTGGTCCACCAACACCCCGGCCGTCCGATCAGACCTCGCCCCCTACCTCGCCGTCTCGGATAAACAGCTACAGACCCCCGAGTCCGTCCTCCAGTGCCCGTCACTCGGTGAAGAAGAAATACTCACCAGCTTCGACAACGCCACGGATACGGCGCGCCCGTCCTCGATCGCGATCAACTCCGCGGTGTATTTCCCGCAGTGGGCATTCCTGCTCGACCGCGTCCCGCGCACGTCGTGGATCATCGTCCTCGCCGAGCAGGCCGTCGAGCCTTACGAAAAAGCGCAGAGCGCCGACGGCATCAGCGCCGTCGCCACGACAGCCCCCGCCCGCTGGGAACGCGACACCGCCTACGACCCCACCCGCGCCTACCGCCACGGCTCAGACAACGGCCACAACGTCACCACCGCCGACGGCCACACCGAACGCCTCGACCACGATTCACTCATGCACAACGCCGGCCACTGGTACTGGTGGCAACCCACCCCCGCCACCGAAAAACCCACCGACCCCGGCCCCGACATCGGCTACATGTAACCCGCGCACGCTCAGGCGTAACACCCCGGGATAGCCATCCCCGGGCTTTTATCACATACCGACCTTCAACCCGGCGCGCACGAAAAAACCCCCGCCGCTGTGAAGGCGAACGGGGGCCTCAAACTGGTAAGGGGTTAGTGCGGGGTATTATAGCAGCCCGGCGGCCCCCGGGTTGCGTGCGCGGGTCGGCCTCTTGGACACGGTGGGTATGGGGCCGGGGGCGTATTTCCCGGGGGATTATTCCGGGGGGGGCGGGACTAAAAATGTGATCGTGTAAAAAAAAACTGTCTATGGCCCACCACCTGCCCGGCACATGACTTCGGCACGCCCCCGCCACCGGCACAAACGCAAGCCACCGCGCGTGCGCGCGCGAAACCAGCCCCGCCTCCTAACTATGAAGGAGCCTCGGAATGGCGGATGCGTTTTTGAAGGCTGAAGTCAGATCGATGAAGGCTGAAGAGCGCGGACAGATTCCGACCAATCCGCACCTCAGCAATCAGCACTCAAAGATCAGCACTTCCTCCCGCCCCCCGGAAACCGTCCCCCCGGAGGCGGGCGCGGTAACGGACACACAGGGACGGGTGATTTTTCACGGTTTCACCCCTTACAAAGCGCGATGAAAACCCAGTGATTCCGGTTATTTTCGGCGTGCGCACAAGGGGCCCAGGCATGTCGCGACAGGCCCGAGCATTCCGGGGGTCCGGGGGTGAAACGCTTAGTCCTGTTCAGCGGGCGCATCACTCGGGGCCTGCCGGATGATGACCGTCAGGCGGACGCGCTGGCCGGGTTCGGGCTGCAGCAGCGGCGCGGGGGAATCCGGCGTGAGGGGCTACCCCGGGGGTGCGCGATGGGCTTCCCTGACCGCGGCGTCGAGCAGGTTGCCCCAGTCGAAGGGTTTTGGGGCGGTGGTGTCGGCCGTGCGGCGTTGTCGTCGGAAGCATCTTCGGCCACCCCGTCGGCGGTGTCAGCCTCGGCGGGTTTAGTAGTGGGGGTTTCCTTGGTCTCCGGCTGATCCGACTTGGCCTGACGCTGTTCGGCGGCGGGCTGGTGGGTGCCGCCCGTGGCGAGGTTGGGCTTGGGCCAGCGCGGACTTCGTATCGACCATGCTGTTGGTCAGGGCCTGGGTTCTGGTCGGCGGGCTGGGTGCGTTCGGCCTCACGGGCCAGGCGTTCAACCCGACGCTTGCGGGCACGCTCAGTGTCACGGCCCGTGGCGGGTGTGGCGGCGACCTCGTCAACTTGCGTAATCAGCTCCGCACGCTGATCGGTGTTGCGGTTGAGGTAAGCCAACAGCTCGTCCACCTTGGACGGGTCGATCTCAACCACCACCTGCGTTGATCCCGCGGGGGTTTGCCCGGCCGGTTCGCGTGTGTCGGGCGTACCGAGGGTGCCGGCCATGCCTCGCGCCAGGCCGCGATCGGGCGCGGTTGTGGCTGTAGCGCCACGCAGACCCGATACGGCGCTTTGTTCTTCCACGCGTGCGCTGTTGGCGATGGCCCAGTCGCGCAGGTCCCGCCGGGCCAGTGTGGGGCTGGCGGCGTTGATGAGCAGGCGGGAGTCGTCGGTGATGCGGGTATCAGAAATGGCGCCGCCGTAGCCCGCGAAGGGGTTGACCGGCTCGGCCCTGGCGAGTTCGACCTTCTCGGCGGGCTTGTCGGCTTCGGGCTTGACCGGCTCGGTGAGAGTCGCGGCGACGTCATCGGAATCGGTGACGGCTTTGGCGACCATGGCTTCGGCCTTGGGTTCGGCAGGTGTTTCACGCAGCGCTGCTGCCGGTTCGGGCGCTTCGACACGCTCCGTCATCGCTATCGCGGCGGCGGCGGTGGGCGTTTCGGCATCGTCTTTAGCGGCATCCGCATCGGCCTTGGCGACCTTCACCTCGGGCACCTTGATGTCTTCCACCAGCGCGGTGGCCGCTTCGGGCGCGGCGGATTTGGCGGCGATATCGGCGTCATCCGCGTCGGTCCGGGCGAGCGAGCGGGGGGCGGCGGCCCGGTCGTAGGCGGCGTCTTCGTCGATCAGCGCACGGTTGTGTTTGGCGGCTGGTGCGGGGGGCGTTTTATCCAGAAACGCGATCGGGCTTTGCCGGTCCAACAGGCCCGAAGGCATCAGCGTTGGGATGACCAGTGCGGCGCTCAGCAGCAGCACGGCCGCGACGCCGGAATACGCCAGCACCCGGCGGAGCTTAAGCCTGCTGACCGGCAACACCATCGGCAACGGTTCGGGCACATCAGGCTCGCCCAGCAGCGCGGCGCGTTCCTGGGCCTGCATGACCTGATCGACCAAGCCGACCGGCGCGGGTTTCGAGCTTAGGCTGCGCAGGGCCTGGCGGTCCAGCTTCATCTGCGAGACTAAGTTGCGCAGCTCGTGGTCATCGGCGATGACGGCCTCGAATGATGCGCGTTGCGCCTCGTCGAGTTCACCCTCGACATAGCCGAGGATCGTGTCCTGGTCGTAGCGGTCGTTCATACGTCACCGCCCCCGGAAGTTTCACTCCCGGAATAATGGCCTGAACCCCCACCCGCCAACCCGGCCTGCCCGCCCACCGTGCAGACGCGGTCCATCTCCTGGCGCAGGGCAAGGCGTGCCCGGAACAGCCGGCTCTTGACCGTGCCGGTGGGGATGTCCAACGTCTGGCTGATCTGTGCGTAGTCCAATTGCTCGATATCCCTTAGAACCAGTACGGCCCTGAAATCATCGTCCAGGTTCGCCATCGCCTGCTGCAGACGGGCCAACATCTCCTCTTCTTGGACGCGTTGCTCGGGCGCGGGTTCACGGGTATCCGCCAACTGGTGGCGTAAGGCGGAGGCCTGGTCGTCGATGTCGTTTTCACGCCCCACCGGCTGGTCCAGGCTGGCGGCCCGGCGGACGCGGCGCTTGCGCAGGTGGGAGATGGACTGGTTCATGGCGATCCGGGTCATCCAGGTCGCCAAGCCGGATTCACCGCGGAAACGCCCGATGCTCTGCACCACCTTCATCAGCACGTCCTGGCAGACCTCAGCCGCGTCGTCGGGGTGGCTGACCATGCGCAGGCAGACGTTGTAGAGCCGGTCCTGGTAGGCGATCAGAAGCTCGCCGAGGGCCTGTTGGTCCCCCCGTCGGGCTTTGGCGAGCAGTGCCTGTTCGGCCGATGGGGTCATGCGGGAAACGTCCAATAAGTACGAATAGGCCCGAGCGGCGGTGTGGGCTTTGGGTGGCGGCGGCGGGCGGAGCGGGGGTCACGGTTGGTACGTCCTGTCCGTTTGGGGGGTTCCATCCCTTCGTCGCCCTGAATTCCGTGAACGTGTAATATGGCCCGTCGTGGCCTGATGGTCAACACCCCCGGAATAGCCCCGGAATCCCCCGCCAAGCCCCCCAAACACCCCGGAAGCCCCGTCACCGCCCATGGATCACGATCAAACGTATGTCTCCCCGCTGTCCACCCGCAACGCCTCGCCGAGGATGCAGGCGGTCTGGTCGCCTCGTTTCAGGTTCACGACCTGGCGGAAGCTGTGGCTGGCGCTGGCGGAGGCGGAGCGTGAGCTGGGGCTGGATATCAGCGAAAAGCAGGTCGCCGAGCTGCGGGCGCACATCGAGGACATCGACTACGACGCTGCGGCCGAGTACGAGAAGAAGCTGCGGCACGACGTGATGGCTCACGTGCATGCGCTCGGCGACGTGGCCCCCACCGCCCGGCCGATCATCCACCTGGGCGCGACCAGCCAGTTCGTCAATTGCAACGCGGAGTTGATCCAGATACGTGAAGCCTTGACGATCGTGGCCGAGAAGCTGGCGGTGGCGATCGACCGGCTTGCGAAGTTTGCCCAGCAATACAAAAACGTCCTGACGCTTGGCTTCACGCACTTCCAGCCGCTTCCAGCCGACGACCGTGGGCAAGCGGGCCGCGATCTGCAGCGCAGGACCTTCGATCGTGCGCTCGAAGAAGTCGAACACCGGTTAGGTTCGCTCCGCTTCCGGGGTCAAGGGCACGACCGGGCACGCAGGCGTCCTTCCTCGCCCTCTTCGGCGGCGACACCCTGAATCACAGCAAGGTCGAGAAGCTCGACGAGCTGGCTGCGCAGAAGATGGGCTGGCCCGTGGATAAACGTTTTGCCGTGACGTAAAGCAGACGTACCCAGGCGTGGTGGACGGGCTTGGTCGTCATCGTTGGCGGCGATCGCCAGCGCTGCGCAGAAGTTCGCGACCGACATCCGCCTGCTCGCCAACCGCAAGGAGATCGAGGAGCCGTTCGAGAAAGATCAGATCGGCTCGTCCGCGATGGCGTACAAACGCAACCCGACGCGTTGCGAGCGGATCTGCGGGCTATCGGCTTCGTGATCGGGATGACGCAGACGCCTTTCGTCACCGCCGCAGAGCAGTGGCTCGAGCCGCACGCTCGACGACCTTGCCGCACGCAGGCTGACGCTGCCCGAGCCGTTCCTGGCGATCGACGGCGTGCTGGACTCATGGGTTGTCGTCACGTCCGGTCTGGTCGTCTACGAAAAAACCATCACCGCCAACCTCGCCGAACTGCCTTTCATGGCGACGGAGAACATCCTGATGGCGGCTGTGCAGGCAGGTGGCGATCGTCAGGAACTTCACGAGGTGATCCGCACCCACAGCCAGGCGCAGCGCAAGCGCGTCAAGGCCGAAGCGCGGCGAACGACCTACTGGAACGATTACGCGGCGAACCGGCGTTCAAGGGCGTGGACCTGGACGCGGCGTTGGAGCCGTCGCAGTTCATCGGACGCGCCGCAGCAGGTGGAGAGCTCATCGCGCAGGTCGTCGAGCCGATCCGCAAGGCGCTACGCGGGGCGTTAAAGCAGGCGAGGCGTCGCTGGAGTGTGATTGATGGCATATGGGCGACAAGTCGCGTCGCTTCGTACAAACCTTTACATCACACCCGGCGGTGCTTGTGCGACTCTTCCCCGCCGCGGTGATATCCAGCATCCGTTGCAGCGCGATCAGCGCCCACTTTCTCGCTTCGGGGTGGACCTCGATGCGGTTGATGACCTTGCCGTCGGCGAGGTTATCGAGCACCCACAGCAGGTGGGGCATGTCGATGCGGTACATCGTGGTGCACAGGCACTGGCACTCGGAGAGCATACGGACGTGGACGCCGCGTTTTTTTGCTGCGTTGGCGAGGCGATTGACGAGGTGGACCTCGGTGCCGACGGCCCAGTGGGTGCCGGGCTTGGCGTTTTCGATCGCCTGGATGATGCGCTCGGTGGAGCCGGTGGAGTCGGCCTTCTGGCAGACCTCGTAGCGGCACTCGGGGTGAGTGATGACGTGGACGTCCGGCTGGGCGGCGCGGGCCTGATCGACATGCTCGGGGCGGAAGAGCATGTGCACGGAGCAGTGGCCCTTCCAGAGGATGTAGGTGGCGGTGAGGACCGTGTCGCCGTCGTTGCCGCCGAGTTCGGCGGGATCGCGCGGGTCCCAGACGCAGCAGGCGGTGGTGACATCCGCGCCCATCTGCGCGGCGGTGTTTCGGCCAAGGTGCTGGTCGGGCAGGAACAGGATCTTGACTTCTTCGCCCTCGGCTAACGGCGTGTCCCCGCCGGCGAGCGCCCACTCGAAGATGCGGTCGCAGTTGCTGGATGTGCAGACGGCCCCGCCGTGCTTGCCGCAGAAGGCCTTGATCGCGGCGGTGGAGTTCATGTAGCAGATCGGGATGACGCGGACCTTGGCGTTGTTGTCGGCGAAGAGTGCGTGCAACTGTTCCCACGCATCGACGGTCTGCTCGTAGTCGGCCATGTCGGCCATGGAGCATCCGGCGCCGAGGTCCGGGAGGATGACCCGCACGTGTTCGTCGGTGAGGATGTCGGCGGTCTCGGCCATGAAGTGCACGCCGGCGAAGACGACGTACTTCGCGCCGTTTTTCTTCACCTGCTCGGCGGCGAGCTGGCTGAGCTTGAAGCTGTCGCCGGTGAAGTCGGCGAAGCGGATGACCTCGTCCTGCTGGTAGTGGTGCCCGAGGATGACCAGGTCCTTGCCCAGTTCGGCCCGGCGCGCCGAGATCGCCCCGGCGAGCTTCTCGTCGGTCATCTCGTTGTACCGGTCGGGCAAAGGCGGCTGCCAGAGCTGCATGGCGTGGGGCTCCTCGTGGGTGCTGTGTGCGGGACTACATTATAGGCGGGGAAAGGGTACGGGGAACAGGGATCGGGGATCAGGAAGAATGCACGAATGCCGAAATCAGAATGACCATCGCTGTCCCCTGATCCCTGCTCCCCGATCCATGAACGCTACCACTCACCCCGTCCCGCTCAACCGCCGGACCGTGTGGTCGAACCCCTTCACCATCGACTGCAGCATCGCGTACACGGCGGCGGCGTAGACGGCGGTGGCGATGAGGGAGGCGACGGCGAGGGAGACCCGGCCGGACCGTGGGAATTCGATAAAGTCGGCGACGTGTTCCCAGGGGTTGACGATCATCAGCAGGTTGGTCGTCGGGCTCAGGCCGTTGATCACCGGGCCGACGTAGGCGAGGTTGCCCGCGGCGCTGACGCCGCACAGGCCCATGACCAGCGCCGCGCCGCCGGTGATCGCGACCGAGGGCACGACCGCGCCGAACACGCCCTTGGCCCTGACCGAGAAATACATCCCCAGCATGACGCAAAACGCGATGAACGGCACGAGCATCATCGCCAGCAAGAGCGCCGCCTCGGGCAGCATGAGTAACGGAAGCGTGTCACGGTCCCGCCGTACTGATTCATCGAGGTGCGCGCGGACGATCGCCTGCAGCCGGTGAAAACGAACTTGCCCATCACCGCGTACACGCTGACCATCGCGACGGTAAGGACCGGCACGGCCAACAGCAGCGACAGGAAGCTGGCCAGCCCGCACGCTTGCCCCCAGATGTATTGCCGGGGCGTGGTGGGCGTGGTGAGCAAAAGGTCGAGCGTGCCGTCCTCGCGTTCCCGGCTGACGCTTCCGGCGGCGCTCATGTACAAGGCGACGAGCGTGATGATCGAGACCTCCAGAAGCAGCACGGAGAACAACACGTCCTGGAACCACCTCGGCCGGGGTCGAGCCGGGCAGTTCGAACATGTCGATGTAGTGAGGAAGATCAGGATCAGTCCCAGGATCAGGCCGAGGATCGTGAACCCGGTACGTGCGAAGAAGCCCGCCACGCCCGGCCGCGTGTCGCCGCCTCGCGCTGAGCGATCAGGTTGGCCAGACCTCGCCCGGCGGCCCGGGCGCCGCCGTTCACCGCCCGCCTCGACCGGCATACGCAACTGCTCCTTGAGCCAGCGGAAAAACACCCACTCGCCTTGCCCGATCCGACGCAGGATCAGCGCACAGAACAGGATTTGGGCGAAGCTCAAAAGCGCGGTGAGCGTGGCGAACGCGGCGAAGAGGTTTGGTCAGATAGAACCTCATCAGCGGCGGAGGTGTCGCCGAGCGTTTCGGGCATGAGCGGCTGGTGATTGACGCTTAGCAATAGAGGCTTCCAGGACCAATAGCGGGTGCAGGCCGGTGAGCCAGGTGGTGGTGTCGGTGGTCGGGTCAACTTGCCGCGCAGGCCGATGTCTATTAGGTAAGCCCCGATCAGGTAGGCGGCGATGATGATGACAAAGCTGAACACCGCCTTGCGTCCCCGGCCCTAAGCACGGAGGCGTGACCGCGATCGTCCCGACCATTAAAGCCGTGCAGGCGGCGACGGAGAAGCTGACCACGACCGACCAGACGGGCACGCCGCGAAGATCAACAGTACTGCATACAACGGCAGGCCGCTGAGCAAAGGCGAGGATGATGAAGAACAGCCGGCCGAACAAGTGACGACACGATCTGCAGATTGGATAAGGGCGTGGTCAGGAGGATGTTGTAGGTCTGCCCGCGCGTTCTGCCGATCGCCCCGGCCATGAAAAGCGGCGACAGCGAACAGACCAGCACGACCTGCCCGTAGCTGATGATGGCGAACACCCACGTACCGCTTCTTGGCGAGGTCGGTCAGGCTCATCTCCCCCGCCGAGCCCGCTGCTGGGCCTCAGCAGGCCGATGAGCATCAGGAGGATCAGCGCTTCGGGTAGCCATGCGGACCCAAAGGTGCCGGGGCCGTTGCGACCCGCCCTGCACGATCCGGACCACCATCAGGTTGCCCGCGAACCAGACGCCATAGCCAGCTGTACACCGCCTGCATCAAAACATGATAGCAGCGGAACCGGCAGCCTGACTTGGGTTTACGCCATAGCCCCGGGCAGGAGCCCGGGTTGAACCCCCCGCTCCCCGTCGAGGGGCTAGGAGCAGCACAACGCGGGTGTGCCACATGCCCCATATCGCGGTATCCTACCCGTCTGTGTTCATCCTTAAATCCAACAACCTCGTCAAGACCTACTCCGGCCGAACCGTCGTGAATGACGTGTCCTACCACGTCTCCGAGGGCGAGATCGTCGGCCTGCTGGGCCGCAACGGCGCGGGCAAGACCACCAGCTTCCGCATGACCATCGGCATGATCAGCCCCGACAAGGGCGAGGTCATCTTCAACGGGCAGGACGTCACCAAGCTGCCGATGTACCAGCGTGCCCAGCGCGGGCTTGGATACCTCTCGCAGGAGCCGAGCATCTTCCAGCGGCTGACCGTCGAGCAGAATCTCATGGCCATCCTCGAGACGCGCCGGCTTTCCCGGGCCGACCGTAAGAAGCGGGCGGAGGATCTGATGGCTCAGTTCGACCTGACCAAGGTGCGCAAACAGCACGCCCGGCTGTGCTCCGGCGGCGAGAAACGCAAGCTCGAGATCGCACGCGCCTTGATCACCGACCCGACGCTGATCCTGCTGGACGAGCCTTTCTCCGGCGTGGACCCGGTGGCGGTCGAGGAATTGCAGGTCGAGATCCGCCGGCTGCGCGAGTCGGGCATCTCCGTGCTCGTCACCGACCACAACGTGCAGCGGACGCTTGAGATCGTAGACCGGGCGTACGTGATCTTCGAGGGCCGGGTCTTCGCAGAAGGCACGCCCAAAGAAATCATCAACAACGAACAGGTCCGCAAGCTGTACCTGGGCTCGACGTTCAAGGGCGACGAGTTTGATAACTAGTGGGTAGTAGTTAGTGGGTAGTGATTAGTTAGTTCATCCCCGCCGCTTGCGGCTTAGCGTTCTTCTTACTTCTGTGTGAACCGTTCCTATGCCACGACGCAAACCCACCGCCTACGACCAAACCCCCGACGAGCTGCGCGACGCGTCGCGCGGGGTGCGTCTGCACAAGGCGATGGCCGACGCCGGGATCGCTTCGCGGCGGGACTGCGAGGACCTGATCGCGCAGGGCCGGGTCAAGGTCAACGGGCTGGTGGTCAAGACCCTGCCGGCCTGGGTCGATCCCGAAAACGACAGCATCACGTTCGACGGCGAACCGATCCGCAAACCCAGCAAGAAACGACGAAGCGCCGCCAAGACCTACCTGATGGTCAACAAGCCGCGACGCGTGATCACAACCAACGACGATCCCGAGGGCCGTAAGCGCGTGATCGACCTGATCGATCTGCCGATGGCGGCGCGTCTGTTCCCCGTGGGTCGGCTGGACTCGGAATCGACCGGGCTGATCCTCTTAACAGACGACGGCGAGCTGACGCACAAGCTGACGCACCCCAGCTTCGAGGTCACCAAGCGTTACAACGTCACCGTGCAGGGCCGGTTTACCGAGGAGGACGCGGCGAAGCTCAGCAAGGGTTTATTTTTGGCGCACAAGGGCGCACCCGGCGGCGCTGGGGCAAAGGTGAAACGTGCCTCGGCCGCTGAGGTCAAGATCCTCGGCCACGAAACCGACCGCACACGCGGCGACCGCACCACCATCAGCCTCATCCTCAAGGAGGGCCAGAACCGCGAGATCCGCCGCATCCTCGCGCGGCTCGGCCACAAGGTCCGCTCGCTGCACCGGGTCTCCATCGGCAAGCTCAAGCTCAAGGGCCTGGCGATCGGCGAGTGGCGGCCGCTGACGCCGACCGAGGTGGGCACCCTCTACAAAGCCGCCGGCATCAAGCCCGCAAGCAAGAAAACACGGTAGCATCAAGCCATGTCCATCGACGCCATCCGCGAGAACTACGATTACCCGCCGTTCACCGAGCAGGATGCGCACGAAGACCCGATCGAGCAGTTCCGCATCTGGTTCGAGGACGCCTGGCGGGCCGACGGCCGTCAGCCCAACGCGATGACACTCGCCACCTGCTCCCGCGCCGGCGTGCCCTCGGCCCGCGTCGTGCTGCTCAAGGGCTACGACCACGAAGGGTTCGTCTTCTTTACCAACTACCAGAGCGACAAGGCAGGCGACCTGGAAGACAACCCGGTGGCCTCGCTGGTGTTCCACTGGCCGCTGTTGTCGCGCACCGTGCGCGTCACCGGCACCGTCACCCGCGTCTCACGCGAAGAAAGCGATGAATACTTCGCCAGCCGACCGCGCGACAGCCAGCTCGGGGCGTGGGCATCCGCGCAGAGCACCGTCATCGAGAGCCGGGCGTACCTGCACAAACGCTTCGACGAACTGAAAAAACAATACGCCGGCAAGGACGTCCCGACCCCGCCGCACTGGGGCGGGTACCGCGTCCGCCCCACCGCAATCGAGTTCTGGCAGGGCCAGACCAGCCGGCTGCACGACCGGCTCCGCTACGTCCGCGACGGCGAGGGCGGAGCAACCGACGGGTGGACGCTCCAACGGCTCGCGCCCTGATCTTTAGCGCCCCGGACTTGCACGCCGCCGGGCGAGCGAACACAATCGCACGGTCAAAGTCATTTCAGTGAAAGGTTGTGTGTCATGTCGCTGCTTATCAAGAACGGCCGGATCATCACCGCGACGCGGGACTACGTCGCTGACATCTACTGCGAAAACGAAACCATAACGAAGATCGGCCCCGACCTCGCCGCCCCCGCCGGCGCCGAAGTCATCGACGCCAAGGGCAAGTACGTCTTCCCGGGCTTCATCGACCCGCACGTCCACATCTACCTGCCCTTCATGGGGACATACTCCAAAGACGACCACGCCACCGGCAGCCGGGCCGCGCTGGTCGGCGGGACGACGACGTTCATCGAGATGTGCTGCCCTGCCCGCAGCGAGGAGCCGGCCGAGGCGTTCGAGCTTTGGAACTCCAAGGCGGCGGGCAAGTCGGCATGCGACTACTCGTTCCACATGGGCGTGACCCGCTGGGACGACTCGGTCGAGCAGCAGCTGCGCAGCCTGGTCGCCAAAGGCATGACGGCGTTCAAGGTGTTCCGTGCGTACAAGGGCGCGTTCGGCGTCGCCGACGATGAGCTTTACAACACGCTCAAGCTCGCCAAAGAGTTGGGCGTGACCGTGACCGCACTGCGAGAACGCGGACCTGGTCGCCGCGAAACAGGCGGAGCTGGTCGCCGACGGGAAGGTCGGCCCGGGTGGCACGAGCCGTCACGCCCCATGCAAGTCGAGGCCGAGGGCGTGCACCGCTCTGCACGTTCCTCGAAGCGACCGGCGCGAAGGGTTACATCGTCCACACCAGTAACAAACTCGCGGTGGACGTTGCTCACAATTTCCAGGGGCGTGGCGTGGATGTGAAGATCGAGACCGTGATCCCCTACCTGATTATCGACGACACCTATGCCGAAAGGCCGACTTCGAGGGCGCCGAAATACGTCATGAGCCCGCCCGTGCGCGCAAAGAACACCGAAATACCTGTGGGAAGCGCTGGCGGACGGCCGGGTCGATACCGTCGGCACCGACCACGCTCCGTTCGACTTCGTCGGCCAGAAGGACATGGGCCACCCCGCACGCGGCTCGAACTTCACCAAGATCCCCAACGGCATCCCATCGATCGAAGAGCGCATTAAACTCCTCTACACCTACGGCGTCTGCGAGAACAAGCTCAGCCTCAACCGCTTCGTCGAAGTCGCTTCGACCAACTCCGCCAGGCTCTTCAACCTCCCCGGCAAGGGCGACATCGCCGAGGGCGCGGACGCCGACATCGTCGTCTACGACCCCGACTACCGCGGCACGATCAGCGCCGAAACGCAGGCGATGAACGTCGACTACTCAGGCTTCGAGGGCGTCCCGATCAAGGGCCGGCCCAGCGTCGTCACCGTCCGCGGCAAGGTCCAGGTGCGGGATGGGAAGTTCGTAGGCGAACAGGGGCGAGGGAAGCTGCTGACGCGGATTGTGTAAAAGAACACTGAATCACGAGTATGCAATAATAAAGCAGGTGGCCCATGCCAGAAGTGTCGAAACTACAGCCCCCGCCCGCGATACATCAAGCCGAAATGGCTTTGGAAATCGCCCGCATCTGGATTGTTGATAACAAACAGGTGGTTTCTTTATCCAGCGCGAACTGGGAAGACCCGCGCGCATGGGGACTCATGCTTGTTGATCTAGCTAAACACGTCGCAAATGTATATGAAAAACAAGGGCACAATCGACACGAGGTACTCGCCAAGATACACCAAGCTTTTCTAGCCGAATGGAATCATCCAACCGACGAACCGACAGAGATGTAAAACACAAACACGACTCGCCATCAGAGCCGGGCCTTGTGACAGTACTCAATTAAACTATCGTCTAATGTCAAACACACATGCTGGTTAATTACTCCCCAGCGCATCCGACTGCTTGACGAAGTCATCCCCCGACCACTCGGCGTCCTTGGCGACCATCTTCTTCTTCGCGGCGGCGGCCTTCGCGTCGGCCTTGGCCTTGGCCTGCAGCTCGACGAGGTGGGCGTGGGTCGTGAAATACTGGACGCTGTGGCCCTTGAAGTCGTCGATGGTGTTAAAGCCGTGCTTGTCCATGAAGGCGGCGAGCTGGTCGCACATGTCCTTGACCATGGCGTAGCCGTACTTCATCACGCCGGTGCAGACCTGGACGGTGTCGGAGCCGAGGAGGATGAACTGCGCTGCGTCCTCGCCGGTCTCGACGCCGCCGATACCTGACAGCGTCCGGCCCGGATATTCTTTCTTGATGACCTGGGCGATCTCCATGCACATGCGCAGTGCGATCGGGCGCACCGCCTTGCAGGAATACCCACCGGGGGTGGTGTAACCCTCGACGGAAGGCTCGGGGCGGAGGGTGTCGAGGTTGACGCCGATGCAGCTCCGGATCGTATTGATCGCGGCGATGCCGTCGCAGCCGGCGCGCAGCGAGGCGCGGGTCGGGTCCTCGATGTGGGTGACGTTGGGGGTCATCTTGGCCCAGACGGGGATCTTGGTCGCGGCCATGACCCAGCCGCAAACCTCTTCGAGGATCTTCGGGTCTTCGCCCATCGCCGGCCCCATCTTGCGGCTCGGGCAGGCCGTGCGGGCAGGAGAAATTAAGCTCGAACGCATCCACGCCGCAGTCCTGGCAGCGCTCGACGATCTCGACCCAGGCGTCCTTGTTGAACTCCTCCATGATCGAGGCGATCAGGATGCGGTCGGGGTACTTGTCCTTGATCTGCTTGAACTCGTCGATCCAGACACTGAAATCGCGGTCGGAGATAAGCTCGATATTTTCCCAGCCGAAGATGTCCTTGCCGTCGTTGCCGCGCAGCCGGCCGTAGCGGCGCGACGTTGATGACCTTGGACGCGTCGAGGCTGACGGTCTTGGCGATCACTGCTCCCCAGCCCTCGTCGAACGCCTTGCCGATCACGTTCGCGTTCGTCCCCGGCGGGCCCGACCCGATCACGAAGGGGTTGGGCATCTTCAGTCCGTTCACGGTTACGCTCAGGTCAGCCATCATCTATCTCCTGGTCGATATCTCTATCAGATATATGTCTTATCAGTTGTTCGCGCCCACTTCGCCCAGCACCTCGTCGATCACCGCGAGCATGAAATCGGCGTCGTCCTTGTTGATGCACATGGGGGGCTTGATGCGGAGGGTGTTGCCGAAGAGGCCGCCCTTGCCGATGATCAGGCCCAGGTCGCGGCAGCGTTCCATGACGGCGGCGGCCTGCGCGGTGGCAGGCGTCTTGGCCTTGCGGTCGGTGACGAGTTCGACGCCGAGCATCAGACCCATGCCGCGGACCTCGCCGATGAGGTCGTGCTTGTCCTGCAAAGCCATCAAACCTTCCTTGATGTGCGAGCCGATTGTATCGGCGTTCTGCTGGATACCTTCCTCGTCGATGACTTCGAGGGTCGCCAGGCCCTGGGTCATGCTGACGGGGTTGCCGCCGAAGGTGTTGAAGTGGACCTTCTTGGCCATGTTCTTGGCGATGGCCGCGGTGGTGGTCATCGCACCCAGCGGCGCGCCGTTACCGATGCCCTTGGCCATCGTGATCATGTCGGGCTTGACGCCGAACGCCTGGTGTGACCAGTAGTGCTTGCCCGTCCGGCCGAACCCGCCCTGCACCTCATCCGCGATGCAAAGCCCGCCGTGCTGACGGACGATGTCGTAGACGATCTGGAAAAACTCCTTGGGCGGCACGACCGTTCCGCCGACGCCCTGGATCGGTTCGCCGATGAAGCAGGCGATCTCGCCGGGCGTCTGGTACTGGATGACGTTCTTGACGTCCTTGGCGCATTTCAGATCGCAGGACGGGTACGTCAGGCCGTACGGGCAGCGGTAGCAGTAGCCGGGGTGGGTGTGGTGGACGTGGAGGCTTGGGTTTTTCTTGAATTTCCAGTTGCCGTGCGCGGTCAGGCCCATCGGGACGCTCGTCCCGCCGTGGTAGCCGTTGCGTTGAGCGATGACGTCCATGTTGCCGGTGTGTTCCCGGCAGGAAAGAATCGCGACCTCGTTGGCCTCGCTGCCTGAGTTGGTGAAGTAGGACTTATCCAACGGCTGGCCGTCCGCGGTGGCGGGCATCTTGGACGCGAGCTTCTGGGCGAACTGCGCGATCGCCGGGTGCAGGTAGATCGTCGTGGTGTGCTGGAGCGTGTTGTTCTGCGCCCTGACCTTCTCGATCACCTTCGAGTGGCAGTGACCCACGCTGACGGTGACGATGCCCGCAAAGGCGTCGAGGTAGCGTGTGCCCTTCTCATCCCAGACGTACTGCATCTTGCCCTCGACGATCATCATCGGGGACTTGTAGTACGTCAGCACGCCGGGGTTGACGTACTGCGTGCGCAGGGCGATGACCTCTTCGCGCGACGGGCCGGTATAAGGCTGCGGCTTGTGGTCGCAGACCGGGAGGCTGATGGTTCTGGGTTGTGATTGTGCTGTCGTCATCGTTGTTTCCTTTGCGTCCTCCGCCCGGCCTATTCTACTGCGTCAGTTGTCAGATCCATCATCAATTGCGCCGGCCTCGGGCACCAAATGCCGGGGCGCAGGCCGCGCTGCTCGGGTGTGCCGGGGATCAGGTTGTCCAGAATCAGCCCGATGATCGCCGCAACCGCCATACCGGTGGACCCGACCGCGATCACCACGCCCTGAAGCCCGTCGCCCATCTTCGCCAGGAACGGCTCGGCCGTGGGCGTGTAAACCGCCAGCGTCTGGCCGACCTGGATATTCTCAGCCGACGCGACGGACGAGAAATAAAACGGCACGCTCAGGCCCATGAACAGGCTGAACCCCGCGATGAACAGGTTGCGGTCGGAGTTGAGGTCACACTTGGCAAGCTGCTGCACGCCGACCGCCGCGATCAGGCCGAACATCGCGCAGTACAGCCCCCCCACCACCGGGCCGGGGATCGCCGCCGCGAACGCGCCGAACTTGCCGAAGAAACCCAGCAGGATCAGGATCACCGCGCCGATCTGCACGACGTAGCGCGAGCCGACTTTGGTCAGCCCGACCAGGCCGATGTTTTCCGAGTAGCTGGTGGAGCTGAACCCGCCGAACACGCCGGTGAGGAAACAGCCGATACCCTCGCAACCGATGCCACGCGAGATCTGTTTCGGCGTCGGGTCGCCGCCGCCGGCCATATGCGAACAAGCGTGGTAATCCCCGAACGACTCGATCATCGATGCCAGATAACCTGCGAACACCGCGATCGCGAAACCCAGGTGAAACTTCGGCATCCCCCAAGGGAAAATGATGTCCGACGGGTCCGTCCAGACCCACGGGCTTGAGTTGATCGCGGACAGATCGACGAAGGACGGATCGCCCTTTTCGTACACGCCCATCGCCGTGAGCACCCAGCAGAGCGTGACTACGATCACGATCGCCGAGAGGATCGGGAACAGGCGGAACACGCGGCTGTTCTTCGAGAGTACCAGTGAGAAAAGGATGATGAGCACCATCGTCAGCCCGGAGATGGACCAGTCGGTCCCCGCCTTCGGCGCGCCGTGTTGAAAAAGCGCCAGCCCGATCAGCATGATCACAGGCCCGACCACGACCGGAGAAAGCAACTTTCGCAGCCAGCCCATCAGCCCGCTGAAGCCGATCACCATCTCGACCAGCGCGCCGACCATGACCGCCCCGGCGATGTACTGCATCATCATCGCGCCGTCCCCGCCCATGCCCCCGTCGGCGACGGGCCGGCCCACGACCGTGATAATCCCGAAAAACGCCGCGATAAACGAGAACGACACGCCCTGGATAATGGGCAGCCGTGTGCCGAAGGTCGACTGGATAAACGTCGCGATCCCGCTGCAGAGCATGACCGACGAGATCAACAGCGCGATCTGTGACGTCGTCATCCCCATCGCCGGGCCGAATAATAGCGGGATCGACACGGTCGAGCCGAACATCGTCAGCACGTGCTGCGCCGCCAGCACGAACGCACGGACCGGCGGCGGCCTGTCATCGATCCCGTAGATAATCCCGTTTTTCGCTGTATCGCTCATAGATGCTTTTCATCCAGAATCAAAACCACGACACACCCGGGGCGCAAAGCACCTCCAAGTGAAAAACGGATCGGCCCGGGTTACAACTGCACGATCTGGCCGTAGGTCTCGGGCCTGCGGTCACGGAAGAACTGCCAGGTATTGCGGACCTCGCGGATCATGTCGAAGTCCATATCGGCGATCACGATGTCGTCGCCGTTGCGGCTGCCCTCGGCCACGATCTGCCCGCGGGGGTCGCAGAAATAACTCTGCCCGTAGAACTCGCCGATGTTCCAGGGCGCTTCGACGCCGGGGCGGTTGATCGCGCCGACGAAATACTGGTTCGCAACCGCGTGGGCGGGCTGCTCTAGTTTCCAGAGGTATTCACTAAGCCCGGCGACGGTCGCCGAGGGATTGAAAATGATCTCTGCGCCGCTTAAACCCAGGCAGCGTGCGCCGTCGGGGAAGTGGCGGTCGTAGCAGATGTAGACGCCAACCTTGCCGACGCGTGTCTCGAAGACGGGGTACCCGAGGTTGCCCGGGCGGAAGTAGAACTTTTCCCAGAAGCCGGGGTTGCAGTGCGGGATGTGGATCTTGCGGAACTTACCGAGGTACGTGCCGTCCGCGTCGATGACGGCTGCGGTGTTGTAGTAGACGCCGGTCAGCTCTTCCTCGTACATCGAGGCGACGATGACCATCTTGTATTTCTTGGCCAGGTCCTGGAGCAGCCGGGTGGTCGGGCCGTCGGGGATGCGTTCCGTCAGGTCGTACCACTTCACGTCCTGCTCGGCACAGAAGTACGGGCCGTAGAAAAGTTCCTGGAGGCAGACGACCTGGGCGCCCTTGTCGGCGGCCTGGGCGATCATGTCGACGTGCTTGTCGATCATGGCTTTTTTGATCTTGGCGACCGGGCTGGTGGCCGGCTCGCATAAGGTGGCCTGGATCAATGCGCCGCGGACGATTCTTGCCATAAGCCTGGCTCCTGAAATATTCCTTCTGAAACTCCACAGTTTACCATATAATGGGGAATTCCAAACACATTGATTTGAAAGTTTCCACGAAAGAAGGGCGCGTAATGTCAGGACTGGACACGGCTAGCGGGATCGGGACGGTACAAAACCTTATCGGCGGTCGGTGGGTGGACAGCGCCGCGACGCGGTTCGGGGATATCTACAACCCCTCGACGGGGAAGGTCATCGCCCGGTCGCCCCTGAGTTCGGGCTCAGAAACCGCCCAGGCCGTCGAGGCCGCCGCCGCCGCCCTGCCCGCCTGGAGCGAGACCCCGGTCGTTGAGCGGGCCCGGGTCATGTTCCGCTTCCGCGACCTGATGACACGCCACTTCGACGAGCTCGCCGCCCTGGTCACCCGGGAGCACGGCAAGACCCTGCCCGAGTCCCGCGCCGAGGTCCAGCGCGGCATCGAGATGGCCGAGTTCGCCAGCGGTGTGCCCAGCCTTATCAAAGGCGAGGCCCTGCCCAACATCGCAACCAATGTCGATGCGGAAACCGTCCGCCACCCCGTCGGCGTCTGCGCGGGGATCACGCCCTACAACTTCCCGTTCATGGTGCCGCTTTGGATGTTCCCGATCGCGATCACCTGCGGCAACACGTTCGTGCTCAAGCCGTCGGAGAAGGTGCCGCTTTCGTCGATCAGGCTGGCCGAACTATTGATCGAGGCCGGCTGCCCGGAGGGCGTCTTCAACATCATCCACGGCGACAAGGAATCCGTCGATGCGCTGCTCACGCACCCGAAGGTCGCGGCGGTCTCGTTCGTCGGCTCGACAAAGATCGCGAAATACATCTATGAGGTCGGCACGCAGCACGGCAAGCGTGTGCAGTCCGCAGGCGGCGCGAAGAACCACCTGATCATCATGCCGGACGCGGACGTGGAGTTGTCGGTCAAGGCGCTGGCGGCCTCAGCGTACGGCTGCGCGGGCCAGCGGTGCATGGCGGGCAGCGTCGCGGTCGCCGTGGGCAGCGTGGGTGACCCGCTGGTCGATCGGCTTAATGAATACGCCGGCAGCCTCAGGACCGGGCCGACCGACGGCGCGGACGCGGACATGGGGCCGCTGATCAACCCCGATGCCGTGAACCGCATCGGGTCGTACCTGGATATCGCCAAGAACGAGGGCGCGACGGTCCGGCTCGACGGGCGCAAAACCGTCAACGGCGACGGCTTCCTCGTCGGCCCGAGCATCATCGATCACGTCAAACCCAAGATGCGCGTCGCACAGGAAGAGATCTTCGGCCCCGTCCTGTCCGTCATCCGTGCCGACGACCTGGACGCGGCGCTGGAGATCGGGCGCAACTGCCCCTACGGCAACGGTGCTTCGATCTTCACCCACTCCGGCTACGCCGCACGCCAGTTCAAGCAGCACTTCAACGCGGGCATGATCGGCATCAACGTCGGCGTCCCCGCGCCCATGGCCTGGTTCCCCTTCACCGGCTGGAACGCCTCCTTCTTCGGCGACCTGCACATCCAGGGCAACGAGGGCGTGCACTTCTACACGCGGCAGAAAACCACGCTCACACGCTGGTTCGCCCCCGAAGAAGAATGCCACCACGACCCGGTCTGGAAAACCGGTCAGGGTAAGAACGGCTAAAACCTGTGTTGCTTTGTTAACCACTATCCCCGTAGGTCCGGGCCTACGAGGATCACTCGGGATGTGGCAATAGCTTTTCCAGTCCCTGATACTGGTCTTCTTGTAGCTGCTCAAGCAGCCGGGTCAATTGCTCGCGTGTGCCGACGGCATACCAAATATCTTTGCCCGACCCCAACACGCCAAGCAGCATCGGCCTATCAGCCGTCGAGTCGGGCGGAGATGCTATCGGCGAGTAGAGCGGGATGGCCCGGCCGTCGGCAAACTCGGCGGTGAGGCCGTTGCAGGACAGGCATTGCCCTTCAAACACGCGGGCATCGACCCGTAAAACACCGTCTTCGCGGATGGTGAAAACGTGCCGATTCGCTTCCTGGATATACCCGCCGGGCTGCCCATCGACTCCCATGATCCGGTAGATCCCCGAGAACCCGTTGGGGAGGATGTGATGCTCTGTCGGCGTCTTCTTCTGAACAGCCCACAAGCACCAACAGGCAGATCAAGGTGCTGGTGATGCTATACCCCATCATGTAATCCAAAAATAGGACTATATGGGATCGTCCGCAATCTTTAGGGACGATGTGAGTTTCTACAACGCCGCGGACCCGGACCTACTGGCCGCCGTCACAGCCCTTGGTGGAAAACCGGCCGGGGCGCAATGACGGTTAAAACCTGGGCTGCTTTGTTAACTACTATCCCCGTAGGTCCGGGCCTGTCCGGACACGGTTAACAAGTTAACCGTGTACGGGCGGGCCCGGACCTACTTAGTTTGCTATCATCAAGGGATAACCACCCCGCATCACTGGTGCCCCCGGTAACTCCCGTGACCCCCGCTATGAAAAAACCCATGTCCCAACGCGCGGCCATCGCCATACGAGCCGCGATCGTTGTGGTGTTATTGCTGTTCGCGCTGGTGCTCTTCCAGGTCCTCGCCGGCAGCAAGCCGATCGTCCCCACCGTCGACCCGAACCTCCAGCATCAGCGCGTCAATGTGCTCAGGGTGACGCCTGTGAATGTCCATCGGCAGTGGACGGGTTACGGCACGGCCGAGGCGGTCGACTCCGCCAACGTCCCGGCCCGGGTCACCGCGACCGTCGCAAATATCCCCGACGGCATCCTGGAAGGTGTCAAGGTCACGAAAGGACAGTTGCTCGTTGAGCTGGACGACAGCGACTTTGTGAACCAGCTCAAGATTGCGGTGCAGAATCTCGCCGGCGTCGATGCCCGGCTGGCGGAGCTCGCCACGCGCGAAGCGATGCTCACCGAATGGCTGACGGTCGAGACGAACGACCGGGACCTGGCGCGTGATGAGTTCGAGCGTGTCGGGGCGATGTTCAAACAGAACGCCGCCAACCAGAAGGACCTGGACGCCAGCGAACGCGCCTACCTCGCGGCACAGCGCAGCCGGCTGCAGGTCGAGGAAAACCTCAAAAGTGTCGCGCCCCAGCGTGAGCAGTTGCTCGCCGAGAAGGCCGGTTTGAAATCCGCAACGGACATCGCGCGGCAGAACCTGGAACGCTGCTCGATCAAGAGCCCGCTTGACGGCGTGATCCAGGCGATCGACGTCGAGGTCGGAGAGAACCTGACGCTCGGGCAGCGCGTCGCACGCGTGGTCAACCTCGACCGGATCCAGACGCCGCTGAGCCTGGCAGGCCATGCGCGGTCGTACGTCAGTGTCGGCGATGCGGTGAAACTCACCTCGTCCGCCGACCCGGGCCTTTCGTGGCAGGCCACCGTGGCGCGGATCGCGCCCGAGGACGACCCGGCCACACGCACGTTCGCCGCATATGTCGAAGTCGATCAATCACAACAGACCCGGTCCAACCAGAACAACGCCTACGTCCCACTGACGCCGGGCCTCTTCGTCAGCGGCACCGTCATGGGCGATGAGCACGAACCCCGGCTTATCGTGCCCCGCCGATCGATCCGCACCGAGCGGGTGATGCTCGTGCGTGACGGGATGATCCAGAGCAGCCAGGTTGCTGAAGACTATCCGGTCGAGGGGAAGATCGAGTCGACGAACCTGCCCGATGAGCACTGGTCGGTGATAAGCAGCGGCATCGAACCGGGCGACCTGGTCATCATCAACCCGACACGGTCGCTCAGCGACGGGCAGAAGGTGGACCCGGTCGTACTCAGTGACGACAGCCAAGCGACACGGGGGGAAGCCCAGTGAGCCTGGCACGGTTCGGTGTACGCAAGCCGGTCCCGATCAACCTGTTGATGATGGCGATCCTGTTGGCGGGCGCGGTCTCGGGGTTGTCACTGCGGCGCGAGTTCTTCCCGGAATCCGAGCCGGAAATGGCCAGTGTCCGCCTGCCCTACCCCGGCGTGACCCCGGATGAACTCGAAGAGACGCTGGCGATCAAGGTCGAAGACAAGCTGATCGACCTGGACGAGATCAAGGAGATCCGCTCAACACTGACCGAGGGCGGCGGCGGGATCGTGGTCGAGTTCCGCGAGGATGCAGACCCGGACGAGGGGCTGGACGAGGTCCAGCGTGCGATCGACGCGCTCCAGGACCTGCCCGAGGAGGCGGAGGAGATCCAGGTCCAGCTCATGGAGCCGAGGCTGCCGGTGATCCGCGTCGCGCTATACGGGGACCTGGACGAGCAGGCGATGAAGCGTGCGATCCGGGGCATCCGCGACGAGCTGCGCACGCTGCCTGACATGGGCGAGATCCTCGTCGAGGGCACCCGTGATTACGAGGTGCGCATCGACCTGCGCGCCGCGGCGCTGTTGGAGCACGGCCTGAGCCTGCCGCAGGTCGCGGACACTGTGCGGCGGTGGATGACGGACATCCCCGGCGGCACGGTCCGCACCGGAACGGAGAACGTCAAGGTCCGCACGGTCGGTGTCGATGAGCGCGCCGCGGCGATCCGGCAGATCGTGCTCAAGTCCGACACACAGGGCCGAAGCGTCCGGCTGGGCGACATCGCGGACGTAACCGATTCGTTCGTCGATGAACAGCTCTACCTTCGGTTCAACGGCCAGCCGGCGGCGAACCTGACGATCTTCAAGGTCGGTGAGCAGGATATCGTCAAGATCGCGGAGATGGTCCGGGCCTATGTCGATGGCCAGAACGGCAAGCCGTTCGTGCCGTCCTCGCTGACCGAGCGGCTGGCGTCGAATATCCCTGCGATGCGTTCGGGCCTGGGTGGGCTGGACAGGCTGCACGCCTGGGAGCTTGGCTGCAACTCGCAGTACCCGATCCCGAAGGGCGCATCGATCGTGACCAACACGGACCTGGCGCGTTTCGTCGAGGGCCGGCTCGACCTGCTGCTGCGCAACGCCAAATGGGGCGCGCTGCTGGTCTTCGCCACGCTGCTTGTGTTCCTGAACTGGCGCGTCGCGATGTGGGTCGGCATCGGGCTAGTCACGGCGATCATGGGCACGCTCCTGATCATGTCCTGGATCGACGTGACGCTGAACCTGCTGACGATGTTCGGGCTGATCGTCGTGCTGGGGCTTCTGGTCGATGACGCGATCGTGGTGGCGGAGAATATCCAGGCAAAACACGACAACGGCGAACCGTCGCTGGACGCGGCGGTAAACGGCACCGACCAGGTCGCCTGGCCGGTGGTGGCGACGGTGCTGACGAGCGTGGTGGCGTTCCTGCCGTTGACCTTCATCAAAGGGCAGATCGGCGACCTGCTGGGCGCGCTACCGATGGTTGTCGCGTGCGCACTGATCATGAGCCTGATCGAGTCGCTGCTGATCCTGCCGGGCCACATGGGCCATAGCTTGGCCAAGCGCGACAAGTCCCACCCGGGCAAGACGGTCAGTTTCATCCGGCGCGGCGAGAAATGGCGTGACCATATCGTGCTGGACCGGTTGATCCCGGCCTACGGGAAGTTCATCTCGCTGGCGCTCTACTACCGCTACATCGCCGCGGCGTGCGCGACGGCGATCCTCATCATCTCGCTGGGGATCGTCAAGGGCGGGCTGGTCACGTTCAACTTCCTGCCCACAAGCGACTCCGAAACGATCATCATCGATGTGAACATGCCCATCGGCTACCCGATCGAGGCGACGAACAAGGTCGTGGAAAAAATCGAACAGGTCGCGATCAGCCAGCCGGAGTACAAGGGCATCGGCTCGGTCGTCGGGCAGCGCGCCAACATCGATACCGGTGCGGCCGAGGCGTTCGCGCCGCACGTCGCGCAGGTGTTCATCGAGCTTAAACCCGTCGAGGAACGCGACAAGGAATCCTCCCGGGTGATCGAGTCGATCCGCCAGGGGCTGGAGGGCCAGATCGACGAAGTCGAGCGCATTACCTATTCGGAGATCCAGGGCGGCCCGGCGGGCAAGGACATCACGATCCGCGTGCGCGGCGATTCCCCGCAACGCATCGAGGCCGCGATCCGTGACCTGCACGACTGCCTGGCCGGGTTCGAGGGCGTACATGACATCTCAGACAACAATGACGTCGGGCAGGTCGAGCTTCGACACAAGGTCAAGCCCGAGGGCGTGGCGCTGGGGTTTACGTCGGAAGAGGTCGCGCGACAGGTGCGCGGGTTCCTCTTCGGGATCGACGCCCACGTGTTCGCCGCCGACCAGGAAGATATCGACGTGCGTGTGCGGGTGGACGAGGACACCCGCCGCAGCCTGTTCGCTGTTCGCAACGCGTGGCTTGTCAGCCCGATGGGTGTGCCGGTCCCGATGAGCCAGGTGGCCGACTTCTCAGAGAGCCTGACCTACGCGACGATCAACCGCTTCAACCGCCAGCGCGCGATCACGCTGGAGGCGAGTGTCGCGCCGGGGATCAGCCCGGAAGTCATCGTCGGGCAATTAACCAACCCGGTGACGGAAAAGACCGGGCCATTCGGCCTGGGTGCCCCGAAGGTCGTCGCGCCAAGCCCGCTGGACCGGGTGCGCGCCAAGTACCCGGACCTCACCATCGAGATGGCCGGCCGGCAGCAACAGATGGCCGACGCGTTCTCGTCGCTGCCGCTGGGCTTCCTCGCGGCGTCGGTGATGATCTACGTCATCCTCGCTTGGCTTTTCTCAAGCTACTTCCAGCCGCTGGTGGTGATGCTCGTGATCCCCTTCTCGCTGGTGGGCGTGATCTGGGGCCACCTGCTATTGGGCTACGACATGACTTTCCTCAGCCTGATCGGGTTCGTGGCGCTGTCCGGGATCGTGGTGAACGACTCGCTGATCCTCGTCGAGTTCTACAATAAATCCCGAGAGGAAGGCATGACTGTCCGTGATGCGCTGGTCGCCGCCGGGCGGGCGCGCCTGCGTGCGATCCTGCTGACGACGATCACAACCGTACTGGGGCTGACACCGCTGATCCTCGAACGCTCGTTCCAGGCGAAGTTCCTGATCCCGATGGCGATCTCGATCGCGGGTGGGCTGATCTCGGCGACCGTGCTGGTGCTTGTCGTGCTGCCTTGCACGATGGTCATCTTTGATGACATCGCCGGGCTGTTGTATTACTTATGGCACGGGCAACCCCGGCCGACCGAAGAAGCTACTACCGAGCAGACGAAAGCAGGTTAAGAATATGCCGACCCCACGCACCCCCGTCAGCCCACTGGTCCAGGCCGCCGCGGTCGTCACGGCGCTGCTGATCCTTCTGGGCGCGGTCACGCTGACCTATGCCCAAAGCAGCCCGGCTGAAGCACCGGACCTGGGCCGTTACGAGGGGATCGCCTACCCCAGCAAGCAGGTCGTGCTCAACGCCCCGATCGACGGCAAGCTCTTCGACATCCTGATCGAAGAAGGCGAGCGTGTGAAGAAAGGCGACCTGCTGGCGCAGATGGATGATGTCGAGCAACAGGTCGTGGTCGCGTCTGCCCGATTGCAGAGTGAGAGCGATGCGGAGGTCGCCCGGGCGCAGTTCGCTCTGGACGAGGCCGTGATCCTTCTGGAGCGTGCGACCGAGACATTCAAGAAGGACGCCGCCAGCGAGTGGGAGGTCCGCCGTGCCCAATTACAGAAGGACCAGGCCGAGGCCGACCTGCGTATCGCGCAAGACCGCAAGGCGCTTGCCAAGGTGAATCTGGAACTCGAAGAGGCACGCCTGGAACGCATGCGCGTCCCCGCACCGTTTGATGGCGAGGTCATCGAGCACAGTGCCGAACCCGGTGCCACCCTCACACGCACGGACCCGATCCTGGCGGTCGCGGCGCTGGACCCGTTGGAGGCTCACATCAACCTGCCCGTGATGGTGTTCGGCAAGCTCGAGGTCGGCAAGACCTATCAGCTCGAAGCCGGCGACCCGATCAACGCTGTCCTGCCCGGCAAGCTCAAGCACATCTACCGCATCATCGACACCGCCAGCGAGACCGTGCGCTGCGTCTTCACCATCGACAACCCGGACGCCGAACTGATCGCCGGCTTCCCGGTCAGGATGCACTCGCTTGATCCGGTGGATTAATTTTCCCGCGTCCAGTCATCAGGCTCAATCCAATCGTGACGAAGATCACGACATAGATCGACACCAGAAAGACATTCACACTCCATAGCGGCAGGGATTCGCGGACCTGTTCAATGGGGCGGTCGTTGAGGATTGCGATCCAGGCGTGCAGCCTCGTGTTCACGACGACGGCCGTGACCACCGCGATCCCGGTCATCGTGCCGTAAAGAACCGGGCCGATGGCTTTCGGGCCGACCTTTCTCAAAGCCGTGGCACCGACCAGAAACATCACCGCCGAAGATGCCCCCACCAGCCAGGCGGTGATGGGGTCCTTGGCCTGTAACGCGAAAAGGATGATCCACGACATCCCCCCGAAAATCGCGCCGCCCAACCCGCCGTAGATACCGCGTGGCGTGGACCAGGCACGATACAACCGCGCGTGCCAGTCGGGCGAGCCCTGCTCGCGCCGGATCGCGCGCTGCCGCCTCTTGCCCCAGATCACCAAAGGTATCAGCAATCCGGCGTAGCCCAGCCACATGACCGACTGGGCCATGATAAATGCCTGCGGGCTTAGGCGCGTGCGCAGCAGCGAAGCGGAAACCGCGTACACACCGATGAAAAGAGTGATCACCAGCCAGATCAATAACGTGAATCGGATCATAAACCGGCGTTCGGGCTTTGAATCCGTCTGCTTGATGCTCATCCACGACCCCGCAAGCCCGCCGATCAGACCGATGGCGGGGCCGATGATCGTGGCAAAGGGCAGCAGCGACCCCGAGGCCTTGGCGGCCGCCGTGCCCCCTACTGCTGCGGTCGCCACCTTGGGCGTCATCGCCGGCAGCGCCGCCATAACCGCCAGCGTGAACGCCTGCGACGGGCGTGAGCGTCGCAGACTTTTTTCAACGATGGCCGCGAGTTCTTCACGGACCATCGCGCGGGCGCGTGTGAGGCGTTGCCTGACCGCCGCCTCGTTGAGGTTCAAGACCTCGGCCATCTGCGCGTTGCCCAGTTGCTCCCGGTAATGCAGGACGAGCGCCTCGCGGTATTGCTCGGGGATCGATTCGATCGCCCGCCAGACCAGGGCCGACTCGTCGGCCAGTTGGGCGTGATCATCCGGGGCGGTGAGGGTGTGCGCTGATAACTCGGCGTCGGTCAGTGTTACAGCCTTTCGGCTCACATCCGTCTGCTTGCGCCGCAGCCAGTCACGCACCCGATTGCGCGCGATCGCACACAACCAACCCGCCAGCTTGTCAGGCTCCCGGAGCGTGCCGATCTTGCGCCACGCCTGGAGGAAAGTGTCCTGGGCCAGGTCTTCACTGGTCGGGATGTCGCCGGTGGCGTTGTAGGTGATGCTGGTGACCAGGCCCTGGTAGCGTTCGACGACCCGGCGGAAAGCGTCACGCTCGCCGTCCCGGCAGGCCCGCCAGAGGTCGGTATCGCTGGTGATCTGTGTCATGGCTAAAGGCTCCTTGTTGCGTCTGCCTATCCAGACGCGGGAGCGGACCGGCTGTGACAACCATGATACGTATCGTCAAGAGTTTTTACGCTGACCCAATGCAGGATACGGCCGGATATGGGTTTACATCCCCACAATCCCCGGTCCCTGAACCCCGAACCCTAAACTCAGTGCTCACGGCCGGCGAAGCCGAGGTTTTCTTCCAGCCATTCGTCGTTCTTAAGGACGCTCTTGCGCTGGCGCTGGGCGAGGCGCTGACTGCGGGCCTGTGCGGCGCGGAACAGGCGTGCCATGCGTGAGCCGGAGACTTCGCGATCGCCCGCGCGCCGGGCGGCGCGTCGGCCGGTGCGGCCGGCGTACTTGCGGATCAGCTCGTCTTCGAGGCTGATGAACGCGATCGCCGAACCCGGGTCGCCCTGACGCCCGGCCCGGCCGTAGAGCTGGCGGTCGATCCGTCCGGACTCGTTGCGCTCGGTGGAGATCACGTGCAGCCCCCCCGCTTCCGCGATCCCCTTGCCGAGCTTGATGTCAGTGCCACGGCCGGCCATGTTCGTCGCCACCGTGATCCGCCCGGGCTGGCCCGCCTGCTCGACGATCTGCGCTTCCTCTTCGTGGCGCACGGCGTTGAGCACCTCGTGCTCGAGCGCGACCGCGTTGAGCATCGAGCTGAGCTTCTCGCTGGCATCGACGCTGCGCGTGCCGACCAGCACGGGCCTGCCCTTTTTGTGGACGCGCTTGATCTCCTCGACTACTGCTTTCCAGCGCGCTTCGGATGATCCGTACACACGGTCCTTGTGCTGGATGCGGATGCACGGTTTGTGCGTCGGGATGCGCACGGTCGGGAGCTTATAGACCTGCCAGAACTCGTAGCGGGCCTCCCAGGCCGTGCCCGTCATGCCGCAAAGCCTGCGGTACATGCGGAAAAACCGCTGGAAGCTGACGCGCGCCATGGTGTCCTTCGGCGGGGTGACTTCCAGGCGTTCTTTGGCCTCAACCGCCTGGTGCAGGCCGTGCCGCCAGCTACGGTCGGGCATCAATCGGCCGGTCGATTCATCGACGATCACGACCTTGCCTTCCTTGATAACGTACTGCTGGCCCTTGAGGAAAAGCTCTTTCGCGGTGATCGCCTGAACGATCAATTCGTCACGCATGCGCGGGCTTTGCCAGATGCCGGGCAGGCCGCCGCACAGTTTGGTGATTTCGTCGGTGCCGGCACGGGTCAGGTCCGCATCCCGGTAGCGCAGGTTGATCTTGTAGTGCTCGCCCTGTTCGAGGCGTTGCGCGAGCTGCGCCGCCTGCTCGAAAGCCTGGGTCTGCTCGTCGTTGGGCGCTTCGGTCGAGATGATCAGCGGGGTGACCGCCTCGTCGATCAGCAGCGAGTCGGCCTCGTCGATGATCGCGGTCTCAAGCCCGCGCATCACCAGCCGGTCCACGCCCCCCATCCCGCCTAAGTTGATCTTGGCGACCAGCGCATCGGTCAGGCCGCGCTGCCTGCCCATCTGAAGTTTATCTCTCAGGTAGTCGGCGGCGACCTCTTTGTTCGTGCCGTAGGTGATGTCGGCGTGGTAGGCGAGCCTGCGCTCCGGCGGCGGCATCTGGCCGTCCACCCAGGCGACGCTCAGCCCGCAGGCGGCGTAGAGCTTGCGCAGGTGGGTGGCGTCACGCTTGGCGAGGTAATCGTTAACGGTCATCACGTGGCAGCCCCGGCCGCGCCACCCGGCGATCACGGCGGGCATCGTCGCCACCAGCGTCTTGCCCTCACCCGTCGCCAGCTCCGCCAGACAGCCGTCAATCATCGTAAGCGCCGCGGCCACCTGCTCACGGTACGGGTTCATCCCCATCTCACGCCGGGAGACTTCGCGCACCATCGCCAGCGCACGGTCGATGTCTTCTTTCTTCTCGCGCCCGAGCCGAAAGACGCCGCGTAGCTCAAGGATCGCCTCGTGCAGCGCCGCGTCGGGCATCTGTGTGAAGGTCGGCTCCATCGACAGGATATGCTCGGCGCGCCGCAGGCACCGGCCCCGCCGGGGGACAAGCGGGACGAAGTAGCTGACCGCCGCGTCCCACGCAGCGTCCAGACCCTTGGGCAATTTCGGGGCATCGCGCCGCTGCGCGAGCATCCGCCAAACCCCGACCGGCGCATCCCATGCGGGTGCCAGCGCCGTCTGCACGGGGCCGGATTCGCTGGGCATGCGTTGCTGGGTGGTGGTGGTGGCCATGGATGTAGTGGTTAGTGATTAGTGGTTGGTGATTAGTCTGACCAGTCCCCAGACCCTAGACCCGGTTTCAGATCGCACATCAAACGTCCATCAGAACCGCTTTTGGATCACCTGGCGGATCGCCAGCCACCACTGCATGAGGTACGGCGTGTTGGGCAGGTCGAAACGTGCGACGACGCGTTGCCCGGCGTGCAGGAGGATCGGCGCTTGTTCTGTCCCCACGGGGTCGATCTGCACCTCGAAGAACGGTTCGCTGGCGAGTGTGCCTTTCTGGTCCTGGGTATCGACCGCGATGGAGCCGCCGCCGACGTAGCCCAGCGCGGCCGAGGGCAGCTCTCGCCGCGCTGCTTCGAGCACACGGACCACCCGGCCCTCGATCAAGACATCCGGCCTTCCGCGCACGCGCATCTGGACGCTCGCACCCGGGCCGGCGTGACGCATCAGCTCGGGGCCGAGGTATTGATCCGCGGTCACACGGATCACCGGCTTGCGTGTGTCGGCAAGGATGCCGATCGGTTCGCCCTGCTTCACATACGAGCCGGCGATCTGGTCCGCCTTCTCGCTGAACCACACACCCTCGAACGGGGTCGAGATGCGCAGCGCTTCGAGTTGCTGATCGATCCGGGCGATCTGTTCGTCGAGCGCTTCGATCTGGCCGTGAACGACCTGGGCCTGGGCAGGCTCCTCCGAGCGTGCCTGCCGGTAGTATGCCTCGTGTAAACCGCGCTGCGCCATCAGGCGTCGGCGTTCGATCAGCAGTTCGTGGTTCGTCGCGTCCACCACGTCCGGGCCGTCGGGCTTCACGGCCGATGCCGAGGGCAGCACGCTATCGATGAACCCGTCCGCGCCGGCGAACACCATCTCGATCCGTCCCGGTTCGACCACGCCCTCGCCCCGCCCGTGGTACGGCGCGGGGATCAGGCCCAGCGAACCGATCAACAATGCCAGGAACGCCACCGTCACGAGCTGCGCCCTCGCACGGACACGCATCAGCTCCGGGTTGACCAGCAGGTAGTGAACCCACTTGAAGATCGGCACGATCACCCAGCCGATCACACCCGACAACGCCATCAGGATGCCCAGGTATTTCAGCGTATCGACCACGAAGAGGATGATCGAGACGGAGATCATGACCTTGTAGATCGACCCGGCGACGGCGTAAACGACCAGCCAGAAACGCTCACCCTGCGAGTGCGACGGGTCGCGGGGCCGGCGGACGCCGTAGGCGTATTTCTTGACCAGGTAGAACAGGTAATCCTTGCTGCGTTGCTGAAGGTTGGGGGTTTCCAGCAGGTCGGAGAGGATGTAGTAGCCGTCGAACTTGATCAGGGGGTTGGCGTTGAAGAGGATCGTGGTGACGCCGGCGATGAAGATCATGTTGTAGGCGAGCGCGGCGGTGAAGGTGCCGGGCGCGGCGTTGGCCCAGACGATTGCCGCGGCGGCGCCGATGGCCACCTCGACATACATTCCGGCCGCGCCGATGAACGCGCGGTGCCACTTGTTGCGCAGCGCCCAGGCGCTGGACGCGTCGACGTAGGGCAGCGGCATGAACACGATGAACATGATGCCCATCGTGTGGACCTCGCCCCCGGAGTGCGATTGCCGCCCGAAGTGCTTACAGGCGAACCCGTGCCCGAACTCGTGGATCCCTTTGATCAGGATCATGCAGACGTAGAGCCAGGGCAGGTTTGCAGGCTCGAGGATACCGGACTTCTGGTTCCACAAATCATCCAGCCGACCGGTGATCGACCACAGGCCCGCGCCGACAAGGATCGTCCACAGGATCAAGCCGATCGGCCCGAAACACCAGCCGACGACCTTCACCCAGCTGTCGAGGATGTTGTCCGGGTCGAAAAGCGGGATGCGCGAGAACAGCAGGTTCATGAAGTACCCGCCGATCTCCTTGCGTCGGCGTTTGCTAAACCGATCGAACATCCCGGCGGCGTCGGCGGGCAGGTCCGCGTCCAAAAGGTTGGATTGATACAACTGGCCGAGCAACTGGATCGCCTCGCCCTGGGTCGGGGCGCTGTCTCCGAGCTGTTCGCAGCAGACCTTCCAGGCGTCGGCGACGGTGCGTTGGCCGTTGAGCAGGCCGACAAAGTGGTAGCTGGCGTCGTCGAGGCGGAAGAACTTGTTGTTGGCCGAATCGCGCAGGACGTGCCAGGTCCGCCCGCGGTAGCGCTGTCGGTAGCTCTGCACCAGCGACCGCAGCCGGGGCTTAAGCGCCGCGACGCGGTACCAGCTCTCGGAGAATGTGGGGCGGTCTACAGGCACGGTGGGGTCTGCGGTATTGGGTCTATGGTCCGGTCAGAACTACTGGCTAACCGCTAAAGGCTTTCAATCTAGAACCACAACTTCATCCGTACCCAATTCACGGCCTGGCGGGTCCAGATCCAGGCGTAAGGCTTTTTGCCGGCGTCGATCTTGGCGATGCCGGCGGTGCCGGGGCGGAGGTCGGTGGTCGTGTCCAACAAACGGACGCGGACGCCGAAGACGTTTTTCTGTTCCTTGACCTGTGCCATCGGCTCGATGCGTTCGACCACGAAGCGGTGGTAGACACCCGGCGCGGCGGCGGTGGCGAGGTCGCCCTCCTGCCCAACCTCGACGTCGGCGATGCGGTCCTCGGGGATCTCCAGCCGTGCTCGCAGGTCGTTAAGCTGTGCGATCTCGAACATGACATCGCCCTTGGTCACGGCCTGCCCGACACGGCGTTTCAGGTCACCCTCGACGATCACGCCGGACACCGCGGGCACGATGTCCGCACGGCTTAGCCAGTAGTCGATCTCGTCGAGGTCGGCGGCGATCCCGTCCGCCTGGTGCTGGGCGATCTGCACCTCGACGGTCTTGTTCTCGCGGCGCGCAAGGTCGGCTTCCTTGAGGAAACGCTGGCGCTCCGCGGTCAGCGATGCGCGACGCAGCCGCAGCTCGGCCGTCTCCATCTTCGCCAGCACGGTCTGCCCGGCGGCCACTTCATCGCCCAGCTCGACATCGACTTCCTTGATGTATCCGTCGAAAGGCGCGGCGACGACCCGGCCCTGCTGTGCCTCGACGATGAAGGGGGCGTCGACCTTGTAGGTGCCCTTGGCGAAGACGAGGAAGATGATCGCCGCGGAAACACCGATCGCGGTGAGTTTGGCCCAGGTGTGTTTCGGCCCGACCAGCGCTGCGCCGGCCTGCTTGGCGCTGGCGGCGAGTTTCGCGCCGAACCAGCGGTCGGTGTCGTGGAGGTTGCCGATCAAAGCGGCACAGAGGTTACAGGTCAGGCGCAGGCCCTCGGCGTCACGGATATTCAGCGGGCGGTCGGCGGACCGCTCGACGGTGAGCACGCCGATGGTCTCGTCGCCGCGGCGCAGCGGGAGGCTGCAGATGATGGTCGGGCCGTGCTTGTCGCTGAGTCGTGCCGCGGCGCGGGCGATGTAGGGCGCTTCCGGGGGCGCGGGGTGCATCACCTCGAGCTGCTGGTCCATGCACTCTTCCATCGCGGACTCGATGTCCTGGACGAGCTGCATCTTGCGGTTGAACTGCTCGGTCTGGCTCATCGCCTGGAGCTTGATATAGGCCCCGCGCTGGATGCCGAGGCTGACACGTTCGGCGTTCCAGCGATTGGCGACCTCGTTGCACAGTGCGATCGCGGCGGCCTTGAAGCGCTGCTGCTCGTTGATCGCGGCGCTGACGCTCATCGCGGCGGCGAACACGTCCAGATCACCTTGGCGACGCTGAAGCGACAGCCGCATCTCGTAGAGGCTCAGCAGCGTAACGGTCAGTTCCAGGCGTTCCCGGCATTGTTCGAGGATCGCGTGATCGCTGTGGTTCAGGACGAACGCGCTGATACCACGGACCTGCCCACCGCCGCGCAGCGGGAGGATGACCAGGTGCTGGCGTGCGTTCTGTCCGTAGAGCTCTTCGTTAGAATGAACGGGGAGGACGGCGGTCTGGGCGGCGCGGACGACGGAGGGCATGGCCTCGGCGGCCTGTGCCAGCCAGACCGGCGCCGGAGCGCCGCGCGGCGGTTCGGGGAATACGGCCAGGACCTCGGGGCGTCCGCCCTCACCGGCGCGCAGCACGCCGCCCGCCTCGGCCGAGCCTAGCTGGCACTGCGCGGCCAGCAGCCGGCGCAGGAACGCCTCGGGCGGGCCCTGGAACGCGACCAGCTCATCGACGATCGCGGCCGGGCTGAACGTGCCGGCCTCCATGTGTGCGTGCTGGGTCATGTCAAAAGCAATTCACGGCCCCGTCGGTCAACCCGCTGCGACACACGGCCGGGTTGTGGCCCGTCACCCGGCAGAGCCGGGGGACGAGGGATACGGGGAAACAACATTATTTTTTCGATCGGTCGGCGACGTTGAGCTTCAGCTCGCCGAACTTCTCTTCGTAGCCGCGGACGATCTGGCCCAGTGACAGCGCCAGCCGTTTGGCGGTGAAGTAATTCAGGATCAGGCGGTTGTTGACCTGGAACAGAATATCGCCGGCCACGTCGGACTCTTTCGCCTGCGGGTTGGGCACGACCATGTTCAGGCCCAGGTCGACGATGACCTCTTCGCTGGTGGCGTTGGTCTTGAAGGCGTTGGCGTAGGTGGTGCCCATGCCGGTGTGGTCGACGCGGAGGCGGACCTGCTTGCCGCCGGTCTGCTGCTTGGCCTGGTCTTCCACGGAATCGCCCTGGACGGGTACCTGCCTGGTTTTGTCTGCCACGGTGTAAACTCCTGTTGGTATATAGTATGTATCCGGTATCGGCCCGGTCACGCATGATGATACGCCAGTTATCGGGCGTAAATCGGGGTTTCCCCGGGGTTTTCAGCGTGACCCCACGAAGGGCCAGTGTACCAAGAGGTATCGGCCTTGTGACGGCCGGGCAGTAGCGGGTTTCCTGCGGTATTATGCGGACCCTCGATCACAGCGGTTTTGCCTAGTCAAACCGATTTCAATAGGAGTATCACGTTGCCTGACCCTGGTTCCACGATCGTCGTCGTCTCGGGGCTGCCGCGTTCGGGGACGAGCCTGATGATGCAGATGCTTGAGGCCGGAGGCATCCCGCCCTTCGCGGATTTCGAGCGTCAGGCCGACGACGACAACCCCAAGGGGTACTACGAACTCGAAGCGGTCAAGAAGCTCAAGACCAACCCCGACGTGCTGGACACCGCCGGGGGCAAGGTGGTCAAGGCGATCCACATGTTGCTTGCCGACCTGCCGGCGAAGCACCACTACAAAGTTGTTTTCATGCGGCGCGACCTCAACGAGGTGCTGGCCAGCCAGCGCAAAATGCTGGACCGCTCGGGCAAGAAGGGTGCGGCGCTGCCGGAAGCGGCGCTAAAGAAAGTGTTCGAGGGCCAACTCACCAAGGTGGACGCCTGGTTGGCGGTGCAGAGCAACATAGAAGTGCTGAACGTCGAGCACCGGGCCTTGCTGAATAACCCCGCGCCGGTGATCGAACAGATCAACGCATTCCTGGGCGGGCAACTCGACACCGGCAAAATGGCGGACACGGTCGATCCTACCCTATACCGCAACCGGGCCTAAGCGCAGGGCCTTGATTTAGCCGTCATTCACCGGCCCGGCTTGAAACCGGTACACCTCCAACTGCTCGCTGTCCTCTTTCAACGGGATGATACGCCGCGTCGGTTCACCGAGCCGCTGCTTGATCATCTGCAGATACACGTCGGCCTGTTTCTGCGGGAACGGGTTGGTTTCCTGATCGTTGTCGTGATAGAAGAGCACCCACGTCGAGGCACCGGGTTGCGGTGCCGGGACACTGCCCGCGGGCGGCGCCCAGAGGACAGGGACGCCGTGCGGGCCGTGCTGGAGCACGTCGTATCGGAAGCGGGCCAGGCTGCCGCCGTAGTTCAGGAAGTTTGGCGTGTAATCGGTGCCGCCAAGCGAACCGAACACGACCCAGTGATCGCCGGCGGTGGATTGTGTTGCCAGTTCTTCGACGGTCCGTAACGAGACGAGGTCGGATTCTTTCTTGTATGGCTGATTGACATCCTGGAAGATGCCGTAGCCGATGACGCAAAGCATGGCGACACTGGTGATCTGCATCCCGGTAACGACACCGCGTTTTTTCCAGCCGTGATTGAGGAAAGCGACCAGCCCCGCGCCGGCGAGCAGGCAGGCGGCCGGGGCGATGTGCTGCTCGACACGGGCGCTGTCACCGTAGGGATATTTCTTCAGCGCGGCGGCGATAAACATCAGGGGAAACGGGCTGAGCAACAGCGTCAGCGCCAACCGCTGCCGGGTCCGCCAAAGCGCGATGATGCCGAAGACGATCAGGCAGAAGGTCGCTGTGCTGCCGCCGTGGTTGCCGCCTACGGGGTAGGCGAGCATGTTCCCGGTGTGGGCGCGGAAAAACCAGGTGACAAGCCCGACGGGCGAATCCATGGGCGGGAACGCGCTGGCCCAGCCGCGCAGCTCGTGGATACCCTCGTGGTGGACCTCCTGCCCGACAGCGACGAACTTCCACATCAACAGGAAACTCACCCCCATCACCGCCCCACCGGCCGCCCACCCGACGAACCACCCCGCACGCGCACGCTCTTCATACAGGCGGTACGCCAGCACAAACATCGACCCGCCGATGATGAACACCGACGGGTACGAGCACCAGACCGCCAGAGTTCCTGACACAAAATAAACAATCCACCTCGCCGCCGACTTTGGCGCAAGACACAGTGCCCACGCCTGCCAGAGCAGCGCCAGTGCGATCAGCAGGTCCAGGCTGTAGGACTTGACCTCGATGCTGTGGCGGACGGGGTAGTACGACGCGGCGAAGATGATCACCGCCGCCATCGCTTGTCGCCGGCTGATCATCCTGGGCGCAAGCCGCCAGAACACCAGCACCGACGCCATCCCCGCGATCACCGGCAGCAGCCGCAGCGCATACTCGCCCGTGCCGAGCACGCGTGACACAAGCCATTGCGCCCAAAGGAAACCGACCGGGACGATCTGCGGGTGGTCCAGGGGTCCGGCCAGCTCGCCGAACGAGCGGGTGATGAAGTTGACGGCGATGAACGCTTCGTCGCCCCACATCGGGAAGCAGATGCCGTAGCGGACTAGCCGCCAGAGCAACGACGCAAGCACCAGCACCAACGCCCACTGATGCGGGGGCCGGCGGAGCAGCGGGCGGGACGGGTTTGCACGGCTGTTCCGCTGTGGGGTCTGATCCATGGTTCCGGGTTCCCGGGCGATCGGCACCTGTCCCGACGCCCGTCGGGCCGTAGTGTAGCCCCCACCTTCCCGCCCCACCACCGGCTTACATCCAAGGCCCCAACCGGTTACTATAAAACCCTCTAGTCCGTTGTCCTTACCGCGGGAGCACGTCATGGATAAAGGCCATTTCGCGATCGAACAACTGCTCGAACAGATGAAGCCGCTGCAGGCTTCGGACCTGCACATCAAGGTCGGCATCCCGCCGACATACCGGATCAAGGGGTCGCTGCGGGCCGTCGCCGGCGAGCCGGTCACCGAGGAAGAGGCCGACCACATGCTCGACTCGCTCCTTAACGAGCAGCAGAAGGCACGCTTCGAGAACGGCGGCAACCTCGACTTCGCCTGGCACCTGGCCGACGGCGACCGCTTCCGCATCAACATGTTCCGTTCCGGCGCGCACCCGCACGTCGCCGTCCGCCGTGTCCAGGCCGAGATCCCCACCTACGACGAGCTGCACCTGCCCCAGGTCTACAGCGACCTGGTCACCAAGGCCCACGTCGGGCTGGTCCTGGTCGTGGGCGTCACCGGCAGCGGCAAGTCCTCCACGCTCGCGGCCATGATCGACCAGGTCAACGCCGCACGCAGCGTCAACATCATCACCATCGAGGACCCGGTCGAGTACCGGTTCGTCCCCAAGAAATCGATCATCTCGCAGCGTGAGCTGGGCATCGACGTATCCGATTTCGCGACCGCGCTGAAATTCGTCGTGCGTCAGGACCCGGACGTGATCTTCATCGGCGAGATGCGCGACCACGACACCATCATCGCCGCCATCCAAGCCGCCGAGACCGGGCACCTGGTCTTCGCCACACTCCACAGCGCCGACACCATGCAGGCGTTCGGCCGAATCCTCGAGTTCTTCCCCCAGACCGAACGCGGCTTCATCCGGAGCTCCCTGAGCAACTCCCTGCTGGCGATCTGCGCGCAGCGCCTGATCCCCGCGCTCGACGACTTCGTCGCCGGCGTCGTGCCCGCCACCGAGGTCTTGCTCAACACCCCCCTGGTCCGCGACAAGATCCGCGACGAAGAGGAAGAGGACCTGCCCGCCATCATCGCCAGTAACCCCAACTCCGGCATGCACAACTTCAACCAGTCGCTCGCCCGGATGGTCCAGGACAACTGGATCGACCGCCGCGCCGCCCTCAACTACGCCCCCAACCGCG
Organism: Phycisphaerales bacterium; assembly: GCA_041402025.1. Classification (GTDB taxonomy): domain Bacteria; phylum Planctomycetota; class Phycisphaerae; order Phycisphaerales; family Phycisphaeraceae; genus JAJRRS01. Next base: position 18,117 of record JAWKTA010000006.1, on the reverse strand, counting down.
AGGCGCTCGACTCACTGCTCAAGGGCATCGATATCAAGTCAAGCGGGCTGGTGGGGAGATAGAGCTTGTGCTTAGAGTATCCCGTTGGATTAGCATGACATGGTTAACACTGCTGGCCATATTTGTTTTCTACGATCAGCCGAGATGACTGCAACCTTTGATCGCAGAATCCGGGGCCTTATGCATCGAACCGATCAGTCCACTGAAGTTGAAAACGCAACTAGTGGTGAATGGGTCAATCGCAATCACGATCGTATCCCAGCGTTGTTACATCTTTTGCGTCCGTGATAGTATTGTAAGATCCAGGCTGTTTTGGTAGCATCGTGTGACATTTTGCCGTTATCAAATAAAGATCGAAGAGCGATGTCGCTAATACATGGAGTGCTGTATTTTCCTTAGGCATCGCTTTCGCTTCGTATGCCATAAGGTCGCTGGTACTTAATTCACCGTTGATCAAGCATGTGACATTATCAGCCAATAGTGCTAATCGACACGCCCGATTCTTGGGCCCGTAGACATAATACGGTACTGATTCGATCATGCAGGTTAAGTGTCGATCATCGCGTAACAATCCAAGGCTGTTAACCTTAAACAAAACACCCCCCGGCTTGCGCCGGGGGGTGTGACTTGGTTTTAGTTGTATAACGGCCGGGGCCAGGTCGATCAGTTGCCGCTGGGGCCGAAGGTGATCTTGTCGGTGCCCAGTGCGCCGCCGTCGCCGAGGCCGCCGAGGCCGCCGCCGGCCGGGCCGCCCTGCTGGCCGCCGCCCTGCTTCTTCTCCTGCCGGTCGGCCGCGGCTTCCTGGTCGCTGGTCCACGCGGCACGCTTGAGGCTCAGGCCGATCTTGCGATCCTCCAGGTCGACACGCAGGATCTTGACCTCGACCTCCTGGTCCTGCTGGACAACGTCCTGCGGCTTGTCGACCTTGTGGTCCGCCAGCTCGGAGATGTGCAAGAGGCCTTCCAGGTCGTCTTCCAGCTCGACGAATACGCCGAAGTTGGTGATCTTGGTGACCTTGCCCTGGACGATCATGCCCGGCTGGTAGTGCGCGGGGATCGCTTCGTTCCACGGGTCTTCGCTCATCTGCTTGAGGCCCAGCGCGACGCGCTGCTTGGTGCGGTCCACTTCGAGGACGACGCACTTGATGCTCTCGCCCTTCTTAAGAAGCTCGTTGGGGTGCGTGAGCTTCTTGGTCCAGGACAGGTCCGAGACGTGCAGCAGGCCGTCGATACCGGGCTCGATCTCGACGAACGCGCCGTAGCTGGTGAGGTTGCGGACCTTGCCCTCGACGACCGTGCCGGGAGGGTATTTTTCCGCGACCAGCTCCCAGGGGTTGACCTCGGTCTGCTTCATGCCGAGGCTGATTTCCTGCTTGTCCTTGTTGATGTCCAGGACGACGACGTCGATCTCCTCGCCGATGGAAACAAGCTCCGACGGGTGGTTGATGCGGCGGGTCCAGGACATCTCGGAGATGTGGACCAGGCCCTCGACGCCGTCCTCGAGCTTGACGAACGCGCCGTAGGACATGATGTTCGTGACCGTGCCCTTGACGCGGGTGTTGGCGGGGTACTTCTTCTCGATATCTTCCCACGGGCTCGCGTCGCGCTGCTTGAGGCCCAGCGCGATCTTTTCCTTCTCGTGGTCGATGTTGAGGATCTTGACCTCGATCTTTTCGTCGATCTTGACGATGTCGGACGGGTGGTTGACCCGGCCCCATGACATGTCGGTGATGTGCAGCAGGCCGTCGATGCCGCCGAGGTCGACGAACGCGCCGAAGTCGGCGATGTTCTTGACCGTGCCCTTGACGATGTCGCCGACCTTGATGCGGTCCATGAGGGTCTTGCGCTTCTCGGAGCGTTCATCCTCGATGAGCTTGCGGCGGCTGATGACGATGTTGCGGCGTTCTTCGTCGATCTTGAGGATCTGCGCATCGATGGTCTTGCCGATGAACGCGCCGATGTCGCTGGGCCGACGGATATCGACCTGCGAGGCGGGCAGGAACACGGGGACACCGATGTCCACGAGCAGGCCGCCCTTGATCTTGCGCATGACCTTACCCTGGATGACTTCGCCTTCCTTGTTCTCGGAGATGATGCGTTCCCAGCCGCGGATGCGGTCGGCCTTGCGCTTAGAAATCTTGACGGTGCCGGTCGCGCCCTCGACTTCTTCGAGCAGCACTTCAACGGTGTCGCCGATCTCGACGTTGCCGGGTTCATCGAACTCGGTCTTGTCGAGGATGCCCTCGCTCTTGAGGCCGACCTCGACGAGGAAGTCGTCGCCGGCCATGCCCACGACCTTGCCGGTGAGGATCGAGCCGGACTTGAAGTCGCCGACCGTGGTCAGCAGCCCGTCCATGTCGCCGTCGGCCACGTTCTGCCCGAAGGCGTCCGCGAGCATCTGCTCGGCTTCGATGTCCTCGATACCAAGGGTTGAGATTAAGTTCTGGTCTACCATGTCCTGCCAATCTGGTGTCTTACCCCGCGTAGGCATTGCACCTGCGCGTTACGGGTCGCGGGACGCGTGGGCCGGATCGGCCGTACGCCCGCCTTGGTGCCCGCCCGCCGCCACCCCACACGGGGCGGAAACCGGCTGAAACGGTGAATCGACTATTGTAGCAACCCCCACGGGATACGCCAGACGGTGGTAAACAACGCAAACCAAGCCGTTTACAGCCGCAAACTCATTTCGCCGCCAGCTTCGTCACCCTACCGCCGATGATCCATTCGACGATATAGAGGTCGCCATTGGGGGCCACGGCGAGGCTGTGGGGGCTGTTGAATTTGCCGACCTGGATATCGCTCTTGGCGACGTTGGGCCAGCCTTCGAGACGGCGCGGGTCGGGGTTCTCGCCGAGGTAGCCGACGAGCGAGCCGTCGGCTTCGAGGATGGCGATGCGGGCGAGCAGTTCGGGAATGACTAGCCGATTGCCGTGAAACGCGATGACGCAGGGACTGTTCAACACAGCCTTGCCGAACGCACGTTTGAAGTTGCCCTCGGCATCGTAGACCTGGACCTGACAGTTGCCTCGGTCTGCGATAGTGAGTTCGTTGCCTGCCTTGTCGAAGCGGAAACTGATCCCGTGCGGGCACTTGAACTGGCCGCCGGCCCCCTCTTCGCCGCTGATGGATTGGATGTATTTCCCGCCGACATCGTAACGGTGGATCAGGCCCGAGCCGTAGCCGTCGGTCAGCCAGATATCGCCGTTACCGCCGAAGCGTTTTTCATTCACCGCGATCCACGTGGGGCTGTATTTCGCGCCGTCGGCGTAGGCTTTGTGATCGGGGCGTTTCAGTTCGAGTAGCTGCTTGCCGTCGAGCGTGGCCTTGATGACCTGGCCGGCCACGGAATCGACGAGCCAGAGGTGTTCTTCGCCGTCTTCTTCGACGAGCGTCAGGCCGTGCGCGCCGGGGAAGCCGTTGCCCCACGAGGTTTTGAGCTTGCCGTTGGCGTCGTAGCGCATAGCACCGCCGGGTCAGCCTGATGGAAGATGAAAGTGTCACCGTTCTTGGACACCACAACGCCGTGCGTGCGGCCGTCGGCTTTACCTGTGGGGGTATCCGGAATCGTGATCCAGTTGTCGATCCACTCGTATTTCAAGCCGTTGGATTCGAGGAGCATGGGCGTGTCCGGGAGGATTGATGGTTGATGGATAAAGCAAAACAGAGCGGCACAGCGCGAGCGGCTTATGCGGGTTGGGCGGCGTGTTGCTGGACATGTTCGACGGCGTTCTGGAAGAAGCACTTGCCGGCGGTGGTATGTGTCAGCCGTCTTCGCCCTGCCGTGTCCAGGTCGGGTGGTGCGTCGGGTCGGTGAAGCGTTCTGGGTGGGGCATCAGGCCGAGGATCGTGCCGGTCGCGTTGCAGATGCCTGCGATGTCGTCGGTCGAGCCGTTGGGGTTCTTGCCCGGTGCGTAACGCAGCGCGATCTGGTTATTCGTTCTGAGTTGTTCGAGCACGCTTTCATCGGCACAGACAAGCCTGCCCTCACCGTGCGCGATCGGCGGGTCGAACGCATCCAAACCTTTCGTCCAGATGCAGACCGGCAGCGGGGTCGGCCACCATCGGCACCCACTTGTCGATGAACCGCCCGCTGGTGTTGTCCGCCAGCGTCACGGTCTGCTTACCCGTCGCGGGGTCCGGCAGCAGGCCCATCTTGGCGATGACCTGAAACCCGTTACAAGACTGATCATCGGCACGCCCCGCTCGGCCGCGGCCTTGAGCGGCTCCACAACCGGTGCCGGATGCGGTTGGCCAAAATACGCCCGGCGGCGATGTCGTCCCCGTAGCTAGACCCCCGGGAAACCGATCAGGTCGAACTCAGCGATCATGCTCCGGGCGAATCAATCAGCTTGCTCAGATGAACCGTCCGCGTCTCGCTGCCCGCTAACTCAAACGCGTGGGCCAGCTCACGGTCACAATTCGTCCCGGCGGTGCGGATAATCAGGGCGGTGGGTGTCATGGACGACATGATAGATGCTGTGGCCCCGGTGTGCATGGAGGCTTATTCACGTTCCCCGGTCTTGCGGTAGCTTGCCCGCTTCTTCGCGTACTCCTCCGGGCTGACGGGCAGGTCGGGGTTTTCGACGTCGTCCATGCACTGCTTGTGCAATTTCTCCAGGAAAGGCACGCACCAGCGGCAGCCCGTCCCGGCGGAGAGGCACTCGCTGATCAGGCTCGCAACCGGCGGCTTCTCGCGCTGACAGTAGTTCACGATCTTACGCTTGGAGACGTGAAAACAAAGGCAGACGTGGTCGACATCGTTCATGGTGAGGTTCAGGGTACAGGGTTCTCGTATCAGATCATAGCCCGCCCGCCACGCGGGCGTGGTCCGGCCGTGACCCGTCATCGATAACTGACATACAATACCCCGCATGCCCAAGGCCCGGAACAACTCGGCGTTTGAAAGGCTGACGGACCGGTTCGCCCGGCTGCCGGGGATCGGTCGCCGGTCGGCGGAACGGATCGCGTTCTACCTGCTGAAATCCTCGGCCGAGGAGGCCCGGGAACTCGCCGACGCGATCACCGCTTTCAAGCACGACCTTAAAGTCTGTAGCGATTGCGGCAACGTCACCGAGTCCGACCCCTGTCCGATCTGTGCCGACCCCGAACGTGACCCGGCACAGGTATTGGTCGTCGAGCAGCCCAGCGACGTGGCGAGCCTGGAGCAGACGGGCGTGTACCGGGGCGTGTACCACGTCCTGATGGGCCGGCTCGCGCCGCTCGAAGGCGTGGGCCCGGGGGAGCTGAATATCGACCGGCTGGTCAAGCGCGTCCGCGGCGGCAAGGTCCGAGAAGTCATCCTCGGGACCAACCCCACACTCGAAGGCGACGGCACGGCCCTGTATCTTTCCGAGCAGCTCGAAGCACTTGGCGTCAAGCTCACCCGCCTCGCTCGGGGCATCCCGACCGGGACACGGCTCGCCGGGGCGTCAAAGGCGGTACTATCAGACGCCATCCAGAGCCGACAACGCATGGGCGATGAATGACCCCCGGATATGGACCGATTTAGTAAATAAGCCATTAGCCGTTAGCAAGAGAAACAAACCCCGGCCCCCGGACCCTGAACCTGATGAGAATCGACACCGGACAACACATGCGGATCGACCAGCGGATGAAGCTGGCGCCGCGCATGATCCAGTCCATGGAGATCCTCCAGATGGCCCAGGCCGCGCTGGAGGCCCGGATCGATCAGGAACTGGCGAGTAATCCGACGCTGGAGGTCCGCGAGCCGGGCACCGACTACGACGATATCGAAGCCGAACGCACCCAGGCCGACCGCGACAACCGCGAGGGCGAGCGCGAGCTGGTCGTCAAGGACGGCGACACCGGCAACACCGACGACTTCGAACGCCTGTCCAACATCTCCGAAGAACTCGGCTCGTCCTGGGACGCCAACACCTCCGAGACCGGCGGCAGCTACCACAGCACGAAATTCAACGACGGTGAACGCGACAAAAAAATGGACGCGATGGCCAACACCGCCGCGCGCACCGCGTCGCTGTTCGACCAGCTCATGGACCAGTGGCACCTGGTCGAGACCACACCCGAGCTTGCCAAGGCAGGCGAGTTTCTCATCGGGTTCATCGATTCCGACGGGTACATGCGTGCCGAGATGAAAACCCTGCTCGACCAGGCGCCGGCGGGCATGACCGAAGACATCCTCAACGAAGCGCTGGAACTCCTGCAACAGACGCTCGAACCCCCGGGCCTGGCGGCCCGCGATATCCGCGAATGCCTGCTCTTACAGATCGACGCCCGGATGCGCAACGACTCGTCCGCCAACCTGACAAACGAGCGCATCCTCGTCGACGGCCACCTCAAAGACATCGAGGCCAACCGCCTGCCCAAGATCGCCAAGGCCACCGACCTGTCGATCGATGAGATCAAGCAGGCAATCCAGCACCTGCGCCAGTTCCACCCGCACCCGGGCAAGCTCCTGGCCGACGACAGCCCGCGGATGATCTTCCCCGACGCGGTCATCGAATACGACGAGGAAAGCGACACCTACACCGCCACGCTCACTCAGGGCCGTATCCCCGCGCTGCACATCCGCCCGGAGTATCAGCGTGACGCACGGGACAAGAACGTCGACAAGAAAACCCGCGACTTCCTGAATAACCACATCCGCTCGGCGAGCTGGATCATCGACGCGATCCAGCAGCGCCGCGCCACGCTGCTGCGCGTGATCGGCGTCGTGGTGCAGGCGCAACGCGACTTCTTCGAGCAAGGCCCGCAGGCGCTTAAACCGCTGCCGATGACGCTGGTCGCCGACCAGTTGGGCATCCACGTCGCGACGGTCAGCCGAGCGGTAAATGAAAAATACCTCCAGACCCCGCGCGGCATCTTCCCCCTGCGCATGTTCTTCTCGGGCGGCACCGAGACCGAGACCGGCGACGCCATGAGCTGGGCCGCCATCCAGGCCAAGCTCGAACAGGTCATCGAGGAAGAAGACAAGTCCAACCCGCTGTCCGACGACGCGCTGGTCGACAAGCTCAAAGAACACGGCATCGAAATCGCCCGCCGCACCATCGCCAAATACCGCAAGCAACTGAACATCCCCCCCGCCCGGCAGCGCAAGGAATACTGATGCTATTTGGGAATGCCCGGGCCGTCGTGCCCTCACGGCTGACCGCCTCGGGGGTGACGGGGCTCGGATGACGTAAGATATATCCATGCCGTCCGCCCCACACACACCGCAGGCTTCAACTCTCAAGCCTCTGATCACACTAACCACCGACTTCGGCACCACGGACACCTACGTCGCGCAGATGAAGGGCGTGATCGCGGGAATCGCGCCGGATGTCCGCGTCGTTGATAGCACACAAAACATCCCGGCCCAGGACATTCTCGCTGGTGCGGTCGCGCTGGATTCACTGGTCGATGCGTTTCCCGACGGCACGATCCATGTCGCGGTGGTCGATCCGGGCGTCGGGTCGCAGCGCGCCGCGGTCGCTGTAAAAACCGAACGCTTCACGCTCGTCGGGCCGGACAACGGGTTGTTTACGCTCGTGCTCGACCGCTACCCCCCCACCGCGATCGTGAGCCTGACAAATCCCGACCACCACCGCGACCTCGTCAGCGCGACGTTCCACGGCCGTGACATTTTCGCGCCGGTCGCGGCGCGCCTCGCCGCCGGTGTTACGATTAGCAGGCTCGGCGAACCTGTCAATACACTAGTCAACCTCAATATACCTCAACCCGAAGTAACCACAAACGGGCTGAGCGTATTAACCCTGACGGCCGACAGCTTCGGCAACCTGATCACCAACCTGACACAGACGTTCTTCAACGACTGGCTGACACGGGCAAACACCAAAGGCGCGACTGTCAGCGTGAAGGGCCACGCGCTCGGCCCGGTGCGGCGCACGTTCGCCGATGTTCAACCGGGCGAACCCGTCGCGTATTTCGGCAGTTCCGGCCGGCTCGAACTCGCGATACGCAACGGATCGGCCAAAGACTTGGCCGGTGAACTGCCGCGCGTCACACTCCGAGCCATCCCGCGCTAAGAGATAAACCTTGAGCGAATACCTTGATTATCTACAGAAGCGCAACCCGCTGAGCCGGCCCTACCGCACGCGACTGCTGTACCCGAAGTACGCTTCGATGTTGTCGGGGCTTGGGCTGGACGTCGGCTGCGGGCTGGGTGAGTTTTTGCTTGGCCGCGAATCGTTCGTCGGCGTGGACATCGATGCCGACATAGTGGCCCACTGCCGTGAGAAGGGGCTGAACGTTTCACAGGGCGGGGCCGACGCGCTGCCCTTCGCGGATGGTCGATTCGATGCGGTGCTGCTCGACAATGTGCTGGAGCACCTGCACGAACCGGAGCGCTGTGTCGCCGAGATCAAACGTGTTTTGAAACCGGGCGGGCGGGCGCTGATCGTCGTGCCCAACCGCAACGGCTACGCGCGCGACAAGACCCACGTGACCTACTGGGACGAAACCAATCTGCCCGGGTTGGTAACTGAGGCAGGATTGAAACCGGTCAAAGCCCGGCACTTCCCGATCCCGTTGAAAGGCCTGGGCAACCTGATCTGGCCGTACAACGTGTATTACCTGCTAGCGGAGAAGCCGCAGGGTTAGCCGCGCACGACGCGCCGCAGGCTAAGCGCATTCACCGGAAGACCGATCAGCACGATCACGACCGTTTGCGCAATCGGCACACCCGCCGCGCCGTATCGCCCGCACAGCCAGACCGCCAGCGGGATAAACACAACCATCATCACCGCCCCGCTGACCACCTGCCCACGCAGCCGGCCGACGCCTTTCAAAGGCGTCGTCAGCCAGATCAATAAACCGTGTACGCCGACGAACACGATCATCCAGACTTTGAGCGCCGTGCTTGGCAGCGCTTCATCGCCCAACCACCAACGGATAAACGTGTCGCCGATGATGTAGATCCCCGCCGCCGCGAAGCACCAGATACCCAGCGTTTTAATCAGCGACCACCGCAGCGCTTTGCCGAACCAGTCGCGATCACCCGTATGGTCCGCGTCGCCGAACGCCGGCCAGTAGGCGAACGCCACCGCCATATACACCGCCCATACCAGCCCGATCAGCCGATACATCGCGGCATACGGCGTGACCGCCTCGGCCCCCTGCGACTGTGCGATGATAACCGAACCCGTCTGCAACAGACCGATCATGACCAGTTCCAGCACAAAGAAACTTAAGCCGGTGCGCAGCAACCCTGCCGCATGACTCCGGCTGAACCCGCCCAACCGCAACGCCCCCGGCCCGGTCAATAGCAATGCCCACTGGATCGCCCCCGCGACGACCGGCGGGCTCATCACCACCACCGCCAGCCAGCGCATCGGCCACTGCGACGATGCGCCCGCCCACACGGTGGCCGCACACAACAGGTGCGCGACGGTCAACGCGCCGTAAGACGCCAGCCCGCGCCTTACCGCCAGCAGCGCCGCCCCGCCCAACGCCATCGGCAGGCCCAGCAACACCATCAACAGCGCCGCCACCGCCACCGGCCCCGCCTCACGCACCGCCTGCTCGCTTTCAACATTCAATATCGAAGCCCACGGCAGCCACGGCCCGACCACGGCCATCAACACCATCAGACAAACCGATATGCCGCCGACCAGACACAGTGCGCTACCCAACACCGCGCCCGTAGCCGCGGCGTCCGAACCGGCCCGCTGCCCCAGCCGGGTCAGCAACGCGTTCTGGATGCCCAGGTTCGCAAGCAACGCCCAGATGCCGATCGACCAGATCGTCGTCCACATCCCGAACCGCTCCGCACCGATATAGCGCAGCAGCACCGCCAGGATCACGAACTGCGACAGCGCGTACACACCTTGGAACAGCGTACCCGCGACCGAGGCGTGCAAGACGCCCCGCCCACGCACCGAGGCAGCGGTTTCATCGGGGAATTGCGTCAAGCCGAGGGGCCCCGCGCATGATGGAGACATGTGACGTTCACGCTCACCAGAATATCACCCGCCGGGCCAGCCACCAATACACGCCGAATACAGGGTTTACGATGAAGCGGATCAAAGGCCCGCGTAGCGTGGGATAGTCGATCGTGCCGGTGAAGTTGCGCAGGAAGTCCTTGTCACAGACCGTCCGCCTTTTTTGTGCGGCCCGGCGGAGATCGAGGATGTGTTTGCGGTTGTCTCGGTTCAGGAAATAACTGTAGGCGCGCAGCTTGTCACCGAGTTTGCCTTGCATCAGGGCGAACAGGACCTGGCCCAGTTCCATCAGCAAGGCGGCCGGCAGGATCAGCAGCAGCGTCGGGCGTTTGTAATAGACGATCATCAGCCACAGACGGTTGCGTTCGAGGTAGTAGTAATGCGCCATCGAAGCCCCGGCCCGAAACTTGTGCGCGACCCGGCTTTCGGGGACGAGTTCGTGGATATAACCGAGTTGGCTGAGCTTCCAGCCTAGGTCGGTGTCTTCGCAGTAAAGGAACATGTCTGGCTCGAACAGGCCGTGTTTGGCTAACAGGTCGGCGCGGACGAGCATCGCGGCGCCGGAGCTGAAGCCGATCTGTTGCGGTGGTAAATCCTGCGGGATCGGTTCGCCGCAGCGCGTCACGAAACCGAAGCCGAGGTAATGCGACCGGTTGCCCGCCGTGTTGATCCGATCGGGCTGGTCGTGCAGGTTGATCAAAGGCTGACAGGACGCGACCTGTGGATGTTTCTCAAGCCGCGCGATCAGCAGGTCCAGCCAGCCTTCAACCGGGACGGTGTCCGGGTTCAATAGCGCAATGTATTTCACCACCGGATAGTGCTTCTGAATATGTTCCCAGCCGAAGTTGTTCCCCCCGGCGAAGCCGAGATTCTTCCCGGGTTCAAGTAAATCCACACCGGGGAACCGTTGCCGGACTAAATCGGCCGAACCGTCGACCGATGCGCAGTCCACCACAACCACGCGCACCACCACGGCGTCCCCGGCCCAATCATCCATCCCGGCCAGACACCCGGCCAAATCGTCGCGGCTGTTGTACGCAACGAGGATCACGGCGACTTCGATCGGCGGCTCGGTCAAGGTGTGCCCCATACTCAATCAGTTTGAACCATCGGACGATTCACCGGTAGGATCAATCAGCCCCTGCTTCTGCATCAGGATGCTCATGTTCTGCGCGAGCGTGGTGAGCCGCCGCTCCTGCACACTCACGATCGACAGCAGCTTGAAGATCATGAGCATGAAGAACGTGGTCACGCCGATCAGCGCGAGCGTCCGGTAGTCGATGTCCAGCCATTGCGCGATATAGCCCACGCCGTCGCGCCACATCGCGAGTACCAGAAACGGCAGCCCCGTAAGGACGAAGATCAGGGCGTAGCGTTCCTTGAGCCGGCCGGCGCGGAGGCTGCGGATCGCCATCAGGAGGATCGTCGCGCCCAACGCCAGGACGATCAGGTTGCGGAGGATGATCATGGGTTACCTCGTTTTCTGCTTGGGCCAGGGCCTGCGTGTGGTGTCCAGCAGCAGCGCCAGGCTGACCTTGAGGATATAGAAAACACCTTTAAGAAACGGGATGCTGGTCTGCCCGGCGGTGCGCTCCTGCATGATGACGGGCGTTTCGTGGATGCGGAACCCCGCGCGGTGCAGCAGCAGGATCACTTCCGGCTCGGGGTAGTCTTCCGGGTACCAGTGCGCGAACGCTTCGATCACCCGGCGGTTACAGGCGCGGAACCCGCTGGTGCAGTCGGTGATGCGCAAACCTGAGAGCAGGCGCAACACCGTGCGGACCACGCCGATACCCGCCGCCCGCGCGGCAGGGGGTTTGTAGTTCGGGTCGTCCGAGAGGAAACGTGAGCCGATCACCATGTCCGCGCCGCTTGTTCGCAAGGCTTCGATGAGTTTGTGCGCTTCTTCCGGGGGGTGCTGGCCGTCGCCGTCGACCTGCATCGCGAGTTGGTAGCCGTGCATGAAGGCGTAGCGGTACCCGGCCTGCATCGCGCCGCCGATGCCGAGGTTAAATGGCAGCCGCAGCACGGCCGTGTCCGGCGGGACGGACCGGTGTGTGCCGTCGGTCGAGCCGTCGTCCACGACCAGCACGTCCGCCTGCGGGAAGTGTTGGCGGAGGTTTTGCACGACCCCCGCGATGCTGCCCGCCTCGTTGTACGCCGGGACGATGACCAGGCATCGGTCGGCGGGCGGGTTGGCGGAAGATTCATGCATAAGCGGCATCGTGGACAGGTAATAAACAACCCCGGGCTTGCGTCCGGGGCTATATGGTAATACCTGATTAAATTGTGTGTTGCGCGGTTAGTGCGGCATCGGGAACCGCTGGCACAAGGCTTGAACATCCAACCGGACCTTGGCGAGCACGGTCTCGTCGCCGCCGCTTGAGATCACGCGGTGGATCAGGTCGGCGACGGTCTTCATCTCCGCTTCCTTCAGGCCGCGCGTCGTGAGGGCTGGGGTGCCCAGACGCACGCCGGAGGTCTGGAACGGCGAGCGGTCGTCCTGCGGGATGGTGCTCTTGCTGGTGATGATGCCCGCCTGTTCGAGCCAGAGCGCCGCGATCTTGCCGGTCAGCTCCGCATCGGTCTTGCGCAGGTCGATGACCATCAGGTGGTTGTCCGTGCCCCGGGAGGTCAGCGCGTAGCCCAGGCCCATCAGCGCCTTGGCGAGCGCGTCGGCGTTCTTGACGACCTGCTTAGAGTAGGTCTTGAACTCCGGCTTGAGCGCTTCGCCGAAGGCGACCGCCTTGGCGGCGACGATGTGCATCAAAGGCCCGCCCTGGATGCCGGGGAACAGTGCCCGGTCGATCTTCTTGGCGATCTCCTCGTCGTTGGTCATGATCAGCCCGCCGCGCGGCCCGCGAAGGGTCTTGTGGGTCGTGGTGGTGACGATGTCGCAGTGCGGGAAAGGCGAGGGGTGAACGCCCGCGGCAACGAGGCCGGCGATGTGGGCGATATCCGCCATCAGGACCGCGCCGCAAGTATCGGCCGCCTCGCGGAACTTCGCGAAGTCGATCGTGCGCGGGTACGCCGAGTAGCCGCATATCAGGAGCTTGGGCTTGTGCTTCTTGCAGACCTCGATGACCGCGTCGTAGTCGATGTGCCCGAAGTCCTCGCGTGATTCATCGTGGACCAGCGGGTAGTGCTCGGGTTGAACCACATACCGGAGATATTCACAGGCGAGCCGTGCGTCAGGTGCCCGCCCGCTGAGCACGATGCTGGAGAACGTATCGCCGGGCTTAAGCGTGGCGACGAAGGCGGCCATGTTCGCGTTCGCGCCGGAGTGCGGCTGGACGTTGGCGAACTTGCAGCCGAAGAGCTTGGTCACGCGGTCGATGGCGATTTGTTCGATGTCGTCGTAGTACTGGCAGCCGGAGTAGTAGCGTTTGCCGACGTAGCCCTCGCAGTACTTGTTGGTCAGGCAGGAACCGCTGGCGGCCATGACGGCCGGGCTGGTGTGGTTCTCGCTGGCGATCAGCTCGAGGGTCTGTTCCTGGCGTTGCTGCTCCAGGCGGATCAGGTCGGCGATCTGGGGGTCGGTCAGCCCGATCACATCGTGTGGGGCGGCAGATACAGCGTCGGTCTGGGCGGTCATCGTGGGTGCTCCCTTGGGTTGTCTGGCATCCTAGCCGCTAGGGGATAGCGGTTCAATCGGCGGCGGACTCCGAACCGACAACAAGCGTCCGGCCGCCCGACCCGATCAGCAGCGCCCCGTCGATCCAGGCGGCGGAACCGCTACCGATCGGTCCCAGGCCGTTCAGGGGCGTGTCGCTGACGATCGAGCCGGTCGTGCGGTCCAGCAGATAGAGCCGGTAGCCGCCATTGGTACGCAGTTGCCCGGCGGCGATCGCCTCACGCAGCGCCTGTTCAAGCTCGGGATGGCCTTGGAAATTGATCTGCGGCAGGACGAGGGCCTGTGACGGGCTGGCACCGCCGATCAGGCACACATACTGCCGCCCCACGAATTGCATCGCCAGGTGCCCGATCGGGGCGCAGATCGCGTCCGACCATAACAAACGACCCGAGGCATCCAGGCCGACCGATCGCATCGGGGTCATGATGTAGCCGTGCCCCTCAGCCAGGACCGTATCCAGCATCAGCGCCTGGCCTGAAGCCTTACGGATCGGTAACTGGTTGACGGTTTCGCCGGACAGCACGTCCAGGACCACCGCCGAGCCGACGTCGCCCTGCTGGTTGAGGTAGATCAGCAGGCGGTCGCCGAGCCAGACTTGTGTGGGTCCTGCTGACCGGGGGACATCGCTGCGCCATTCGGTGCGCCCGGTGGCGGGGTCGTAGGCGGTGATCTTGTTCGACGCCGCCGTGACCAGCAGGCCATTCTCCGTAAAGCCTAGCCAGGTGGCGATCTCATCGGACTGGATGAGCGTTTCGATCGGCTCGCCGGAGAGCGTGTCCAGGAGCGTCACGACGCCGTGCTGCGCCTCGGTGTCCGCCCAGCTCGCCCCACCCAGCGCGACCAGCCCGTCTCCCAGCGCTAACGCCGTCATGCTGTCCGAGGGGCTTAGCGTGCGCCAGCGGACCTGCCCGGTCTGGCGGTCGATGCACACGGCCCGCCCCAAGCGGTCGGCGAACATGAGTGTGGTCAGGTCGATCGCGGACATGAGTGTGTCCAGCGACGCGGCATCCCGGAGCATCGGGTTGCGTATGACTCCCCCACCGATCAGGTTGACGAATTCGCGCTGCTGACGGGTGCGTTGCTCTTCGCGTTGCTGAGGGTTGCCGGTTTCCTCTAGTTCTTTGGTGATATCCAGGTCGGGCCAGAGGGACTCACCGGACCGGCTGTCCATCGCGCCGATCCGACCGGCCTGTTTAGACCACCACACAACCTGCTGATCATCCATCGCCAGGACCCGTACATCTCCGGCCGGTGTGGGCTTGCGCCACAGTTCTTCGAGCCCGGGCCCGGCAAGCATCCAGATGGATTGTCCATCATGCATCAGCACCCGGTCGCGCGACGGCAGGTTGGCGGGATCGCCCGACTCCATCGGTACGGGTACACCGTCCACCCAGCGCGGCTCCGCCAACGGCAGGTCAAGCCGGGGCAGAACCTCTGCACCGGCGAGCAGGTGCTGTAGTTCCGACAGCCACGCCTGCACGCTCACGGGCTGGTCATCCTGGACAATCACCAAACCCGGGTGCTCGCGCTCCACACGCCGGAGCCATCGCTTGGCCAGTTCTGTGCGGTCGGCCGAGAGGTACACATCCACGATCCTACCGACGACGGACGACAAATCGTTTTCCGATTCGGTGTTCAGATATACCGCCTGCCACTGGCGGACGGCGGACGCGGTTTCACCGGCATCGAGGTAAAGTTCCGCCGCGCGGGAGCGTACCTTGTTGACAGATAGCGCGAGCGGGTAGCGATCGGCAAGCTCGGTGTAAGCCTGTGCGTCAGACGCGCTGCGTGATTGCAGTTCGTTGTATTCGTGCTCGGCCAGCAGGTCGAAGGGCTGGTAGAACTCACGGCCGTGCTTGTCGATCAGGGCCTTGAGCATACGCCTGGCTTCCAAGCCCGCGCGGCGCGAGCCCCGTCCGATCGTGTAAAGCTCCGCGGACAAGGACGGATCGGCCAGCACCGCCTGGTAGTGCTCAACCGCCGGGTCGAGCTGCCCGGTTTCTTCCAGGTACTGCGCCCGCGTCATCTGGTACGCCGCTTCCTGCGTCGGGCCCGACGCCGAAACAGCCATACGGTCCAGCAACGCGCCACGCAGCGGCACGGACGCGCCACCCGCAGGATCGCTGAACTCTCGCAGCAGGCCGAAGGCCTCGGCTTGTCGGGTGTCTTCCTGGCCGGGCCTTAACGCCGGATGTTCAACCGCGGCGAGTGCCAGGTCGATCCCCTCCAGCACGGCGGGGTCGCGCCCGGTGCGCATCGCCAGCCTCGCCATCGCCATCCCCGGCTGCGGGCTGGAAGGATCGCCTTCGGCACGCTCCTTGAGTTGGCCGTGCGCGATGTGCCAGTCCGTGTAGCTGTTCAGGGCGATCGGCGAGGCCACGACCACCTGCCCCGGCGCAAGCAGCACATTCCCCGGCGCATCGATCGCGTGATCGGTCAGGACGCGCCCGTCATCCAATTTCAGCGCAAGCAGCCGGTGGTCCGTAGTGATCACCAGAGCACCGGTCGTGTCGCGCCCCGCGGCTTGCGCGACAGGGTCGGTCACCATGCCGGGGTCGATCGCGGGCCGGCCGCGCACACGCCCGTCACGCTCGTCATCCAGTGCTCGGTGCCAGAGTGGCTCCAGGGTCTGTCCATCGAAGTATGTGACACCGGCACCGACGCCCAGCACGTTGGCACCGGCCGGGTAACACGCATCAACCGTGTCCCAATCCCCGCCGCTTAATTCGCTTACGATCACACCGGTATCCGAGTCCAGCAAGAGATATGGACCGTCCGGAGCAACCGACGGGACCAGCAGCCCGGCCGCGACGCGCACCGGTTCGGGCAGGTCCTTAAACCCCGCCACGTTGCGCCGCACCGTCGGGTTCGCTTCGCCGGCGTCCGGGAGCATCGTCACCCAGCGCACCGTGCCCGTGCGGCCGTCCAGCGAATACACCGTGCCCAGGTTGTCGCAGACGTAAACCCGCCCGGCGTGCAGGGACATCCGCGCGGAAGGCCCGGCGTTGTAATGCGCCTGCACCGAGCTGCTGGATAAGTGACGCCGCCAAAGCAGGCCGCCGTCCGATTCGCGCACCGCGGTCAGGTACAGGTCGTGTAACCCCGATACCTGCACGCGCTTGGCGAGCGTGTAGATGCGTCCGCCCTCGCCGCAGGGCGTGCCGTCGAACGCGGCCTTGCTCAACGCCGGGTCCAGCTCGTCAGGCGTCACACGCCAGAACTCCTCGCCGGTCCCGGCGTCCATCGCGATCAGCGAGACGCCACCCTCCAGACCGGCCTGCACGTTCTGGTTCGGGTTCAGCCAGCCAAGCAGCGCGTACGCACGCTCACCGGACACATACACACCACGCGGCTCGATCAGCAGGCCCCGTCCGGGATACACACCCGCCGATTCGGTCTGCGCCCCGGGCTTATCCGGCCTTTCCCACAGCCGCCAGCCTGAGGCGCGGTCGTAGGCGGTGACCACTACGCCCGAATTCACCAACACGCTGGCGCGGTTCACCGCGGGAATCACACGTAACACCACCTGATCGATCTGCGCGTTGCGCAGGTCAGGCCGGTTCCCAAAGCCCTGCCAAAGACCTTCGAGCAGGTCGATATCCCAGAGAGGCGTATCGAGGCTTTCCGGCAAACTCGAGACCACCGGCGCGCCGCCTGTGTTGGCTCCGTTCAAGCGGAACGGCGGGTGGATGCGGTTGGTCAGCGCCTCGAACTCCGCGCGGTATTGGCTGTCGGGCAGTTCGCGCAAGGCATGCTCATGTTCGGCGGCGCCGGCTAAATCACCGATGAGCAGGCAGGCCACGCTGCGCATCAGGTGATACCGCCCCGCCTTATCGGGCAGGTCCGGGTGGTTACTTAATTCATCCAGCACGCCCAACGCGTCCCCGCCTTCCGCCCGCTCCAGGTGATACGCCCCGAGCGCCAGCCCCGCGTCCAGGCCGGCATGTGTCAGTGTGTAGCGAGCAAGCACTTCGCGCAAGGCCTCTACATCCAGCGCACGGTCCGCCGTCGGCATCGCTTGATTGACTTCACGCTCGGCGGCCGGTCCGTACAACGACCGGTAGGCCCGGAGCAATTCCGCGTCGTCCAGCAGCTTGCCACGCACCCACAACAGCGCATCGGTATACGACGATTCGCTTACCAACATCAGCTTGTGCGGGTACTCCTCGATCACACGCTGGAGCTTCTGCGCCGCGTCCGCCAATCGGCCCTGGTCACGCAGCTCAAGCGCCTCCTCAGCCAGGTCCTGCGCCGCGGGGGAATCTTCGATATACACCGGCTGCTGAACGTTCTGACTTGGTTGCCCCGGCATCACCAGTGCCTGGCCCAGCACCACCGCGACGCACGCCAAAAGCGCGATCGGCATCGGCCAGATTGGTACCCGTCTTACCGCCATGCCCACGATTCTAGGCCCCGCATGCACAGAACGCACCCCGACACACCCGTTTTCCCCTGAATAGGTAAACTTGCGATATGTCTACGCCCTTCACCATCGTCGGGATCGGAGAATCCCTGTTCGACTTCGTCGGTGACCAGCAGCATCCCGGCGGCGCACCGATGAACG
>JAWKTA010000005.1:0-143451 GCA_041402025.1 Phycisphaerales bacterium | reverse complement strand
CGTCACGCTCGAAAAAGCGCTGCAGCAGGAACCCGACCTCGCCAAGCTCTACCGCGACAACCCCACGCACAAGCGGATGATCGACACCGCGATGCGCCTGGAAGGTCTGGCACGCCACGCGGGCGTCCACGCCGCCGGCGTCGTGCTGGCGACGCAACCGCTCGACAACATCATCCCGCTCTACCAGCCGCCGGGCACCGAGCAGGTCGTCACCCAGTGGGACGGCCCGACCGTCGAAAAGGTCGGCCTCCTGAAGATGGACTTCCTGGGCCTGCGCACGCTTTCGATCATCGAACGCGCGAAGAAGCTGACCAAACAAACGCTCAACGAGGTGACGATCCGCGCTTCGGTCGGAAAATCCAAGGATGACAACGCTGATCCATTGGACCTCGACCGCCTGACCTATGACGACCCGAACGTGCTCGCACTGTTCGGCCGGGGCGAGACGGCCGGCGTGTTCCAGTTTGAATCAGGCGGTATGCGCAACCTGCTCATGGCGATGAAGCCGGACAGGCTCGAAGACCTCATCGCCGCCAACGCGCTCTACCGCCCCGGGCCGATGGAGCTGATCCCCAACTACAACAACCGCAAGCACGGCAGGGAATCCGTCCCCAAAGTCAACGACATCGTCGACCGCCTGACCGGCGAGACCTACGGCATCATGGTCTACCAGGAACAGGTCATGCAGGTCGTCAACGAGCTGGGCGATATCCCGCTGCGTTCGGCGTACACGCTCATCAAGGCGATCAGTAAGAAAAAAGAAAAGGTCATCAACGCCAACCGCGCCCAGTTCATCGATGGCGCCGCGGCGAAGGGCGTCAAGGAAAAACAAGCCAACGAGCTGTTCGACCTGATCCTCAAGTTCGCGGGCTACGGCTTCAACAAGTCGCACTCGACCGGCTACGCCATCGTCGCCTACCAGACCGCGTACCTGAAGACCTACTTCCCGATCCAGTACATGGCCGCCCTGCTGACCTATGAATCGGTCAGCACCGAGAAGGTGGTCGAGTACATCGACGAGTGCAAGCGCGTCATGCTGCCCAACGGCAAGCGCGGCATCACCGTCGGCCAGCCCGATATCAACCTGTCCGACACCGCGTTTACCGTCGTCTTCGAGAAGGGCGAGCCGCACGACCCGAACCACGGGCACATCCGCTTCGGGCTTTCGGCCGTCAAGGGTGTGGGCGAAAAAGCGATGAACGCCATTATCGCCGTGCGCCAAAAAGACGGGCCTTTCACCAGCCTCTACGACTTCTGCGAACGCGTCCCGCTGGGCACGGTCAACAAGGCCACGATCGAAGCGCTGATCAAGTGCGGCGCGTTCGATTCGCTGCACGGGATCGACAACCGCGCCGCCATGGTCGCCGCGATGGAAGGCGCGATCCAGGCCGGCCAACGCGCCGCCGCCGACCGCGACTCCGGGCAGATGAACTTCTTCGGCGGCCTCACCGGCGCGACCGCCACGGCCGCAGAGCCCCTGCCCGAGCCCGCGCTGCCCAGCGTTACGCCCTGGTCCAAACAGGAACTACTTAAGTTCGAGAAATCCGTCCTCGGGTTCTACGTCTCCAGCCACCCGATGGACGAGCACAACGACGCCCTGCACCGCTACAGCACCTGCACCATCGCGGATGTCAAACAGCTCCGCGCCGACACGCAGGTCACGCTCGGCGGGATGCTCACCCGCGTCCGTCCGACCTTCACCCGCGCGTCCGGCAAAAAGATGGCGCACCTCACGCTCGAAGACAAGACCGGCCCGATCGACGCCGTCGTCTTCCCAAAGACCTACGACGTCGTCGCGCCGCTACTTGAAAACGACCGCATCGTGTTCCTCCAGGGCAAGGTCGACCGCAAACGCGAAACCCCGCAACTGCTCGTCGACGAAGTCATCCCGATCGAGCGCGCCACTGAGGTGCTGACCCGGGCCGTGAAGATCACGCTCACCGATCACGTCGCCCCCGGCGAACGCAGCGCCTTCAACGGCGAACTCGCCCAGCTCCGCGAGGTCCTGCGCATGGCGACCAGCCGGGGCAACGCACGCGCCGAGGTACTCATCGAGCTGCACCAGCACAACAAGATCGTCACGCTCAAGCTCCCGTCGAGCATGCGTGTCTGCGTCGATGAGCACCTGACCCACGGCATCACCGCCACGCTCAACCGCAAGAACCCCGGCGCCGCCCGCTGCGAACTCCTCGGCCCGCCACGCATCAACCTCCGCGCCGCGCCGAAAGAACTCATCCACGACGAAGAACTCGACACCGGCCCCACCCTCGCCATGACCTCTTCCGTACAGGGCGAAGAAGTCTGCGCCAGTATCGACCGCTACTGACTCCGCCCCTGCGACGAGGCGTGCTTCAGCACGCCGGCTAACACACCCCACTTACCCCACAAAAAAAGCCCACGGCCTCCGGGCCGTGGGACTCGTGAATTTCACCTTAGATCCCCCGATCAATGACCCATCACCCCTTCGCCTTCAACAAATCCCGGATCTCCTCCAGCAGCACTTCCTGCTTCGGCGGCGCAGGCGGCGCGGCGGGCTTCGCCTCTTACTTGCGCTTAGCCGCGTTCATCAGCTTGATCACCACGAAGATCGCGAACGCCACGATCAGGAAGTCGACCACCGTGTTGATGAACGTCCCGTAGTTCAGCACAACCGCCGGCGATGCCGCGACGGCCGCAGTCGTTTCTGTCGCCGGGGCCGCCTCAACCGCGTTCTTCAAGACAATCGACTTGTCCGAGAAATCCACACCACCGGTCAGCAGACCGATAGGTGGCATCACCACATCCGCCACGAACGAGCTGACGATCTTCCCGAACGCCGCACCGATCACGATGCCGACCGCCATGTCGATCACGTTCCCCCGCATCGCGAATTCTTTGAATTCCTTAACCAGACTCATTACGGACTCCTTGATTGAAAATGTGAACACAGGTTAACAACCACCCGGTGTTTAACAGGCGAACAACCATCCTCCTCGTGACCCCCTCAAGCCGGTGCCCGCGGATGGGTTACGAACATAAGACCCACAAAAATGATCGCGGACCAGGCTTGATATGCAAACGGATTATCCCCAAGACCCTCCCCCGATGCAAACACCTTGTCGGCCCGCCATTCAGCCCGCCCGCAAACCCTTCCGCGACACAAGACCTTGCTATATACTGACACAACAATCTTCTCCCCCCACTTGGACACGTCACCTGCAAGGGGCAACATCATGCGCAAACTCATCTACCTGATCCCCGTCGCCATCCTCCTCGTGCTCGGCGGGATGCTGCTGAACACCAAGCTGCAAGACATGCGCGCCAACCAGGCCGCCATCGCGCCGCCGGAAAAGGTCACCGTCCACTTCGCCGTCACCGTCCCACCGGAAACACCGCGCTACCAGACGCTCTACCTCGCCGGCAACGTCAAGGAATTAGGCTCGTGGCGCGCCGAAGGTTTGGAACTCAAGAAAGACGACGACGGCCGTTACTCCGCCACCATACAGCTCGCCGGCGGTGTACCCGTGGAATATAAAGTCACACGCGGCTCATGGAACTCCGTCGAACGCGGACCCGACGGCGTCGAGATGGAAAACCGCACGCTCAACCCCATCAAAACCGAATCCGTCAACATCGCCGTCGACACCTGGGTCGACCAGGGCAAGGCCGAACCCGGCAAGTCCACCGCCACCGGCAACATCAAGACCCACGTCGGTTTCCATTCCACCCTGCTGAACAACGAACGCACACTCGCCGTCTACCTCCCGCCCGGCTACGACCAGAACCCCGACCAGCGCTACCCCGTCCTCTACATGCAGGACGGCCAAAACATTTTTGACACCGCCACCAGCTTCGCCGGCGTCGAGTGGAACGCCGACGAGACCGCCGAGAAACTCATCAACGAAGGCAAGATCAACCCCGTCATCATCGTCGCCGTCTACAACTCCCCCGACCGCACCGAGGAATACACCCCGCTTCAGGTCAGCGAGAACGACCCCGTCGCACGCGGCGTCTACTACGGCTGGTTCGTCGCCTACGAGGCCAAACGCTTCATCGACAAGACCTACCGCACCAAGCCCGACCGCGCCAACACCGCCATCGCCGGCGCCTCGCTCGGCGGCCTGATCGCGCTGGACACCGCACGCGCACATAACGACATCTTCGGCGCCTGCGCCGCGCTCTCCCCGTCGCTCTGGTCCGCCGAGGGCGAGCTGCTCAGCCAGTGGACCGCCGACCACGGCTGGATGAAGGGCACACGCTTCTGGATCGACATGGGCGAGGGCGAAACCGAGGACTACCCCGCCGGCGAAGCCATCCCCCACCTGCAAACCCTCGCCGCCACCATGCAGTCCGCCGGCCTCACCAAAGGCACCGACTACATGGAGACCGTCGTCGAGGGCGATGAGAAAAACGAAGAAGCCTGGTCCAAACGCTTCGGCGACGTGCTGACCTACCTCTACGGTAAGTAACTAACCTCACAGATCACACCCCCGAAGCCCACGTTTTCAAAACGTGGGCTTTTTCATTTAAGCACACCCTTATCCCACGCGCCTCCGGCGTGGTCGCTTCAGCGACCCACGCAAAACCCTGACTTTACTTCACCTTCTCCAACAACAGATAACGCTGCGGGATCAGCTCGTCCTCGATCGCGTCCATCGACCACGCGTTGATCGTGTCGCCCTTGAGGTGATTCTTATAGAGGTTCACCGGCCGGATCACCGCCAGCTTGTCGTCGTGCTTCACGATCAACTGCACCTGGATGTGGGACTTGTCCACTTTACTAAATGCACCGGCGCTCCATTCCCAGCGCGTGCTCCGCTCCCACGCCTGCGACGGGATGCACGCCGTCAACACCTCGGCGTCCGCCTGCTGACGCGCCCACGCCTCCTTGGCAAGCTCGATCAGCGCGTCACGGTCGCTTTCGGTATAGCGGTTCGGCGGCAGCGTGTTCTCCTGGATGATCTTCCCTTCCAGCGCCTTGGCCATCTGCTTGACCTGGTCCCGCGCCTCGGCCAGACGATCGACGTAGGGCTTCGCCTCCTCCTCGCTGAAAGCACGCAACACGATCAGCTTCTGCTCCGCCCAACCCAGCCGCTGCTCGATCCCGCTGTCCTTGCCGAAAAACAGCGGCTTCTGCTCGTTGACGCCCTGCTCCGCGATGCTCATCGCTTCCTGGATGTCCGCCTCGAACTCGGCAGGCAACCCGTTCTTGTACTCGATCAACGCCGCCGCGAATGCGCCGCGTTCTCCTGGAAGTAATTGAACTGCCGTTCGATCCGCTCGCCCTCCGCCGTCTTCTGCTCGACCAGCGGCAGGTACGTCTTCGCGATCCGTTGGATCTCCGCCAGCACCTGCCCGTCCTCGGCGATCACCTGCGCCAACTGCTCAGGCTGCTGCACCGCTTGATTAAAATCGTAGTACCGCCTGCAAAAATCCCCGAGCAGTTCCACGTCCTTGTCGTAATCGGGGTAGTTGCCGATCCCCGCAAGCTTCCCAAGCTCCGCGTCCGCCGCGCCAAGGCGCGACGCCAGCGCGCCCAGCCGGTCGCCCGCCTGATTCACCGCGTCCGCCGCCTCCTTCACCTTCGGGTGATCACCCGGAAGCTGATTGACGTAATCCACCGCCAACGCGTGCTTCTTCTTGCCGGTCTCGATGTTCTCAAGCGCCATGACCACGTCCCGATGCACGGGCTTGCTGTCTCCGCCGTCCAGTTGAGCAACAACCGCCGCCGCCTTGTCTGCGTAGCTGTTCGTTTCGCGCAGGTACCAGTTGGCGTTCTTGAGTAGCTCCTCCTGCTTGTAATCGAGCCTGGGTGGCGCAGCGACCGGGGGCGCGGCGGGCTTGGGCGCGGGTTGTTCGCTTGGCGCATCCTCACTCTCAGCGGGCGCTGCCGGCGCGGGCTCCTCGGGCGTTTCCGCTTCTTCTTTTTCGCTCGGTTCCTGAGGCGCAGGCTCCGGCGCGGCCGGCGGGTTGATGATCGCACGCACCTCGGCGATACCCGCCTCCGCAGCGTCATACCGCGCCTTCTCCGCCACGACCGCTCCGTCCTCCGCCGGGAGTTTCGCGATAAGTTCCGCCGCCTGGTCCAGACGCTGCTGCGCCGAATCCAGCCGCATCGCCGTCAGCTTGACCCGGCTGCCCGTCGCCGGGTTCGCCGCCGTCCCAGCCGAACCACGCGCCGCGTCCAGGTCCGCCTCCGCGTTCTTCAGCGCATTCTGCACCTGACCCAGCACCGCGGTCTGCTGATCGTCCAGCGCGTACACGCGATCGGCACACACCGACAGCACGCACACAAACGCCAGACACGCCGCGCATACCGCAACAATAACGCTCAACCCACGCCCGCTCGTAGTCCGATCCATGTTCCGCTCCCGTTTGGCTCGGCCGGCACACATCGCACCACGCCGAAGTTGAATTGACGAACAGTCACAACCCCCCACAACCCCACCAGTCTAACCGCACCACCGCAAAACACACAAGACCAACGCACAGAAAATACAATCTCCCCCCGCGTGGTCGCTTCAGCGACCCACGCATACCCCTCCGACAACCGATCCCGCGCGCACAGCAACACCCACACACCGATCACAATCCCCGTCACCCCAAACCCACACAAACTCACGCTACACCACACCCGAAACACCTCCACACCCGCTCCCGTGCGCACCAACCCGGCCATCCCGCCATAAGTGGCCGCGTCGTTTCCGGTTCATCTTTCCCGGGGGCGTCGGCCGACAACCCAACGACGGCGCAGGTCCGAACCTGTCGAGTTGCTGTGACGTTCTCGGGACCGGGACTCACAGCCTGTCCCTCCCCCCCGGAAGTTTTTCAGCTTCCATCCGGAAACTTCCTTCGTCCGTTTGAACGGGGGAAAAATTCCGGGGGCCGGGGTGGGGACCTTCAGGGAGCGCTGCGCCCCGGTGAACGGACGAACATCAGGCTCGGGCAACACGACCCGGTCCCGTTTGCGGTCCGCGCCTGTCGCCACGTGCCGGAGAATCGTGGGGTTGGATCGATCGGATGTGAACCGCCAAGCCGCCAAGGACGCCAGGCAATGCAATGAACAAAGCAATAAGCATGCAGACAGGATGACAGGATCGACAAGGTCAAAACCACACACTTGAACCGGCAGTTCTGATCCTGCCTATCCTGTGATCCTGTCTAATTCTTTTCTTCAGGATTTCTCCGCGCCCTTGGCGGTTCATTTCGCCGCGCATCACTCGTCTTTGATCTCAACGACGTTCTTGCGCTCTTTGTCATAGACATAAACCTTGCCCGCTTCTTCCGTCTGGCGGCAGATTTTGTGGCTGCCGTCGCAGTACGGCAGGTTCTGGCTGAGTCCGCACGCGCATATCCATGCGCTTTTTTCCTGCGGCTTGAGTTCGATCGGGCCGGTGGCGTCGTGGCGGATGAGTCTTGGCATGGTGTTTTCCTGCGTGAATGAGGGACAAATCAACCGGGCAGTGTACCCCACGCCGCGGCGGCGGCGGCGGTCGGGCACCACGGGCGGTCTTGCGTTACCAAATCATATCGCTCAAGTCAAGCAAAAAATGTCGGTGCCGTCCGACCGCGTCTTGTTTGCAATACGGGCCGTGATGTCGTAAATGGTGTTCCCGAATCCCCGATGCATGGTGGGGCCATGTTAGGAAAAAAGGGATTTATTTTTCACCCAATCAGTCCGCACAAGCCGCCCGTTTCACGCTATATTAGCGGTCTTGGTGGGAGCACACGGAATTGCGTAGAAGCCAAAAGCCCATAGTGATCGCCGCACGCAACAGCAGCCTGGCGCGTGCACAGGCGGAGATGATCGGCCGGGCCCTGAACCGGCTGCACCCGAAGATCGAAGTGCGCTTCAGGTTCATCAAGTCCGAAGGCGACGCCGCCGGCGACCAGTCGCTGGCGGACCGCGGCGGCAAGGGCCTTTTCACACGTGACATCGAGAAGCTGCTGCTCGACGGCGAGGCCGACCTGGCTGTACACAGCCTCAAGGACCTCCCCGCCGTCGACACCACCGGCCTGTGCCTGGCCGCCGTGCCCCGTCGCGCGGATGTCAGCGACTGTTTAATCACACCAAGCGGTATCGCCTCCATACAAGACCTGCCCCAGGGCGCGGTCATCGGCACCGCCAGCCCGCGCCGTGCGGCCCAGCTGCTTCGGCTGAGGCCGGACCTGAAGATCGGCCTGATCCGCGGCAACGTCGAAACCCGCCTTGAAAAAGTCCTTAACCCCGGCGGCCCCAAGCGATACGACGCGACCCTCCTCGCCGTCGCCGGCCTGACCCGCCTGGGACTGGAACAGCACACGCAGCAGGTCATCCCCATCGAGGACATGATGCCTTCGGCCTGCCAGGGCGCGCTGGCCGTGCAGTGCCGGGCCAATGACAACGTCACCCTAACCCGCTGTCTGCCGCTGAATAACCCCGAAGCCTCGACCGCCGTCCATGCCGAAAGGCAGGTCGTCGCGGGCCTGGGCGGCGACTGCCACAGCCCCATCGCCGTGCTCGCCGAGCAATCCAAGCAGCCCCCGACCCCCGCCAAACGCAACGCCGACGCCCACTGGTTCCGCCTCAGGGTCCGTGTCCTGTCAGGCGACGGCCGCCAGTGCCTGGAAATCGACGAGCAGGTCAAGACCAAGGACCTGCGTCGGCTGGTCAAACAGGCGGTCAAGGACCTCAAGGACCGCGGTGCCCAGAAGCTGCTGAAATCCGGCTACGAGATCCCACCCCTGCCCGCCGATCCCGGCCACAAACCCCAGCCCAAACCCGCCCCCACCGCCTCGGCCCGGGGCGTGAAAGTCAGCCCCGCCTGATCGGTCGCAAACGCCGTTTTGGGCCTCCCAAGGCAGCTATTTCATCCCGCCGGATACCCGGCCCGCTTCGACCCCTTGACGCCGCACCAACGCGCGTCAGGCACCCGCGTTTTCGCTATACTGCACGGCTCACAAACACTCACCCCCATTATTAGGGAGCCTGATCGTGGCAGCGCGGAAACCGTACGTCGGCGGCAACTGGAAGATGAACCTCAACGGCAATCAGGCCGTGGAACTGGCGACCCAGCTCGCGGATGGGTTCACCCTCGGCCAACAGGTCCAGGCCACCGTCTTCCCCCCGTTCCCCTACCTCGAAAAGGTCGGGCAGGTCCTCGCGAACAAGAAAAGCCCGATCCAGCTCGGCGCCCAGGACTTCTACCACCAGCCCAACGGCGCGTTCACCGGCGAGGTAAGCCTGGCCATGCTCAAAGACGTCGGCGCTTCCGTCGTCCTGATCGGCCACTCCGAACGCCGCCACGTCATCGGTGAATCCGACGCGCTGGTCAACGACAAGGTCCTCGCCGCGCTCGAGGCCGGCTTCGAGGTCATCCTCTGCATCGGCGAACAACTCGAACAGCGCGAAACCAACAAGACCGACGCCATCAACGCAGGGCAGACCTGCCTGGGCCTGGCGGGCGTGACCGCCGCGCAGATGAGCAAAATCACCATCGCTTACGAACCCGTCTGGGCGATCGGCAC
The DNA here is from genome assembly GCA_041402025.1 of Phycisphaerales bacterium. Lineage (GTDB taxonomy): Bacteria > Planctomycetota > Phycisphaerae > Phycisphaerales > Phycisphaeraceae > JAJRRS01. The sequence continues at coordinate 133,965 of JAWKTA010000005.1, read as the reverse complement.
GGGCAAGACCGCGACCACGCAGGACGCCCAGAACGCCCACCTCGCCATCCGCAAGGTCGTGCAGTTCGGCCTGTTCAACGGTGACGCCGCCGTCGCCGACGCGCTCCGCATCCAGTACGGCGGCTCGTGCAAGCCCTCAAACGCCGCGGAACTGTTCGCCCAGCCCGACATCGACGGCGGGCTGATCGGCGGCGCAGCGCTTAAGGCATCCGACTTCCTCGCCATCCTCCAGGCCGCGGCTGACAAGGCCGGCGTCCCGGCGTAAAATCGCATCAACAGAGACACACTCATGCTCACACTCGGCGCAAGTATCCTGGTTTCGGTCATGGCGATGTTGTTCGCCCTGACCTGCCTTTTCATGATGCTGGTCATCCTGATCCAGAAACCCAAGGGCGGCGGCCTCAGCGGCGCGTTCGGCGGCGCGGGCGGTTCGGCCCAGGCGGCCTTCGGCGCCAAGACCGGCGACCTGCTGACCACCATCACCATCGCCTGCTTCGTCGTGTTCCTCGGGCTGGCGATCGGCCTGACCTACGCGATCCGCGCCGATGTCACCCCGAAAGTGCCCAACGCCGTGACCCCCGTGTCCAGCACGCCGGCAACCACCGGCTCAACCGGCACCGGCGCAGCGCCTGTCGAAGGTACGGCCACGCCCGCGGTCGATGACGCGGCACAGCCCGTCGAAGAAGCACCGGTCGATGTCCCCACCGAGGCTCCCGTGGCCGAAGAAAAGCCTGCCGACGCACCCACGACCGACACCCAGCCCTGATACCAAGGAGCGACGCCTTGATCCGATCGATGACCGGCTTCGGCGACGCATCCACCCAGGCCGACGGCGTAAACTACAGCGTCGAGCTGCGCAGCCTCAACAACAAATACTTCAAGTGCTCGATCCGCCTGCCCGACCAGTTCCAGGGCATGGAGGCCGAGCTTGAAACACAGCTCCGCAAGCGCGTGTCGCGCGGCTCGTTCACGCTCAGCGTCAAGTTCAAGTCCAACGACGCCCAGGCCGTGTCGCGCGTCAACGACGACGCCATACTCGCCTACCTGGACCACCTGGAAACGATCCACTCCAAGCTCCACGACCGCTCGGTGCAGATCGACCTGACGCAGCTATTGGTGCTGCCCGGCGTCTTGCAGCCGGCGCAGGACGAGGCGTCGCTGCTGGCGAAGTCCCGGCCCGTGATCGCCAAACTGCTGGACGAGGCGACCGACAAGCTGCTGTCGATGCGGACGACCGAGGGCCAGACGCTGGCGGACGACCTGCTCAAGCACCTGCAGCTGATCATGGACCGGATGAAGCAGATCGGCGAGCGTGCCCCGCTGGTGATCGAGGAATATCACCAGCGTTTGCGCAACCGGATGGATGAGCTTCTCAGCCGGGCCGAACTCAAGGCCGACGAGACCGTATTAATCAGAGAGGTCGCGGTGTTCGCCGAGCGTGCGGACATCAGCGAGGAGGTCTCGCGGATGGCCGGCCACGTGGCCCAGTTCCAGGAGATCATCGCCAACGGCAGCGAGAGCGACCCGGTCGGGCGGACGCTGGATTTCCTGGCGCAGGAGATGCTGCGGGAGGCGAACACGATCGGCAGCAAGAGTAACGACGCGCAGATCAGCCGCGCGATGATCGAGGCCAAGAGCGCGGTGGACCGGATCAAGGAACAGGTCCAGAACGTCGAGTAGCGCCGCCGGGCCTGCGTTTATATAAGGGGGAATAGGTATGACCGAACAGCAACCCCCACTGGCGACCACGGCCGGGGCCGACGACGTCAAGCCGTCGGGCGGTTCGGTGTCGGGGCTGTCGGCGATCGGGAGCATGAACGTCGACGCGGAGGGCCGGTCGCTCTTCGCCACCGACGAGCTGGCGATCGTTTTGTCACACTACCGGATCGGGCTGATCGACACCGTCAAGCAGTTCAAGCGCGGCTCACGCAAGGCCCCGAAGCTGGTGATCCGCAGCGACCGGGGGATGTTCTTATTGAAACGCAGGGCGCACGGGCGGGACGACCCGTTCAAGGTCGCGTTCACGCACGGGGTTCAACTCCGGCTCGCCGAGCAGGGCTTCCCGCTGCCCCGGCTGATCGGCACGCGCCGCGACAACAACTCAATGGTGCAGTACCAGGGGTCGGTCTACGAATTGTTCGAGTTCGTGCGCGGCAGCGACTACGACAAAACCGTCGAGGCCACGCGGGATGCCGGCGCGACGCTCGCGCGTTTCCACGGCCTGCTGGCCGATTACAAGCCGCACTACGAGCCGCCACGCGGGACCTACCACGCGGCATCGGTGGTGTTTTCCTCGATCACGTCGCTGACCGAATCGCTGCAACGGCCGGAGAACGGGATCAAGACCGTGACCGAATCGCAGGCTCACGAACTTTCCGAAGAGCTTGACAAGGCGTACCGCGCCGCGGCGGGATCGGTTGATGCGCTGGGGCTGCGTGAATGGCCCGTGCAGATCGGGCACAGCGACTGGCACCCGGGGAATATGCTCTTTGATGGCGCGAGGGTGGTCGCGGTGATCGATTACGACTCGGCGAGGCTGCTGCCGCGCGTGATCGACGTGGGCAACGGGGCGCTACAGTTCTCGATACTGCGCAACGGCGACAACATCGGCAGCTGGCCCGACCACGCGGACGAGGCGCGTTACCGCGCGTTCTTCGAGGGCTACGCCTCGGCGACCGGCGGGCAGTTGACCCGGGCCGAGCGGCGCGCGCTGCCGGGCCTGATGATCCAGGCGCTGATCGCCGAGAGCGTGATCCCGGTCGCTGCGACGGGGCAGTTCGCCCAGATCAGCGGCGCTGACTTCATGCGGATGGTTTTGCGCAAGGCGCGGTGGATCAAGGCGAACGAGGAACGGTTGATCGAGATGGCGGAGGTCTGAGATACTGAGCTTTGATATGACAAAAAAGTCCACACGAAATAAACGCGTGCGGTCCCACGGCTGGAAGCCGTGGGCTTCGGGGGTAGTGTGTTTGTTGGTGATGGTTTGGTTGCCCGTTGCGACTCATGCACAGAGCGAGACGACCAACACAACAACTATCGATGACGCGGGCATCCTCGATCGGCTTAACGATGATGATTTCCGTGTCCGGCAGGCTGAGACGCGTCGGCTTTTAGCGGATGATGCGTTGACGCAGGACGACCTGAACCATTTATATAGTTCGAGTTCGACACTTGAGCAGCGGCACCGATTGTTATTGATCGCGCGGCACCACATGATCAGCCGCTTGATGCAGGAGCGTCTCGGCGACCAGGCCGGGCCGGGGTCGATGGGTTTGTCGCATCAGGTGGTGCAGGTGGCGGTGCCCGGCGAGGCGTCGCCGCGGACGGGCGTGCTAGTGGTGATGACGTTGCCGGGGTTCCCGGCGTATGCGCTGCTTGAGCCGGGCGACATCATCGTGGACTTCGCCGGCGAACCGATCCCCCAGAACATGACGCCCACGCAGTTCCAGCAGACGATCAAGACATTCCAGAACGGTCAGTCGGTCGGGCTGGTTGTCATCCGGGACGGCGCGGCCGAGGATATCCTCTTCCGTTTGGGCCCCGGGCAGGGGCTTGGCGAGGTGTACGACACCGGCGGCGTGACCCTCAAAGAACCCTACGAAACAAGCTGGTCAAACCTGCGTGCCAACATGCGTGCGCTGGTCGGGGAACATGACACGGCGGAGTCTGAAGGCGTCACAACCGAACCGATCGCGCCCGCAAACGAGTAACACCTCACACCCTATTCACTCATCAGTTCGGACTCGAACTGTATCACCTGACCCGGGACGAGCCGGTCGCACTCGATCGTGACCGCGCCCGCTCCGCCGTCACACGTGATCTCACAAACGAATTCTTCGCCGGGGATCAGTCCACGCAATGATGTATCGGAGCGCATGCCGTTGATCGCGGGGTAGGCGTCGTAGTAGATCGGCGCGACGCCGGCGTTCGTGAGCGTAATACGTGATCGTTTCCCATCGGTCTCAAACGCTGTGACCCGGAACCTGTATCCGGTGGCCATGCCCGCGTCGCGGATGCGTTCGGCGGGTTGATAGCGGAACTGGTCGTTGGCGAGCATGTAGCTGATGTGGAAGCGTTCGGCGGCCTCTTCGAAGCTCTCGCCGTGTGGCCCGTTGGTGTCCAGCGCGTGGCGCTGGTCGTGGTCGTTGTAATAACTGAACTCCCCGCCGGCGGGCGCGTTGATGTAGCGTTGCCGGCCGAAGAAATTCCAGCAGGCTTCGTTGTATTCGCCGTGTTGAGCGTGAAGGAAAGAGTCGTCGAACAGGCCGAAGCTCAACGCCAGCAGGTCCGGCTGCTCGGCGAAAGGGGTGCGTTCGGCCTCGGCGGCGTCGATCGAGATGCTCCAGGGGGTGTGCTTGAACACATCGGCGAGATGACGGAAGAACTTGGCCTGAAACGCCTTGTCGGGGAAGGTCTTGCCCAGCTCCATCGGGCCATCGTAGATATGGTACTCGGCCCAAAGCCCAAAGCCGACCTGCACGAACGCGAGCCTCGGGTCGTTGTCGTAGCGCTCGGCGAACCTCTTATAGAAGTCGAGCGTGAATGCTTTCAGCGCCGGGTGGGACCAGTCGCAGAACGCGGTATCGCGGCCCTCGCTCTTGGCGATGATCTCGTGATAGTCCGGCAGACGTTTGATCGAGTCCGGGACGGCTGTTTCGGTGTAGCCGGGGTAGATGAAACGGAAGCGCAGGATCGCCTGGTGCCCGCGCGACGCGATCTTGTCGAGCAGCTCATCGACGGGCGACCAGTCGTAGTTGCCTTCCGCATCGACGACCTGGCTATAGAGCATGTAGGAGAATTCGAGTTGCACCGCGTCGGAGCCGGCGTGTTCGTTGTCGTGCCAGACAACCAGGCCGGTCATAGGCTGGACGCGGTCGATGGTTGCGTGCAGAGCGACCGGGCGCCAGCCCTGGGCAGAAACAACGCTCGTAAACAGTGCGTAGATAACAAAAAAGGCAGTTTGTTTCACGGACATGCAAAGGCCCTTTACCGCAAACAGTACCGGGAAGAAAGGCGGTGATGAATACACAACATGATAACCTGCAAGAAGCAGGCGTATCGGGCCCGGATCACACAATACCGTGGCGTGCTACGGCGTTTACCAAACGTCATACTTGTTAAAGACAACCCAGACGCTACAAACGGAACCCCCCGAGCGGGAACAGAGCGAATCTGGAGAAACGTCTTTCCGTCCGTCGGGGTTATATCGTTGACTTCATGCGATCGTAAGCCGGGCGGAAGGCTGTATTTCGAGATTGTATGCGGGTGACGATGAAAACGATGCTCAATACATTGGCGTGGGGGTTCGCGGTGTCGGTCGTGGTGTACGCCGCGGTCGGGCCGGGCATGGGCGTGCTGTACGGCAACCCACTGGCGTGCCTGGGCGTGGGGCTGATCGGGCTGGGCCTGTGCGTAGACAGCCGGCGCAGGCTGGTGGCTGTGAAGGCGGAGGCGTCGGTACGGGTTAAGCCGTCAGCGCGGGATTGAAACGCCGTGCGCAAAAAACAACCCCCGGCAGAGCCGGGGGCTGGGGGGAAACTACGAAACCTATCAGACCCGACGTGATGGTCGCTACTTGGACTTGTAGTCCAGCAGGGCCTTGTACTTCGGCGCCTTGTTGATCGCCTGGTCCATAAAGTCCATCTGTCCCCATGCGCCCCACTGGTCGGGCTTCTCGACGAAGTTGAACGCGGTGAACAGGCTGCCGCCGGCGTTCTCCCACTCACGCATGTTGGCGAGGTAGGCGTCGTACATCTTGGGGTGGTTCTGCATATCCAGGAACGCGCGGGCGTAGGGCGGGTTGCCGCCGGCGGCGGTGTAGTGCTGGCCGCCCTCGTACCCGACGAGCGGGATATTTGAGCTTGCGTGTCCACTGCCGGCTCAGCGCGCCGTGCGCCCGGTAGTTTTCACGCTGACGGCTGGCGATGTTATCGATCGCGTCGTCGAGCAGTTGAGTGGCGGTGACACTTGAACGCAGCGCGTTCAGCTCGCTCGCGCTTAACCCGAAATACGTCGTGCAGGAGATCGCGTCGAACTCGCCGTTCAGCCCGTTCGTGAGCTGCTCGGTGACCCAGGGGTTGTCCTTCTGGGCGGCGGCGACACGGATCACCCGGTCGCTCTGGTTGCCCCAGACGTCTTCCCAGATCTCGAAATCGCGGTCGGCCTCCTCGGCCCAGGCGGCGTTGAACGCGCCCGAGAGCGATCGGCCGTCGGACCGGCTCTTGATCCACTGGTGCTGGGGGAACTGCGAGTTCCAGACCTCGTTGGACCACTCGACGTAGACGTTCAGGTCCTTGCGCAGCCGGCTCTTGACAAGGCTGGCGAAGTTCTCGACGTATTTGTCATTAGCCAAGTGTGGCATGCAGAACCAGGGGTCTGCGCCGAGTTCGTTGCACAGGTCGATCATGTACTCAAGCGCGACGCCGTCGGGCGTGCCCTGGGTGTAGTAGTTGGGCTTGGGCCGGTCGCTCCAGCTCACCATGCCTGAGCCGTTGGTGCGCATCCAGTCCATGAAACGGATGACGCTGAAGGGCTTGAGCCGTTGCAGGTAGAACGGGTGGAACGCGGACTTAGCGTCCTCGAACCCGGGGAGCCAGACCTTGACATTACGCACCGGGTCGTTGGGGTTGGAGCTGTCGATACGGAGGTAGATGCCGAGGTTGGTCGGGTTGACATCGGCGGTGACCCGGCGGTTCCTTCGGTTGACCTCACGTGCGTCCCAGCCGAGCACGACCTCGCCGTCGCCCTCCCAGGTGCAGACGTAGCGTCCGGCGGGATAAGCGCCCTCTGTATCGTGGTACATGATGGTGTGGGCGGCCTCGCCCGGGGCGCGGAGGATGGGCCAGCCGTCGGCGTCGAGCTTAAGCGACTCGCCGGAATCCCACGGGTCGCTGCTGCCGGAGCGTGTGGGCAGCCAGTCACGTGACTGTTTCATGGCGTCAACAAAGACCCATTCGCGCGTGTAGTAGGTGACGTCGGCGAGGTTCATGCCCAGGAAGTTTCTGCTGCGCGGCGTTGGCGCCGGGCCGGGGTCCGGGGTCGGATCGGGTGTCGGTGACGGCGTCGGCCGGGGGGTGGGCGTGGGGGTCGGCGCCGGCGCTGGGCGTGCGATCTCGAAGCTAAGCGTGCGGCTGTGGGACTGTTCATCGCCGGAGTAGGTGATGACGCGAAGCGTGTAGCGACCTTCGGGGTATTGTGTCACGTCCCACTCGTTGCCGTCGCCGAACATGAAATACGGCGCGCTGGTTTCGACGTCGTAGATGCTCTTGGGCCCATCGACCTTGAAGACGACTTTGGAGGGCACGCCGCCGACGACATCCGCCTGCACTGTGGTAGGCTTGGTGAGAACCATGTCGTTGTTGATGCCAATCACACGGCGGATACGGATATCGCGCTCGATGCTGAAGTTCAAGGTACGCGTGTACCGGGCGTGCTGCCGTCATACGCGGTGACATCGATGGTGTACTTGCCGGTGGGCGCCTGGTTGACGTCCCATTCCTGGTTATCACCGAACAGGAAATAAGGGCGCTCGCGGTCGGTGTGTGAGAAGTTTTGCGGGCCCTTGATGTCGAAGGTGACCTTGGATGGCGTGCCGCCACGGATCACGGCCTCGACCGTGGTCGGTGTGCTGAGCACGATATCGCGGTTGATCCCGACGATGCGTGATACCTTCAGCGCGGTGCCGATGGAAAAATCCACCGAACGGAAGTCGATAACGCGGCCGTCGGTGATCAGGTAAGCGGTGAGTTTGTAGCTGCCGGTCTCGGCGTTGCTTGTGTCCCATCCGGTGCGTCGCCCGGCGAGGATGTACGGCGCGCGGATAGACGTCATCGTGAAACTGGTCGGGCCGTCGATCTGGTATCGGACCTCGTAGGATTGCCCGTCGTCCGCATTGGCGACGACGGTCTCGATCATCAGTTCCCCTGAAACGGTCTGGCCGTCACGGATGCCGGTGATCCTGGAGATGTTTGCGGCGTTGGCGATGCCCGCACCAAGGAAAAGCAAAGACAAAACAAAAAACAGGTTCAAGCTTATGTTCTTGCGCAGCGTGGTCGGTAGAATCAAAACAGATCCTTTCGGTAGCCTGGTGCGTGGCACCACTCTTGGCCGTCGGGGGGTTATTCGGGTTAACGGCGTTCGGTCGGATGTCGGTCGAGGGTTGGCTTGCGAGGCGTTTGCCCGGGGCCGGCCATAAAAGGCAGGCGGCGTAGCATGTCCTGCTGGCGAGACTATCGACGGGTCCGTTCCGTCACCCGGCAAAAACTCCGGGGCCCGCCAGTGGGTCCGATAAATATAACGAGAAGTTCACAAAACGCCACCCCACCCCCCCAGATTTCCCGGTTTTACAAGCTAATTCGTGAGAGGCGCAACGCTTAAAGCAGGTTCATGGCCACACGAATCTATCCACATCAAAGGATGGCACAGGCCAGAAACAAACTTGTTACACGGCGACTCCGGCGGTAAAGCCTGCCGATCAATGCTATGCCGATGCGACGATCGTGAACCACACAAGCATCCGTATCGCACGGCCAAATATCAACGACGCGCGAAGCACATCATTTCCAAAAGTCAGAACGAAAAAGCACGTGTGTTATCCGACGCGATGCAATCCATCTGTGGCCCGATAGCCCCGCATGGTTTGCCGACCACTGCGCGCCGAGATAGGCTCAACCGTATGGTGTTGAAATAAAGAAGGAGGATCGCGTGCCCGTTCTCGAAGGCAAGAGCGTACTGATCTTCGTCGGCGACGACTACGAAGATATGGAACTGCAATACCCCAAGTACCGTTTGCTGGAAGCGGGGGCGCGTGTCGTGGTCGCCGGGCTTGAGAAAGGCGTTACGCACAAAGGCAAGTACGGCTACCCGCAGATCGCGCAGGCAAGAATAAGCGACCTTAGCGCCGCGGACTTCGACGGGCTGGTGATCCCCGGCGGGTGGATGCCCGATAAGCTGCGCCGCTACGACGAGGTCAAAGCGCATCACCAAACAGATACACGACGCGGGCAAATGTGTGGCGTCGATCTGTCACGGGCCCTGGATCGATATCTCCGCGGGGATTGTCAAGGGCGCGACGTACACGAGCACGCCCGGGTTAACCGACGACCTGCGCAACGCCGGCGCGACGTGGATCGATCAACCGGTCGTCATCGACGGGAATCACGTGACCAGCCGCCGGCCCGACGACCTGCCCGAGTTTTGCCGGGGCATCCTGGAGGTGATGGGGCGATGAGAGCATCACGCTATATTTCGATGTCCGTTGTGATCTTGATGGCAACCGTACAAATACTTTCCGCGCAACCCGCGCCGCAGGAATCAAACGAAGGAGACCGCGTGTCCCCGTCGCCCCAGCCGTTTAAGGTGATGAGTTTCAACATCCGCTACGGCCGCGCGATGGACCCGCCGAGCGTCTGGGTCGATCGACGCGAACGCCTGCTCGCCACGATCAAGGCGTATGACCCGGATATCCTGGGCGTTCAGGAGGCGATCCTAAGCCAGGTGAAGTACCTGCGCGACGAGATGCCGGAGCACGTGTTCTTCGGCGCGGGGCGGGACAACGGCAAGCTCGCCGGGGAGATGTGCGCGATCTACTATAAACGCGACCGGTTCCTGCGGATCGGCGGCGGGCACTTCTGGCTCAGCGAGGAGCCGGACGAGCCGGGCAGCTACGGCTGGGACGCGGCTTTCCCGCGCATGGTCAGCTGGCTGCGCCTGCGCGACAAAACCGATGACCGTGTCCTGTTCGTCGCCAACACCCACTTCGACCACCAGGGCGACAAGGCCCGGCTGAACTCGGCCCGCATGATCCGCGAACGCCTGCCCGCGCTGATGCAGGAGGGCGACGCCGTCGTGATCATGGGCGATTTTAATTGTGACGAAGATTCGGAGCCTTACGGCGTGTTAGTCAACAATGAGCCCGGCGCTGCGATTGGGTTAATCGACAGTTACCGTGAAACCCACCCGGAGCGCACGGACCAGGAGGCGACGTTCCACGCTTTCCGCGGGAAAACCCAGGGAAGCCGGATCGATTGGATCATGCATGGTCCTGACCTGCAAACACTTGCGTCGGGGATCGACACCACCCACGAGGGCCTGAAATACCCCTCGGATCACTTCCCGGTCACCGCGACGTTCCAACGCGCCGCCCCGTAAAGGCTGTGAAACAGGGCAAAATAGCGTCTTGACCCTTGACCCCACGAAAAAACCCCGTACCCTAACGGGGCCGAGGATGTGGCCCCGCCCTGCCCGCCTTATTCGAGGCCCGAACGCCACGGCACCGATATATATAGTAGACGGCCCGGTAATGGAGCGGTTCGTCGCCTTGTGTATCCCCGAGCTGAGGTGCCCCCGCATGATACGAATCCTGCCCGTGTTAGCCCTCGTAACGGTCATGCTCACGGGCTGCGCCGCCGGCTCGCAGTCGTACAACTTCTTCAGCAAACGCCAGCCCCAGCGCAGCGTCGCGAACAACAACGACTACCGCGTGATGAGCTTCAACCTCCGCACGAAGTTCATCATGGACGCCCACAACCACTGGAACCACCGCAAGGACCTGGCGGTGCAATCCATCAAACAGTTCTCGCCGGACCTGCTGGGCACGCAGGAATGCGCGCTGGACCAGGCGATGTATCTGAAGTCCCATCTGCCCGGCTACCAGTTCGTCGGCGCGGGGCGCGACGACGGCAAGGCCGACGGCGAGATGTGCGCCATCTTCTTCCGGGGCGACAAGTTCACCCTGCTGGACAAGGGCCACTTCTGGCTCAGCGAAACCCCGAGCGAACCCGGCAGCAAGAGCTGGGGCTCCAGCTACCGCCGCATGGTGACGTGGGTCAAGCTCGTCCCACGCGATAACAACCGCGAAGCGTTCTACTTCTTCAACACGCACCTGGACAACACCGCCGCCCGCGCTCGTGTGCAGCAGGCCTGGATGCTGCGCCGCATGATGGACGCCATCGCCGACGGCCGGCCCGCGATCGTCACCGGCGACTTCAACACCGACTCCGACACCACGCCCTACCAACTGCTCGTCCGGGGCCCGCAGGACTGGCGCGGCTACCTCATCGACACCTACCGCGAGGTCAACCCCGTCCCCGGCGACGCCGAGGGCACACGCCACAACTTCCACGGCGGCACGTCCGGCGACCGCATCGACTGGATCATCACCACCAACAACTTCGCCACACTCAACGCGACCATCGACCGCACCAGCTACAACGGGCACTACCCCTCTGACCACTTCCCCGTCACCGCCGTGGTCCGCATGCAACGTGGCTCCCAGTTCGCAGGCCACCGCAGCGCGATGATCGGCGGGTCGTGAAGCCCGCTAATCATCGATCGAACAATACAAAAGGTACAATCCATCCGGGGCTGCGAGCGCATAGATGTCACACCAGCAGTGGAAGTATGAGCCATCCGCACTATCACCGATAACACGCCAGCCGTGTACATATCCTTGGCAGACGGCTTGGAGCAAAATGATGAACGCTTCAAGCAGTTCATTTTGGCCCTCCTGACTTAATTCCTCAGGCGTAATACACCCCACTAGATTACTACGCAGGATGTCGGGCCAATTATCAAGCTCCTGCAATTCAACAACACGAGCTTCTTCATGTTCCACCATATGCTTATTTATGACTGCCCGTGGATCATCACACGATTCAGAAATGCGCTGAAAGCTCAAATCTAAACCGGCTTCGCGATGATGCGTTCCAAAGGCCGTCATCATTGCCAATAAGAACCCATCTACAGCCGCGACACGCCGGTCAGCCGGTCGCTTGTTAAGTATGTTTTTTACTTGCTCGCGCATAACCCTCTGCATGTGTTTGCTGGCCATGGTTATTACCTCGACAAATGCTGATTTAGTGATGATAGTTTAGTAATGATAAACACAATCTGGTGCTCTTTGACGCGGGTACGAACTCACCTGAGTTATTAGTCGTAGAATTTCTGCTATGGCGATTATCAAGACTCAACAGCTCACACGCGCGGCTGTATGGCAGGCACCGCGGGATCAAGGCACTGAATCTCAGCGTGCCGCAAGGCTCGGTCTACGGGTTCCTCGGGCCGAACGGGCTATGGGCAAGACGACGGCGATCCGTGTGCTGCTGCTTCTCGGGCAGCGGTTCTGCAATGATCCTCGGCCGTGACTGCTGGCAGGACGGGCAAACGATAAAACGCGACATCGGCTACCTACCCGGCGACCTTCGGCTGTACCCCTGGATGACCGGGCGCGGCGCTAAAGTGGGTCGGGCAGGTCCGTCAGATCGACCTGACAAACCGGGTCGTGAGTTGGCGGACGATTTCGGGCCGGACCTGTCGCGGAAAGTGCGTGAGATGTCAGCGGGGGACACGGCAAAAAGCTCGGGCTTGTGCTGGCGATGGGCGTATGCACCGAAGCTATTGATCCTCGACGAGCCGACAACTTCGCTGGACCCGATCATGCAGCAGAAGCTGCTGTGTAGGCTGCGTGCGATGGCGGGCAACGGACACACGGTATTCTTTTCAAGCCACACGCTCAGTGAGGTCGACCGGTTGTGCGACCGGGTGGCGATCGTGCGTGAGGGCGAACTCGTGGCCGAGCAATCGCTGGCGGCGCTGCGGGCCGAGGCGGGGCACTGGGTGACGGTCCGCTGGAAGGACGAAGCTTCCGCAAACTCGGCCCCGCCCGCATTCCTGAAACTATCACAACATGACGGCCGGCTGTGGACGGGTGAATTGAGCGGGCCCGTGGATCGGTTCGTGTCGTGGTTGAGCGGTGCGGGCCGGGAGTACGAAGACCTGTCGATCGGCCCGCCTGACCTTGAAGCGCTGTTCCACCACTATTACGACGGCAAGGGGGACGGGGCGTGAACCGCGGGCTGGTCGCTAAGTCGATCCGTGAGTTGTGGCCGGCCACGCTGCTGTGCGGGCTGCTGGTGTTTGCGTTCGAGTGTTTGATCTCGATCGTGCTGCCCCGTTACGAGCAGGAGTTCAGCCTGCAGATGCTTCGGATGCCGTTCGTGAAACGGATCATCGAGGGGATGCTGGGCACGCGGATGTCCGAACAGCTCGGGCCGGAGATCATCAGCTCGATCCCGTGGGCGCACCCGGTGATGATGTCGCTGGTGCTGGCGCACGCGGTGATCTGCTGCACGCGATTGCCGGCGGGCGAGGTGGACCGGGGCACGATCGACATCGCACTGGGCTTGCCGATCTCACGTCGGCAGTGGATGTGTAACGACAGCGTGATGTGGCTTGCCAGCGCGCTCATCGTGATCGGGGTGGCGGTCGCGGGGAGTGTGACGGGCGCGACACTCGGCGGGGGCAGGATGCTGGACGTGCGCCCGGCGTTGATGATCTTCACGAACCTGACGGGGTTGTACCTGGCGGTAGGCGGCGGCGCGTGGCTGATCTCTTCGCTGAGCGACCGTCGGGGCAAGGCGATGACGATCGCGTTTGTGTTGATCGTGTCGTCGTTCCTGATCAGCTACCTGGAACAGTTCTGGGAGCCGGCCCGGTTTTTCTCGTGGCTGAGCGTGCTGTCGTACCATCGGCCGTTGCTGATATTGCGTGATGCGCAATGGCCGGTGCGGGATTTATGCGTGCTGTACGGGGCGGCGGCGGTGTTGTGGGGGAGCGCGGCGGCGGTGTTTGCGAGGCGTGACCTGTGTACGACGTGAATTGCCGGAGTTGCCGGAACGCTAAGCCGAAAGCGGCTGAACCAGGCACGAATCAATCGATCAGCTCGGCGATGGATCGGATGATGCGGTCGGGGACGATCTCGGTATCGTCGGGCAGGCCGGCGCCGCGCCAGTCCAGCCAGATGCCTTTCATGCCCAGCGCCTGCGGCGCGGCGACCTCCCAGTGCAGGTTGTCGCCGACCATCCATGTTTCGGTTGCGTGAACGCCCAGCTCATTCAGCGCGTGATCGAACACACGGCGGTCGGGCTTGCCGGCCCCGAACTCGCCCTCGAGGACGATACAGTCGAACAACGGCTCCAACTCGAAACGCACGACCTTCTCACGCTGCGTCTCACCCTTGCCGTTGCTGATCAGTGCGAGCTTGACGCCGGCTTTTTTAAGCGTCTTGATCGCGTCGATCGCGCCGTCGAAGGGTTGCATCGCCGTGATCCTGCGTTGCGTGAACCAGTCGGCGATCTCGGCGGCGAGCGTTGTGTCCGATGCGTTTAACTCACGCAACGCGTGCTCTACGCAGCCGGCCCTGGCTTTGTCGAGATCGAGCCGGCCGACCCGATTGCGCTCCGGGTCGGACCAGAACCATTCCCGGCTGAGCTTCATCTGCTTATCAAACGAAACAGCATCCACGCCGGCGCGGTCGGCGAAATGTTCCGCCGTGCGCGTCCAGAGCCGGTCGGGCGCTGAGCGTCGTATCGAGGATCGTGTCGTCGAGATCAAAGATGATCGCTTTGGGGTACGCGCCGGACATCACAGCTTCTCGATTGCCAATCGTCTCGCGTGGCACAGCGCGATCGCGATCGCGTCCGCGACGTCGGGGGGGCTTGGGATTTCATCCAGGCCGCACTGGGTCTGCACGGCCCGCTGGACCTGTTCTTTGGAAGCGTGTCCGTAGCCGGTGAGGGCTTTTTTGACTTCCGTGGAGGGCCAGTCGGTGACGGGCAGGCCATGCTGACGGGCACACAAGAGGATGACCCCGCGTGCGTGGCCCATGAGGATCGCGGTGCGCGGGTGCTTGTAGTGGGCGTAGAGTTTTTCCACGGCGAAACAGTGCGGCTTGTGTTCCGCCACGATGGCGGTCAGCTCGTCGTGGAGTTGGCCTAAGCGTTTTTCTAAACCGCCCGAGGCATCAATGCGGATGACGCCGCCCTCGACGAGTGTGGGTTCGATCGCGCCGTCGGCCAGATCGACGATGCCGTAGCCCGTGATGCGCAGGCCGGGGTCGATGCCGATGACGCGCAGGGCCTGCCCGGCCGGGCGTGTCGGGTTGGCGTGTGCGGCGCGGGGCATGGGGATAGTTTAACCGCCGGGCGGGGTCAGGCGTTTTGCTCGCCGTCGGATGCAGCGGCGGCGTTTTTCGAGGACGCGGATTCCTCCCGCACGCTCAGCAGGTATTTCCGCACGATCTGCTGCTCGATCCGGCCCTTGCGCTGGACCGGGGCGGCGACACGGACGACCAGGTTCACCTCCTCGGGCTTGGGGAAGCTGATCGTCACACGTGGCTCGACGCTCGGGGCATCGACGCTCTCGGTGCGGGTGAGGTAGTCCATACTGGCCCGGGCCTTGGCCATGTAAGGCCCGCAGACCTCGGCGGCCGCCTCGATCAGGGCGTGCTCGTGCAGGAGGAAGTCCTCATCGCGTTTGATCGGGACGCAGAAGCTGTGCACGCCGTACTCGCCGGTGTAGTTCTCGTTGATGACGGGGGTATTCAGGAACAGGCTGTTGGGGATGACCAGGACGCGGCCCGTGTGCTGGTGGGTCGCCTCACCCGGGCCGACCTCCATGAGCGTGGTGGACAAGAGCGTCTGGTCGATCACATCACCGCGGATGTGGTTGACCTCGATGCGGTCGCCCAGCGAGAACGCCCCGCTGCTGGCCTTGAGGAAGCTGCCGGTGAGGCAGAGGATCAGCTCCTTGGTCGACAGGACCACGGCCACGATCACAGCGACCAGCGAGATCGCCAGCGTCCTAAGTTCCTCCGCCCAGATCAGGACCATCCCGATCGCGAGCAGAAGCAGCGTCAGGTTCCGCACCGTCAGGATCCACCGCCGACGGAGTTCCTGGCTCTTGATGGGCATCTGGGCGACACCCTTGAGCAGCATCCACCGCAGGACCAAAGCCCCGAATACCACCGCCACGCTCATCAGAACGTGGGTCACCCAGAGGTTGTCATCCAGAAACAGGTTGATCTGATCGGGCATATCGTCGTGGGGTCCTGGCATACTGTGACGGTTGTAAACCGGCCTGGGGCCAGTATATCGCGGTGGCGCGGCCGTGTGGCCGATCATGCGGATGGACGGAGGCGATGCTTGTCGGCGGCGGGATTGTTGCGTATCGTGCTGCCCGGCCCGTGTGTACTGGGCCGATTGTTCTTCCAAGCCAGGGAGGGCTTGCTTGGCCAAGCGACGAACCAAGAAGAAAACCAGCGATTCGGGCCTGTTCGACGCCGGGGGTGCGTCCGGCGGTGGGTCCGGGGGCGGGACGGCGACGCTCGACGGCGCTTCCGGGGGCGGAGGTGGCGGCGGTGAGGACCGTGTCGCCCTGCACGAAGCGGCCCAGACCCGATACCTCAACTACGCGCTGTCCGTCATCACCAGCCGGGCCCTGCCCGACGTCCGCGACGGGCTGAAGCCCGTTCAGCGCCGCATCCTCTTCACGATGTGGCAGAACCGCATCACCGCCGACTCCAAGCACCGCAAGTGCGCCAAGGTCGTCGGCGACGTCATGGGTTCCTACCACCCCCACGGCGACTCCTCCATCTACGACGCCCTGGTCCGCATGGCCCAGCCGTTCAGCCTGCGTGTGCCTTTAATAGATGGCTCGGGTAACTTCGGCTCCCTTGACGGCGACACCGCCGCCGCCATGCGCTACACCGAGTGCCGGCTCACCCACGCCGCCGGCGAGATCCTCCAGGACATCGCCCACAACACCGTCCACTACCGTCCGAACTACGACGGCACCAAATCCGAGCCGGTCGTCCTGCCCTCGGGCCTGCCCAACCTGTTGCTGAACGGTGCGACCGGCATCGCCGTGGGCATGGCCACCAACATCCCCCCGCACAACCTCGATGAACTCTGCGGCGCGCTGCTGAAAGTGTTGGATGACCCGGAGATCAAGGACTACCAGCTCGTCGCCAACGACGCGATCAAGGGCCCGGACTTCCCCACCGGCGGGCAGATCCTCAACACCCGCGACGAGCTGCGCGAGATCTACAAGACCGGCGGCGGAACCGTAAGACTGCGCGGCACCTGGGCGATCGGCCCCACCACGCGCGGCGGCAAGACCCTGCACATCACCAGCATCCCCTACACCGTCAACAAGGCCCAGCTCGTCGAGCAGATCGCCCAGATCGTCGTCGGGCGGAAGATGCCGTTATTGCAGGATATCCGCGACGTATCGACCGACGATGTGCGGATCGAGCTTGAGCTTAAAAAGGACGCCGACGAGCAGAAGGTCATGGCGTACCTCTTCAAGAACACGGCCCTACAGACCAACTTCAACGTCAACGTCACCTGCCTGGTCCCGACGGAGAACCCGGACGTGGGCCGGCCCGAGAAGCTGGGGCTGAAAGAAGCACTGTGGTATTTCCTTCAGTTCCGGCTGGAGGTCGTGACCAAAAGGCTGGAACACGAGCTGGCGGCGCTACAGAAGCGGGCGCACATCCTCGAAGGCTTCGCGCTGATCTTCGATGCGCTTGATGAGATCATCCGGATCATCCGCAAGTCCGACGGCAAGGCCGACGCGGCGACGAAGATCATGGCCCGGTTCAAGCAGCTTGACGCCGAACAGACCGACGCGATCCTCGAATTGAAGCTGTACCGGCTGGCCAAGCTGGAGATCAACCTCGTTGTCGAGGAACTCAAGGAAAAACAGAAGCGCATCCGCGAGATCAAGAAGCTCCTGGGCGAGAAGGACGCCACCGGCCGATGGGGCATCGTGCGGGGCGAGATCGAACGGATCCGCAAGGAATACGGCAAGAACGACAAGCGCCGCACGCTGATCGAGGCCCCCGAGGACGAGCCGGAATACTCGGCCGAGGACTTTATCGTCGCGGAGGATGCGCACGTGCTCGTCACCGCCGATGGCTGGATCAAGCGGCAGAAAGAGATCAAGGACCCCGGCACCACGCGCCTGCGCGAGGGTGACGTGGTGCTCGCCTGCGAGGCCGGTTCGACCCGGGCGACGATGGTGTTTTTCTCGAGTTTCGGCGTCGCGTACACCTGTCGGATCATCGACGTCCCCGCCACCACGGGCTACGGCGAGCCGATCCAGAAACTCTTTAAGCTCAAGGACGGTGAGCGCATCGTCGCGGCCTACTCGCTGGACCCGCGTGCGATCGGGGACATCGCCGAGGACCCCAAAAAGCCCGACCTCTGCCCCGCGACACACGCCGTCGCCGCGACCAGCGACGGGTACGCGCTGCGCTTCGGCCTGGAACCGTTCGTCGAACCCAGCACACGCGCCGGCCGGAAATACGCACGGCCCGCCAAGGGATCGCAGGTCGTCGGCGTCGAAAAGGTCCACGGCGACGAGATACTGCTCACCGTCAGCGAGCAGTGCCGAACGATCGTCTGCGGCGTCGACGAGGTCAACTACCTCTCCGGCCCGGGCAAGGGTGTCATGCTCATCAAGCTCGGCAAGGAAGACCGGCTGCTGGGCTTCAAGGCCTCGTCGGGCGACCGTGATCTACTGAAGGTCGAAACCAACCGCGGCGCGGAGAAAACCATCAGCACCGCGAAGTACAAGAAAACCGGCCGGGGCGGCAAGGGCACGGAGATCCAGAAAAACGGAAGGATCGCCAAAATAGTGCCCGAACCGCCGCAGATGCCGATCCTTTTGGATGACGAAGCATGAGCAAACGAAAAAACATCTCGAGCGGTTCGCCCTGGGAACCCACCATCGGCTACTCCCGCGCGGTGAAGGTCGGCAACATGGTCTTCGTCAGCGGCACCGCCGCGGTCGGCGAGGACGGCAACACCGTCGGCCCCGGTGACGGCTACACGCAGGCCAAATTCATCCTCGAAAAGATCGGCAAGGCGCTTAAGCAGGCCGGCGCTTCGTTCGAGGACGTCGTCCGCACACGCATGTACATCACCGACTTCGCCCACGAGGGCGGCGTCGGCAAGGCGCACGGCGAGGTCTTCAGCGTGATCCGCCCCGCCACCGCCATCATCCAGATCGCCGGCCTGATCAAACCCGACATGGTCGTCGAGATCGAAGCCGACGCCATCATCACGGATACCTACTAATCATGATTATCGACACACTCGACAACGCATCGGCTTACGAAACCCTCGGCCCACGCTTCGCCAAAGCGTTTGAATACCTCCGCAGCGGGCGGGCGGCGACCGACGTCATTGGCACGCACAAGCTCGACGGCGACGACGTCTTCGTCAGCGTGCAGGCCTACAACACCAAACTGACCTCCGACTGCCGGTGGGAAGCGCACCAGACCTACGCGGATGTGCAGTTCGTGGTCGATGGCTGTGAGCGCATGGGCTACGCCGCGATCTCTGCCGTGAAACCCGAGCAGCCTTACGACGCGAAGAACGATGTCGCGTTCTTCACCGGCGAGGGCACGCAACTCCGCGTCCCGGCGGGCACGTTCACCGTCTTCCTCCCGCAGGACGTCCACATGCCCTGCATCGCGGATAACGGCAAACCCGCGCCGGTCCGCAAGGTCGTTGTGAAAGTCCGAATAGGCTAATAAGTGTCGCCAACCGAGGGATAACCTCATGCCCGCAAATCACCTAGAACAACTCGTGGCCGAATGGTATGAATACCGCGGCTACTTTGTCAGGCGTAATGTGCGGGTCGGCAGGCTTGTGCACGGTGGCTTCGAGTGTGAGCTGGACGTGGTAGCGTGGCACCCCGAAGCCAAGCATGTCGTTCATATTGAACCCACGATGGATTCAAACCCTTGGGATAAAAGAATCCAGCGATACACGAAAAAGCTGCGGGCAGGACGCAAGCACATTCCCAGCATGTTTTCTCACGTAAATATCTTACCAAAAGACATAAAACAGATTATCCTGCTCGGTTATGGTAGTAATACAAATCACGAAGTAATAGATGGTGCTGAAGTTAAAACGACCCTTGAACTTCTCAGTGAGATTTTAGCTGACCTCCGGGATATCGATATGTTCAGACGGGCCGTCCCGGAACAATTCACTATTCTCAGAACATTACAGCTTATCGCGGGGCATCGAAAGAAGTTGGTAGATGTTCTGACTGTAAAGTAAAAAAGCATGACTACCTACACCGCCAAAGACATCACGGTACTCGAAGGCCTTGACCCGGTGCGCAAGCGCCCGGGCATGTATATCGGCGGGGTCGGCAGCGCGGGGCTGCACCACCTGGTCTGGGAGGTCCTCGACAACGCGATCGACGAGGCGATGAACGGGCACGCCAGCGAGATCGGCGTGACATTGCACAAGGACGGCAAGACCGTCACCGTCAGCGACAACGGCCGGGGCATCCCGGTCGATATCCACCCCAAACACAAGAAGCCCGCGCTCGAGATCATCCTCTGCACACTGCACGCCGGCGGCAAGTTCGACGAGAACAATTACAAGACCGCCGGCGGGCTGCACGGCGTGGGCGCATCGGTTGTTAACGCGCTCTCCAAAGAACTGACCGCCACCGTCAAACGCGACGGCCAGGAATGGCAGATGGTCTTCAAGCGCGGCGTCGCGCAGGGGAAGATCAAGAAGCTGGGCGCCGCACGCGGCAGCGGGACGACGATCACGTTCCATCCCGACCCGACGATCTTCCCCCGAAACGAGTTCAACGCCGATACCATCCGCGACCGCCTGGAGATCGCCAGCTTCCTGCACAAAGGCGTGAAGATCACTTACGACGATCAGGCCAACGGGAAGAAGGAAACCTTCCAGCACAAGGAAGGCATCGCTCAATACCTTGAGAAGATCGTCAAGGAGCGGAACGCCCGGCCGATCAACGACGCTGTGTTCACACTCGAAAAAGACAACGGCACGCGGATTGAGACCGTGTTCCGCTGGACCGAGGCGACCGATGAGCACGTGCGCAGCTACGTCAACGGCATCCCCACCGGGTCCGGCGGCACACACGAGAACGGGCTCCGAGCCGGGCTGACCAAGGCGGTCCGCAACTACATCGAGACGCACAACCTCACGCCGCGCGGCATCAAGATGACGCACGAGGACGTCCGTGAAGGGCTGGTCGCTGTGCTGAGCGTGTTTGTGCACGACCCGCAGTTCCAGGGCCAGACCAAGGACCGGCTGAACAACCCCGAGGTGCAGGCCGCGGTGGACGGCGTGATCCGCCCGGCGCTCGAGCACTGGCTGAACCATAACCGAAGCGTGGCCGAGTCGATCGTGGCGCGCATCATCCAGGCGGCGCGGGCGCGCGAAGCCTCCCGCGCGGCGTCGGCGAGCGTGTCACGCAAGAGCGCGACCGCCAACCGCCTGACACTGCCCGGCAAGCTCAGCGATTGCACGAACAACAACCGGCACAATTCCGAACTATTCATCGTCGAAGGCGACTCCGCCGGCGGCAGCGCCAAGCAGGGCCGGGACCGCACGCACCAGGCGATCCTCCCGCTGCGCGGCAAGGTGCTGAACACCGAGACCGCGTCGCTGGGCAAGGTGCTTGAAAATAAGGAACTGGCCGACCTGGTCACGGCGATGGGCTGCGGCGCGGGCAAGGACTTCGACCCCACCCGCCTGCGTTACCAGCGCATCATCCTGCTCGCCGACGCCGACTCCGACGGCCACCACATCACCACATTGCTGTTAACTTTCTTTTATCGTCACGCCAAGACATTGATTGAGGAAGGCAAGATTTTCCTAGCAGTACCTCCACTCTACCGAGTCGATATCGGCAAAGAAACTTTTTGGGCCGCCGATGATGTTGACCGCGATAATATTCTCAAGAAACACGGTAAAGGCAAAGCGAAAGCCGATATCACCCGCTTCAAGGGTCTGGGCGAGATGATGCCTAAAGTGTTATGGGAAACCACGCTGAACCCCAAGACGCGCAGATTACTGCGTGTTGTGATTCCAGATTTGTATAGGTATGAAACGGAAAAAATCATCATTGATTTGATGGGCAAAGACCCTGGAGCGAGATTCAGTTTCATTACTAAAAGCGCCAAAGAAGCGCAAGAACTGGATGTGTGATAGCTGCACATCCGGCGAGCGCGACGAGTCGCGTCGCTTCGTAAGAAATATACACTATTCGTAATCGTGGTTTGTGGGCTGCCCGAAGTGGTTGCGTTTATATTCGCGCAGAGCGCGGGTGACGCGGGGGGCGAGGAGGATGGTGGTGATCATGGAGGGGAAGGCCATCAGGCCGTAGGCCGTGTCGATGATGGTGATCATCTCGTCGTGGGGCGCGGCGGCGCCGACGATCAGGGTAAAGGCGAACCATGTGAGGAATATCCACTTGCCGGCGGGGCCGAGGCTCCCGCGGAAGAGGTAGTTCCAGCACTTGGCGTTGTAGTTAGCCATGCCGACCATGGTGGAGAAGCCGAAGAGCGCGACGGCGATGGCCAGGCCGTGCGTGCCGATGCCGCCGAAGGTCTGTGTGAATGCGTAGTGGGTGAGGACGACGCCCTTTCGGCCCTCGTAGTCGGCGGGCGTGGTGCTGACGAGGATGACCAGCGCGGTCATGGTGCAAACGATAAGCGTGTCGATCATGGGCCCGAGCATGGCGACCAGGCCCTCGCTGATGGGTTCGGTGGTCTTTGCGTTGGAGTGGGCCATGGGCGCGGTGCCGACGCCGGCCTCGTTGGAGAACGCGGCGCGTTTGACGCCGGTGATGAGCACGGCGATGAATGCGCCCTGCGCGCCGCCGAGCGCGGCGTCGGGCGAGAACGCCTGTGTAAAAATGTTTGTGAAAGCGGCCGGCACGGCGTCCAGGTGCATCGCGATGATCGCCAGGGCCGCGACAACGTAAAACAGACACATCACGGGGACCAGCGCACTGGTCCAGTGGGCCAGGCGTTTGATCCCGCCAAGCAGGACGTAGGTGACGAGAGCGGCGCACACGATGCCGAGGTAGAGCTTGTTGCCGAGAAACGTGGCGGCGGTCGCCCCGGTTTCCTGCCCGTAAGCGCTGTTAAAGAAGCTGACGGTCTGGTTGGCCGTGTAGAGCCGGGTGGTGCCGATCATGCCGCAGAGCGCGAAGAAGATCGCCAGGGGCTTGAACGCGCGGGGCAGGGCGTTGTCGATGACATACATCGGGCCGCCCTGGACCTGGCCGGTGTGGTCCCGGCCGCGGTAGCGCACGGCGAGGGTACATTCGTAAAACTTGGTGTTCATCCCGATGAGCGCGGCGACCCACATCCAGAAGACCGCGCCGGGACCGCCCTGCGTGATGGCGACGGCGACGCCGGCGATGTTGCCCAGACCGATCGTGGCGGCGAGCGCGTTGCACAGGGCCTTGAAGTGGCTGATCTGCCCGGGGTCGTCGGCGTCGCCGGGGTGATGATACCGACCCAACGTGAGTTTGAGTGCGTGCATGAAACCGGTGAAGGGCAGCAGGCGTGAGTAGAACATCAACAGCGCGCCGCCGCCGGTGAGCAGGATCACCAGGGGCATACCCCAGGCGAGGTCGTTCAGCAACGTGTTGAATTCGGAAAGTTTCTGGAACAAGTGCCCGCCCTGTGCGCGAAGATGTCCGTGGCGCGGGATTAACGTACCGGGGGAGGGGCGGCGCGACAAGTCGTGTCACTTTGTATGGGGTTAATCAAGCGTACAGCGTGGTAGAACCATACCGATACGCGCCACGACGCGATTATCCGCCGGAGACGACCTTGCCGACGCTGAAGATCGGCAAAAGCATGGCGATGGCGACGAAGCCGATGATGACGCCCATGGTGGCGGTCATAACCGGTTCGATCATGCCGGTGGTGGTCTTGATCTGTTCGTCGAAGTCGCTCTCGGTGTATTCGGCGATGCGTTCCATGACGTCGCCGATCCGGCCGGAGCGTTCGCCGGAGTAAACCATCTGCGCGACAGAGCGCGGGATCAGGGGCGAGTCGAAAAGCGAATCCGAAAGCTGTGCGCCCTGGCGGAGGCGCAGGTCGGCGTCGTCCCAGAGTTCTTCGTAGAGCGCGTTATTGGTGACCTCGCGGACGATCTCGATCATGTCGAGTATGGGGACGCCGGCGGCGACCATGGTGCCCATCGTGCGGCAGCCGCGCGTGAGGTAGAGCTTGTTGAAAAGCGGCCCGATGACCGGTGTGTGTAGCTTGAGGTAATCGTAGAACCGCTGCCCGCCCGGCGTCCCAGCCGCGAAATACACACCGGCGACGGCCATGATGATCCCGCCAAGCCACAGGTGCCAGTTGTCCACGAGGCTGCCACTGAGCCCCAACAAAATCTGCGTCGGCGCGGGCAGCGCGGTATCGCGTGACTGGTAGATGCCGGCGAACTTCGGCAGCACGAACATGAGAAGGAATGTCGTGACCAGGATCACCATCCCGAGCATGAAGGCGGGGTAGGTCAACGCGCCGCGGATCTTCTTGGCGGTCTGCATCTCTTTGGAGAGATAGCCCGAGACACGGTCGAGCATCCTGCCCATCGTGCCGGAGACCTCGCTTGCGCGGATGAGGCTGGTCATTACGGGTGGGAAGACCTTGGCGTGCGAGCGCAGCGCGGAGGAAAGATCGTTGCCGGCCTGGACCTGATCGGAGATATCTTTCAGGACCGCGCGGAAGGTTTCGTTCTCGCTCTGCTGGGCGACGCATTCCAGGGCTTCGGAGATCGGCACGCCGGTCTCGACCATGACGGCGAGCTGGTGCGCGAAGGTGATGATCTCGGCGCGGCGTATCTTCCCGTTCGAGCTTTTGCCGGTCGTCGCGCCGGGTGAAGCGGCTTCTCTTGCCTTGTCGATCTTGACGACGAACTTGCCGTCGCCGCGCAGCATGCGCCCGGCCTCCTCAACGTTCGGGGCGTTGAGCACGCCGGTGATCAGTTCACCGCGTCCGTCCCGTGCTTTGTATTTGAAACTGGGCATCTTTTCCCTGGTCTTTCAATTCCATAACGGGGTGTTCGCCCCACCGTATCTATCAGTGTGAAGTCGCCGCGATCAGCTCCTCGATGGTGGTGATGCCGGCGGCGACCTTCTCAAGCCCGTCCATACGGAGCGTGGTGTAGCCGGTCTCACGTCCGATCTTGCGCAGCTCCTGGAGGCTCGCGCCGCGCGTGATGGCGTCGAGGGCCTCGTCGTTTGGCTCGAAGAGTTCGTAGATACCGGCGCGTCCGGCGTACCCGGTGTTGCGGCAGGCCTTACAGCCCTCGCCGTGGTAGAACGTCTGGATCCCCTGCGCCTGCGGGCCGAGCCGGTCGATCGCGCGTTTGAGCGGGTCGGTGAGTTCGGCCGGCTCCTTGCAGTTTTTGCAGATACGGCGGACCAGACGCTGGGCCAGCGCGCCGCGGATACTGGCGGCGACGAGGTAAGGTTCGACACCGATGTTGAATAGCCGTGTGATCGCGCTGGGCGCGTCGTTGGTGTGCAGAGTCGAGAGAACCATGTGCCCGGTGAGCGCGGCCTGGGTGGCGATCTTGCCGGTCTCCTGGTCGCGGATTTCGCCGATCATCACGACATCGGGGTCCTGACGCAGCAGCGCGCGGAGCGCGCCGGCGAAGGTGAAGCCGGCCTTTTCGTTGGTCTGGAACTGGTTGACCCCGGGGATATTCATTTCCACGGGGTCCTCGACCGTGCTGATGTTGACGGTCTCTTTGTTGATCTGACGGAGCGCGGCGTAGAGCGTGGTGGACTTGCCGCTGCCGGTCGGGCCGGTGACCAGGACGATGCCGTTGGGCTGGCTGACCATGTTGACGAACTGGTCGTACATCGGCTGGGAGAAGCCGATCTGATCGAGGCCGGTCATGGCGTTGTTCTTGTCGATGATACGGATGACGACTTTTTCGCCGAACTTGCCGGGCATCGTGGAGACGCGCAGGTCGACCGGGCGTTTGTTGATGCGGATGCTGATGCCGCCGTCCTGCGGGACACGACGCTCGGAGATATCGAGTTTAGCCATGATCTTGATACGGCTGACGACCGCGGGGAGCATCTTCAGCGGCGGGGTCATCTTCTGGAACAGCCGGCCGTCCACGCGGTAGCGGACGCGCAGCGCGCCGTCGTCCGGCTCGATGTGGATGTCGCTTGCGCCTTCCTGCACGGCGGCGAAGAGCAGGTAGTTGACCAGCTTGATGACGGGCGATTCGTTGGCGGAATCCTCGCTGCCGTCGGCCAGGTCGGTGATCTGCTGCTCGACGACGGTGAGGTCTTCCTCGTCGATGTCGTCGATCAGCTCGCCGATGACCATGTCCCGGTCGCCGGTGGCCTGGGCGATGATCATGCTCTGGATGTTGTTGGCCGTGGCGGCAACGAGCTGGACGGTGTGCCCGGTGAGGCGGTGGACTTCCTCGGCGATGAAGACGTTGGCCGGTTCGGACACGGCGAGTGTGAGCTTGCCGTTAACCAGGAACAGCGGCAGAGCGCACTGCTGCTCCTGGAACTCGGTGGGCAGCACGTCCGCGACGGCCGGGTCGCAAACTTTCGGCTCCAGATGCACGAACGGTACACCGTAGGCCTCAGCCAGGGCTTCCATCACCTGCTCCGGCGTGACGTACTCAAGCTCGACGAGTACCTCACCCAGCAGCGCCTGGTGACCGCGGTCTTTCTGATAAGCCAGGGCCTTGTCGATCTGCTCGGGCGTGACCAGGCCCCGCGAGACCAGCAGGTCGCCGACGCGCACGATGGTGGGCGTTGCGGTGTCCGTGTTGTTCCGGGTGTGGGACATGCGTCAGGCTTCCAGGCTTTCGATCGCGCTCTCGATGGTGTCACAGGTGGTGAGGGTGTCGTTTAGGCGTGTGATCCCCAGGATGGTTTTGATGTTGTCGGGGCAGGCGGCGAGGCGGACCTGGCCGAGCTGTTCCACACACTGCTCCTGAAGCCAGAGCAGTGTTTCCAGCCCCTTGGAGTCGATGAACGGGACCTGCGACATGTCCAGGATGAAGTCGTGGGTCTTGCCGTCCATCTTTTCAAGCGCTTCCTTGCGGAACTCATCGGCCTCGTCGGCGGTCAATTCGCCACGGAGGCTGAAGATGGTTTGCAGTTCGTTCTGTTGGCTTATGATCTTCATGTTTCTATCCCTGCCGTGCCGGGCACAGGTTTCAGGGCGGTCTGTGTTGTTACACTTTCAAGCGGTCGTGGTGTTTCTCGATCGTGTCCAGGTATTGGGTGAAGTCCAGGCCGACGAACACATCGACCAGGTCGGGGTCGAACTGCTTGCCGCTGCACCGGCGGACCTCGTCGAGGACTTTGTGCATAGGCATGGCGTTACGGTAGGTGCGGTCGCTGCTCATGGCGTCGAAGGCGTCGGCCAGGCCGATGATGCGACCGAACAACGGGATGTCGCGTCCCGCCAGGCCGTGGGGGTAGCCCCGGCCGTCCCAGGATTCGTGGTGGTGGAGCACGCCGGGGATCAGGTCGCGCATCTGGCGTATGCCTTCGAGGATGCGTGCGCCGATCTCGGGATGCTTCTTGACCAGTTCGTATTCTTCGTCGGTGAGTTTTCCGGGCTTGGTGAGCACGGCCTCGGGGACGCCGATCTTGCCCACGTCGTGGACGAGGCCGGAGAGGTAAACACGCTCGACCGTCTGCGCGGGCAGACCCGCGGCCTCGGCGAGTTGGCGCGCGATCAGCGCGACGCGCTCGGAATGGCCATGCGTATACGAGTCCTTGGCGTCGATCGTGGTGCTTAGCGCGTGCAGCGTTCCGAGGAACATCGAGTGCATGTCCTCGTAGAGCATCACGTTCTTGAGGTAGATGCTCAGGCTGCTGCCCAGCGATGCGCACAGCTTGGAATCGACGGTGCTCAGGCCCGAGCCGGCTTTGATTTTGTCGGCGCCGTAGAGCAGGCCCAGGGGCTTGCCGTCCACGTGCAGGGGCGTGACCAGCAGGCTGTGAGCGATGCGGTCCAGTCCCGGGATGCCGAGCAGGGCCGCGTTATCCATGATGAGCGGCTCGGTCCGGCCGTGCATCGCCTCGATCAGCTTCGGCCCGACCTTACGGATGTCTTCGGCGTTAAGCGATGACCGGTCGTCCATGCAGACGGGCACGGACAGCCCGGCCAGGCCCGGCTCGGTCGGCGCGAGTTGGATCGCCAGCCAGCGCAGCCCGACCACTTCACGCATCTCTTCGCAGGCCTGCTCCAGGAACGCCTGGGGCGGATGATCGACGACCATATTCGTCGAGAGCTTGTAGAGCAGGCTCAATTCCTCGTATGAACCGGCCAGCTCCCAGCTAAGGTCGTGTAGTTCGTTCAGGCGCCAGCCCAGGTCGCCGGCGTCACGGGCCATCCACCCGATGACCTGTGCCAGTCGGGCCAGTTCTTCCGGCTCGAGCAATGCGCGGGCATCGAACTTCGCCGCCGCCGCCTGCCGATCGACGTGCTGCGCGTCGCAAACCAGACGGAACTGTTCGGAATCGAGGATATCGCGCCCCAGGAGCAGGGCCGCGATCACGGGCGTGGTGTCGTGCGGGTTCCGCGTCGATGCGGCTGTTGCTGGAATGTAGCGGGACCAACACCAGGCCGGGCCAAACACCGACCATCTGGCCGGGGCTGTTGGTCAGTGTGTCGATCTGGCCGCGGATCGCTGCAGCGAACGGGGTGGAGCCGACGAGCAGCTCGTGTTCCCAGCGGTACGGGCCGATCAATTCGGCGATCCCGTCGGGCCCGACCGAGACGACAGCGACGCCCAGCTCGGCGAGGCGTTGACGCAGCCTGCCTGAGAACGCTCGGGTTTCGGATTGTTCGATGGCCTGGATCACGACGGTCTGACGGCCCCTTGTACCGGTGTGGGATTACGGATTTCGTCGGCCCTGTATTTCCACGTCGCCCCGGGTGACGGGGCCGGTGACACGGTCAAGCGTGGCAGGCGGCACCCGGTCGCCGTGGGCGCGGGGAAACACGTGGCCGGCGCTCTGCAGCTTGACGGCGAGTGCGTTGACGACGTGTGTTGCATCGTCAACCACGAGAATCAAAGGCGGCGTTGCCATGCCTCCTCCCTGGACTCCTGCGCCGTGTGGCCGTGCCCTGACACGGCGTGACCGGCGTGATAGCGGCGTCATACCGCACGGGGCCCGCGCACACGGGCTCCCCGTGTCATATCGGCGTAATAACGGGTCCGGTTGACCGGAACAAGGCCGTCCGGAGCGGATGAAACGGCCGTAACGCCTGCCGCCTGACAATATGATGAACGGTAAAACACAACGCACACGCGCGATCGTGGATCGCGCGTGTGCGCCGGATGTATCACATGGTTATCGGGGCGTGCGTTGTTTACTCATTGCCGACCACGGCGGCCAGCAGCTGCACGGCCCGGGCGTCGTCGGGCTGACGGCGCAGGGCTTCGTTATACGCCTCGGCGGCGGCGGCGTTGCGGCCGGCCTTCTGCAGCGACAGGCCACGCAGGATCAGTGGCTCTGTGCTTGTCGGCGCGGCCTGGGCGGCGCGGTCGAACATCTGCAAGGCGTTGTTCAGGTTGCCGCGCTTCTGCCAGACCATGCCCGCAAGAAGATAGCCCTCGTAGCGCTCGGGCGTGAGGCTCATCACCTTGCTGGCGGCCTGCAGCGCTCCGCCCATGTCGTTTTGCTGGTAGGACAGCTCGCCGAGCCTGATCCAGTCGGCGACATCGCTCTGGGGGCTGCGGGCAAGCTCGACAAGGACGGCGTGCGCTTCCTTGGGCTGGTTGGTCTGCTGATACGCCGAGGCGAGCGCACGCTTGATGTCGGCGCGGTCTTTTTCCTCCGGAGACTTCAGGACATTCTTAAACGCCTCGATCGCCTGGGGGTATTTCTCCGCGGCGATGTATGAAAACGCCAGGTGTTCCTGGAGCTTGGCGTTGTCCGGTTCAAGCAGGCTGGCCTGACGGAAGTATTCGGCGGCCTGCGCGGGCTGGCCCTTCATGTAGTAGAGGTGCCCGATCGCGGCGCGGACACCGGCGTTCTGGTCGAAGTATTCGCGCTTGGATTCGAGCAGCGCAAGCGCGTCATCCACACGGTCCAGTTCAATCATGGCCTCGCTGACAGCCAGCAGGTATGCGGCGTTGTCCGGCTCACGGTCGAAAGACTTCTGGTAATACTCCAGAGAGCTTTCGTAGCGCTGCCAGCGCTGCATGACCAGGCCCTGATAGTAGTAGGCCTCGGGCTTGTCAGGAGCAAGCTGGATCGCGGCCTCGAACAAATGGTAAGCGCGTTCGAGCTTGCCGCGTTCCATCTCGATGCGGCCGGCGAGCACATGCAGCCCGGGGTGGGTCGGGTCGATCGACATCCCGTTCTTGACCGACTGCTCGGCCTGGGTGAGGTCGCCGGTATTGAACTGCTGCTGAGCCATATCCAGCATCATGCTGCTGCGCAGTTCCAACCAGCGGTTCTTCGCGTCGGCCTTTTCTTCGACCAGCGAGTCCTGGTTACAACCGGTCAGCGTGGACGCGAACAGCGCCACGGCCGAGAGCGCGACGGCCTGATAGATCTTTGCGTTGCGTTTCATCTTCTTCCTTTTCTGCGTGTCACTCATTGCAGTCGTTCCGTGCCCATTGTTCCGGGCTTTGTTACGCCCGATCCCTGTGGTAAACCCCCGGCGTGGTGCCGGGGGTTACACAGGGTCGTTTATGTCGAACCATGAGGTTGCTGATTTAATCGGCGTCCTTGTCGGTATCGACGCTGCTGACTTCGGCTTCGCTCGGTGACTGGGCATCGGCATCGGCCTTGGTGCCCAGAGCGCTTTCGACGAACTCGAAGATGTTCACAGGTTCGCCGGATTGGGCCTGTTCGTCGGCCTGCTCTTCGGTGAAGTACGCGTTGGGTTCGTAGACCTCGACCGAGGTGCTGTCATCGGCCTGCCAGGTGCTGTCGTCGTTGGACAGCTCGACACGCCAGGGCGCCTCGACCTGGGGCTGGTCGGCGGGGGCCGATCCGTCCCAGTTCGCCGAGGGCTCGTTGATGAAGTCGACGCTTTCATCGGTCTGCCCGGTGGTGGTCGCCGGGGCCGCAGCGGCCGGCTCGGACCAGTCGCCTTCGATCGAAGCGGCGGGTTCGGCCGGGGTTTCCGGGGTCTGCGGAGCGCTGAACTCCCAATCGGCGGGGTCCTGCGCCCAGGCGGATTCGTCTTCGATCACCGGTTCGGTCGCCGGAGCGACGTCGATGATCTGGGCGTTGGGATCGACGTTGGCCGAGACCTCGGCGTCGATCACGGAATCAACGGCGTTCTTGAGGATGCTACGGTCATAGTAGTAGTTCTTCTCGCCGGTGATCTGCGCCTTGAGATTCAGGGCGTCGGCCATGGTCGGGTCGAGATACAGGGCCTTGTCCAGCGACCAGAGCGCCTTCTTCTCGTTGCCGTCCTTCATATACTGCATGGCGTCGGTGACGTACTTGCTGGTGAGCTTGGTACGCGACCAGGGGAGCAGGCCCTTACGCATGCCGCTGCGGGTGGCTTCGATGTCCGAGTTGACGCTGTCGGCCATCTTGGTCAGGTCCTCATCCTTCTGGATGGTGGGCTTGATCATGAAGATGACTTCGCTGCGGGTGACTTCATCGTCCTGACCCTTGAACGCGCCGCCGACCACGGGCAGGTTGCCCAGGCCCGGGACGTTGGTGCGGCCGATGGTGGTGTCTTCCTTGAACAGGCCGCCGAGCACGACGGTCTGGCCGGAGTGAACGATGACGTTGGAGACCAGTTCCTGCGTGGTGGTGTCCGGGATGACGAACCCGCCGACGAGGTTGGTGCTGCCGTCGGAGACGCTGGGGCGCAGTTCCATGCGGACGAAGTCGTCATCGCTGATGAACGGACGCAGCGTCAGCTGGGTACCCACGTCGAGGAACTCAACGGTCTGGGTGTTAGATGTTTCGGTCGCGGTGGTGGACAGGTAGCCCAGGCGTTCACCGACGAGGAGGTTGACTTTCTGACGGTTGAGCACGAGGACCTGGGGCTTGGCCAGGACGGTCGTGTCGGTGACCGAGTCAAGGGCACGGACGAAGACGGCGGCGTCGGAGCCGACGACACCGAACTTGACGCTGCTCTTACCCGTCGAGACGCTGCCGGGGCTGGTGGTCACGGCGCTGCCGGAGTCGCCCACGCCGCCGGTGATCAGTTCATCCACTGCGCCCAGCGGGGTCGTGAAGTCGGCCAGGCTCAGGTCGGCGAAGACCGCGAAGTCGACACCGAAGGCGTTGGCTTCGGTCAGGCGGGCTTGGAGGATGGTGGCCTCGACGAGCACCTGCTTGGGCCGGACGTCGAGCTTCTGGATGATCGCGAGGATCTGCTCGATGTTCTCGGCGTAGTCGCGGATGACCAGTGTGTCCTGGTGCGCCGAGCTGTTGGCGCCGCCGTCGGAGATCGTCGGCTCAAAGCCTTCGTCGGCCTCGCCGGACAGCGCGATCGAGCCGGCGCTCGAGAGCAGCGGGCTGGCGAACGCGGAGGCGTCGGCGGCGTTGATGTAGTTCAGCCGAACGATCTCGTAGGCCAGCTCGCGGTTCTCGTCCTCGAGCTGGGCGATCTCTTCGGTGGTGTAGACGTAGATGAACTGGCCCTTCTCACGGTAGCCGAACCCGTTGGTGTGCAGGATGGCGTCGAGGGCCTCGTAGAAGTCCACGCCGTAGAGGTCGGCGGAGACGCTGCCGGCCACGTTGCGGCTGGCGATGATGTTGCGCTGGCTCTGGATGCTCAAGAGCTGCAGGACCTTGGTCAGGTCCAGGTCCTTGACGTGCAGGTCGATCTGGCCGAACGACCCGACCTCGACCTGCTGGCCCTGGGGCAGGGCTTCATCTTCGGAGGCGGTCTCGAACAGAGCGGGCGTGGTGTCGGGCGCGATCGGTTCGCCCGATCCTGCCAGGCTGTCCCCTTCTGCGCCTAGCGCCGAGGTGCTACAGATGCACCCTACGGAGCAAAAAAAAACGCCCAACCAATGCTTTGTGTTTCGCGTAACCATGCTCGACTCCTTGAAAAGCCTCCGCGGCTTTGGCTGTTACATCCTCAATCTGATGATCAAGCCATACTTGGTGAGTAGTACGTGTCTGTCCGTAACCTGTATGAGTTTGAAACCTTCGTATTCGTCCCCGGGCGCTAACAGACGCCCGTTTATGTAGGCCCTGGGGTGGGTACCGGTCACGACGCTTTCGAGCCGCAGCTCCATCGCTTCCTGGCGCACCGCCGCCGTCTTGGGGTCTTCATCGGGCGTAACTTGCGTTGACTTTGCTGCCGATGTGCGATGGGAGGCCCCCGGGTTCCGTTTGTAACGGCTGGGGTCTATCCCGAATGGGTCCCGGCCCGGAGAGGCCGGTAAATCGACATGCACCACGGGCAGGGGTTTGTCGTTCTGAAGGGTTTTCCCGTCTGAAGGATCGTTGTTATCGGCCTTCTGGGCGGTCTTCGCGGGGTCGTCCGCCGTGGCGGTGCGCGGCACACCCTGGAGCAGTAACCGGCCCCAGAGCAAAAGCCCCAGCGCCAGCGCGCAGAGCATGATGCCCAGCTTTTTCTTGTCCGCGGTGGCCTGGTGGACCAGGTTTTCAATAAACTGCTTCACCGGTCACCCCCGTTCGGATCAGACATGAAAAACGCACTGAGTTCGAGGTTGACCGTCAGGGGTTGATTGGGGTAATCGGCCTGCGACTGGGCCTCGATCCGATCCACCCGGACCACGCTGGACAGCCGCTCGATCCGCTTGACCAGGTCAAACGCCGTGGCGAACGGCGCATCGAACTGGATCTTGACCGGGAGGATGTTGTAGTCGGCGTAATAACCGCTCTTGAGCGTAATGATCTCCTGGCCGGTGACACCGGGCGCGTTGATCAAGCCCGAGAGGTCCTGAAGCACGGTCGAGGTCTCGGCCTCGGTGGGGATGTGCTGGCCGCCGCTGAGTTCATCGCGCAGGCTCTGCACTTCGTCATAGAGCCTGACCAGCCCCGCGTTATCCACCTCGCCGATGCCGAGCGTTGCGCGTGCGGCATCGATCCGCTTGCCGAGCGAGGCGTCGCGGTAGTGGTACGGCACCAGCACGCCGCCGGCGAACAGGCCGACCAACCCCAGGACCGCGCCGATCGTTTTGATCCGCTCGCTTTTAATCTTCATCTGACACCCCCGCGCTTGTAGCCATAGGGATGTAACGACGGTCCAGCGGGACCTCGGCGCTGATCTGGAACCGCCGGCTGATCAACTCGCCATGGGTATCGACCCGGCTGAAGTTCATCGTGACCTTCTCGAAAAGCGGGTGCTCGCTCATCGTGTTGACGAGGTTGGCCACGGTGACGTCGTCGGGCGCCAGACCCTGGACCTCGATCGCCAGGTAGTCCGGGGGCACCTCATCCTTGGCGTCGGGTTTCTTTTTGGCAGGACGCTTGGCCTTCTTGTCGTCCGGGTCCTCCAGCGGCTTGGGCGGCGGGCGGTGGGCGGTGACCTGCAGGCTGGTAAGCCCCGCGGAATCGGGCAATTGCCGGCCTAATGTGGCGATCGCCTGGGAAACAGCGACTGGCTGACTGATCTGCCGCTGGACCTTCTGCTGGTAGAGCAGGACCTTACGCTCGGTGCGGAGTTTTTCCATCTCGCCGCGTTTCTGCTGCGTGGTCTGGGCCTGCGACTCGAGCGCTGCGGCGCGCCAAGCGAGGTCGGACGACTGCTTGTGACGCACAACGGCCCAGCCGGTCAGTGTTAATGCGGTCAGCGCGATCAGGACCCAGCGCCTGCGCGCCAACCCCCGGCTGGCGCGCTGCTCGTGGTAAGACGACGGCAGGAAGTCGATGTGGTTCACGCCGCCCCCCTGCTCTTGCGCTTCTGCGCGATCATCGAGCGCAGGGCCAGCCCGGCGGCGACACCCCACCCGGCCCACTTGTCGGGGCCGCCGACCACGGATTGCACGGGTGTCAGGTCGATCGTGGACAGCGGGTCGCTCGCGGCGGGGCGCAGGCCGGCGTCTTCACAGAGCCGGGCCCAGAGCCAGGCGTTGGACGATTCGCCGCCGATGATCCACGCCTCTTCGGGCCGTCGGCCCCGGAAGGTGACACTGTAGTAACGCAGGCACAGCGCGATCTCGCGCGACATCTCTTCAACCACCGGGCCCAGGGCCGCGGCGATGCGTGCATCACCCGCCCCGCCCAGGCTGCTGGAAATCCAGTCCCTTCTCGCCTCGCTCGCGGCGGACGCAGGCAGCTCCAGCTTCGTGGCCAAGGCCTCGTCCATGTGCCGGCCACCGATCTCGATGAGCTTGAAGAAGCAGACACGGTGCCCGTGCGTGATCAGGACCTTGGTCCCGGAGTAACCGACATCAATGACCACGCGCACCGCCGAATCCTCGTCGGCGTCCGGGACGGCGTCCTCAAGGCAACGCGCCAGAGCGCCGGGCACGGCGTCGATGGCGTCCAGCTCAAGGTCGCACGACCTAAGCGCGGCGATGTGATCGTTAATAAACTTATTGGGCGCGGCGAGGATGATGACTTCCTGCCGAACGTCTGCGCCCTGCTGGACCTCGCCGGCGTCGAAGAACTGCACGCTCATCGCTTCACCGCTGAACTTCAGCCGCTCGGACGCTTCCCACTGCACCGCCGAGGCCAGCTCGTCGCGGGGCATCTTCGGCAGGCGGATGTTTTTGTAGTGCAGGCTCGCCGCGGGCAGGCAGCTCACGGCGCGGTGGCCCTTGAAATGGCCCGACGCGAGCATGTCACGCACGGCGGCGGCGACGGCCTGGTGGTAGGCGTCACCCATGGCCGGGTTGACCTCCCGGCCCAGGGCGCGCGACGCGGCCGCCACGGCGACCTTCTTGCCGCCGTCACGGTGGATCTGAAGCATCCGGATCGTGTGGTCCCCCACGTCCACGCCGATCGGTCCTTCGCTGGTTTTCCTGCCGCCTCCGAACAACGCGTGCCTCTCTTTGTCACGTCAGATCTGCTGGACCGTGACCCTCCCTGTAAACGACGCCACCGTGATCCGGTAGCGCTGGTCGTTGAATTCGATTTCCACCGTCCCGCCGTTGAGCGGCCCGCCCAGCGCGTCGAACTCGAGCACCTTGGGCGTGGCCCCCCCGAAGTCCGCCGAGACAATCACGACGCCGGCAAACCGGCTGTCGCTGGTAAAGTCCACGATGTAGTTGTTCGCCGCCCCGCTGATCCACCGCGCGGTCAGGACCGCGCCGTTTTCGTCCACGAGCGAGTAGCTCTCGGTGTCGGGGTCGAAGATCACCCGGCGGTTGCGCTGCTGCGCGATCGCGTCGTTCTGCGCGTAGAGGATGTCGGCGATGATGATCCGGGCCGCCGCCTGAACGCCCAGCGTCCCGGCGGACAGCATCTGCGGCACGACCACCGCCGCGGCGATCCCCATGATCGTCACGATGACCAGCACCTCGACCAGCGTGTAGCCGGCGCGGCAACGGCTCAGATTATTACGCTTCGTGGACATCACATCTCTCCCACGGAAGCCCACGTTTTCAAAACATAGGCTTCGGGCATGCACCATACGACTGGGTCGTTACGGCTTGGGCTGCTGGGGCTGTTCCTGCGAGCCGGCTTCCAGGCGCACGCGGGCGCTGCCGTTCTTGAACATCGATTTCAGCTCGCCCACCTCGGTGCGGACCTGGTTGACGGCGTTGATGATCTGCTGCCGCTGCGCGCCGCCGTTGGCGATGCCGTCGGCCCGCGCTTCGGTCGCCGCCGACAGCGCTTCGCCGCCGGGCGTGATCGACCACAGTGTCCAGACATTCACCGTCAGCAACACCGCGATAACGGTCAGGATCGTGTTCAGGTATTTAAGCGACTTCATATCTCGACTCCTATTTGACCCGGAACAGGTCGTACACACGGAGTAATCGGCCAAAACAGGGCCCGACTGAGGCCCGCCTGGACGGATCGACCGTGTTTTTGTGTGTGCTTATCGGTCTGTGACGGCCGAACGGTGCGTATCAGTTATACACCTGGACCGTGTTGACCTTGTCGATGCCGAGTTCATCGGCCTTGGCTTCCGGCATCACGCCGTAGACCCGGCCGGTCGCCTCGTCATAGACCCACCCGACACCCGAACCCGGCGTATCGGAAACAGAGCGGCTGTTCTCGAACGAGTTCATCGGCATCTGTTTGATGTACGGGCCGTACTCCGCGCCGGGGTCGCCGTTAACATCGGTCTGGCTTGTAAGCACGTTCCAGTTGTTGGTCAGCTGGGCCAGGGTCGGGTAAGTGCTGTTGTGCTGGGCGTGATATAGCTCGATCTGGGCACGGATCACCTGGAGCGAGCCCTTGAGGCTGCTGGAGCGCGCCGATTCGGAAGCGTTAGCGAATTGCGGCACCACCACCGCGGCGAGGATGCCTAAGATCACGACGACGATCAGGATTTCAACCAGGGTAAAGCCCCGGTCGACAAGACGGGTGGCTGGCCTGTGTTGTGTACGCATGGCAGGTTTCATGATCCACCCCTTGTAGGTATCGGACGTTGATAGTCTCTTAAGGCAAGAGCCGCCCGGTTCGTTGAAACCGGGCGGCCGAGTGTTAAGCGGGATCGGCCAGCATTACGGGACGTAGGTCGTCACGTCGTTGGTCGTATCCATGTTCAGGTCAGCGGCCTTGGCGGCGGTCATGACCGCACGGATCTGGCCGGTAGCCGGGGTGTAGACCCAACCCACGCCCGCGCCGGCAGCACCGAAGGTGGAGCTGTTCTCGAACGCGTTGATGGGCGGCTGCTGCAGGTAGGGGCCAAGGTCATTGCTGTCGCCGTTGCCCGCGGTGCCGTCAAGTTCGGTCGCGGCGGTCAGGGCGGTCCAGTCACCGTCGCCGTCGGCGTTGTCGCAGTTGGCGGCGGGGTAGCTGCCCAGGTGCTGGACCTGATACAGCTCAAGCTGGCTGCGCAGCGTCTGCAGCTGAGCGGTCAGGCTCGAAGAACGTGCCGACTCAGAAGCGTTGGTGAACTGGGGGATGACGATCGCGGCGAGGATGCCGAGGATCACGACGACGATCAGGATTTCGACCAGGGTGAAGCCCCGGGCCACTTGCTTGCGTGCCAACATGGAAACTCTCCTAAACCTAAAGGTTCAACCAAAACCCACTTGCTCGTGAGCCCCACGCGGGCCCGGTGTGTTCGGTAACTAAGTAAAACAATCCGTTTCGCGTACCCCCGTCCGTGGGCGTTGGCCGGTCAACGATCGGGCCGGCCTGTCCATCCATCGTCCAGTAATCGGGGTGACTTAACCTCTGGCAACCGGGACACGATTCATCGGTCCGCGGCCGGGTTCATGTCACCCCTCCGGAGATCAACGAAACGATTCAGTTACGAGGAAAGCAAATCAAAGACGTGTGATTTCTCCGCCCCGTACAGACCGATAGCCTTGGCCGGGCGTTACAACCGGCACAGATTAACGGGGGAGGTGAACCACAGAGGCACAGGGAAGATATCGCAGAGAAGAATGTAGACAGGATCACGGGGTCGTCAGGATAAAATCATGCACCCAAAGATATGACCTGATCCTGAAAATCCTGTCATCCTGTCTACACTCCGCCCCTCTGCCTATTCTGTGTGCCTGTAATTAAACCCCATCCAGGAACGCCAGGACGCGGCCCAGCAGCTCGCGGGCTTCGGGGAAGGTCAGGCGTCGGCGGGCCTCTTCGGCGGTGAGCCAGGCAAAATCCTGCACCTCTTCCGGCTGCACAGCAACCGTCGGATCACCCACGCGCCCGATAAAAAAAGTCACGGTCTTGTCGACCCGCTCGCCCTGCTTGTTGATGAAGGTGTAGCGCTCGATGAAGGGTTCACTGTCATCGAGCTTGCAATTGGTGATCCCGGTTTCCTCGGCGAGTTCGCGCAAAGCGGACGCCGTTGCAGAACTCGCCCTTCTCGGCGTGCCCCTTCGGAAAACCCCAGTGGCCCTTTTTCTGATGAACAAGAAGAAACTGCTGAATCCCGTCGCATTCGTAGATCGGCACTACGCCAAATGAAGCATCCCGCATGATCTTCTCCGCGTTCTTGGCGTCTTTGCGGTTCAATCATTCCCCCGTATCGAGCACCGCCATGAACGCCTGCTGCGGGATGTCGACGGTGCCGACGCGCTTCATGCGCTCCTTGCCCTTTTTCTGTTTTTCGAGGAGCTTGCGTTTACGCGATACGTCGCCGCCGTAGCACTTGGCGGTCACGTTCTTGCCGACGCTCTTGATGGTTTCGCGGGCGATGATCTTGCCGCCGATCGCGGCCTGGAGCGGGATCTCGAACAGGTGCTTTTCGATCTGCTTCTTGAGCTTGACCAGCAGCGCCCGGCCGCGCTGCTCGGCCTTCTCGCGGTGGACGATGACGGACAGCGCATCGACGGGCGTGCCGTTGACGAGGATATCCATCTTCACGAGGTTCTCGGCCTGGAAGCCCTTGAGCTGGTAGTCCATCGTGCCGTAGCCGCTGGTGATGCTCTTGAGCTTGTCGTAGAAGTCGTAAATGATCTCGGCGAGCGGCAGGTCGTAATCGAGGATCTGGCGTGTCTCGGAGAGGAACTGCTGCTTGCGGTAGACGCCGCGGCGCAGGCCGCAGAGTTTCATCAGTTCGCCGATCGAATCCTTGGGGGTGATCAGCTCGACCTGGACGATCGGCTCGCGGATCTCCTTGACCTGCGACATGTCGGGGAGGTCGGCGGGGTTGGTGATCTGGATGACCTCGCCGTTGGATTTCAGTACCTCGTAGGTGACGGTGGGCGCGGTCTGGACGATGGAGACGTCGCCCTCGCGTTCGAGGCGTTCCTGGACGATGTCCATGTGGAGCATGCCGAGGAACCCGCAGCGGAAGCCGAAGCCCAAGGCTTCACTGGATGTCGGTTGATAGGTGAAGCTTGCGTCGTTGATGTGCAGGCGGCTGATGGCGTCGCGGAGGTCGTCGAACTCGGTGTCGCCGGAGGGGTAGAAGTCGCAGAACACCATCGGGACCGGTTCTTTGTAGCCGGGCAGCGGTTCGTCGGCGGGGTCCAGCTCGCGGGTGATGGTGTCGCCGATGTTGACGTCGTCGAGGGTCTTGATGTTGGCGACGAAGTAGCCCACCTCGCCGGCGTGCATGGGCTGCTTGTAGGCGGTCATCTTGGGGGTGAACTTGCCGACCTCGGTGATGGTGAAGCTTCGGCCGGTGCCCATCATCAGGACCTTGTCGCCGGCGGCGAGCTTGCCGTTGAACAGGCGGAAGTAGACGACGACGCCCCGGTAGTCGTCGTAGATGGCGTCGAAGATCAGGGCCTGGGTCTTGGCGTTGGGGTCGCCCTTGGGGCCGGGGAGCTTTCGGCAGATCGCGTCGAGCAGTTCGGTCACGCCGATGCCGGACTTCGCGGAGCAGAAGATGGCCTCGTCGGCGGGGAAACCCAGGACGTGCTCAGTCTCCAGCGCGATCTCCTCCGGACGTGCGGCGGGCAGGTCGATCTTATTGATAACGGTGATGATCTCGAGGTTGGACTCGACGGCCATGTAGGCGTTGGCGACGGTCTGGGCCTCGACGCCCTGGCTGGCATCGACGACAAGGATCGCGCCCTCGCAGGCGGTCAGGGCCCGGGAGACCTCGTAATGGAAATCGACGTGCCCGGGGGTGTCGATGAAGTTGAGCATGTACTCCTTGCCGTCGCAGTGGTGCTTGACGGTGACGGCGGAGGCCTTGATGGTGATGCCGCGTTCGCGTTCCAGGTCCATGTCGTCCAGCGTCTGCTCGCGGGCCTCCCGGTCGGAGACCGCGCCGGTGCCCTGGAGCATGCGGTCGGCGAGCGTGCTCTTGCCGTGGTCGATGTGGGCGATGATGCAGAAGTTACGGATATCCATAGGGCGATACGATCGTTTGGGGTCAATGGCCCCTTGCGGAAGCAAGGGGTTCGGGCCGGGCATTCTAGCAGGGATGCGGGGACGAGTCGGCCCGGGCGGTCGGGGCTCGGTATTATCCGGGGTTGGTCTCACTGGCCCAGACCACCCGGTCCAGGTCGGCGTCGGTGGCGCCGGCCTCGGCGAGGTTGGCCGTGAGGTTGGTCAGCATCCGCCGGGAATCGGTTTTCCCGCCATGCCACCTGACAGCGCCGCAGTCGATCAATAGCGGCTTACCCTCCGCGTCGATCAGGATATTGCTGGCCTTATGGTCACGATTAAAAAAACCCTCGGCGATCAGCTCACCGGTCAGCCGGCCGACCCCGTCGAGCACCGCCGCCCGGCGCTCGGCATCGGACAGGTCGCCGTGATACAGCAAGTTGAACACGCTCTTGCCGACGTAGGGTGTAGCCAACCAGAAAAACACACCGCCCCCCCGCCGCTGCGTACCCGACGCAACGATCGGCACGACGGGGATACCGCGATCGATCAGAAGCCGTGTCTGTTTGATCTCGCGCATCCCCGGGTGGACCCTAAGCAACTGCCCCAATGCCTGACGGATCGGGTTGAACTCGAAGCGCTTGATGACGAAAGATCGGCCGTCGGGCGCGTCGATCCGCCAGACCCGGCTGCGTGCGTCGTGTTTGTAGACCTCGGCCGGCTCGATCGTGTCGGTCCAGGCGGGGTCGAATCCCGTGTCCATCGCCGAAGGTTTAGCCGGATCAACCCGCCGCCGCAAGCCGCGCCGCTTTCACGGGCTGTTTGAATCTGCAACAATGGCCGATGATGGGCGTCAACCGCAAACAGATCGGCCAAAGGTAACGCGATGCGCATGTGCCTGTTCACCCCGACGTTTTTGCCGTCCGTGGGCGGCGCCGAACTGGCCGGCGACCGTATCCTGCGCGGGCTGCAGGCACGCGGGCACGGCGTACAGGTGCTATGCCAGGACCACGGCGACCCGGGCGGCCTGCCCTACCCCGTTACACGCTACCGCCGGCCGCACGCGCAGAACCTCTGGCCGGAGGTGTTGAGCAGGCACGTAACCAAGCTGTTCAAGGAACACCCGTTCGACGTGATGCTCGCGTTCTATGGCTACCCGACCGGGTACGCTGCGGCACATGTCAAGAAAAAGCTCGGCTTCAAGCTCGTCGTCAGCGCACGCGGTGCGGACCTGTACCCGAACTTCCACGCACTGAAAAAGCTGCGCGTCCCGGCCACGATCCGCGCCGGCTACCGGGGCGCAGACCGGATCGTTTCATTGAGCGACTGGATCGACGACCGGCTGCGAGGTCGCCGGGCCGGACCTGCCGCCGATCGACCGGGTGCTTAACGGGATCGATCTGGAGGCGTTCGACCGTGAACTCGAAGCCGCCTCGTCGGTTGAGCCGCCGTTCAGCCTGACACCGGGCAGGTTTGTATTGCACCTGGCGCGTGTCGGTCCGGTCAAGCGGCAGGACCTGGCGGTCGAGGCGTTGGGCAAAACGGTTGACGTTTTCCGGCAACGCGGCATGAAATATGTTTTCGTAGGGGACGGTGAAACGCTCAACGAACTCTGCGCGAAAATCGAAGGCATGGGCATCGGCGACACGGTGCTCTTCCTCGGCCGACAGACCGGCGAAAACAAACACTGGCTGCTTAAGCACGCGCACGCCTTCGTCACGACCAGCCGGGAGGAGGGCATGCCCAACGCGGTCATCGAAGCGATCTGCGCGGGCCTGCCCGTCCTCGCCAGCGACATCGGGCCGCACCGTGAACTGATCGGTCTGACAAAAGCGGGCCGGACGTTCCGCTTCCCCGACGCCGACGATCTGGCGGGACAGTTGGTAGGTTTGCTTAAAGACGATTTAACCGGCTACCGAAGCGCGGCGCAGGATTGCCGGGCGATGTTCAGCCTTACCACCATGATCGACGGCTACGAACGCAGCCTGAACGCGGCATTGTCACAACCGGTTTAGCAGCGGATCGCAGATCCGCGCGTTGACCCCCAGCGGCAAACCCGGCGAGCTGCGATCGCCCGCTAAACATCAGACCTCGACCTGATGCACATCCAACCAACCCAGCAACGCGATCAGCGTATACATCCCGCGCGTGTCGCCCCGGCCGCGCAGGCAGGACGCCCAGCGCGACTGGACCGCTTTGCTGTTTAGGAAAGGTGCAAGCTCCCCGCAGCGTGCGACCCAGTCGTCGCAGCGCCGCCGCCAGCTCCCGGTGAAGTAGGTTTGCAACGGGACGGAGAAGCCGTGCTTGGGCCGGTCCCAGACGTCGGGGGTGAGGTGGCGTTTGGAGAGTTCGACGAGCAGCGACTTCAGGCCATGCTGCATTTTCACATCGGCGGGTTGCGGAAGGACGAAGTCGACGACGGGGTTGCCGAGCATCGGGACGCGCGCCTCCAGGCCGTGCGCCATGCTGGCACGGTCGCTCTTGACCAGGCAGTTTTCGCTTAGGTACGTCCACAGGTCGGCGCGCATAAGTTGATCGGTTTCGATCTTTGGGCCAAACCGATGCGCGAGGTCGATCCAGTAGCGCATGGTTTGGTCGATCGCGCAGGCCTGCGCGGCGTCGGGCGTGAGCAGCCCCGCCATATCCTTGCGTGTGCCGGGGAAAGGGCCGAACTTGACGCGGTCCCAGAGCAGGCCGTCGGCACCTTGCAACGCGCGGCGGCGCAGCGCAGGTGGGAGCAGGTCGATACGCTTAAGCAGGTTGAACAGCGGGCTGCCGGTGTAGGTTGATTCGCCGCGCAGGAAGCGTGGGTATCCGCCGAAGAGTTCATCCCCGCCGTCCCCGGCGATGGCGACGGTGACATGCTCGCGTGTCATACCGCACAGCTCGCGCAGCGGCAGGTAGGCCGGGTCGGCGAGCGGTTGGTCGAGGTCAGCCAAGGACTCGGCGAGCGGGTCGGCGTCGATCGCCTGGGCGTCCAGCTCGTGGTGCTCGCAGCCGTAGCGCTCGGCGATTTGTTTGGCGTACCGGCTCTCGTCATAACCCTCTTTGGCATCGAAACGGACGGTAAAAGTCTTGACCGGGTGGCTCGACGCGGCGGCCATGTAATGGACCATCAATGAGCTGTCGATCCCGCCGGAAAGAAAAGCGCCCAATGGCACGTCCGCGACGAGTTGGCGCTTCACGCTCTCGGCGAGCGCGATATCTGTGGCTTCAACGAGTTCGTCGAAACCCGCCGTTTTGTCGGTTGCCTGCGGGATATCCCAATAGCGACCGGTTTCACACTTCCCGCTGACGCGGTCCCAACTCAACCACGATGCCGGCGGCAATAGGTCGCACATCACGCAGGATCGACAGCCGGCGAAAGAGATCGACTGCACCGCCAGGTATTCCCGCAACGCCTCGTAATCC
This sequence comes from Phycisphaerales bacterium, assembly GCA_041402025.1. Lineage (GTDB taxonomy): Bacteria > Planctomycetota > Phycisphaerae > Phycisphaerales > Phycisphaeraceae > JAJRRS01. Next base: position 90,105 of record JAWKTA010000005.1, on the reverse strand, counting down.
AAACGGCGGGGAACCCGCGCGCGAAAAACGGCTGCATCGTCGAGGCGGCGATGAAACCCTCTTGCGTTGAATAAAAAGCGGCTTGATCCCGAACCGGTCACGCGCGCGGCAAAGATCGTTTTTTTCGTGCCGGTCCCAGATGACAAACGCAAACATCACCGAGCCGATCCGAAACCCCCTGCCCCAGCGCGCATAACCTTCGAGCAACACCTCGGTATCGCTGGACGTGCGGAAGCCGCTGCCAACTGTTTCGAGTTCCCGGCGGATCTCCTTGAAGTTGTAAATCTCACCGTTGTAAACAAGCGCGTAGCGCCCGTCGGCGGAGAGCATCGGCTGCTGACCGGCCTCAATGTCGATGACCGAGAGCCGACGGTGCCCGAAACGGACATTTTCTTCAAGACCACACCCCCGCTCGTCCGGGCCACGGCTGGAAAGCGCATCGAGCGCACGGTCGAACCCGCCCGCCCACCGATCGCCCACGCTGGTCAACAGCCCGCACATGGTCAGGCCCCGCGCCGGGGTTTAAGACGTTTATTGAGCGACTTGGTTGCCCGTGTCCGGAAGTTCGCCAGGTGCGCCTGCAAAGAAGTTTTGCGTATGACACCGACGGATCGTAAGGCAGGCAGGCAAACGTCGGGCCGTAGCTGCGCGGATCGGATTCACTTAACGTCGGCGGGTGCCACTCCATCACCGCGTCCTTCGCAAAGCCGTCCCAACAACAATTATCCAGGTGCTTGAACCGCTCGACAGAGTCGGCCTGATCGCTGAGATCGAGGATGGACGTCTGGTCGGCGAACCTCCAGAGTGGGACCTTTGTGGATCGTGGATTGAAGACCATCTTCACCTCTTTCTCGGTGCAGCAGTGCAGAGGCAGGCGCGATGCGGAAATACCCCGATAAGTCGACGGCACGACGTGACGAGCGGTTTTTGTGTTAAAGAGAGCAACCTGCGTGATGATCGCCGAGCAGTAGTTCAGGCGTTGTCGGTCGTTCAGACGTTCCGCGGGCATTCGGGCACATCGAAGGATCGCGATCGACTCGATGGGCGATCACCGCTTCGGGAAGACACTGCAAGACAAAAGCTCACGGCCGCTGGCGTGCCGCGCCGGGTTCCAAGAACAAGGCCGTCGTAGCCCTTGCCCGTGGCGGCGAGCAGGAAGAATCTCGCTGAAGAACACGCCCTTCTCTTCGTAGGGCACGCCCTTGATCTCGGCGGGTCGCGTTCGGCCTGTTCGGCGCGAGGACGGCGGCGGCGTTGACCGGGCCGGGCTGGGTCGATTGGGTAATGGTTTCGGTGGCTGTCACCGACTCACAAGACCAAAATCGGGCGGGGGTGTCAAACGCCAGGGCCTTGGCGTGGTCGAACCGGTCACCGAGCACGGCGGTGGAGTCGATCTTCATCCAGTTGTCCAGGACGTTGGCGTAGACGCTGCGGAAGTCGATCTTGTGCTTGAGGTCGCCGTCGTCGAGGTCGGTGAGGCTGGGGTGCTTGCCGATCAGGCCGGGGTTGACCTGCTCGCCGAAGACGAACATCGGGCCGGCCGTGCCGTGGTCGGTGCCGCCGGAGGCGTTCTGCTTGACGCGCCGGCCGAACTCGCTGAAGGCGATGGACACGACGCGCTGCCGGTGCCCGGTGGCCTTGAGCTCGTCGTAGAAGGCGGACATCGCCTGGGCGAATTCGCCGAGCAGGCGTTCGTGCTGGCCGACCTGGTTGGCGTGCGTGTCGAACCCGCCCATGGCGACGTAATAGACACGGGTCGGCAGTTCGGCGCGGATCATGGCGGCGACCATCTTCAGCTGCCGCGCTGAGCCGTTGCTCGGGAAGCTGGTCTCGGACTTATGCCCCACCGCCTTACGCACACGGTCCGAGGCGACCTGCGCATCCATCGCGGTCCGGAGGATAAACCCGGCGGGGTCGCTGTCGTCCGTCACGCCGGCGGGGTGGTTCAAGTGGTCGTAGGTGTCGCTCAAAGAGTCATGCAGGTCACGGCCGGACCAGCGGAACATCTCGGGCTTATCGAAGGTGACGGGCTTGACGAGCTTGCCCTCGGTCGCGAGCGGCGGCTTCATCGCCGAGGCTGATGCACGCCAGCGATGTATCGGTCTTGTCGTAGGTCGTGTCCATCGCCTTGCCGATCCAGCCCTCGCCGCGGTTGCTGAGCGTATCGCCGGTGTGCCAGACGTCCATGCTGGCGAAGTGCGAACGGATCGGGTTGGGATAGCCCACGCCCTGCACGACGCCCGCCAGCCCGTTGCCGATCATCTCGTGCACGGGCCGAAGCGACGGGTGCAGGCCGATGCCGGTATTGGTGTCGAGCTTGAGCAGGTTGGAATCGCGCATCGCGATCGATGAACGGTTCTTGTAGTAATCATCGAAGCCGAAGGGGACGACGGTGTTCAGGCCATCGTTGCCGCCGGAGAGCTGCACGACAACGAGCACGCGGTCCTCGGGGATGCCGGGGTTACTCAGCGGACCGGCGGATTGCGCCAGCACGCTCGAAGAGCGCGACAGGAAGATCGGCACGGTGGCGACGGTCGATACCATCGCCAGGCCCGAGCGCAGGAACTGCCGGCGCGTGTAGGCCGAGAGATCAGACATGACGGGCTCCTTGATGGGTCAGCATAGCTGATACTCCGGCATCGCGGTGACGAGGGTGAGCAGCGCGACGAGGCTGTCGCGTGTGACGCCCTTGTCTCGCTCACGCATGAAGGTATAGAGCGGTTCCGGCGTGGCGCGGGCGTGTGGTCGCCGAGCATGAAGCCGACAACGTGATCGACCACGGCATCGGTGTCATCTTTGCCGACCCCGGCGATCAGGGGCATCGGGTCGTAGCCGAGCTGGTCGCGGGACCATTTTTCCTTGCGTGGGTCCTTACCGGTGATCAGGTAGGTGCAGATGTTCTGGCGGGTGAAGAGCGTCGAGGTATTGATCCAACTCCGGCCCCCGGGCCAGCCGGCGACGCTGGGCGGGTCGAAGAGGCTCTGGCCCATGATGTTCATGCCGTCGCTGAGCGTGCCGAGGCTGCGCGTGGGCGTGCCGAGTGTGACGGCCGTGCCGGCGACGAGCTGGGCGGGGCTCTTGATCTTCCGGCCGACGATTGCGGGGTCGTAAAAATGCCGGCTCTTGAAGAGCGCTTCCAGCACGGGGGCTACCTGGTAGCCGTTCTTGCGCAGCATCACTGCCATGCGCAAAACGACCTCGCGGTTCTCCGCCGGCACCTGGTCGAGATAATCCGACACGTCCGCGACGAAGTGGCGGTAGAGCTTCAGCGCGACGTAGCGCGGGCAGGCGGGCTGGTCGAGCAGGACATCCACGAAGCCCTCGCCGTCGAGTTTGCCGGATTCGCCGAGCACGGTTTTCTTCGCGTCGTCGTGACGGTTTTCACGGAAGACGAAGTCGTTATCATCGATCCCGTACCCGGTCAGCGCGCGTGCGCCCTGCTTGATGTCTTTTTCGGTGTAGTTGCCCTCGCCGAGCGTGAAGAGTTCCATGAACTCACGGGCGAGGTTCTCGTTGGGCTTGCGCTTGTTGTTCTGATCGTTGTTCAGGAACTTGAGCATCGCGGGGTCGTGGACGACGGCTTTGGCAAGTTCGGCGAAGCTGCCGGCGGCGTGCTCTCTGAACGTGCGGTTCTGCTGGTACATCAGGTAGGTGTCGCGGACGTTGCGGTGACGCGACGCGAAGTGGCTGTGCCAGAGAAGCACGAGGTTTTCACGCAGGGGGGCTTTGGTGTCGATCATCAGGCCCAGCCACCAGCGTCGCAGGTCGCCGATCATCCGCCGGTCCATCGCCTGGCGTTCGTTGATGATGCGTCGGACCTCGGAGCGTGCGGCCTCGTCGTTGTCACGGCGGGCACGGATGAAGGTCGCCTCTTCCTCGGGTGTAGGCGGGCGTATGACGTCCGGGTCGATGCTGGGGTCCGTCGCGGGTTGTGGCTCTTCAGCGGCGTCGATCAGAGACCGCACCGCACCGTCCAGACCCATGCCTGCCAGTTCCGAGACCCGGCCGGGTCCGCAGCCGAACCCCGCACGCAGCAGCAAGTGCCGGGCCTGGGCCGGGCCGAACTGCCCGGACTGGATGGGTGATAAAGAGGTATCCATAACCACGCCCAAAGGGGTTAAAAGGCACTGACACACGATACTACCCGCTAAACGCGGTTTGGCGAGGGTTATTGCGTGTTTGAGGCGGAAATCGGTACGGGGAGGGCTTTAGGAGACGGCCGGTGAACCGGCCTCAGCCGGGTCCGATGGTGTCGGCGGACATCGGGACCTGGTCGAAACGCACGGGGAGCTGGATCGTGAACGTGGTGCCCTGCTTGCGGACGCTTTCGACCTTGACCAGCCCGCCGTGCTCCTCGACGATTTTTTTGGTCACGACCAGCCCCAGGCCCGTGCCGCGCAGGCCCTTGGTCGAGTGGAACGGCTCGAACAACCGCGCCAGCGTGTTCTGTGACATGCCCTCGCCGTTGTCCGCGACGGTGATCTTCACGCGGTCGTGTTCGCCGTCGTAATCGCAGCGCAGACTGACCACGCCCGACTCCGGCTGTACGGCATCGAGCGCGTTATTCAACAGGTTCAGTAGCGCCTGGTGCACACCGCCGGGGTCGACCGGGACCGGGGGCATGTCGTGCGGGATGTCGATCAATAGCGCCACGTGCTTGGAATCGAACTGCTTCTGGACAAGCCCGGCCACCTCGCCGAGCAACTGGTCCAGGTTCACCAGCTCAAGCTCGGGCTTGCGCTGCTTGGAGTAGGCGAGCATGTTCATGACCAGCTCGTAGATGCGTTCGACGTTGCGGGCGACGATCTCCCAGCCGCCGCGCGTCAGGTCCATGTTGTTCTTGCGCAGGCCCAGCTCGACGACGTCCGCGCCGCCGCGCATACCCTGGAGGATGTTCTTGATCGAGTGTGACAGGCTGGCGACGGTCTGGCCCACCGCGGCGAGACGTTCGTCCTTGAGCCGGTTATCGTAGAGCCTTGCGTTGGAAAGCGCGACGCCGGTCTGCACGCCGATCGCGGTCAGCAGCAGGAGCTGGTCCTCGGTGTAGGTGTAGTTGGCGACCTTGGAGTCCAGGTGGATCACGCCGTAGAGCCGGTCCTTGAACTTGATGGGCACGCACATGGTCGAGCGGATGCCGTAGGCCTGCACGCTGTCGCCGGTGGCGAAGCGCTTGTCGGTCATCGCGTTGCTGGACAGCACGCCCACGCCCTTCTTCATCACGTAACGCACGATCGTTCGGCTGACATTGATCGGGCCGGTGTCGCGCTTCTTGTGCTCGATCGGCGTGCGGTGGCGGATCAGCACCGGCTCGGCGGCGGCGTCGGGGTCGTCCTGCAACAAAATAAACCCGCGGTCGGCCTTGAAATACTCAAAGACCACGTCCATCACACGCTCGAGCAGCTCCTGCTTGTCGGTCACCGACCCGATCAGCGCGGTCAACTCATAAATCACACGCAGCTGGAACTCGGCCGCCTGCCCGGGTTCGGGCACGGCCATGATCATCGAGTCGTCATTACTCGCCGCGGTCGATTCGACGCTGATGTCGATCTCGCTACGACGGACCATGCGGATCGAGTCGTTCTTGGGCTTGACGGAGTCTTCGCCGAAGATGAAAAGCGTCGCGCCGGTGCGGACCTGGTCGCCCGGGCGGAGAAGCCGGCGTTCGGTGGTGACGCGGACGCCGTTGACGAACGTGCCGTTGGATGAGTGCAGGTCACGGATGTACCACTTGCCATTGTCGGGCGTCAGTTCGGCGTGGCGGCGCGAGATCGTCTGGTCGGTCGTGTCCAGCGCTTCACTGGAACGCCCGATCAGTTGCGGCTCGTCGTCCGGCAGCTCGTACCGCCGGCCCTTGTCCACACCCTTGATGACCGTCATCACCAGCAATGAGTATCACTCCGACCGTGTGTGTCCCCGGGCTTTGATAAACAACTGACGCGCCCCGAAGCCTACGTTTTTAAAACGTGGGCTTCCGCGCTGTGCATCCCATCAATCCTTCAACCGCTCTTTCCACGCCGCGAGCTGTTCCTTGAACCCGCTCACGCCCGCGTTGCCCGCCGTCTGGTATCGCTTGACCACGTTTTCCGGGCCTAACCAATCATAGACGTCCTGCTCGACCAAAGCCTTGCCCGATTTCTCGCTGCAAGCGGCGTTGAAATCCTCCAGCTTCAGGAGCGACAGCTTCTCGTACCCCTTGTCCCGGCACATCTGTACGAGCTTGCCCACGACCTGGTGCGACGTGCGGAACGGCACGCCCTTGGTCACGAGGTATTCCGCCAGGCTGGTCGCGTCGAGGAAACCACGATCAAGCCCCTGCTTGATCTTCGCCTCGTTGAACTTGGTCGTCCTGACGATCCGCGTGGCCATATCCAGGCAGTCGCAGACCGCGTCATACGCCGCGAAGACGTGGCGTTTGTCTTCCTGAAGGTCCCGGTTGCAGCCGATGGTCAGGCCCTTGCACATGGTCAAAAGCCGCCATGAGCGAGCCGTAGACCAGCCCGGTCTTGCCCCGGATCAGTTCGAGCATGTCCGGGTTTTGTTTCTGCGGCATCATCGACGACCCGGTCGTGTACAGATCGTCAAGCGTGATGAAGCCGAACTCCGTGGTCGAATAGATGATCCACTGCTCCGCCCAGCGGGAAAGCCACATGGAGGTCATGCATAAAGCAAAGGCGAAGTCTTGAGCCTTATCGCGGGCAGCCGTTGAGAACATGCTGTTAGGAGACGCTTCCCAGAACTCGTAACGATGATCAAGGTTTTTAAATTGTTCGACTGTGTTAGATCTATCTAATGGAAGTGCCGATCCGGCAATAGCACCCGATCCTAGATGGCAATTCCAGTGATCTCCGTCATTAAGGCCATACCGATCTTCTGCAAGTCGAAATGCGCGTAACCATGCCATCAACTCGGAGCCAACCACGATGGGCTGAGCTCGTTGAAGGTGTGTGTAGCTGGGCATCACTATAGTGCCGTACTTTTCAGCTGATAAAATAAATGCCCGGTAGAGGTCTTGAAACTTTACGTAAAGACTGTTTTCTGCATCACTGATCCAGAGTTGCAGGTCCAGCGCCACCTGATCATTCCGGCTCCGCCCGGTGTGCAGCTTCCGTCCCGCGTCGCCGGTCTTTTCGATCAGGGCGGCTTCGACGCACATGTGGACGTCTTCGAGTTCGACCTTCCAGCCGGGCCAGGCGTCGCCCTGCTGGTCGATCTCGGCCTCGATTTCGGTCAGGCCGCGCTCGATCTCTTTCAGGTCGTCGGCGTTGATGAGCTTGACGTGCTTAAGCATCCGGGCGTGGGCGATGGAGCCGCGGATGTCGTGCTTGTAGAGGCGTTTGTCGTAGTCCAGGCTGGACACGAACCGCGCGGCCAGCGGGTCGGCGGCGGAGCCTTCGCCGGACTTGGTGTGTTCCCAGGGTTTGGGCGTTGGGTTGGACGGTGAGGGTGTTGCCATGGGCGTAGTGTATGAGAAAGCAGGAAACGCAGGAAATTTGGAAAGCAGGAAATCCGGATTGCGTTTCCATGACCGCCCGGTAGAGCGGCGGCTTTATTTCCTGCTTTCTGCTAAAACCCCATTGTCACGCCGACACGCAAGTACGGCTCATCGCTGATATCACGTACGGTATCGTCATCCCGTGTGTCCCAGCCGCGCGAGAACTCCTGGCTGAAAGCGTACCCGACCGCAGCGCGCACCTCGACGCCGGGGAAGCTATCACCTTGGGTGCCACGCCAGACGATGCCACCTTCCACGCGGTTCTGCTTGAAGAACAATCGACGGTCGCCGTCATCGGTGTCGAGGTGGAAGCTGCGGACGCTGTTGTCGAACAGGGCGAAGAGCGTCAGCCGATCGTCCAGATCGTGTTCGATGGAACCGGTGATACCGCCGGGCGTGATGACCGCGCGGGCAGTGGTGTTGCTGTCGGGGGCCCAGGTGACGCTGCTGGGCAGACCGACGGCGTAGCTCAGCGTGTCGTTGAGCCGGTCGTAATAGACGAACGTGGGCAGCGGGATATCCGGGAAGACCGAGCGGTTGCCGTTGTAATCGATCCCGATGCTGTAGCCCCGTCCCTCGCCGAGGCTGTGGTTCGCGGTGACGTTGGCCAGGCCGTAGAACGCGCTGCCGTCGGCAAAGGCGTTGTCCCCGGCGAAGCCGCCGCCGGCGGTGATGCGCAGCGTCCAGTCGTCTTCCAAGTCGCGCACAACCGAAGCGGCGAGCGAGATATCCGTTAATTCATCGGGCAACACCGGGTCGCTGCTGTGCGTGTTCAGCTGGCTCCAGCTTATCGCCGCGACGGGTGAACCGGGCACATCAGGATCAAGGCGGAATCGCCCGGTCGCCTCGTAGCTGGACAGTCGAGCATCGAGGTTAGTCTGCTCCGACTCGCCTTTGGACTGGCCCCACGCGTCGGCACTGAATTCGTATGCACGGTCCTTGGGCATCGGCCGGGACAGGGCAGACGCCGCGGTATCGGCCAAGACGGGCGCGGTGCCGATCAGCACAGCGCTCAAAGGTAACAGGTAACGCATGTTCGTCGTATACATTTGACACCTCCATGTTCCGGCGGCGGACGTGATTTAGCAGCGGCCGGTTAATCGTGAGTATACCGCGCACAAAAAACCGGGCCTGCGCGTCGCTCAGGCCCGGTGTTGGATTTCGTTCCGATTGTTAGGCCGAGATTATGCCTCGTCCAGCAACTCGACACTGGTGAACTTCTTACCCTCGAGCATCTCCAGGCTCGCGCCGCCGCCGGTGCTGACGTGGCTGACCTTGTCGGCAAACCCAAGCTGCTCGATCGCCGCGGCGCTGTCGCCCCCGCCGATGATGCTGGTCGCGCCGGAATCCGCGATCGCCTGCGCGACCGCCTTGGTGCCCGCATCGAAAGGCGGCATCTCGAACACACCCATCGGGCCGTTCCAGACCACGGTCCTGGCGTCCTTGACCGCGTTGCAGAAAAGCTCGATCGACTTCGGCCCGATGTCCAGGCCCTCGTAGCCGTCGGGGATATCGCCGGCCACGATCTGCTTGTTGCAGTCGCCCGAAAAATCATCGCCACAGTGCGTGTCGACCGGGAGCACGAGTTTATCGCCGCCGGCCGCAAGCATCCGTTTGGCGTCGGCGACACGGTCCTTCTCGACCAGGCTCTTGCCGACCTGCTTGCCCTGCGCCAGGAAGAAGGTGTACGCCATCGCCCCGCCGATCAGGACCTTGTCGCAGACCTTCAGGAGGTTATCGATGACGGTGATCTTGTCCGAGACCTTGGCCCCACCGAGGATCGCGACGAACGGCCGGGCGGGGTTGGCGATGGTATCGGTGAGGTACTTGATTTCTTTCTCAACGAGGAAGCCGCAGACGGCGGGCTTGCCGGCCTGCTTCATAGCCTTGGGCACGGCGACCATCGAGGCGTCCTCCCGGTGGCAGGTGCCGAAGGCGTCGTTGCAGTAAAGGTCGCCGAACCCGGCGAGCGTCTGGGCAAAATTGGCGTCGCCCTTCTTCTCGGCCTTGGCGAAACGCAGGTTCTCCAGCACCAACACCTCGCCCGGCTGCAGCGCCAGGGCCTTGACGCGGGCGTCCTCACCGATCGTGTCGGTGGCGAACTGGACCTCCATCTTCAAGAGCTCGGCCAAGCGCTCGGCTACGGGCCTGAGGCTGAACGCCGGCTCCGGGCCCTCGCCCTTGGGACGGCCCAGGTGGCTCATCAGAACGAGCGAACCCCCGCCATCCAATACACTTGTGATCGAAGGCAGGGCCATCCGGATCCGCCGGTCATCCGTGATCTGCCCGTCTTGTAACGGGACGTTGAAGTCAACCCGCATCAGCGCGCGTTTGCCAGCCACGTTGGCATCGGCAATCGTCTTCTTGGGCATCGGTCTCTCCGGATTTGTATCGGTGGTGGTTCGATTCAGCGGCGTGGGTCGCCATTGGGGGTTAACATACTAGCCGGACTGCCGCTCAAGGCAAATCATAGTGGATAAACGGGCGGCGCCAGATTGGAAATCCTTACACGGTGCCCATAGAGTCAAGCCCCGCCCGGTACCCGCGACCCCGAGCCTCAAACAAGACAAGGAATACGGCCTGAACATGCGGGACAGTATAGCAAAATCTGGCGCAGAGTTTATCATATATGGGCCCGCGGGTGAAACCGCCGTCGAGGTCGCCCGGGACTTCGGGCACTACGAGGCCGAGTACGCCGCGATACGCCAGCGGGTCGGCATCCTGTACCTGCCGCAACGGGCAATACTTAGGCTCACCGGCGCCGACCACAGGGACTTCCTGCACCGCATGCTGACCCAGGACATCAACGGCCAAAAAGGCGGCGCGACCGTCCGCGCTTTCCAGCTCAACCAGAAGGGCCGGATCATGGCCGACACCATCGTCCACCACGGCGATGCGGACACCTGGCTGGAGATGGACCGCTTCGACCTGCCCGCCGTACACCAGATGTACGACTCGCACCTGTTCGCAGACGATGTCACGATCGAGGACTGGACCGACCAGCGAACGGCTTTCGCCCTGCACGGCCCGGCGTCGCTGGACCTGCTCAAACTTGTCAGTTCAGAAGACCCGCAGGCGATGGCGGACATGCCCGGGACGCACCACGTGCTGACCCTGGCAGGTGTCAGGGTGACGGTGTACCGGTGGGATGTCTGCGGCGTGCCGGGCTTCGGGGTGTGGGTGCCGGTATCTGAAGCCGCGGATGTTTACCAGGCGCTTCTTCAAGCGGCCGGTTATGAATCCGACCAGCCCGACCACCAGACAGACCCCGAGGCGGCGGCCGAATTCGCCAAGCGGCGACGCGAGAGCCTGCGCGGCCGGCCGATCGGGTGGTCGGCGTTCAACACCGCGCGGATTGAGGCCGGCTCACCGATCTTCCACATCGACTTCGGGCACGACTCCCTGCCCGCCGAGACCGGCATCCTCGAACAAGCCGTCAGCTTCACCAAGGGCTGTTACCTCGGCCAGGAAATCGTCGCCCGCATGAAGAGCCTGGGACACCCCAAGCGCCTGCTCGTCGGGCTGCACGTCGAGGGCGACTGCCTCCCCGTCGCCGGGGCACAGGTCACCGAACCGGTGTCAGAAGAAACCACGCCCACAGACAAACCCCGCGCCACGCACAACATCATCGGAGGCGTCACCAGCTCCGCGATCTCCCCACTGCTCGGCCAGCGCCCGGTGGTCTTCGCGGTCATGAAATGGGGCAAACACACACCCGGCACGCGCGTGCTGGTCCCCACCGAAGACGGACTGTTAGGGGCACGGGTCCAGGCCCTGCGCTTCCTGGAAACTTAGAACACCCGGTCTATGTCCGATATTCCCGCCCGGAGAACCCACGGGCGGGAGGTTCGTCTAAAGGTGTGTGGCCGGGACCAACTCTGCTATGCTGATGTTGTCGTTTCACGGCACACGTTGCCGATAAAAACACCGGGGCGACACCTCGGAGAATGACGAAGATGACACGACAGGCTTACCAGATCGACCGGGACCGCCGGGTGCTGGTAGCACGACCCACCCGGGCCGAGTGTACGGGTTCGGATATCGCCGCGCTCGTCGTCGAGTTGTGCCAACGGATCGACACCGGCGAAGCAGACAGCGTCGTGATCGATTGCAGCAACGTGCAGCTGATGGACTCCTGCTGCCTTGGGCGATTGCTTCGGCTACGCCAGCACACGGGCGCGGCCGGCGGGTCCATCGCGCTGGCGGGGTGCCGGCCCAACGTCGCGTTCCTGTTCGAGATGACCCGGCTGGACAAGGTCCTGGGCCTGTACGAAACCACTGCCCAGGCCGTCGATGAGCTCCGCGAGCGACGCACCCGGCCCAAACCGCAACGACCCGAGCCCGACGTAAACGCCGGCGGTGCGCATGGACGCACCGGACGTTACGCACCCCTGCTCACCGCACTGCTCCGCGCACACAAACGCAAACACGCGCGCACGCACGACGCTCACGACCCCGAGACCGCCCCGCCAGGCTCCGCCGCCTGATTTTCAAGCTAACGGCCCTAAACAGGCTCACTTCTGTAGCGGTCGTGCCGGTCCTGAGTCCTGCGTAACCCGGTAAGCCTTGTCAATTCAGGCAAAATCACCCGCACACCTCAGACGCCCCGACCAGACTCCGATAAAGACGACGAGGACCATCACCGCCCACCGGGGCGTGGAGAATAACAATGCTCCCCGACGGCTTCGAAGTTGAACAGGCCGGCCAGCTCGTCACGGCACACCTGCGCGCCGCGGAGGTCGCTCACGACGACATGCAGAACCTCGTGCAGGAGTGCATCGAAAAACTCCGCTACAGCAAGGCACAAAACTTCATCTTCGACCTCAAGGAAGTCGAGTTCCTCGCCTCCGCCTGCATCGGGTCGCTCGTCGAGTTCCTCCAGGAGGTCGAGCACTGCCGGGGGCAGATCGCCCTGGTCCACTGCCAGGAAAATGTCGCCTTCCTCTTCAAGGTCACCCGCCTGGACCAGGTCTTCGGCCTCTTCGACGACATCGACGAAGCCATCGAAAGCCTGTGACCGCTTTAGGGTCCGGGTATACATCTCACACGCCTCCGTACACAACTAAACAGCCCGCGGGCAACGCCCGCGCGGCGGTTATAAGCAGCATTTCCTCAAACTTGAATCTACCGCCCCCCCGATCTGGACGAAATCCATGAAAGGCACAGATTCAGGCAAAACAGTTATCGGGCGGTGACCCATGAGCGAAAACACGATCAACGAAACCAATCAAACACCCCCCCGCAAAAAGCCCGCGAAACGAGGCAGGCTTATCAAGCGCGTGATCCTGCTCACGCTGCTGGCCGTGGTCCTAACCGCCGGAGTCGTCATCTACCTCGCCAAGTCCGAGCCTGCTTACTGGAAAAAGCACGAAAAATTCCTCGCCGAGACAACGCCGCAACGGATGGAAGAACTCGCCGAACAGGTCGAGGACAAGCTCAAAATGCTCGCCAACCTCGGCATCGATGAGAACGATCCCGCGACCCGGGCGCTCCGCGAACTCACCGGCCAGGGCCCGGCCAACCCCACGGACAATCAAACAACTGCCGACGGCGTCGTGGAAACAACCGAATACAAAATCAAGCCCGAAGATGTACATATCAACACCGAAGAGACGATCACGCTCGACAACGAGCAACTCGCCGCCGTCGTCCAACTCCGCATGGATGAATGGATGCTCGAACGCGGTTACGTCAAGCCGAAGGAGATCGAAGACCCGATGATCGCGGTCGAAGACGGGAACCTCGTGATGGCGTTCAAGCTCAAGGCCGGCAAGTTCGACGCCGTCATCTCCGGGAAGTTCGACCTCACGATCCTGGAAAACGGCATGGCCGTACTCACGCTCAAACGCTTCCTTGTCGGCAAGCTCCCCGTCCCCGCCGACTCCCTGGGCGAACACCTGCGCCGGCAATCCGGCGGCGACCCACGCGCGGAAAAAGTCGGCGAATGGCTGGGCAAGCTCCAGGAACTGGAAGTCAAGCCCGTCATCGAACTCGAACACCGCCGGCGCGCCCGTGTGATGGCCTACAAGATCCTCAAAGACGGCCTGGAGATGACCGTCCGCATCCAGGACCACAAAACCTACAAAGAAATGAACGGCGCCCTGGCCGGCGTGCCGGTGGATTGAAAAAGCAGGAAAGCAGAAAGTAAAACCAAAGCCGCTTGCGGCTTAGCGTCTTAAATTTCCTGCTTACCACATTTCCTGCGATTCCTGCTTATCACCTCCCCCAACAGCCCAACCCCCAACCAACACACCGCCGCAGGCTCGGGCACCAGCGCCAACGCGTCAACGGTGGGGGGTATGGATGTGTTCCAGTTCCCCAGCACCGCGTTCAGGTCCTCGATCCCCACAAACCCGTCCCCTGTTACGTCCGCGGACAACAAATCGTAAGGCGTGACATCCTGATTCCAGTTGGAAAGCACGATGTTCAGGTCCGCGATCCCGACGAAACCGTCGCCGTCAAGATCGCCGGGTACAAAATCCCAATTCAGCGTGACCAGCACCGCGTTAGCCGTGTAGCTCACGTCCACCAGCCCCGGATACATCGCGATGCCCGTGACGAATTCAAACATCCCCGCCAACACACCCTTCTCCGTATAGATAAGCGTGTATGTCCCCGCAGACACCGGGCCCAAAGGACGAAGATCGAATGTCGTTTGATCCGATCCGATACTTATATCTCCTGACACGGTGAGCATGTCGTGGGCGTCATCGTCACCCCCGATCTCGATTTCAATCGTGCCGCCAGTAAGTGTGTAATCTCCGAGCACACTAGTTTGCCCGATCGAATTGCCGGGCGCAAGCGTGCCACCCGTCTGAATAAAAGGCTGCTGTGTGGCGATTTGATCGGCACCCTCGAGCCGACCGCCGGACATGTTGAATACGCCTCCATTAATAAGGGCTACCGGATTGCGCGTCGACCATTCGCCGTGGAGGATCAGCATTCCACCCGTAAGATTCACAACGGCCTGAGGTGATTTCAAAAAGAGCCCGCCATCAATATCCAGAATCGCACCGCTGTCGATATTCAGCGTGCCCGTTCCGACACCGGACCATCCCACATTAAACTCGCCAGTATGCCACCAGGATGAGCCTTCCCCGGTTAGGGTCACGGTCCCAACCGCATCCTCGTGGACCCCGACGATCACCCTGAAACCGGATACCACGGTGCCGCCGTCTTCAATCAACAAAGACCCCGATCCCGAATCCCCCACAAATAAAAACTCATCAATATCCCACCTGGACAAAACTCCTGACACGGTAGCAGAACCGGATGATCCGGACCGAACAGCGACATTTATCCGATTGGCTTTTATCTGAGCCCCACCTTGGGTAACCAGTGTCGCCACTCCCCCATGCCCGATAGTCAGGTCCGTATCCACATCCCAGACCGTGTCGATCCCCCTTAGGGTGGCTGTGGCCACGGATGTCGGGTGGGCCGCCAACAATCCATAACGTGCTTTCAGAACAAACCCATCGGAAATCGTCAGGGAGCCGACGCCGCGTTGGCCCGCCCCGATTAGAGGAGCCCCGACGGGATCGGAAGCATCAAGATTGATTGTGATGTCCTGTCCGGGCGTTTCCTGCAAACGGAACTGCTGCTGAAAGCCATGGGTCTGATCAAATACAAGATCAATATCAGACACCAGACCGGTTGTTTCGATAGTGCCGGTACCGAGCAATTCATTCGGGGCCGCCGCTAAGCTGCGCGTATTCAATACCCCGTTTTGAAGCACGATCCGATCGACACCCGTTTCCAGGCTCCCAACGGACGTAAGACCTTGGTTATTGGATTCTGTCGATCCGTCCTCAATATTGAGCACGCCCGTTCCCCGCTCGCCGACAACCAAACCATTTTCAAGACCGAATGCGTGTGAGCCCACGCCACGGACCGTCAATACATCGAGTTCTTATTTCGCCCGATCGTTGCGTTGTACCCGGTCACCACGGCACCGTCTTGACCATAAGCCCCCTTCGCCGCCCTCCCCTACAATAAATCCATTGGTAAGCCATGACGAGCCGGAACCACTGACAACTGCGGATCCTACCGAGCCGACGGCATGAGCCACATACCCACCCTTGCTCGTAACCACAGCACCTTGTTGGAATATCCAGCGTCGCGACGTGCCGCCATAACCAACGTACAAGCCGCTATTCACGTCCCACGCTGGAACCGACGCCACTCACATTGGTCGAGCTGACCGATTGAATCTCGTAGCCTATGTCACAGAGTTTGTCACGGCGCCGCCACCATTGACTATATCTGTACGGGCCATTACCCGCCTTACCAACAATCAACAACCATTACCCGTAAACCAACTAGACCCGACATCGTGGATACCGTAACCGATCCCGCGGAACCGGTAGATTCACCGACCGTTGTGCGGCACCGATAATGTTGCACCGCTACCGATATATACATCTGCAATTCCCTCCCGACCAACATACAAATCGCTATTCGTGGCCAACTCAGAATCAATGCTGTAATAGTCACCGTACCGGATGAAGTCCCCATTGCGACCAATAGTAACCCGGTGCCGTCACCACACTTCCTCGGTGATGGTGAGCGAGCCCGGGATAACCAGACTAACGATTAAATCACCAGCTATCGCCCATGGATCATCGATGCCAATGTAAGCAGGAGTAACATTGCCTATAGAAACTATTGTCGAAAATGCTTGTTGGCCACCACAGAACGTCAACACTAAAACTACCTAGATACGGGTGTTGCCATTCATATTCCGCTTCGCTCATGGCGAACCTCCGGATTAACATCAGCTATATCGATATACATCATGTCTGATCTGACAAGAATAGCAGGCCCCGAATTGGCATACAAGGTTTTAACGCGCATTAGGCAGGATATAACACGCTTAAACGCATGATGCCCACTATACCTATTCAAACCCGTGCGTGGACACGAAATGCCCCGGCTCGCCCGGGACTTCCTGTAAAGGTGGGCGGTCCAGGAGGCTCTGGCGGGTGATGTAGGTGATGCCGTGGTCGGTGTGTTCGGCGGGGGCTTCCTGCGTGGCCGGCGCGTGCGTGCCTGAGCTTCCGGGGGCCTTGAAGAAGTGGATCGGGCTGGGGACGTCGCCCTCGAGCATGATGCGTTGCTTCTTGCCGGCAGGGTCGGGGTTCGGCGCGGCGCTTACTGCGCGCGCGTGTATGGGTGCATCGGGTTTCGGTACAGCGTCTCGCGGTCGGCGAGTTCGACGATCCTGCCTAAATACATCACCGCGACGCGGTCGCAGAAATGCTCGACCACCGCGAGGTTGTGCGCGATGAACAGGTAAGACAGGCCGAACTCGTCCTGAAGGTCCGCAAGCAGATTCAATATCTGCGACTGGATCGAAACGTCCAGCGCCGACACCGGCTCGTCACAAACGACAAACTTCGGCTCGAGCGCGAGCGCACGCGCGATGCCGATGCGCTGCCGTTGCCCGCCGGAGAACTCGTGGGGGTAGCGGAACGCGTGATCGGGTTCGAGGCCGACCTTCTTCAAGAGCGTGGCGACGCGGTCGCGCAGCTCCCGGCCCTGGCGATGCCGTGGACGACGATCGGCTCGCCGATGATCTTGCCGACGGTCATGCGCGGGTTCAGCGACCCGACCGGGTCCTGGAAGATGATCTGCATCTCCTGACGCAGCGCCTTCATCTCGCTGGCGCTCTTGGCGAGCACGTCCTTGCCTTGGAAATAGACCGAGCCTTCGATCGCGGATGAGCGCCTGAGGATGAGTGCCCGACGGTGGATCTAAGCTGCAGCCGGACTCGCCGACCAGGCCCAGCGTCTCGCGTTGCCCGATGTCGAAGGACACGCCATCGACCGCGCGCACGTGCCCGACGGTCTTGCGCATCAGCCCGCGCTTGACCGGGAAATAGGTCTTCAGGTCCTTGACGCTGAGGATCGGCCGGCCCTTTGGCGTGCCTGCGGCCGAGGGCGGGGCTTTAGTGGCGGTGGTCGTCATTGGGACAGTTTACGGGAAAAGACAGACGGCCCCAACAGCGGCGTGTCCCGCTATCGAGGCCGTCCGGCTCCCGGGTTGATGGTTGATTATTCCTCGGGCAACTGGAGCACAACATAAAGCGACAGGAACGACCGGCTTTCCGGGTCCCACATCTTGACGCTGATGCGGACGCCCTCGGCGATGTCGTACCGCTCGATCGCCTCGACCAGCTCGTCCACCGTCGAGACCGGCTCGTTCATCACGTGCGTGATCAGCATGCCGCGTTGAAGGTTCTCGGTGGCGGCCACGGAGTTGGGCCGGACGGACGTCACCATCACCGCGGGGAAGTGTACGACGCCCAACTGCTCGGCGGTGGTGTCGGTGAAATCCTGGATACCCGTGACGCCGAGCTTGCGCAGCGTGCTCATGCCCTCGGCATCGGCGGCGGCGTCCTCGACCTGCGGCTTGGGGCCGGCGGCCATGCCCGAATCCGGGAACTCGTCCAGGACCACCTTGATGTTCATCATCTTGCCGTCACGGAACAACTCGACGTCGACCTCGGCATCGGGCTTGTATTCAGCGACCGTGCCGCGCAGGATGGCGATGGTCGGGGTCGGGCGGTCGTCGATCTTCGTGATGATGTCGCCGCGCTTGATGCCTGCCTTGTCGGCGGGGCCGCCGGCGTTCACGTCGCTGACCAGCACGCCCTTGCCGTCGAACCCGAAGGTCTTAGCCATCCGCGCATCCAGTTCTTCGGCAGGCAGCGCGATACCTAGGAAGCCGCGGCGGACCGAGCCGTCCTCGATGATCCGGTTGGCGATGTCGGCGACCATATCGACGGGGATCGCGAAGCCCAGCCCGACGAAGGTGCCGTTGCCCGGCGTGCGCGGGCCGCCGCCTGCGGCGATCGCGGTATTCATGCCGACCACCTCGCCGTAGATGTTGGTCAAGGGCCCGCCGGAGTTGCCGGGGTTGATCATCGCGTCGGTCTGGATGAAGTTCTCATACCCCCCGCCCTTGACGCGGATGATCCCAAGCTCGCGCCCGGTGGCGGAGATGATGCCCTGGCTCATCGAGAAATCGAAACTCAACGGCGAACCGAACGCGAACACGATATCGCCCTGCTGCACGTCCTCACGCGCCAGACTCACCGGCACGAGGTTGTCCGCGTCCACGGTGAGCACGGCCACGTCGGTCCGCTCGTCCGAATTCAGCACGTGCGCTTCGTACTCCGCGCCGTCGTTGAACCGGACCTTGATCTGGTCGGCGTTGCGCACGACGTGGTGGTTGGTGATGATGTAGTCGTGGTGCTCGCTGGGGTTCTTGGGGTTGTGGTAGCGGTACACCCAGCCCGAGCCGGAGCCGATCGGCTGCAGCGGTTGGTATTTATCGTAGCGGTCGTCACGCGGTTGAGGAGCGGCCTCGCCACGGTCCTCGAACTGCTTGAAGAAGTCTTCCAGGTCCAGGTCCGGTCGCAGCCGGCGGATCGTGGCGTGCGGGTCGTTGTCCGCCTTGGCCAGCACCTTGATCGCCACCACGCTCGGCTCGACGACCTGCGACACCTTGCGGAACGAGTCGCTCAGCTCCGCCAGGAATGGGCTGTCCGTCAGCGAGTCGCGGACGAACTGCACGCGGGCCTGCGTCTGCGTGTACGCGATCTGCCTCGCCACCCCCGGGCCAAGGACCATGATGAACAAAACAGTGATCAACAGGACAACGGTCGGGCCGTACCAGCGGATTCGAGACATATGCAAATCTCCTGCGTGGATGCCGATGCTTGGGTTGCGGGTAATCGTGTCGTGTCCGGATGTCATCCCTATCGGCCGGACGCATCCATTGAGACTATACGACGCCCGGGCGGGTCGGTTCGCCGGCCCGGGGGGCCTGATCCGCTGATTTTGACCGGGCCTGGTCCTGGATGTGGTACGACCCGCCGTCCCGCTGGTAATCCCCCTGGGAAACGGCCCGGACCCACGCGGCCGCGGCGGCCTGGACCTGGCTGCCCAGGTCGATCGCGGGCGAGGCGAAAGGCGGCTGCCAGTCCGATAGCTTTAGTAGGTCGTGCAGCACCACGACGTGCCCGTGGCAGGCGGGCCCGGCCCCACAGCCGATCACCGGCACCGGCTGGCCGTCCTCCCGGCCACGCGCGATCCGGACCACCCGCTCGGCCACCTCGTCCGGCACCGCTTCCAGCAGCAACGCGGACGCGCCACGGGTGATCATTAGCTCCGCCGTATCCACGATAAGCTCCGCCTCACGTGGGGAACGCCCGGCGGCCTTGTAGCCACCGGTCGCACGGACCTGCTGAGGCCGAGAACCCAGGTGCGCCACCACCGGCACGCCAGCGTGCGCCATCCGCTCCACCAGCGCCGCATGGGTCTCGTCCACCTCGATCTTTACAAGGTCCGCCCCGCCGTCCTTGATGAACGACACCGCGTGTTGCATCGCCTCGTCGCTTGAGCACTGGTAGCTGCCGAACGGCATATCAGCCAGGATGACCGCGTTGGGCGCGCCACGGCGCACCGCCCGGGTGATCTCCAGCATGAAAGGCATCGGGGCCGGGAGCGTCGAGTCGTGCCCAAGGATGAACTGCGCCGCCGTATCGCCAACCAGGAAAGTCCGCACACCGCCGCGGTACAGCCACTTGGCCATCGTCGCGTCGTAGCAGGTGAGCATGGCGAACGGCTCGCCGGCCTTGGCCCAGCGGCGCAGGTCGCGCAGCGTGATCCGTTTCTCGGGGGTCGGTTCGGTCATCAACGTATTGTAGCCGGTTGCCCGGCCGGTTCCTTATTCGGCCGCAGAACACTGTCCAAACCGGGTCCGGGTGTATCGGCTGGGGGATTCCGGGCAATATCCGGGGGAGCATCCGGGGCAATATCCGGGAGAACCTGCACCGGCGGGGCAAGCGCCAGTGATACCAACAACGGCAGGTGGTCCGACCCGGTTTCTGGGCCGATCTCCCGATCCACACAGACCCATTGCGGGCTGTAAACGCAATGGTCGATCGGCAGCAGCCACGGCGCCGGCAGGTGCGTCGGCCAGGTGCCCTGATTACCGAAACCGCCCTGCGTGCTGATGAGTTTCCCGTCATCGGTCAGCGCGGTGAAAGCGTGCGACCAGGGCGTGGTATTCAGGTCGCCGATGATGACGTGCGGGTCCGTCTGCGCATCCGCCCAGGCCTTGGCCTTCAACAGGATCGCGTCGCGCATGTAACTGAACGCGCTCGTGGTCGGTGGGGGCGGGTGGATACTCAATACCTTGACACGTTGACCGGCAAACATCAGTGTCGCCTCGATCCCGGGGCGCTCGGCGCCCACCGTGCCGTTGGCAAATTCAATCACGCGCGTACCCTCGATCGTGATCGCGCCGTCTTCCAGTGAATTGTGAACAAGCATCGCGATCCCGAAAGAACCCTCCGCCGGCCTGGCGACCACGAAGCGGTACGGCACGTCCGACCCGCGCACCACACGCTCCCACCACGGGTCGATCTCCTGCAAAAACATCACATCTACATCCGTGCGCCGGATAAAGTCCAGCGCACGCACATGGTCGCGGTTCTTGTGCAGCAGATTGACCTGCGCCAGACGCAGCACAGGCCCGCTCGGCCGCGCAGCGTTGTGCCCCGATAGATAGATCGGCAGCAGGCCCCAGCCGTTAAACACGAAAACTAAAAGTGCAACCCCCGCGACCCGCCAACACCGCAGCACCAACGCCAGCGCCAGCACCCCCGCCGACGCTACCGTGTAATACAACACAAAATGCGAAAACAGGTCCGCCAGCGCGAAGAAACGCCCCAGACAGCCCGCCAACGTCGCCAGCGCAAGGCCGCCCGCGCATAACCCCAACAGTCGTGACGCCATCCCGGCGGTTTTGCGGGGCTTCGGATCGCTCAAGCAGGGCCTCTCTGGTATAAATCCCGGTCTATGTCTACGCAGTCTACGAATATCTGTGTGTATTGTTCGTCCAGCGACACCATCGACCGCCGATATTTCGACGTCGCCCGAGAACTGGGCGAGGCGCTGGGCAAACGAGGCGACACGCTGGTCTACGGCGGGGGCAGCGTCGGGCTGATGGGCGAGGTCGCCCGGGCCTGCCACGCGCAAGGCGGCAAGGTCGTGGGCATCATCCCCGAGTCACTGAAGACCGCCGAGATCGCCTACCACAACGCCGACGAATTGATCGTCACCAAGACCATGAGCGAGCGCAAGACGCTGATGTTCACGCGCGGCGACGCTTTCGTCATCCTGCCCGGCGGGTTCGGCACGCTCGAAGAACTGGCCGAGGTCATCGTGCTCCGCGTCCTGAAATACCAGGACCGCCCCATCATCATCCTCAACTGCCACGGCTTCTACGACCCCCTGGTCGCGCTGTTCGAACACTTCATCGAACAGAACTTCGCCAAGCCCAGGCACCGGGATATATACAAAATCGTTGAAACCGTGGACGAGGCGATCGCGTTCCTTGATAATGGCAAGTAGCCGTGTGGAAGACGCTGACAACGCGATACTTCAACCCACCGATCGGTTCCTCGCCCATTGTGATGGGTTTCGGCATGTCTCTGATTGGCCTCATCGGACCGGGCATCGTTTTTCTTTTGATCGGCCGATCCTTTTCCTACAACCGATGGCACGCGATCAATAACGAACCAAGCTGGACCATGATAGAAGGCCGGCCCGGCGTGTTGTGTGCCCTGTTCTATATTTTCATGGGTCTTTCGTTTCACTTTTCCTATTATTGGAGCGAAAAACCGGCTCTTGAAAAATATAGCCCCATCTTATCCAACTGCTCGGTACTGATCGGCATAGCATTCCTGGTGTGGAGCGTTCTGGCGTAAACGTGATACGAGGACCGCGCTCTGGCAGCTGGATATAGCCGTCAATTAAACCTAACCCGCTTAAACGAATCGCTAAAATCACGCCTCGCTCGCATGAATAAACTGCCGATAAAGATTCGCATACACCCCGCCGTACGAAAGCAGCTCATTGTGCGTGCCGCGCTCGATGATCTCGCCCTGGTCGAGCACAAGCACCACGTCCGCGTGGCGGATCGTGCTTAGCCGGTGGGCCACCACAAAACTCGTCCGGCCTTTCAACAGCGTCGCCAGCGCCTTCTGGATACGCGCCTCGGTCATGGTGTCGACGCTCGACGTCGCCTCGTCGAGGATCAGGATGCGCGGGTCCGCGAGCATCGCGCGGGTGAAGCACACAAGCTGACGCTGGCCCAGCGACAGGTTACCGCCCCGCTCGCCGACCTGCGTGTTCAGGCCATGCGGCATCGACTCGAACAAATCCAGGCAATCAAGCTTCCGGGCCGCCTCGACGACATCTTCATCGCTCGCGCCGCCGTCGCCGATGCGGATGTTGTCCATCACGGTGCCGGTGAACAGGAAGTTCTGCTGAAGCACGATCCCGAGCTGCTGCGTCAGGGCACGGCCCTTGATCTTGCGGATATCCGCGCCGTCGATCAGCAGCTCGCCGGACGTGGGCAGGTAGAACTTGGCGATCAGGCTGGTGATCGTGCTCTTGCCGCTGCCGGTGTGCCCGACCAGCGCGACGGTCTGGCCCGGCTCGGCGGTGAAGTTGATCCCGTGCAGCACGGGCGTTCCCTTGACGTACTCGAACCCAATATCCTTGAACTCGACCCGGCCTTGGATCGCCGGCGGATCGATCGCGTCCTTATCGTCGAGCTGCTCGGGCTCGTTATCCAGCAAAGCGAACACGCGCTCCGCGCCCGCCATCGCCGTCAGCGCCATGTTGTACTGACGTCCGACCAGTGTGATCGGCCCGAAGAAAAACGGGACCATAAAGAAGAAAACCCACATCGCATCGAACTGTTCCTGCGGCGTACCCCCGCCAGAACGGCAGACCGACGAGCACCTTGTACCCGCCGAGTACCAGTAAGCGCTGATGAATAACTGATTATTCAACTCGATCAAAGGCAGTGCGAACACGCCCACCAGCCGGTCCGCACGCATGTCGCCTCCGCGTGGTCCGCGACAAGGTCGTGGAACAGCCCTGCGTTCACGTCCTCGCGGACGAACCCCTGCGTCACACGGATCCCGTGACTGACCTGGCGAGCGTCGCCGTCACACGGCTGAAGCCCTGCACGTTACGCCAATGTGCCCAAGTGATGCCGGAAATAGTTGCTGATCATCAGCAGCACCGGGCGCCATCACCAGCACCACCAGGAACAATACCCAGTCGTAATACAGCATGATCACCGCGGCGAAGAACATCTGCCCGAACTGCACGATCGAGACGAACAAAACATCCTGCACGCCCGCGCGGATCGCCTCGGCGTCGCTGGTCATCCGGCTGATGATCCGCCCCAGCTTCGTCCGGTTGAAAAACCGCATCGGCATCTGCTGAAGGTGCTCGAAGATCCGGTTTCCTCCCGGAGCTCGTACACCACTACCTCGCCCAGCTCCAGCCCGTAACGCTGGCGGAAATGGAACGTCAACGACGTGAACGCCGCCAGCAGCACAAATCCGGCCGCGTAGAGCCACATCCCGGCGTAATCGTGGTCGGTGATCGGCCCCTTGATCGCCGCCGCTGACCGGCGACCAGCCGCCGGCAACTGGATCGCACGCAGCACGCAGATCGCCAGCAGAACGTCCCCGCTGCGCTTGTGCGGCCCGATCAGCCCCATCACGCGCCGGATCAATGCCATATATCCAGCGGGCGTTTGTCGGCCTCGCGTTCATACACCACGTGCGTCAGCATCTTCACTGGCTTGCCCTGGCTCATACGTCACCCCCTTGCGCAGGTCGACCTGCGGCTCGTCCGCCGATGCGATCCCAGCAGCCGCTTGCTCTCGCGGTCGGCGCGATCTGGAGCGTCGCGGCATGGCGGTAGTGGCCCTGGCGTCCATCAGCTCGTTGTGCGTGCCGGTCTGCACGATCCGGCCCTTGTCCAGCACGATGACCTTGTCCGCACGCCGCAACGTATCCCGCCGAAAGCGCGACCACGAACGTGGTCCGGCCTCGCATCGCGCTGTTCATCGCTTCGAGGATCTCGCTCGGTCTGCGGGTCGATCGCCGCCGTCGGGTCGTCAAGCAGCAGGATCGCAGGCTCAAGCAGGACCGCACGCGCGATCGCCAACCGCTGACGCTGCCCGCCCGACAGGTTCGACCCGCCCTCGTTGAGGACCGTTTCGTAGCCGTTCTCAAGCTCCATGATGAATCCGTGCGCCGAGGCGATCTTCGCGGCCCGTTCGATCTGTTCGCGTCGCCTCGGGGTGACCGGAACGCGATGTCTTCGCCGCCACCGTGTTGCTGAAAAGGAAGCTCTCCGAACACCAGCCTCCGATGTTGCAGCGCAGGTCCGCCAGGTCGTAGCCGCGGATATCCTTGCCATCAATCAAGACGCGCCCCGCTGCGGGTCGTAGAGCTGCGATGCTCAAAAAAGTGCTCTTGCCCGCGCCGGTCGCGCCCAGGATCGCGATCGTCTCGCCCGGCTCGGCGACGATGCTCACCTGCGAGATCGCCGGCTCACCCGCCTGGTACCCGAACGTCACGCACTCAAGCTCAACCCGGCCCTTGGCGCGCGGCAGCGGCGTGGCGTCCGGCGGGCTCTGCACGTGCGTGGGCGTATCCAGCACCTCGAACACACGCTGCGCGCCGGTCAGGCTCTGCTGCACGCTGTTGGCGATCACCGCGATGCTCCCGACCTGGCTCGAAAACTGCTGCAAAAGACCTGCAAAAACAAAGAACCCGCTGCCGATCCTGAACGTCGGGTCCGTCATGTACAGGTGCCCGCCGTACACCATCAGCACCACGAGGTTGATCTGCGGCAGGGAAACCGATCAACGGCACGAACGTCGTCACCCGCCAGAAGATCCACTGCTTCTGGTCACGCACGGCCGCGTTCGCCTCGGTGAATTTCTCGATCTCCTGCGGCTGACGCGAAAAACCCTTGACCACGTGCACACCCTGCACGTTCTCCGACAGCCGAAGTACCGCCGTGTCGAACAGTTCCCGGTTCCGCCGGTACGCCGGCTTCACCTGACGCGAGAACATCACCGTCAGCATCCACAACACCGGCGTCGTCGCCAGCACCAGACGAAGCCCAGCCAAGACCGTGGATTGCCTGTATGTACCCGATGAAGAACACCAGCGAGATCAGCAGCATCAGCACCTCGATCAGCACGCCGTCGATAAACATCCGCACCGCCTGCACGTCGCTGGTCACGCGGTTGATAATCGACCCGGACTGATTCGCATCGAAGAAGCCGAAGCTCAACCGCTGCATCTTGTCGTAGACTCTGGCACGCAGGTCCACGATGATCCGCAGGACCAGCACCGCTCTGGCGATCCGGGAGGTCTTGTCAAGGAAAACGCACCGCCGCGACCGCCAGCACCGCCGGCAACCACCCACACGATCTCATCGCCGACCAGTCCCCGGGCGGCGCAAGCCCGAACGGTACACCGGCTCGGCCGCGTCGGGGCCGGGCCCTTGCGGATCACGCGATGCCCAGCCCCGTCAGCCCCAACCCCGACAACGCGTAAACGCCAGCAGCACGCACTGCAACCCCACCACCCCCACCGCCGGGACCTTGTACTGCCAGCCCATCCGGCACAGGCGCAGCACAAGCTCGGCGTTGGACGCCCCGGCGTCACGCAAAAGCCCGTCTTCGGGCCCCGCCTTGGATGTGCCTCGCTCACTCACGCCGACAACCAGACCTTCCCATCGGATCGATCCCAGCCTTTCAGGATTCCGACGATAGAGCCGCCGCCCGCCGCCATCAAGCGCCACCCCCCGAGGAACCCTCAAATACCTGTATAAAATCACCCGATAGCCGACAGTTGACCCCCTACTCCGTTGAGGCTACTTTTGCCGATCCGAGACAGGCCGGCCCGGCTGTCGAACCCGGACCCAAACCACCCGCCCCACCGATCCCCAAGGAAGTGCCCGATGACCCCCCAGACCGCCCTCGTCCAACGCCTGCTGACCCCCGGCCCGACCGCCGTCCCCGCGCCGGTCCTCGCCGCCATGGCCCAACCCATCATCCACCACCGCACCAAGCAGTTCCAAGCCATCTTCAAAGAGGTCTCCGAAGGCCTGCAGAAGCTCTTCAAGACCACCGGCCCGGTCCTCTCCATCGCGGGTTCCGGCACCACCGCCTACGAGGCCGCACAGGTCAGCCTCATCAAGCCCGGCTCCAAGGCCATCACCGTTGCCACCGGCAAGTTCGGCGAACGCTGGCAGGATGTCTACGACACCTACGCGCCCTACCTGAACATCCAGCAGATCAAGATCAACGCCGACTGGGGCGATCCCGCGCCGATCGACGAGATCGAAAAGGCCCTGAAAGAAAACCCCGATGTCAGCGTCGTCTGCGTCGTCCACTCCGAGACCTCGACCGCGACCGCGTCCGACATCAAGGCCATCGCCGCCCTGACCCGCAAGACCGACGCCCTGCTGATCGTCGATGGCATCACAGCCGTGGGCGCGCTGCCCGTCGAGATGGACGCATGGGGCATCGACGTGCTCGTCACCGGCTCGCAGAAAGCCATGATGCTCCCGCCCGGCCTGGGTTACGTCGGCCTGGGCGAACGTGCATTGAAACGCCTCGAAGAGGTCAAGCCCGGCCCCAGCTACAACCTGGACCTGCGCCGCTGGGTCAAGAGCTGGAAGGGTAACGACGTCCCCTTCACCCCGCCGGTCTCGCTGATCCGGGGCCAAAAGGTCGCGCTGGACCTGATCTTCTCGAACACCATCGAGGGCACGGTCGAGCGCACCCGCAAGCTCGCCGAGGCCACCCGCGCCGCCCTGACCACGATCGGCCTGAAACTCATCAGCTCCAGCCCCAGCGATTCGGTCAGCGGCTTCTACTACCCGGCCGGCATCGACGACTCGAAGTTCCGCGCCGCCCTGCGTGACAACCACGGCATCCACATCGCCGGCGGCCAGGACGGGCGCGGCGCCAAGTGGAAGGGCAAGATCTTCCGCCTAAGCCACATGGGCTTTGTCAGCGAAGAAGACACCCGCGCGGCCTTAAGCGCCATCGAAACCGAACTTAACGCCGCCGGCTTCTGCGTCACCCCCGGCGCCGCGGTCGAGGCGTTCAATAACGTGTGGGGATGAACCCGACCACTCACAATCAAATGAAAACTAAACAACCCCCGTCGAAAGGCGGGGGTTTTCTTTTGGCTTAAAAAAATGATTGCTATTCACCCGATCAGCAAAAACCCCGCGAACAAGCACAGCCAGACGATATCCAGAAAATGCCAGTACATCGCGACGTACTTCACGCAGTTGTAGGACTCGTGGTCGTACCTGTGCTGGAAAGCGTTACGCGTGACGACACCCAGCGGGATAATACCGCCGACCAGATGCAGCGCGTGGATGACGATCAGGAAGAACACCATGCCGTAGGGCAGAAGCCCGAGCGTGGCGTCTTCGCGGAGCTGCGCCTGATAAGCAAGGTGCTCGTTCAGCAGCGTCCACAGGCTGGGCGTCTGGATTACTAAAAACATCGCCGCCAGCGCCGCGGTCACGACCAGGCACCGGCGGAACACCTCCTGCTTCTCCTGCTGGATCGCGCGGACCGCCAGGTGGATCGTAAAACTCGACGCGAGCATGACGGCGGTCGAAACCCAAAGCCCCGGCGGGACCGCGATCGACCCCAGCGCCGGGCCGGCCTGCCGGACGACCTCGCCGGTCAGCGGGCTGGTGTACGGCTTGAGCGTGGTCAGGCGGATCACCAGATACCCGACCATCGACGCGGCGAAGAGGATGCCCAGCGTGATCAGGAACAGCCACATCCCAAGCGCCCCCGTGCCACGCGGCAGGTGGGTGTGACGGTCCTCGAAGAAGCCGTGCTTGGCGGGCGGGGGCGTGGTCATCGACGAATGGTAAGGACGTGGATACGGTAAGTCCACAACGAAACCCCACGCTCCCGCGCGGGGCTATCGATCCTGTGTGAGCCTGTCATTTTCAGCAGCCCCACGCGGAAGCGCGGGGTTCGTTTCAGCCACCCACCGCGGCCGGGCGCACCGTTGCCGGCGTGTGGATGTTCTGCTGGTATTCGCCGGTATCCATCAACGAGATCCCGATGAAGATCGCCAGGAACAAAAACGCGCTGACGAGAATCAG
Organism: Phycisphaerales bacterium; assembly: GCA_041402025.1. GTDB lineage: Bacteria > Planctomycetota > Phycisphaerae > Phycisphaerales > Phycisphaeraceae > JAJRRS01. The sequence continues at coordinate 61,572 of JAWKTA010000005.1, read as the reverse complement.
CCCGTTGAAAGGCGAATCGTAGCGCAGGTGCATGAAATAAAGCGCGACCAGCCCGGCCTTGGCGACCGCGACGCCCAGCGCGATCCAGATGTTCGCCGGGCCTAAATCCACATACGTCACCGCCACGGTCAGCACGGTGAACACCATCAACAGCGCGAACACACCCAGCAACAGGCTCACCGGCGTGATGTGCCCGATGCCGTGATCGTGATCGTCGTGGGTATGTGCGTGGCTCATGGGTCGTGACTCGGGTATCGGGTATCGGGTATCGGGTATCGGGTATCGGTCGGATGGTATCTACGAAGCGACGCGACTTGCCGCGTCTATTAATGGATCAGATACAACAGCGGGAACAGGAAGATCCAGATCAGGTCGACCAGGTGCCAATACAGGCCGCCGATATCGACCGGCGTGAAATACTCCTTGCCGAACGTGCCCTTGGCGGCCTTGATGATCAGCCAGAGGATGACAGCCATCCCGATCAGGACGTGCAGCCCGTGCAGCCCGGTCATCAGGAAATAAATCGCGAAGAAGATGTGGACCTTGCCCTGCTCCTCGGGGCTGAGGCTGGCCCAGACGCGCTGGGTGTGTCCGGCATGTGGCAGGACGGTGACGCCCGCATTGTCGATCGCCGTGTCGAGCAACCCGGTTTCGGTCGTAACCGCCGGGTGCGGGATCAGCGACACATCCGCCGGTGCGCCGAACGCGGCGGGGATAATCACCGCCGTGTGTCCCTCGGCCGTCTCGGCGTGCGCTTCAGATGCCTCCGAAGCGGCTTCAGGGGCGGCGTGTTCATCGTGAGCGGGCGCCTCGGCGTGCGCATCGGCCAGGTGTTCGCCGCCGTGCGCGGGGGCGTGCCCGCCGGTGTTGTGGGCGTCGATATAAGCGATCGCGTGTTCGATCTTGTCCGGGTACGCCGGCGCGCCGTTCTTGTAATAGAACGCGTTCATGGTCCCGGGGAACAGGCCATGGTCCCACTTGGCCTTGTACTCGATCGTCTTGATGCACATGAACCCGACGCCGCCCATGAAGGTGGCGATCAGCATGGCGAGCAGAAGCTTCTGCTGGCCCTTCTGCGCGGCCCGCACGCCCCACGCCATCGTCAGCGAGCTGGCCAGCAGCACCACCGTGTTGGTCGCGCCCCAGTACTTGTTCAGTGCGCCGTAGCCGTAGAGGAAAACGTCCTGGTGGTTGCCGCGGTAGATCGAGTACGCGCAGAACAGCCCGCCGAACATCAGGATTTCGGTCGCCAGGAACACCCACATCCCCAGCTTGCCCGACTCGAACTGCTGCTTGGGCGTCTCGAAGTGGTGCGCCAGGTGCGGCGGGTGGTTGTCATGTCCGTGTTCGCTGCTCATAAGCGGTCTATTCCCTTGGCCGTGTCCCGGCCGGGGTCCGTGAATTAGTGGTGACTCATCTGCGCCAGCTTGGCGGCCTTTTCCTTGTTATGCACGAAGCCCTCGATCGACGCGTCGTACTCCCACGCGCCCAGCACGTAAGGCTCGGACACCGGCGGGTCCTCCACGAAGTTCTCGGTCGGCGGCGGGCTACTGGTGTGCCACTCCAGAGTGTTCGCGCCCCAGGGGTTCTGCGGGGCCTTACGGCCGTACTTCAACGAGTGGATCCAGTTAAACAGCACCAGGAAAAGACCGCTGGCCAGCACGTACGACCCGATCGTCGAGATCTCGTGGTAGATCGCGTACTCGGGGACGAAGTCGGCGTAGCGGCGCGGCATGCCCTTGCTGCCGGCGATGAACTGGATGAAGAACGTCAGGTTGAACCCGAAGAAGATCAGGAACCACGCCACCTTCGCCACCGGCTCGGAATACATCTTGCCGAACATCTTCGGCCACCAGTAATACATCCCGCCGATGAACGCCGTCAGCATCGAACCGACCATGACGTAGTGGAAGTGGGCCACGACGAAGTAGGTGTCGTGGGCCATGATGTCCAGGGAAAGCGCGCCCAGGAACACGCCCGTCAGCCCGCCGATCGTGAACAGCCAGATAAACGCCAGCGCGTAGAGCATCGGCGTCGCCAGCCAGATCGAGCCTTTATACATCGTTGCCAGCCAGTTGAAGACCTTGATCGCCGAGGGGATGGCGACCGAGAAGGTGATCAGGCTGAAGACCGCGTTGGTCATCGCGCTCTGGCCGGAGGTGAACATATGGTGGCCCCACACGAGGAAGCCCAGCAGAGCGATCGCGACCGAGCTGAACGCGATGAAGCTGTACCCGAAGATGTGCCGCCGGCAGAACGTGGACATCAGCTCGCTGATAATCCCCATCGCCGGGAGCACCATGATGTAGACCGCCGGGTGCGAGTAGAACCAGAAGAAGTGCTGGAACAGCACGGGGTCGCCGCCCAGAGCCGGGTCGAAGATGCCCACGTGCAGGATGCGCTCGGCCATCAGCAGCAGCAGCGTGATCGCCAGCACCGGGGTCGCCAGCACCTGGATCACGCTCGTCGCGTACAGCGCCCACAGGAACAAGGGCATCTGGAACCAGCCCATGCCCGGGGGCCTGAGCATGTGGATCGTCGCGATGAAGTTAAGCCCGGTGAGGATCGAGCTGAACCCCAGGATGAACGCGCCCATTGTCGCGGTCGTCGCCGCCGTGGTCGTCGAACTCGAGTAAGGCGTGTAGAACGTCCAGCCCGTGTCCAGCCCGCCGTTGATCAGCACGAACATGAAGAAGATCGCCCCGCCCACCCAGCAGTACCAGCTCAAAAGGTTCAGCCGGGGGAACGCCACGTCCTTGGCCCCGAGCATCAGAGGCAGCACCATGTTCCCCAGGATCGCAGGCACCGCCGGGATGATGAACATGAACACCAGGATCGCCCCGTGCAGGGTGAACGCCTGGTTGTACATGTTCTGCGCGCCCTCGCTGATCGGCGTCTCGGACGCCGCGCGGATAAACAGCATCGTCCGGAGCATGATCGCGAAAGACCCGCCCAGCAGGAACGCCCCCAGCACGCAGACCATGTACATCAGCCCGATCCGCTTGTGATCGACCGTCAGCAGCCAGGACAGGATGCCCTTGCTGTTGTTGATGTAGTTCGTCCCGCCGGGCGCCTGCCCGCCGTGGATGCCCGCCTTCACCGGGTCATGTATCACCGACATCGCTGATCCTCACTCCGCACCGCGTGCGGCTGCCCGCATAAGGGCGTTTGCGTATCCGTCCGACTTACTCTTTCGTCTCTGTCTCATCCGTGCCCGGCAGGCCGGTCGCGGTCATGGGCTCTTCGAGCACCAGGCCCTTGTAATTGGCGCTGATCGACTTGAGGAACTCGATCACACCCGTGATCTCCGGGTCCTTGATGCTGCCCTGGAACGTCGGCATGACGTTGTCGAAGCCTTCCACGACGTGGTGGCCGGGGTTCAGGATCGAATCACGGATGTAGTTCTCGTCGGCCACGACGGGGTCGCCGCTGGTGAACTTCCGCTCCGAGCCGAACACGTCCTTCCAACTCGGGCCCGTGCCGCGCGTCCCGTCCAGCGAGTGGCAGGTCTTGCAGCCCTTCTGGGCATGTACCTCGGCCCCGACCTCAGCCGGCTTCTTGCCGTCCCACCACCGGCCACGCTCCTCGACGTGCTTGAGCCAGTCCTCCATCGTTTCCACCACGACCTTCGTCTTCATCTGCGAGTGGCTGGTCCCGCAATACTCGGCACAGAACAGGTCGTAGGTCCCGACCTCGGTCGCCTGGAACCAGGCCTTGTTGTACCGGCCGGGCACCACGTCCTTCTTCACCCGGAAAACCGGGACGTAGAAGCTGTGGATCACGTCCCCGGAGGTCAGCACCAAACTGATCGGCGTGTTCACCGGGACGTGCAGCTCGCTGTCGTTCTCGCCCCCGGCGTAGGTAAACGCCCAGTTCCACTTCGTGGCGTGGACCAAAACCTGATACGCGCCGTTGGGTGCCTGGTTCATGTTCATGAACCCGCGGAAGCCCCAGGTGAAGATCACCAGCACGAGGATCAACGGCGGCAGCGTCCAGCCCAGCTCGATCGCGGTCGAGTGCGTCGGGCCGTCCGGGACCTCGTGATGGCTCTTGCGGTGGTACTTGATACAGAAATAGACCAGCAACCCAGCGATCAGCGCGGTAAAGAACACGCTCATCCAGAAGACGAAGTGGTACAGCCCGTCGTGCGCCCCTGCGATGGTCGAGCGCGCGGGGGGAAGGAAAACTGTTGCGTCAGCAGATTGTGCAAGGATCGCCAGCATCCGCGTAATCATCCCTTTGGGCGTTTAGCCCTGATGCGCCGCGGCGTGCGCGGCCGGGTGTGTCTGTGTCCGGGCCCGTCGGCGGTGGTCCCGCCACAGGAACGCGCCGATCACCACGATCAGCAGCGCCACCGTCAGCGCCCCGCCGATCCGCATGATCCCCATCGCCGTCATCGAGTACGTCCCCAACGCCGGGTCGTAGTGCAGGCAGGTCAGCAGGAACTGGTCGGTCAGCGTGCCGACCTTCCCCTCCGACGCCTCAACCAGCGACATCCGGAACGTCTGTTCTTTATAGTCGATCCCCGAGAGGTAGCGTGTGATCGTCCCGTCGGGCGAGAGGATCACGATCACCGCGGGGTGGGCGAACTGCTGCTGCTCACGCACCCACTTGAACCCGAAGCCCACCTCGTCCGCCAGCCGCTCGATCATGTGCGACTCGCCGACCATGAAGTGCCAGCCCTCGGTCCCGTCCGCGATCTTCATGTCCTGGGTCAGCGTCTGCCGCTTCATCTTCGCAAGCGAGGGTTGCTCCGCCGGGTCGATGCTGACGGTGATCACCCGGTAGTCATCACCCAGCACCAGGCTGGTCTCGCCGATGACCTTGTGCAGGCCCTGGAACACCAGCCCGCAGAGCATCGGGCACTCGTAGTAGCCAAGCTGCAGGACGACCGGGCGTTCGCCGTCGAAGTAGTCCCCGAGCTTGACGCGGTTGCCGTTGGAATCGGTAAACACCAGCTCGGGTGAAACCTTCGCGCCCAGGTGATAGTCCATATCCACGCCCTGGAGCTGCGCGGGCTTGGTTTCAGACGGCACGGGCACGTCCTGCGGGCTGGACGACTGGGCGCTGACAGACGGCGCCGACAAGCCGAGTAACACCGCCGCCGCGCACGCAAGCACGCGCGGTAAACGGGTTAAGACTGGCTTGATCGTGCGGTTCATATCAGTTCTTCTTGTTCGTCTCGATCACCTGCTGCATCGCCGTGTCGATCGGGACCACCCACAGGCCCGGGTCGTCTTCGCCCACCGGGTGCGGGGCCGCGTGCAGCTGCGCCAGCTGCGTTTCCTTCAGCTCGACCAGCTCCCCGAACGGAACCTGCACATACTTGCGGTCGTTTTCCTGCGCGAACTCGTAGCGGAACCACGCCTGGGTCGCGACGATCAGGGCGATGACCAGGATCGTGCTGACGATGCCCATCAGGGCGAGCAGTTTGACGTTGATGTCGTGTGAGCCGGAGGGCATCGGTCTTGGTCCTTAATAGCGATCAATACATGTTTTCGTGGCCGAGCGAATCACCCAGCCGGGGGTCGCCCGCGGCGATCAGGCCCTGGCCCGTCGCACGCAGCACCGCCCCGCCGATCGCGATCCCGCCCACACCGATCAGGCACAGCAGCTCCACCGAGGGGAACAACGGCCCGGGGATCGACTGCGCCGGCGTGTAAATATAGTTCGGCATTACGACCCACCAGTGATCCACCCAGTGCATCACCAGCAGCCACACCGCCCAGAACGCCAGCAGCTTCCGGCTACGCTTGATCCAGCGGGACAATAGCCCCAAAAACGGGATCAACAGGTGCCCGAATAGTAGCGCCAGCGCCACCCAGGTCCAGCCGGAGATAAACGGATTGCCCCCCGACGTCGTGATCCCACGCAGCTCGAACCAGTAGTTCGTCTCGGGCAGGTTGGCGTACCAGATCAGCATGAACTGGCTGAAAGCGATGTAACCCCAGAAGAACACGAAGGTAAAGAGCAGCTTGCCCAGGTCGTGGTAGTGCTCCACGTTCACGCTGGGCAGGTACCCGAACCGCTGCAAAGTCATCAGCGCCAGGATCATCGTCGCGATCGCGCCCAGCGCCGAGCCGGCGAAGTAGTACACGCCCCACATCGTCGAGAACCATACCGGGTCCAGCGACATCACCAGGTCAAACGCCGCGAACGTGATCGACAACGCGAACAGGAACGTGCCCGGGGCCGCCAAGACCTCCATCTTCCGGGTCAGCTTCGCCTTCTCGCCGCTGTCTTCCTGCTTCACCGAGGTCTTCAGGTAATAAAGCCCAAGCCCAGCCCAGATCAGCAGATAGATAACCCAGCGCAGGGTGAAAAAGCCCTTGGTCAGGTACGGCCGCTTCCCGGGGACCAGCGCATCGGTGAGTTCCGCGTGATGGTGCGCCCGCTCGGAGACCAGCCCGGCGTGCTCGGCGTTCTGTGCGTGCTCGGTTTCCGCATAAGGCTTGGCGACCTCATCGGCGTGCGCGTCGGCCCCGCCCCCGGCATGGCCCTCTTCATTGGCGACCGTGATGATCTGCGCCGCCGGGTGGGTCGGTGCTTCCAATGCCCCGTGGTGCCCGCCGAAGCTCGGGTCGTCGTATTTCGCGTTCGCCCAGGGGTAGATCATGCCGTTACCCATGAACACGTACAGCAGGACCGGGACGAACAAAACGGCCATGACCGGCGTGTTCGCGGCGATGACCTCGGCGATCCGGCGGACCGCCACGACCCAGCCGGCGCGGAACAGGTGCGTGACCAGCACGAGGAACAGCCCACCGAGCGTGATGCTCAGGAAGTAGGCGTAGTTGGTGACGTAGGCGAACCCGAACCGCTCGAAGCCGCCGCCGTTGGGCAGCATCTTCGCGGCGCCCAGCGCCGCCGCCAGGGCCACGACGCCCACGACCATCGCCGTCAGGCCGAAGGACCGGGCGCCCGCGCCCAACCTGCGCTTGTCGCCTTCTTTAAGAACGGGCTCGTGATGGTGAGCCAAGGTGTATCGCTCCGTGTGTTTGCTTAAACCGTTATGAACCCGGCCCAACGGGCCGGCGTGATAAATCTAGTTACTGCCCGTCTTTCGCCAGCGACGCCGGGGCCTTCTGACTTAGCTGCAAGGCCCGCAGGTAGGCGACGATGGCCCAGCGGTCCTCGACCGAGACCTGGTTGCCGTAGCCCGCCATGTTGCGGATGCCGTTGGTGATCGTGTTGAACAGGTGACCCTCCGGCCGGCTGGCGCGCTCCACGTCGGTGATGTCCGTGGGTTGGACCCACCCGGTGCTGCCGGCGTTGATCTTCACCGCGCGCTGCTGGACCGGGCCGTTGCCCTGACCGACGTACCCGTGGCAGGGGAAACAGTAGATGTTGAACTGCCGCTGACCCCGCACCAGAAGCGTTTCATCGACGGTGACCCGGTCGGGGAAGCCCTGGAAATAGACCGTGTCCATCTCGCCGGTCGTCTCGTTCTTCTGGAGCTTGTAGCCGCGGAAGTAGTGGTCGTCCGTTTCGAGCTGGTCGTCATCCGGTGCATCGGCGCGCTTGCCCCAGGGGATCGTCCCGGCGACGGGCAGACGCATGGCCCGGCCGTCCTCGAAGATCGGCGAGTCCGCCTGCGCCTTGTACTTCGCCTGCTTGTCCATATCCAGGATCATGTGCAGCGCCGGCTTGGGCGAGGTCGACACACGCGCCCGCGCCGTGAACGCCAGCGGGACCAGGTGCAGGCTCAGCAGGATCAACAGCGCGCCGATCAGCCAGAACGGCGGGGCGGGCAGTTTCAGTTCTTCAACAAGCCACTTGAGCATCGGTCTCTCACGTTCACACGCCCACGGGCTCCCGCCCGTGGGACAGTTAATCTTCGATCAGTTCCACGGATACCGCGCCGATCCCCTTGAGGAACTCGGCGGTCTTCTTCTCGTCAAACCGCGCATCCCGGGCCTGGACCTCGATAAAGAATCGGTCCGCGGTCGAGCGGCGGAAGTTCGTGCTCTTTAAGAGCGGGTTCGCCAGCTTCGGCAGCCGGTTCAAGAGCAGCATCCCGAATACCGCGCCGAACGCGGACAACAGGATCGTCGTCTCGAACGCCACCGGGATAAACGCCGGCAGGCTGTTAAAAGGCTTGCCCGAGATCAGGAACGTGTACCCGCGGATCGGCGCCGCCGCGCCGGGCAGCCCGGGCAGGTCGATCCCGCTGGTCGCCATCGTCCCGATCGCCAGCGCCAAACCGACGCATGTACCGGTCAGCCCGCAGCACAAAACGATCCAGGGGAGGATCGTCCGTTTGATCCCCATGGCCGCGTCGATCCCGTGTACCGGGAACGGCGTGTGCACGTCCCAGTGCTTAAAGCCCTCGTCGCGGGTCTTCTTCGCCGCCTTCATGATGTCGTTGACGGTCGTGAACTCGGCGATGATCCCGTGCAGCTTGCCCGGGGCATCCGTCCCGTGATCGATCGCGGGTGGGTCCATGAGCTGGGTCATTGGTGACCTCCCTCATCCGGGCGGTAATCGGTCCGGTGCTCGTCCGGGTTGTACGGGTCGCCCGGCTCGTGGTGGATGTCGTGCGCCTGCGGCATCACGGTCTTGACTTCCGCCATCGCGATCACCGGCAGGAACTTGCAGAACAACAGGAAGAACGTGAAGAACAGGCCGAACGACCCGATCAGCATCCCCAGGTCAACCCACGTCGGGTGGAACATCGCCCAGCTCGACGGCAGGAAGTCTCGGTGCAGGCTGGTCACAACGATCACGAAACGCTCGAACCACATGCCCACGTTCACGCACATCGCCGCGAACATGATCGTGAAGACGTTACGCCGCGCCCACTTGAACCACAGGATGTGCGGGCCGATGCAGTTGCAGAACACCATCGTGAAGTACGCCCACTGATAGGGCCCAAGCGCTCTATTGAGGAACGCCGCCTGCTCGTAATGGTGCCCGGAGTACCAGGCGACGAAGAACTCGATCCCGTAGGCGTAGGCCACGATCATGCCCGTGCCGAGCATGACCTTGCAGCAGTTTTCGATGTGCCGGTCGGTGATGATGTCCTTGATCCCAAAGATCGCCCGCGCGGGGACGGCCAGGGTGATCACCATCGCGAACCCGCCGTAGATCGCACCAGCGACGAAGTAGGGCGGGAAGATCGTCGTGTGCCAGCCGGGCAGCTGTGACACGGCGAAGTCGAACGACACCACCGAGTGAACCGACAACACCAGCGGGGTCGCCAGCGCCGCCAGCAGCAGGTACGCCTTCTCATACCGGTGCCAGGCCCGGCTCGAACCGGTCCAGCCCAGGCTGAAAAGCCCGTAGGCGAACTGCCCGTACTTGTTCTTGCACCTGTCCCGCAGCGTCGCGAGGTCCGGGATCATGCCCACGTACCAGAACAGCGCGGACACGGTCGCGTAGGTGCCGACCGCGAACACGTCCCAAAGCAGCGGCGAGCGGAACTGCGGCCACATGCCCATCTGGTTGGGGATCGGCGCCAGCCAGAACGCCAGCCAGGGCCGGCCGATGTGGATGCCCGGGAACAACCCGGCGCACATGACGGCGAAGATCGTCATCGCCTCGGCGAAACGGTTGATCGCCGTACGCCAGTTCTGACGGAACAGGAACAGGATCGCGGAGATCAGCGTGCCCGCGTGGCCGATGCCGACCCAGAACACGAAGTTGATGATCGGGAAGCCCCAGCTCACCGGCTGGTTGTTGCCCCAAACGCCGACGCCGGTCGTGACCAGGTAGCCGATCAACGCGCCGAGCATGGTCAAAAGCGAAAGCGCCCCGCCGAACGCGATCCACCAGAGGAACGGCGGCTTGCCCGCGGCGATCCCGGTGACCTTGTCGGTGATGGACGTGAAGTCGTTATTCCCCATCACCAGGGGCTGGCGATGCGTCGGGTCGTCGCTGGTGTTATCAAGCGAGTGCCGGGGGACGTTAGGTTGAGTGGTGATAGTCGCCATGGCTTAGCTGTGCGCCTCCTGCGTTTCGGAGGCCGGGTGGCTCGGCTCGTGACCGCCGCCGCCGGCCGACGCCAGCGCGGGGTTGGGGTTGCGGAGCTTGGCCAGGTACTTCGAGCGGGCACGGGTGTTCAGTTCTTCGAGCACCATGTACGCCCGCGGGCTCTGTTGGCTCTTGGTGACGTGGCTGTCCGCGTCGTTGAGGTCGCCGAACACGATCGCCTGCGTCGGGCAGGACTGCTGGCAGGCGGTGACGATCGCGCCGTCATCCACGGTCGGCTTCTCACGCTCGCCGCGTGCCCATTTGTTCTTGGCCTCGATGGTGTTGCGCTTGATCCGCTGCACGCAGTAGCTGCACTTCTCCATCACGCCGCGCATCCGCATCGTGACGTCGGGGTTGTAGACCATCCGCTTGATCTTGTCGATCACCGCGTCCTGCTGCATGTCCGGGATCAAGAGCCAGGGCTTGGCCATCCCGCGCGGGTCCTTCGAGTGGTAGTCGAAGTAGTTGAACCGTCGGACCTTGTACGGGCAGTTGTTCGAGCAGTACCGCGTGCCGATGCAGCGGTTGTAGACCATCACGTTCAGCCCCTCGGCGTCGTGTACGGTCGCCGCCACCGGGCACACCTGCTCGCACGGCGCGTTCTCGCACTGCTGGCACATCATCGGCTGGTGGATGACCTCGGGGTTTTCCGCGTCCGGGTCGTTCGCACGATCGTTCTTGAAGTAACGGTCGATGCGGATCCAGTTCATCTCCCGGCTCATCAGGACCATGTCCTTGCCGACCACCGGGACGTTGTTCTCCGCCTGGCAGGCAACCACGCAGGCGTTGCAGCCGATGCAGGCGTTCATGTCGATCGTCATGCCCCAGGCGTGCGGATCGTTGAACGCCTCCGGCCCGCCCTCGCGCTTCGCCGGGGTCATGTACGGCGAATCCCAGAGCTGAAGCGACACGCCCGCGTGCTCACCCTCCGCGCGCCAGGCGTGGGCGGGGTCTTTCTTGTAATGCTCGAGGTCCGCTTCCTTGATGATCGATCCGCTGTGGCTCTTGGTGCCCACGCGGTAGTCCGTCAGCTTTTCGCCGATCGGGTCGATCAGGTGGTGGTTCTGCGTCAGCGCCAGTTCATAAGATTCACCGGCAGCGGCGAGCTTGGCGTCGCGGGCGAAGTGGGGGCGCTCGCTGCCGCGGAGCGTGTAGGTGTTGAAGCCCACGAGTTTGCCGACGGGCCCCGCGCCCGGCCGGCCGTAGCCTAGCGGCAACGCGACCGAACCCTTGGCCTGGCCCGGCATCAGGTACGCCGCGATCTTCAGCGACTTGTCGCCCAGCGTGATGTTGATCAGGTCGCCCTGGCGGACACCAAGCGACTTCGCGTCGGCGATGTTAATCAGCGCCGCGTTGTCCCAGGTCATCTTCGTCATCGGGCCGGGCAGTTCCTGCAGCCAGCCGTTATCAGCGTAGCGACCGTCGTACACGCTCGGGTCGGCCTGGAACGTCAACTCGTAACCCTGCGTCTCGGCAAGCGGGGGCGCGGGCAGATTCGCCTTCTTCGGCCGGGCGGTCAGCGGCGCGTATGCCGAGCCTTCGACCAAACCCTCGTGCAATGTCTTACGCCACGCTGCCTCGAACCCGACGGTCGGCAGCACCTGCGCCAACGTCTGGCGGACGATCGTGTAGCCGTCGGTCGCCGATTCACCGAGCATCGCGGCGATCAGTTCGATCGGGCTTTTCGATTCAGAACCCTTGCGCGCGATCGGCAGGATCAGCGGTTGCTGCACGCTCAGCGTGCCGTCCCACGACCGGCCGTCGCCCCAGCACTCAAGGTAGTTCGCCCTGGGCAGTTGCCAGGAGCAGAGCTTGGACGTTTCGTTGCTGTATTCGGTGAGGTGGACCGCGCTTTCGAGCTTGGCGAGCTTGCCGGCGAAGTCCAGGTCGGCCGGGGCGTCATACGCCGCGTTGCCGCCGAGGATCAGCAGGTGCTTGACCTGCCCGGACTCGATGGCGCCCGCCAGTTCGGCGATGTCGCGGAAGCAGCCGGCGTTGGACCCGCCCAGCACTTCCGGCTCTTCGGTCACTTCAACGGTGTTGCCGATGTTGCCCAACGCATCGTTGATCGCCCAGCACAGGGCGTGTACCTCGGGCGGCTGGCCCGGGCCGGCCACCACAAGGCTCTTACCACGGCTGCGCTCAAGGTCCTTGATGAGCGTCTCGACGAACACGCTGGAACCGTTCAACGACGACGAGCCGGGCATCAGCTTCAGGTGCTGCGCCACAGCCTGAACGATCGCACCGACCTTCGCCGAGCGGATCGGCAAGCGGTGGTCAGCGACGCTGCCGGTGATCGACATCGTGCTCTCGACCGCGTACAGCCGGTTCATCCGGCCCTCGTCCGCGCTCTTTCGGCCAAGCGCCCAGTCGTGCGCGTGACGCACCTGGTTGGGGTGGCTGCCTAAAAGATCGCTGTCGAAGCAGACGATGGTCTCGGCCTTATCCAGGTGATACTGCGCCCGCACCGGCTTCTCGAACGCAAGCCGTGCGCCCTGGATCTCGTTGTCGCGGTTCAGCGGCTCGTACTCAAACCACATGGAGCCGGGGAAAGCCGCCAGCAGGCCGTCCTTCATCCGCTTCAGCGATGGGCTTGAGCTGCACTCGCTGAGCACCGCGAACGACGCCGGATCAGACTTGATCTTCGCCACCAGCTCGTCTGAAAAAGTCTTGTAGCCGGCCCAGTTCGACCGCGTGCCCGCGTCCTTGCCCTTCTTGACCTCGCGCAGGCGGTAGGGGTCGTACATCTGCAGCACGCTGGCCTGCGTGAACGCGTCGGTCGCGCCCAGCGAGCCGGGGTGCAGCGGGTTGCCCTCGACCTTGATCGGCCGGCCGTCGAAGCTGTTGACCAGCACGCCGTTGGCGATCCCGCCGCGCTCGATCATGGACGCGTAATGCGTGGGCACACCGGGCGTGCTGCCCGCCGGCCGCGACGCGAACGGCGCGAGCTTCTCCTGCGGCCAGCGCCGGCAACCGGACAACGTCAGGCCCGCCAGCGATAAGGAGGCGGCCATGATCTGCACGAAGCGCCGACGAGACACCGCAAGCACGTCGTCCGGGTCGTAGCCCGCGAACTCCTGCTTGAGCATCTCGCGGACCTCGGGGGCCGACGAATACTCTTCCAAGCTGCGCCAGTAGGCGCTGCCCGTCGTGTTGTCGTTTACCTGTGGCAAGTGGAGCAGCTCGTCATAAAGGCTTCATCGTTGATCTTAAGTAGCGACTTCTGTTTCAGCCCGACACGCAGCTGCGCGGCCTCGGGCGTCTCGCCCGGTTCGGGCGTGGGCGTCCAGGCAAGGTCCGTCACCTTGTCCAGCGGACGCAGGTGCTTCTCGGGGGCCCGGTGGCAGTCCAGGCACCAGCCCATGCTCAGCGGCTTGGCCTGGGTCACGACTTCCATCTTGTCGATCCGGCCGTGGCAGCTCACGCAGCTCACGCCCTTGTTCACGTGGGCCGAGTGGTTGAAATACACATAGTCCGGCAGGTCGTGGACCTTGACCCACTCCACCGGCAGCCCCGTCTTGTTGCTCTCGAAGACCGGCTCCAGCCGGGGGCTGTCCGAACGGATCTTCGTGTGGCAGTTCATACAGGTCTGCGTCGGGGGGATCGCCGCGAACGACGCGTCGTCCACGGTCGTGTGGCAGTACCGGCAGTCGATGCCCAGCTCCCCGACGTGCAGGGCGTGGCTGTACGGGACCGGCTGCACCGGGGCGTACCCGACGTTCAGCGTGTTCGCCGAAAAGCCCAGCCCGACCACCACCGGCACCATCGCGCCGCCGCCGACCGCGCTGAGCACAATGACGGGAAGCAGGTAGTTCGCCCACTTGGGAAACACAAACTTGTCTGACGGGGTCTGATCGTTAGCCATATCGGGATTGGGGTCCGCCTCTTGTCGAGATACCCGGACGTATCCTTAACGCCCGTAACGGCTCGGCATCCCGCCGGCACCGTATGCTGCGAACAATAACGAAGAAAACATCCGATGACAAAGTCCACCGCGCCACGCCCCCAAAAACCGGCTTTTACGCATAGCCGACAGCGGAAGTTTCGACCCGAACACGCGCGCAACTGGAATAATCCCCAAACGGACCCCTGCCCCTAAGCCCGCCGGCACGCGTTCTATTAATTAGATAATTAGACTCAATCTCAATATCTCTGGATGCGCCACGCCCTCTGCACCGCCCACAGCCAACTGCGCACCGCCCCAAACCTGCGAAAGCCCCACGCCTCTTACGTTGCCGGTCATAACCCACAGCCCTAAACTGGCCCCCGTATGAAGATGCGATCACTGCTGCTGCTCGCCTGCCTGACAACCGTCAGCCTGTCCACGCCCGCCCACGCCGGCACCTACAGCGTCGACGGCATGATCAGCCAGGTCAACGGACGCGCCATCTACACCAACGACGTCCTCGACGAGCAGATGCGCAAGACACTCACCGCCTGGGGCAAGGAGCTACCCCGTGACGAGTTCCGCAATCGCGCCGCCGAACGCATCGCACTCCGCCTAAACGGCATGGTCACCGACGCCTGATCTTCGGCGAAGCCCAACGCGACCTCTCCGACCAGGAAAGACAAGGCCTCACCACCGCCGTCACGCGCTTACCGCGAACAACTGCTACGGGAGTACGGCCAGGGCCCCCGCTCCCGGGCCGAGGCCAAGCCCTGGAAAACACCGGCCTCACACTTGATCAAACCATCGAGCAATGGCGGCAGGCAGCTGGTCGTCCAGCGCTCACATGCGGCAAAAGCTCCGCCCCAAGGTCAACGTCACACGACGCGACGTCAAACGCTACTACAACGACCACTACAACGAGTTCAACCCCCCCGCGTCACGCACCGTCCGCGTCATCCAGACCCATTCCGGCGAAGACACGCAGGCCATCCGCGATTTGCTGGATAACGGCACCCCCTTCGCCGAAGCCGCCAAAGACCCGCGCAACCTCTTCCGCGCAGACACCGGGGGCCTGATGGGCACACTGGCCGGCGACCAGCTCTTCGCCGACCCCAACGTCAACAAAACCACACTCGAACTCGAGGAAAATCAGTACGCCGGCCCCATCACCGTCGGCGACCGCGACTGGTTCGTCTCCGTCGAAAAAATCCAGCAGGGCGAGGGCAAATCCCTCATGGACGTGCAGACACAGATCCACGCCGTCCTCTTCGATCAGCAGCTACGCGAACACTCCGAACGCTACCGCCAGGAACTGTTCAAGAAAGGCAGCTACAACTCCATCGAAGCCATGACCCTCAGCGTGCTCGAGATCGCCACCGACCGCTACGCACGGACCGAACAGTGATCAGCGGTTTGATGAAGCCGCTTGCGGCTTAGCGCAATCTTCAGATAGCCACGGGGCATCCATGTCCGCAATCGATTCATGGCATCGCGCCGCTAAAAGCCGCCCACCATGCCAAACCCCTCTCCCCTGCAACGTCTGACAACATTCCTCGATACCCTCCGCCTCAAACGCCAACGCCGAACTTCCACCGGCGCGCGCGGCGAACAAGCCGCCGCCGACTTCCTCAAGCAAAACAACTACAAAATCATCGCCCGCAACCTCCGCAACCGCTTCGGCGAGGTCGACCTGGTCGCGCTCACGCCCGACAGCCGCACCGTCGCCATCATCGAGGTCAAGACCGCCGAGCGCGCTGATGCCATGCCCGAGCTGCGCGTCAACAAAACCAAGCAACACAAACTCACCGCACTGGCCGCGCAGATCGCACGCCGTTACAGGCTCGAAAACAAGCCCATCCGCTTCGATGTGATCGCCGTCAACCTCCCGCCCGACGCCGACCCGATCGTCCGCCACTACCCCGCCGCGTTCGAGTCTCGCGTGTAAGAACCGCGCGATAACCCGGCAACGTATCTACAATAGCCGGCACGCCGCGGCGGACGACGTATCTCACAGGCTTACCCGCGAGGTGGACCCGATGACCCAATCCCGCTTGAAAGGGCCACCGAATAACCGACGCGCGTGGGTGCTGACCGCGTCCGCCATCCTGATCACCGTCACCGCCGCACGGCTCTGGCTGAACTTCCGCCACACACTCACGCCGGGGATGGACGGGGCCTACTACCCCCTGCAGACGTGGTGGCTGATCGAACACGGCAAGCTGATGTTTCACGACCTGCCGCTTTTCTTCTGGCTCAACTCGTTGCTCGCCCACCTGATCCGGTTCATTACAGGCTCTACGCTGAACGACGCGGTCATCTTCTCGTCGAGGCTGATCGACGGCGTGGCGCAGCCCTGGTCGGCGCTGCCGATCATGATGCTGGGGTACGCCTGGTCATCCGGCAGACGAGAGGCCCTGCCCGGTTGCGCCGCGGCGGCCGTGCTGGCGGTCATGTCGCCGCCGATCATGCGCATGGCGTCGGACTTCCAGAAAAACTCGCTCGGGCTGGTCTGGATGGTGTTCGCGCTCTGGGCGATGCGCAACGCCATGGCACACCGGCCGAGTGTGCGGCGGTGGGGCCTGCTGTGCCTTTTTATTTTGCTATCCGGGTTGACGCACATCGGCGCGTTCGGCGTGACGTGTGTCATGCTCGGCGCGACCGCGATCGCGTACAGGCTCGCCGGTGACAGCCTCCGGCCCACCCGAACAGACATGATCGTGCTGGGGGGCATGGCGGGACTCGCGGCCGCGTTGATCGGCGCCATGTTGTGGCTGGAACCGGTACGCACCGTCTACCTGCTCGGCACGCCGTGGCGCGTGATCCATGCGGGCCAACTGCGGTTGTCCCCGCCAACCGTCGCCGCCTCGGTGGTCATCTACAGCCTGCTCGTGCTGGTAGTCCGCCAGGCCTGGCGTGACCGGGACGTGATGCGATGCGACCGCGCGGTGGTCACAGGCGCGGCCGTGGCGGTGGCCATGCTGACCTTCCCGTTCCTGCAGGGGGACTACGCGCTGCGGTTCATGCTGATGTCGCCCGTGCCCGGCGCGGTGCTGGTTGCTTTTGTGATGGCCAGGCGGGCCGAGGCCGGCAAAGCGCGCTGGCCCGCACACGCGCTGGTCGCGGTAACCGTGCCCTTGGCGCTGATATCACCCATGATGATGCTCGGCCCGGTGCTTTCCACCTCCGCGTTCAATGAATTAAACCGCATGCGCGATCAGGTCCCGGACCCGGCCGGCACCCTCATCGTCGCTCCGCACGGCGTCGAGTTCTGGGCCGGGCTTGTGATGCACACGCCGGTGAGCTGGTCACGGATACCCGATGACGCGTTCACACAATATGCCCGCGTGCTCATCCTTGAGCCAAAACCCGGCCCGGCTATGGATAGACGCCCCCCACCGCCGGGGCCGGACGGCCACGGCCCACCGGGAAACGCCGGGTCCGAACTCAAAGTGCCCGCCGATGCAAAACTGATCCCAGGCGGCGAATCCTTCAACCTTTACGAGTTGCCCCGGCCCTGACGCTTCGGATCACGCGACTGCAAAACACGCATCCGCACCCGATCGGCACAACCCCCGGGATAGCGGAACCATATAAAGGTTTTGATCTGACCCCGCGCCCCCACAAGCCACGACACCTGCGCTGGCATGCCGTTTGTTCTAAATATCCCGTAACCGCAGCAAGGACGCTACAACGGCCCCCGGGGCTTAATTAATGGGCAGGATGCCGACGGTTATCCGTATGCGTGCGCGTTTTTAAGGCGCTGGCAGGAGACCCACTTGGTGCTGGACGGATACACGACCGATCTTTTCTTCGACGAGCTGGTCGAAAGCTCCGGGCTTCCCCGCCCAAGCGCCGTCCCACTCATGGACCGCCTCGCGGAGTTGGAGGGCGATGAACTCGTCCAGCGCCAGCACGCCGCAGAACTCGCCATGTTCGAGTCCGGCACCACCTTCAACGTCTACGGCGACGACCTGCAGACCGAACGCATCATCCCCTTCGATGTCGTCCCGCGCATCATCGAGGCAAAGACCTGGGACCGCGTCGAGGCCGGGCTCTATCAACGCATCCAGGCGTTGAACCTGTTCCTCGGCGATGTCTACGGCCCACAGCACATCCTCAACGACGGCGTCATCCCGCGTGAGTTCGTCGAGCTGAACAACCCCACCTTCAAAGCCTGCATGGGACTCAAACCCCCGCGCGGCGTGTGGTGCCACATCAGCGGCATCGACCTCGTCCGCAACAGCGACGGCGAGTTCTACGTCCTCGAAGACAACCTCCGCTGCCCGTCCGGCGTGTCCTACGTCCTGGAAAACCGCCGCGTCCTGAAGCAGACGTTCCCGCGCCTGTTCGGCGTGCAGTCGATCCGGCCCGTGGACGATTACGCCGAACGCCTGCTCTCAACGCTCGAATACATGGCCCCCGACGCGGTCGACCGCCCGCAGACCGTCGTGCTCACGCCCGGCATCTTCAACTCCGCCTACTTCGAGCACGCCTACCTCGCCCAGCAGATGGGCGTCCCGCTCGTCGAAGGCTCGGACCTGATCGTGCACGACGGGTACGTGATGATGAAGACCACGCTCGGGCTTCAACGCGTGGACGTGATCTACCGCCGGATCGACGACGCGTTCCTGGACCCGCGATGTTTCAACCCCAACTCCGCGCTGGGCGTGCCCGGGATCATGGACGTCTACCGCGCCGGCCGGGTCGCGCTCGCCAACGCGCCGGGCGCGGGCATCGCCGACAGCAAGGTCATGTACGCCTTCGTCCCCCGTATGATCGAGTACTACCTCAATGAGGACCCGATCCTGCCCAACGTCGAAACATTCTTGTGCGCCCGTGAAGACGACCGCGCCTATGTCCTGTCGAACCTGGACAAGCTCGTCGTGAAGCCCGCGAATGAGGCCGGCGGCAAGGGCATCCTGGTCGGCCCGCACGCCTCTGAAAAAGAACGTGCCGAGACCGCCGAACGCATCTGCGCCGACCCCGCCGGCTACATCGCCCAGCCGACGCTCTCGCTGTCGCGCGTCCCCACCGTCGTGGGCGACCGCCTCGAGGGCCGGCACGTCGACCTGCGCCCCTACATCCTGTTCGGCAAAGAGGTCTACGTCCTGCCCGGCGGGCTCACACGTGTCGCGCTGCGCAAGGGTTCGCTCGTCGTGAACTCCTCGCAGGGCGGCGGGACCAAGGACACCTGGGTCGTGGACCCCGAGCTGTCACCGGTCGGCGCTATTTAGGATCGGTGAAGGATTGCTCAGCCGTGTCGCCAACTCGATCTACTGGATGAGCCGCTACATCGAGCGGGCCGAGAACATCGCCAGGTTCATTGATGTGAACCTGCAGCTGACGCTGGACCGCACCGGCGCGACAGACGAACAATGGCTGCCGCTGATCTCCGTCACCGGCGACGCCGAAGACTTTTTTAAACGCAACCAACAGGCCTCCCGCCAGGACGTGATGCGCTTCCTCACGCTCGACAAGTCGTACCCCAACTCGATCGCCGCATGCGTCGCAGCGGCACGCGAGAACGCGCGCACCATCCGAGAAACCATCACCAGCGAAATGTGGCAGCAGATCAACGCCCTGAACATCATGGTCCAGCAGGTCGCCGACGACGCCATCCGCGCCGACCGGCCGCAGGGCTTCTACACCGCCATCAAGGCCGGCAGCCTCCTCTTCGCCGCCACCACCGACGCCACCATGAGCCACGCCACCGGCTGGAACTTCTGCCGCCTCGGCCGCATGCTCGAACGCGCCGACAAGACCTCACGCATACTCGACGTCAAATACTTCCTCCTGCTGCCCTCACCCGCCGAGGTCGGCGGCGCGACCGACATCGTCCAGTGGGCGGCCCTCCTCCGCTCCGCCGGCGCGCTGGAAATGTACCGCCAGAAGCACGGCCCGATCGTCCCCAAACACGTCGCCGGCTTCCTCATACTCGACCCCGATTTTCCACGCTCACTCACCTACTGCCTGCTCCGCGCCGAACAGGCGATCACCAACCTCATCGGCCCCGGAACGCCCGCCACCGACGTCCTCCGCCGAAGGCTCGGCCGCCTGCGCAGCGAGCTTCTCTTCGGCGATATCGACGAGATCATGGCCGCCGGCCTGCACGAATACCTCGACAGCGTTCAGCTCAAGCTCAACGACATCGACAAAGCCATGAACGACTGCTTCTTTCAATTCGGACCCGCGGCCGAGCCTTACATGGCCGCCTTGCAGGGGAACCAACAGTGACCGCCACCGCAGACACACGCATGCCCGAAACATCTTCCAAACCACGCCGCTCAAGCCCCGTCGCACCCAGAAGGTACGACATCACCCATCAGACGCGCTTCACCTACTCCGCGCCGGTCAGCCTCGACCAGCTCGTCGTGCGCCTCCAGCCACGCAGCAGCTTCGACCAGCGCCTCGTCTGCTTCAGCATCCACTGCGACCCCATCCCCGCGCGGCACACGCACTGCCTGGACCTGCACGGCAACATCCGACACTGGTTCTGGTTCGACCAGCAGCACAGCGGGCTGACCCTCACCACGCGCTCCGTCGTCGAATGCCTCGTCGATAACCCCTTCGACTTCATCATCGTCGACCGCGGCGTCGAGACGCTCCCCGCCGTCTACGAAGAACCCGTCCGCTCCGCCGCCGAGCACTACCGCCAGCGCGCCTTCCCGCACCCGGTCGTCGATGCGCTCACACGGCAGATCCGCCACCAGTGCGACAACCACACCGTCCACTTCCTTTCGGATTTGGCCCGCCACCTGCGCGACCGCATCCGCCACATCGTCCGGCCGACCGGCGAACCCTGGAGCCCGACTAAAACCCTCGAACGCGGCGAGGGCGCCTGCCGCGACGTCGCCATGCTCTACATCGACGCCTGCCGCGCCGTGGGTTTGGCCGCACGCTTCGTCTCCGGCTACGCCTTCGACGCCATGGACGACAGCCACCGCGAGCTGCACGCCTGGGCCGAGGTCTATCTGCCCGGCGCGGGCTGGCGCGGCTACGACCCGACGACGGGCCTGGCCGTGAGCAACCGCCACATCGCCGTCGCCGCGTCGCCCACCCCCGGCTACGCCGCACCCACCGCCGGCACCTTCACCGGGCCCAAGGTCGAAACCACGCTCGAATACGACATCACCATGAGCGTCACCGAAGCCGAGTTCATCCAGCCCTACCACGAAGACGAAATCTACGCCTGGCCGCCGTCGGCGTGATAACAAATAAAACCTGAACAACGTGCCCGCGTACCCGGCCGTTGCGGTGCACAGCACCCCGCCAGGATGGCGGTGCCATATAGCCGTCCTGGCCCGGTTAATCGGTGCTGCATCGCGCCGCCACCGAACCAACTCCCGGTTTACAATACCCGGCAACGCCTATTGCCGGAGTATGTGAAATGACTTTTGTGACCGGTCACGATCATCCAGTTCGTTGTGTTGTTGTTCATCACCATCCCGGCCCCCGCCGACGGCGTCTGGATACGCGCCAACCAGATCGGGTACCTGCCTAACGACCCGAAGATCGCGGTCCTGTCGAGCGATGCGCCGCTGGCGGGCAATTCATGGTCGGGGAGTTCTCGGCGGACATCGGCGAGGACGCGCGCGTGGGGGCCGTTTGCGTGCACAACTACCGGCTGGACTTTTCCGATCCCGGGAGACCGGCGAATACAAAGTAGTTGTTACAGTGTTGAGTCGCTGCCGTTTCGGATCGGGGACGATGCGTATAGCGACGTACCGGCGAAGCTGCTCGAGTTCATGCAATTGCAGCGTTGCGGGTTCAACCCGGTCACGAAAGAGCTTTGCCATCAGGAAGACGCGATCGATACGATTACCAACGCGCGCGTCGACCTGCGCGGCGGGTGGCACGATGCGGGGGACCGGCTCAAGCACATGATCACATCGTTACTGCGTCGCGCGCTCTACTCGCGTCCGCGAAAGACGAGGCGGATCAGCGCGGACCTGATGCGGCGGATCAACCTGGCACCGGACACAATCTACGTGCAGATCGGCGATGACCGCGACCACCTGCCACCTGCGACTTTGTGGCACGACGATCAATCCGATTACGGGCACGGCCTGGCGGGCCGCGCTCGGCGTGGCCAGGACCGGGCAGCCCGAGGGGCCCAAACACAGAAACGCATCGTCCGGCCTGGCGAACCTGGCCGGGGCGCACCGCTGCCGCCGCCGCGCTCGCGGGTGATATCGATCATGCCAATCACCTACGCGCTCGCCAAGGCTAACCCCGGCTGCGCGATGTCCGTCCCAGTGCGCCCCGTACTACTACGGCGAGAGCACCTACCCTCGATGACCCGAATGGGCGGCCACCGAACTTTCATCGCAACGGGCGACCGCGCGTTTCTAAATGAGGCGGTCCGGTTCGCCGACGAGGCGGGAAGCAGCAAGTGGATGGGCCACGGCCGACACGGGCACTACGAGTTCTTCCCCTACGTCAATCTCGCGCACTACCGGCTGTACCCGCACGCCGACGAGGCGACACAAAAAAGACTCGCGTGGCTACTACCGCGAAGGGCTTGAACGCCTGGCCTCGAAGCGGAGAAAAACCCCTACCGCTTAGGCACGCCTTTGGTCTGGTGCTCGACGAATGACGTCGTCGCCTTCGCGACGCAGGCGAAGCTCTACGAGAAAATGACGGGCGACACGACCTACCGCGCGCTGGCCGCCGAGGCGCGATTGACTTCGGGCGTAACCCCTGGGGCGTGTCGTTCGTTATCGGCGTGCCCGAGCAAGGCGTGGCCGCGAGCAAGCCGCACCACATGTTCTGGGAACTCATCCAGCACCTGCCCGTCGGCGGCCTCGTCGACGGCCCGGTCTACAAGGACATCAACGACGGGCTTAAGTTCAACGACTTCGGCGAGGACAAGCTCGCGCGATTCCAGTCCGAGGCGGGCGTGTATCATGACGCCTTCGCGGACTTCTCCACGAACGAACCGATCATCGATGGGACCGTATCACTCCTGCTGCTGGTCGAGGTGTGGGAATGAAAAAAACAAACTTCAACTTTCTAACCCCTCTCCCCCGAGGGGAGAGGCCGGGAGAGGGGCGCGGACAACACGCGATCATTGCCGGGCCTCAAGCCATAGGGTTTTTTACAAGACGACCCTTTCCCCGCCCCTCCCTGAGAGGAGGGGATGCGGGCAAGCAGCCGCCGGGCCGTATTGTTTTTCTGGGCCTGCTCTGCCTCACCCTCACCGGCTGCATGGACCCGCTCTACGCCCCGCCCGACTGGACCTACATCCAAGGCGGCGTCACGCGGCGACCCGACTAGCAAGGAGATCGCGCTGATCTTCACGGCGGCGACAGCGGCGAGGGCACGGCCATTATCTCGACACGCTTGCGAAGAAAAAGTCAAGGCCTCATTCTTCGTCACCGGCGACTACGTCGCGCAGCCCGGCTACGACGCCTACCTCAAACGAATCGTCAACGCCGGCCACTACCTCGGCCCGCACTCGCACGCGCACCTGCTCTACGCGTCCTGGGACAACCGCGACGAGTCGCTCGTCACCGAGCAACAGTTCAAGGAAGACCTGCAACAGAACATCGACGAGCTGCGCGCGTTCGGCGCGATGCCCCGGGGCAAGCCGGTCTATTTCATACCGCCCTACGAGTGGTACAACGCCAAGCACGCCGAATGGGCCGACGAGATGGGCTGCGTCCTGTTTAACTACACGCCCGGCACCGGCTCGCACCGCGACTGGAAGCCCGAGGGCCACGCGCCTTCCGCCCGTCCACCCAGATCCTCGCCGACATCCCGAATGCGAGGCCGCCAACCGCCACGGCCTCAATGGCCAACCTGCTGCTCTTGCACTTAGGCGGTGAACGCCAAGACAAGTTCTACAACCTGCTGGGCGACCTGATCGACGAGCGCGCAACGCGGCTACAAGTTCGTCCGCGTGGATGAACTGCTTGCCAACCCGTATTAGCTCTCAACCAGGAGAATACCCGTGCCGCATTTCAGCGAGCACGAGTATGAAAGCCATGGTTACAGAATTCTGGTTGTATGCCTGGTGTCTGCTGCTATTTGTTCTGGTACCGATTGCCACATCGCTTTTGTATCGTCGTGCCCAACAGAGTGTAAAAAGGCGGTTAAAGGACCGCCCAATTATGTCGTTTGATGATTGGTATAACACACACTTCGACGAAGACGGGCCAAACCGGGAACTCACGGAGGCATTCTTAAAGGTTCTGTCAAATGAATTTGCTCTACACCCGACACAGATCCTCCCCTCTGATCGATTCGATGTAGAACTCCGGCCCGATTCGTGGTGGTCTGCACGGGGACATGAATTAGAAATGTTCGAAATGTGGCTCGAAGAAGCAACCCAAGGCTACGGACAACCGACCGACGAGGCCTGCTCATCTGTTGAAGGTCTTATTGTGTGGGTTGACCGGATACGCAGAAATCTACCGGTGCAAGTCAATGACAACGATGAGACTTTCACCCTGCCAAGATCGCTCTCGTGTCCTTAATACCTTGGCGGCATTCTGAACTCAGGCCTGCTTCTTCCCCAACGGCATCAACGCCGCCCCCAGCGCTACGACGACCAGCCCCGCAGCGAACAGGATCGGCACCTGTGTCAGCAGTTGCGGCCGGGCCAGCACGATCGCGATCCAAAGCGACGCCAGCGCGTACCTCGCCGTGACCAACCGACCCACCGCAGGCGGCACCTTCGCCGCCACGCCCGCCTCCAGGTCCGGGCTGATCAGCGACTCGACCATCATCACCGCGATCACCGCCAACATCAGCGCCGCCGTCCAGCCGGTCAGCTCGCCCATGCGCTGCCGCTGCGCCGCGTCGAGCTGCGCCTTGAGCACGACCAGCTCCTGCTCGCGCCCCACCACGTGCTCGGGGATCGCCTCCTCGGTCACACCTGTATCCTGCAGCGCTTCGAGCTGCTGCTGGGTCTTGATGTTCTCTTCGGTCAGTTGATGAAGGTATTCCCCGCCGCCGACGAACACGTCCCGGTACACATCCGGCGCGACCCGCCCCAGCACCGCAGGCCCGAGCAACACGCCCAGCACGATCCCCGCGATCAATAAATAAAGCCCCCCCACATCCGGGAACGGATTCACGCAGTAAGGCTTCGCACGCGCACCGTCCCCGGCCCGAGATGTATCAGGAGATTCAGACATGCCCACACCATCGCACACCCGCCCGCGCGTGGCAAGCAGTAAGGCGAAAAACCGCCTGCCTGCTAAAAGCTAACGGCTAATGGCTAATGGCTGTCGCCCCCGCCCTCACCCGAACATCTGTGGCGTCACCGGCGCATCCGCCCAACCGCGCGTGTCGTGGTCCCGCCGGCGGATCCGCACCAGCACACGCACCGTCAGCTCCACGTACAGATTCACACGCATCATCTGCTGCGCATCCACGATCGAGTCCCCGCCCACCTCCATGAACAACTGCTCAAGGATCATCCGCTTGATCGTCGGGCGGAATTTCTCGATCGGCCGATCCGTGCATTCCGTGATCAGACGGATCAGCCCAGGCAACACCGCGTACACCGGCGACAGCTCAGGCGGGCAGGCCGCGCAGCCGTCGTCCCCGCCCCCGGTGCCCACCCCGCGCCGCTTCGCATCCGTACGCTCGGCCCTCGGCAGCTCCGCGTGCGGCAGACGCCCCCACTCCTCCTGCAACAACAACTGGTCCAGGTGATCAAGGCCAAAGTGACTGGATTGCATAGAACACCTCCCAAGTCCGTTCGGGACCGGTCAGGGATTATCCGCACCCGCCTTGCACTTATTAAATCCGGGCGTCCGGCCCGGGAACGGTCAACAGGAAGGAGAACTGCGCATCCGTATGACAGACCGATAACATCTTATTCACACACGAGCCGATCGGTCAACGATTGTGGAAAAGAAATCGGCGTGCAAAACGCGTGGATAAAAAGCTCAACGAGCGCACGCATACAAAACAACCGCGTCACACCACCTGAGTGAACGCGGTTCAATAAATAATCTTTAATAACGATCGCCCGGATCACGGCACCAGGAAACTATCCATCGCATCCGCCGGCAGTTCCGTGCCGCTGTAAAAATCCAGACCGCCCGCCGTCCAGATGTTGTCATCCTGATCGCTGCCGAACATGTCCACCGTCGGGCGGATCCTGAACGTCACGTTCCCGTCCGCGGTCAGCACGTTCTGCCCCGCACCGCGGTGCGCCCGGCTGGCGGCGGTCAGGGGCACCATCTCCCGGAACACCATACGGTCGCCCTCGGCATCAAACAGCGGGTTACGGTCCGCAAGCACCGCCATCGTCGGCGCTTCCTCAAGCCGCAGCATCTGCGGCCGGTACTGGTTCTGATAGCTGAACGACACGGCCTTCGGCCCGGTCCAGTCGTTGTGGTACGGCGTCAGCGACTCGTTGTCCGCGAATTCGTTCTCGGGACACGTCAGCGTCAACGCGTTCGTGTAGCCCTTGTTGATGAGACGGTACAGGTGCGCCGAGTTCGAGCTGACCGCCTGGCCCCCGGCCGAGCCGGACCGGCCCACGTTCCACCACACCGACCCCGGCCGAACATCGCCACGCGGCATCTGACCGCGGTTGTCCGCCGCATAACTCGAAATCGCAACCCCCGCCTGGCCCAGGTTCCCCATGCCCGCGATCCGGCGCGAGTCCGCCTGCTGGCGCTCCATCACCGGCATCAACAGCGCCGCACCCAAAATAAACACCGCCGCCGCCGTCGCCAGCTGACGCCAGTCCACATCCAGCGAACGTCTCGGCCCGGCCAGCATCTGAACCTGCTCCGTAAACCGCTGACGCTGCTGCTGCGAACGGATCGCCTCCAGCGTCCGCGCCGTCAGGTCCGACGCAGGCGCTTCCACAGTGTCGGAATCGAGCAAAGAAAGTAGCGCCTGCACGCGCTCCGTCCGCTCGCTAAGACCGGCGGGCACAGGCCCACGGTCCGCGCCCAGAGCACGCGCTTCCAACAGCGCATCCAACGCCCGGCCGTCATCCTCACACAACGCGTGGATCAACATCTCCGCCGAAGGCTTCGGGCCGACCGGAGATCGAGGGATCTTCCGGCTACCGAGGCCGCCCATATTCGTGTTCTGATGCGTAGGGTCTGACATGGCTTCACTTCTCTCGTTTCTTCTCACCCTTCCGGGCCGATTCACCTTTCTATACGACGGTCGAACCCCGTTTGATCGCTTATTTCAGGATATTGACCCACGGGGCCGGAAAATTTCTTAATCCCTGCAAACACTCGGACTAAAGCCCTTTACACCCTCCGCCACAATGATATTTATCGGACCCAAGTGGCCCCCGTTACTTCTATGCGTTCTCCGCGTCTCGGCGGTTCGCGTCAGTCTTCGTCCGCAGACCCCGCCTGGGCCTTCCAAAGCTCCGCAAACGTGCCCACCGCCGCGTGCAGACGGCTCTTGACCGTCCCCAGGGGGATCCCCAGGTTCTCCGCGATATCCCGGTAGGCCATCTTGTTAAAGTACGCCAGTAAAAGCACTTCCCGTAAATGCTCGGGCAGGGACGCTACGACGTTCCGGACAATCTCGCCCGTCTCCTTCTGCTGCGCCTTCTCACCGGGCAGAGGCAGGTCCGCCTCCAGCAGATCGATAAACGCCCGCCCGCCGTCCTGGTTCTTATCCACCATCGCGGAAAGCGACGCCGTCTTCTGCCGCTTGTTCTTACGTAACAGGTCCCGTGCCTTGTTCGCCGCGATCGTGAATAACCACGGCTTAAACCGCCGGGACGTATCGAACGTGCCCGCCGAGATGTGGACCTGGATAAAGGCCTCCTGAAACACATCATCCGCCGCCGCCCGATCCCCCAGGAACCGAGCCAGGAAATGGTACAACTCCAGCCGGTACCGCTCGATCAACACCTCGATCGCTTTTTCATCCCCCCCACGGTGCCGCCCCAGCAATTGCTCATCACTGAGGTCTTCCAATGTGTGGGGCTGGCTCTCCGGCATGGGTGAAGATTGTACGAAAAGCAGCGGGAAGGGGTCGGCCCCCCCACCGGGCCAACATGGCCCGGCTATATAGCCCCGCCATCCTGGCGGGGTGTCTTCCCATCACCGCAACACCGGCAACAACCCGTACGAAAACGCGCAAAACAATAAAACGGACACGATCGGCATGACCATCACCCAGATACTTACCCGACGCGAAGCGTATTGAAAAACCATCGCGATACTAAGCGCACAAACAAGGAGATTGATCACCACGTATCGCAACATCAGTTGGAACTCAAGGTTCCGGCGGAAACGCTCCGGCCAGTCATGCAGACGGATCGAATACTTCGGGTCCGCCAAAGGTTCGTAAGGGGTCGGCGCGAACGCCAACACGCTCACCGTTAAAAATGTCAACACGGGTATAACGATAAGCAGCACACGCAAGATGCGCAGCCGCGGCGGAACGGGCCCACGCAGCAGACCCACATCCGGCCAAATCGCTTCACCGCACTCGGGACACGCCTCGCGTCCGGCCGGGATCGATCCCCTCAGGTCGTAACCACACTGACGGCAGATGCCGTTTGGACGCCAATTCAGGTTCGCGGAGGAATAGGCGACCATCACCAGCAGAAGCGCTGCCAATTGCGGCAGAACCCACGGGATGCTTTTCTCCAGTTCACTCCTGTGATCGGGACGAATACCACCAAAGAATGCGGGCAGAAGAACAAGGCCAACCCAAACCATCAGGCTTGCCCAGACCAGCAGCCGAAGCGCTAATCGGTTCCGGTCTTTTTGAGTATAGAGCGCCATGTCACCCCAGCAATTGTGGCCGAATTGATCACACTCACGGTCCGCACCGCCAATCAATAATACCCGCAGCCATGCTTGACACACACAACCACCATCTTGGCGAGAAATCGAGATGCCCAATAATAAAATTCCGGTTCCCAACCCCTGTCTGACTCAGGACGTGGGCCATTTGCTTGCGCCGACCCAACCGCCAACCACCGCGCCCGCGCGCGCACCGATAGGCTTCGGCCTACTTATAGAAGGACCTTTTTGATGTGCATGATGGCTGCCAATAACGGGACAAACGGCGCACGACCGGGGTGGTGCGGCACGGGCGCAGTGCCTGGCGGCACGACTACACCCCCCCCTGCCGTGCCGGGAGCGGGGTCGGGCGCGGATTTTCGCGCAACGGTCGGCCACGCATCACGGTGCGTCATGAAAAACCCAACATCGCGTTTTATGCGCACAATGACAGCCACCATCCAAAGCGGATCACCCCCATTTCAGACTTCAGCATTCACACTTCAGACTTCTAACTTCCCTACTCAGTCCAGCGGGTTGATGACCAGGCCGGTCGCGAGTTTGGGGTAGAAGAACGTGCTCTTCTGGGGCATCAGCTCGCCCGCCTCGCTCACCCGGCGGACCGAATCCAACGGCGTCGCACGCAGGACCAGGCCGAGCTGATACACCGCGCTGTCGGTCAATTCCTTGAGCTGGGCGATCTCGTGCGGGAACTTCCAGGCGATCGTCTCGCCGGGGGCGACGAACGTCGGCTCGCAGATCTTCTCGACGATCAGGTGCTGGACGATGGCGACGTCGAGCTGACGCCAGGCGTCGGACATCTTGCCGTGCGTGGCCTTGAGCGGGTCGCTGTCCACGGTCGTGGCGAGGTATAACGGGGCATCCGGGTTGGACGGGACATACAGCCCGACCGCGTGCGGGTGCTTCGACTCGGCCAGCGCCCGCTCCAGCAGCTTCGGGTCCGCCCCCGGAATCGGCGTGATATCCAGCTTGCCCTTCGCGGCCTCCTTGAACTTCTCGAACGTGAAGCCCGGCATGTTGCCCAGGACGCGGTGCGTGGGCAGGACGATCATGCCCGGGTCCTGCATGGCGATCAGGACGAACAGGCAATACGCGGCATTACCCACGGGCTTCCCGGCCGCGGTCAGCTCGTTGTAGTGGTTCAAGGCGGTGTTGTACCGGTGGTGGCCGTCCGCGATGAAGAGGTCCTTATCGCCCAGCGCCTAGCTGGAACCCGGCGACGCGCTTGTCATCCTCGACCGCCCAGGCCTCGTGCAGCACGCCGTCGTCCGCCGTCTTGCCGGTGAACGTGGGCTTGCCTGCGTCGATCACGTCGGCGAGCAGCCTGCCGATCGCCTTGTCCGGGTCGGAGTAGAGCCCGAAGATCGGCGAGAGCTGGGCCTGGGTGCGCGCATGAGCTTGAGCCGGTCTTCCTTGGCGGCGCTGAAGGTCTGTTCGTGGGGGTGGATGCCGCCCTTGCCATCCGGCGACGGGCCGAACGCCTGGACCTTGACGTTGCCGATCAGGCCGCGACGTTGAAGGTCTCGCCCTTCACCGTATAGGTCTGCTGATAGACGAAGAAGGCGGGTTTGTCCCGGCGTTCGAGGACGCCGTCGCTTAACCATTTGCGGTACGCCTCGCCCGCGCCGACGTAGGCCTCGGTCGGCCCGACGGTCTTGGCGGGCAGGTGCGGCAGGTCGATGACGCTGATGTTGTTCGCGCTCGCGGCAACAAGCCGGCCCTTCGAGGCGTGGTCGAGCACGTCGTAAGGCGGCGCGATGAAGTTGGACAGGTCGTTGCCCGCCTGGGTGGAGAAGGTGACGGCCGGGATGGGCTTGAGTTCGGGCATAGGGGTGGGTGTGGGGTTTGGGGTGTCGGGTGTGGGGTATGCAGCTTATTGGGGGCGACAGCTTACACGCCCTCGCCAAATCGGGCGAACCGGGGCGATTTCCGGGGGTTTAGCCGGGGTTTTGGCGGGTTAAAGGCGGGCAAACAGGCTGGCCACGGCTTCACGGGTCAGCGGGCTTTATCCAGGAAATCCTTGAGCACCACCGCATTGGTTGATGCCGGGGTCTTTCGCGGCGTAGAGCAGCGTCAGGCGTTTGCGCCGGTCGATCTGCCCCAGGAACGCATCCACCGCCGACCGGTTCTCCGAAAGCTCGCGGCGGTAGCGCTCAGCGAACTGCTTGAACCTGTCCGGGTCGTGGTCGAACCACTTGCGCAGCTCCGTGCTGGGCGCGAGGTCCTTGGCCCAGATATCCAGCGCCGCATCGTCTTTGGCCAGCCCGCGCGGCCAGAGCCGGTCGACCAGGACACGCGTGCCGTCCTGCTCGGATGGTTCGTCATACACCCGTTTGATCTGCGTCTTCATCGTGAACTCGGCCTAAATCCAGGCTGCGGATCGCGTCCATGGCGTACTCCCAGGCACCCTCGCTGCACATCCCGCGCAGCAACGCCTCATCATAGGCCCGCAGCGCAGCGGCGAGGCAGGCCCGGCGCGTGTTCTCCGCGATATCGTGGGTGTCTGACCCGCCCGCACCGCAGCTGATCTGATAACCCGTCGGATTTACCTGTAAGCACCCGGACCGTACGAAATTAGCCGCCCGATCCGCTCTTATGCGAATGCCCCAGACCTCATGTTAACGGGCCGAACCGGAGGATGTCGGCCCGCGTAGGGGAAGAATCCGCACGCCTCGTGCGTTATGGATGTACCAAGCGTTATTTGTTGAACAGTTTCATCATGCCTCCCGCCACTCGACCGAAAAGACCGCCCTATCCGACACCTGCCGGCAGCACTTCAAGGACCTTGTCGCGCCGGGTCCGCCACAAGCAGCTTCTTAGCGCCATGTCCGGCCGGGTGGTTGAATCCGCGATGTACGCCCGCCGGGCACTGCGGGTCCGCCGGGCGGTCTGTACGTACTGCGCCGTAAACAGGGTTCACCGACTGTAATCAGGTGTGTGACGCCGGCTATCCCGACCACTCGTAAGGGCTTGCTGTGGCGTGCGCCGGGGTCGGCGGGTGGCCGGTTGCGCGCCGGCCCGATACCCTACGGCCCTCGGCCTGCCTGACGGCTGCGATTACCGTGAATTCGCTGGAGCAGGCGGCTCGCCGATGGGCTTGCGCGCGGAGCGGAGGGTGCGGACCTGGTGGGTACCGGATCGATTCGTTTACGGATGATCCGGGGGCGGTGACGGAGCTGGTTCAGCGGTCGGCTTTGCCTTGCATCATCACGTGCCGGCCGACGTGGGAGGGCGGGGCGTATGACGGGGACGAGCAGACGCGGATCAGTGTGCTGGAGCACGCGGGGCTTGGCCCCGATGCTTATATAGATGTGGAACTCAAGGCGTGGCAGACGTCGGCGAACCTCCGGCAGAAGGTGTCGCTTGTGGTGGACCGGCCCGCCCGGGCAAACCGATACGGGGTTGATTCCTGTCGTCGCACGATTTTGAGACCCGGCCCAGCGACCTGATCCGGAAGGTGAAGGACATGGCGGACGCGCCGCTTTGCCGGGTGATCAAGGTGGCGTGGCAGGCGGTCACTGCGGGACAACACGGAGGCGTTTGAGTTGATCGATCCGCCAGCAGGTGAAGCCGACGATCGCGGCGTTGCATGGGGGAAGCGGGGCTGGCGTCGCGCGTGCTGGCGAAGAAGTTCGGGGCGCTGCTGACGTTCGCGGCTTTGGAGAACGGGCCGGGCACGGCGATCGGGCAGCCGACGCTTCACGACATCAAGACGCTGTACCGGTGGGACGCACTGGATG
The DNA here is from genome assembly GCA_041402025.1 of Phycisphaerales bacterium. Taxonomy (GTDB): domain Bacteria; phylum Planctomycetota; class Phycisphaerae; order Phycisphaerales; family Phycisphaeraceae; genus JAJRRS01. The sequence continues at coordinate 29,218 of JAWKTA010000005.1, read as the reverse complement.
CACGCAGACGCGGGTGTTCGGCGTGATCGGGCACCCGGTCGGTCACTCGATGAGCCCGCCGGTGCATAACGCGGGGTTTGATCTGGCAGGCGTGGATGCGATTATCCTGCCGTGCCGATCCCGCCAGGAAGTATGAAGCATTTCAGGCGACGGTGTCGAGCTGGTTAGCCATGCCTGAGCTGCACTTCGGCGGCGCGGTGTGACGATCCGCACAAGGAAGATCGTGCTTCGGTTCGTCAAGGAGCAGGGCGGCGAGACGAAACGCTGGCCGAGCGGATCGGTGCGGCGAACACGCTGAGCGTGCGCGCCGGACGGCTCGCTGTATGCGTGCAACACGGATTACGCGGCGGCGGCGCGGATGCGGTGTGCGACGGGTTGGGCATCAAGCGTGACGGGCTCAAGGGTAAGCGGGTCGCGGTGATCGGGAGCCGGGGGCGCGGCACGCGTGCGGTGGTGGCGGGGTTCTGTGAATACGGGGCGGGTGTCACGGTCTACAACCGCACGATGGAGAGAGCGGAGAGCGCTTGGCGGGACAGTTCGGTGCGTCGGCTTTGCCGATGGATGCAGCTGGCAGGCGGCAAGGCGGATGTGTACATCAACTGCACGCCGATCGGGATGCACCCGAAGGTGGACGCTTCGCCGATGGAAGCGGGCGACGCGTTCGGGCCGGGCGTGGTGGTGTTCGACACGATCTACAACCCGGTGCAGACGAAGCTGCTGCGCGACGCGGCGGCGGCGGGCTGTGTGACGATCCCCGGCACGGAGATGTTCGTGCGTCAGGGGGCGGCGCAGTTCAAGCTTTGGACGGGGGAGGATGCGCCGTTGGATGTGTTCCGAAAGGTTTTGGGGGAACGGCTGCGGGGGTGAGGGGACGGCAGGAGCGCTAAGCCGCGAGCGGCTGCGCGTGGGGGCACCTCATCTACGGATCTACTGACTGATCTTTCGCATGTGGCGGCGCATCACCCAGGCGGCGAGGCGGGGGCTGGCGGTGGTTAGGGCGGCGGCGTAGCGGGATAACGTGGACGGCCAGACCTCGGGGCGCGGGCGGCGCAGGGCGCTAACGATTTTGTTTGCGACGTGGTCGGCCGACTGCTCGAAGGCTTTGGGGGTGTTGGACTCGCGTTTGGAGGCGGCGTTGTCGGCGGAGTGGGCGCGGGCCTGCTCGCCGAATTCGGTTCTCGTGCCCACGGGGTGGACGCTGGTGACATGGATGCCTTCGTCGGCAAGCTCGGCGCGCATCGCGCCGGCGATCGAATCCTGCGCGGCCTTGGTCGCGCAGTACGCGCCGAACATCGGGATGCCGACCTCGCTGACGACGGAGGAACATATCAGCAGGTGTTTGAGGCTGTCTTTGGTTTGGCGGAGGTACGGGGTGGCGGCGCGGAGGGTGCGGAGTGTGCCGTAGTAGTTGGTTTCGAAGATGTCGCGGTGGGATAGAAGATCGGTGTCGAGCGTGGAGCCGAACAGGCCGTAGCCGGCGTTGGCGAAGGCGGCGTCGAGCCGGCCGAAGGTTTGCCATGATTTGTCGAAGAGCATTTCAACGTCGGCGTCGTTGTTGACATCACACGCGACCGCGAGCGCCCGCCGCCCCACCGCTTCGATCTGCTTCGCCACACCCTCGAGTTTCTCGACACGCCGGGCGGCGAGCACGACATCCATCCCGGCCCGTGCGCAGGCGAGCGCGGTGGCGGCGCCGATGCCGGAGCTTGCGCCGGTGATGAGGATGAGTTTGCCCGTAAGATCGCGCGACATTGCATGAGTTTACCTTGAAGCGGGGCGGGGTGATTGCGACCCTAGTTTTCAGCTACATTGTTGTCTGGATGCATTACCCACGGAGTTATTTCCATGCCGCAGATTGACATGCCCCTGGCGGAACTGAAGACGTACACGGGGATCAACCCCCGGCCGGCGGATTTTGATGAATACTGGCGGCGTGCGCTGGCAGAGCTTGACGCGGTCGATCCGGACGTGGAGCTTCGGCCGGCGGATTTTCAGGCGTCGTTTGCCGAGTGTTTTGATCTGTACTTTACCGGTGCCGGCGGGGCGCGGGTTTACGCGAAGTATCTTCGCCCCCGGAATCAACAAAGCGGCGACAAACCCGGGCCGGCGGTGGTGCAGTTCCACGGGTACACCGGCTCGTCGGGCAACTGGACGGCGAGGCTGGCGTGGGTGGCGGCGGGGATGAGCGTCGCGTCGCTGGACGTTAGGGGCCAGGGCGGGCTGAGCCGTGACAGCTGGTTGGGCGTCGGCACGACGTGCAAGGGGCACATCATCCGGGGCCTGGAGGACCACCCCGACAAGCTGTTTTACCGGAACGTGTTTCTGGATACGGCCAGGCTCGCGCGGATCGTGATGGGGTTTGACGAGGTGGATGCCGGGCGTGTCGGCGCGACCGGCGCGTCGCAGGGCGGGGCGCTGACGATGGCGTGCGCGGCGCTTGTGCCGCAGATCAAGCGGGCGGCGCCGGTGTACCCGTTCCTAAGCGACTATAAGCGCGTGTGGGAGATGGACCTGATCAAACAGGCCTACGCCGAGATACCTGAGTTCTTCCGCAGGCACGACCCGATGCACGAACGGATCGACACGTGGTGGGAGAAGCTTGGCTATATCGATATCCAGCACCTGGCCCCGCGGATCAAGGCGGAGGTGTTGATGGGTGTGGGGCTGATGGACCAGTGCTGCCCGCCGAGCACGCAGTTCGCGGCGTATAACAAGATCACGTCGGCGAAGGATATGAAGGTCTTCCCCGACTACGGGCACGAGCCGCTTTTGGGGATGGATGATTTGATTTTTGGGTTTTTGGGTGGGTTGTAATGTAAAAACCAAGGGGATTTCGCTTATGAATCGCCCAGATAACAAGACGTGTTGTCTTATGTTTTTATTGATTCTGGGGCTAATGATTGCGGGATGTGCGTCGGCAAGTGACTATATCGATGCAAAAATGGATGAACCGCCGCCTGATGAATTGATAGCACTTTTGGATAGCCCAAAGCGACTGGTACGGGCCTTGGACGGGAACCACACGATCGACACCGAAGAAGCTGATGAAGCTGCATTTCAGATAATAAGAAAACTAAATGGCGCAGGAAGTGGATATTGGAGAGACTTTGACTATTTGTATTATTATCGAATGAGGGGGATCAGATATTCCTACAAGAACTCGTATCTATATCAAATTTACTCCCCGATGCGGGTACTCCCTATGGCTATTTTAATCCCAATGGATCAGGGAATTGTAGTGATTGTGAATCCCTACGAACCTGCCCCCAGCTGCTCCTATGAACTATTTCCTGGCACTCCATGGGTTTTTGACGAATAACACGAGTGCATTAAATAAAAACCCCGGGCTTCCGCCCGGGGCTAGGGGTGTATGCGTGTGATGTTGTGGGAGTAAGGCGTGTGTTGTCGCCCCTCTCCCGGCCTCTCCCCTCGGGGGAGAGGGGTAAAGCATGTCTTACGCCGACTGGGCGAGGTCGTGGGCTTTCTGGATGATCTCGCGGCTGAGTTCGGGCATGGGGTAGTGCTGTTGCAGGAAGGTGCGGAGCTGTTCCTGTTCGGCGATGCGGAAGTAGACGGCGCGGTCGATGCGGTTGGCGGCGAAGGTGACGGCGCGTGCCAGGCGGTTGGCGCTGGCGGCCATGAGGAGTTCGCCGTCCGGCTCGGTGCGGATGGGAAGAAGCTCGAACTGCCAGGCCTGCCGGCGGTTCAGGACGCGGAGCGCGTCGGCGTCGAATTTTTCGTGCGCCAGGTCGATCGTCCCGGTGAAGCGGTGGTACTGCTCGACCCAGGCGTTCTCGATGCTGTGGAGCGTGACGTCGAACATGCGTTCGGCCAGGACGCCGAAGGGCATGCGGTGCTGCTTCTGGGCCTGCAGGATCTCGAAGACCTGCTGCTCGGAAAGCACGCCCTGCTCGACAAGGATTTCCCCGATCTTGATGGTGTGGTGGCTCACGGTAACTCCTATGGGCCTTAAAAAAGCGCCGGCCCACCCAAGCCATCGGCGGTCCGGGGCCGTCGTGTTAGCCGGTGATGCGAGGATTATTGTGCTTGATTATTCGGCGGGCGGTCTGGCAGAACCAGCCGCGCCAGATGTACCATGCGCGGCATCAGATAGGGGGAAATATCCGGTGGAAACTCAAGTATTTTCAGGCGCGGGGTGGGGGTAATGTGGGTTTGGAACGGTTAGAAAAACGTGGTCGGTGAACCGGCCACGCCGGGAGCGTTTGGGCACGACAACGCGCGGATCGATGAGCCGACCGGGGCGGGGTTACGCAGGCGCTACAGACGGTATAACCGGATCAGTTGGCGGCGGCTTCGAGGGTATCGATGCGTTTGACGGTGATGACCTTGAGCTTGAGGTCGGGGTCGTAGGCGGACTTGCCGACGACGCCGACGAGCTTGCCCAGGTGCCCGATGCTGGCAACGGGGCCGTCGGCACGGATGTAGGCAACGGCGCGGCCGGTGGCGGGGTCGGTCAGGCGGAACATCCGGGGCAGGGTCTTGCCGTCATAAACGCTGGAGGCGAGCAGCCGGCCCACGGCGTCGTAGGTGACGGGCTTGTCGCTGTCGTCGGGCGCGGGTTCGGGCTGGGGCTCGTTGGCCTTGGCGATCACGGCCAGGCCCTCGGCGATGTTCTGCTCGTGACGCAGAACGATCAGGCGGTTCTTGACCAGGACGGCGTTGGCGGGCGAAAGTTCGCCGCCGGCCTGGAGGGCTTCGTAGCCGGCGATCATCTCGGCCAGGGGCTTCTCTTCGACGGGTAACTCCTTGGTCGCCTTGAAGCTCTTTTCAAGCTCATCGAGGCTGGCGCCCTCGGCGATCGTGACCGGGGCCGGGGCCTCGGTTTTGGTTTCGCCACCGAGCATGTCGTTCAGAGCCTGCTCGGAGCTGCTGTCCGCGACGGGTTCGGCTTCGGCCGGCGCCGGGGGGTTGAGTTCGATGACCGTGGGCGCGGGTTCGGCCGGGGCCTCGACCACGGGCTCGGGGGTCGGCTCCACCACGACCGGCGCGACGGCGACCGGCTCGGGCTTGGGCTCCGGTTTTGCCTCGGGCTTTACTTCCGGTTTGGGTTCCTCGACGGGTTCCGTGTCGGCGGGTTCGGCCTCGGCAGGCTCCGCGGGGGCGGTCTCCATCGCCAATGCACGGCGGACCGAGCCGGGGGGCAGGTAGACGTAGGCGTTGGTCGGGGCGACGATCTTGTAGTGGCTGCCTTCCTCGGCAACGATCTGCACGCCGTCGCCGGAGTTGAGGATGGCCTGGACGCGGTAGCTGCCCGCCGGGCCGTTGACGTCGGCGGCGTAGACCTTGCTGCGGTCGGAGTTGACCACGCCGGTCGAGCCGTCGCCCTTGGCGTCGACGAAGGCCTTGGAGATATAGCTGTAGAAGCCCTCGGGCGGGACGATCTTGTTCCAGCCGGCGATGACCTCATCGACCTGGACGAGCTGGCCCTTGTTCAGCTCCCCGACGCGGTAGTACCGGTCGGCGGCGCCGGCGCGGACATCCGTCTGGTTCTGGATCACGACGCCTGTGAAGGGCACTTCCTGGGCCAGAACCCGTCCGGGCAGGCCCAGACAGGCCACCAGGCACAGGGCCGAAAACCATGGGTAAACCAACGCGGAAACTCGAAATTGCATGAGACGCCTCCTGACCGGGCTTTCCTGCGCGTGGATCGCGCAGCAACATGATAACCGACGTTATCGCGGCCTGTTGGGAGCGTCAAGCAATGATCGAGGGGTTGGGGACTCGGGGTTAGGGTTGGGGTGTGAAACCATCGGCCTTCCCACGTCCGCCACGGCATCAGCCCGAAGGCGGCAGCGGCGGGCCGGAGGTCGGGGGCGGCTTGCTGGGGCTGGCGGTGGCGCGGCGGCAGAGGTCTACCAGGTCGTCGATCGCTTCGGTCACGGTGTCGGCGTCGGGCTTGCGGGCTTCGTCCAGCTCGTGCTGGGCTGTGACCGCCGAGGCCCGGATCGCGATGTACCCGTGGCTGGTGGCGTTGCGCTTGATCTGGTCCAGCCAGTCACGCAGCTTCTGGATGTCGCGCTCGCGCTGGGCGGCCAGCACCTCCTCGACCGTCTCGGGGAGGGTCGAAACGAACCGGCGCAGCATCATCATCAGTTCGGGGTAGGCCGCCAGCTCGCTGGTGACCTCGTCCGGCCGGGCCGTGACATACCGGCGGGAGCGCTCGCGCGTGACCATCATCGACAAGGCGTCAAGCAGGACACACGTTGCCACAGGCTTCTGCAACAAGTCGTCGCAGCCGGCCTCGATACCCTGCGCGGCGATCTTTTTAAGTGATCCGTCCGTCAGCGCCAGGATCGGACCGGCGTACTGGGCGCGGCGTAGTTGTTCCGCGACATCGAACCCCCCGGTGTCGAACGTGGAAAGGTCAAGCAGCACCGCGTCGTAAGGCTCGGCGTCTTTGGTCGCATGGGCGATGCTTTCCGTCGCCTCATCGCCGGTCGATGCGAAGTCCACGATCGCCCCGGCCTGCTTGAGGTCCGACGCGAGGCGGAAGCGGTCCACCCCCTCGCCATCGACAAACAAAATGCGCGCAAGCTGCAATGGCTGCGCAATGCCTGACGCCGCGCCCTGCCCGCCGCTTTTCTCATCTACACGATCAGACATCACCGATCCTCCACGCCTCCGCGGATACCCGCCCGGCCCCCGCTCCCCCGGACGCGTACGAAAACGTCCGCACCTGTTATCCATCGGTGGGTCCGATCAACGACTGAAGCCGACCAAGCCCGCCCACGATTTCACGCGGCCGGTTGTAGGGGTTGCATGGGGTCGGCTAGTCAGACAAACATTAACACGGTTTCAATCAATACCATCGCAATCAACAACCCAAGCATAATGTAAGAGTGGCGCACGTTGACCTTGCCCGCTGGCGCACCCAGGCCGAAGCCCGGACCGAGCCCGTGCCAGAGCAAAAATCCCACCGGCGCGCAGACAAAACCGAACAGCCATAGCTGCCATACCGGTGTACCCAGTTCCAACAGGTTGCCCGCGTCGGCGATCTGATCGAACGATCCCACGCCCAGGTACGCCCCGTTCGCCAACAGGCAAAAGCCCGCGAAGAACCGTAACAGATAACTGAACGACGCCTTGAAATAATGGGCAACAAACCAAGCCAAAACCGGGGCCGCCGCACCGAACACCGGCCCGGCCCAGACCTCCCACAAAGGATGCGGGTTGTCATTATAGATCGGTGGATGAAAAGCCAAAAAGAGGCAGGTTCACACGTGACACCACGCCACCAGATGTCCATGCGCCAAGGACGTGCCCCGCTTCGTGGATAACCATCATGCCCAGCCAGGAAGTAATGAGCGTGGAGACGATCAGGACGATCTGATGAACGCGTTTGACCATGCCCAGCGGCCTCACTTGAATCGCGTTCTAGCCACAGTGTTACTTATTCCTGTTCATCCGCTGCTACCTCTTCTTCCGCAACATCATCGGTGGTCGGCTTCTTGAGCAGCTCGACGCGCCAGGCCAGCGCGTAGTCCCAATCCTCTTCGTGGACTTCTTCGGGGCGGACTACTTCCAGGCGGTACCGGCCGGGGGCGAGGTCTTTTAAGTAGATGTGTTCGACGTTGTCGACCCGGCTGGTGCTGGCGGCCAATTCGTGCTCCTCGCCGCGTTCGTCGGTGAAATACAGGTGCAGGTCCAGGTCCGCCAGGCGGGGCAGGCCGTACCACAATGAGTTGCCCGCATCGTTCTCGTCGGTGTGCGTGCCGGTGATCCGGCGGTGCCAGGTAAGAATGATCGAGGCCTCGCCCATCGGGGCCTGGGTGTGGAAGGTGTAGGTGTGTTTGCCGTTGGGCGCGATGGTACGGAAGTCCCAGCCCATGCGGTTGGACATGCGGATCGTGCCGGGATTGCTTTCATCCGCTTCAGGTGGACCGGCCTGGAGGATCTGGAGGCTGTTGTCGAAGTGGACGACGCCCGCGCCGAGATGTTCATCCAGCGGGTGGCCCGGCTGCGCTTCCCAGTAGCGGGGCTTGTTCGCACCGGCGAGCAGCACGGCCTTGATAACCTCGGCCTTGCCGGCGTAGTGCGCGTGATCGGTCATCTCGTCCGCGGCCTGCAACAACCGTGCGGCGCAGGCGGCGACGGCCGGGGTGGTGAAGCTGGTCAGCCCGCGCGGGCCGACGATGTCGGGCTTGCAGCGCCCGGCGACCTCGACGCGCGTGTACCCGCCGCTGGAGCCGCCGGCCTCGGTCGTGCCGACCGCGATGACGTTGTACGCCGTGGCCAGCAGGTAAGGCACGGGTGTTTCCCTGCCGTTGTTCACACCGGCGCACACGATCGTATCGTTGGTATCCACCTGCCAGTCGATGCGGCGGAGGATGTCGGCGGCCATGGGCGAATCGCTGACCCAGGAGTGCGTGAGCACGCGCATCGGCCCGCCGGAGGGCGCCTGGGAAGAGTTGGCGTTGAGGTAGCCGGTGGTCATCCAGTCGTGAGATTCGAAGCAGTGTACGACGCTGACGCCGGGCGCGAGCCCGGTCCGGCCGTAGATGATGCGTGCGGTGGCGGAGGCGTGCGGCGAGACCCGAGCCGAGCCGGAGCGTTCGACAAAGGTGACGCCGCGGAACTGCGGGGCCTGTGTGTCGGGCAGGTACTGACCTTTGCCGATCTCGACGTGGCCGACGGTGATGCCCTCACCGGTGGGGACCGCCCGGCCGAGGCGCGCACGCGCCGAGTTCATCCCCAGCAGGTGGTGCAGCGACGGCGGCGCCGCCCGGGGCAGGGGCGGGGGCTGCTCAAAGGCGTTGGGCACCGGCTCGTCCTCGACCTCGGTCAACGGGTCGGGGATGTTCGTCGGGTCCACCTGCTGCTGCGCGGTGGAGTGCTGCGGGTCCAGCCACCACGCACATACAGCCAGCGTCAGCACGGTCAGACCGATAAGCAGTGTGTTTTTCAGGTCGTTCACCATCGCAGTATCGGCCCGATCTACCTGGGGGCTTGGGGGATTGCGGCACGCCGGCCGGGTGCAAACCCCGCCACGCTCGCCACCGTACTGAATAACGCCGATCAAACCCCCGTGGTTCGCTGTTTTCCCTATGATGTCGCGGTTAAACCGGTCAACCGGGACAAGGCTATTTAAAGGATCGCTTTGCGGAAGGTGGATTACCTCATCGTCGGGTCGGGGCTGACAGGTTCCGTCATCGCGCGCGCCTTGGCGGACGCGGGACGGGACGTGCTGATCGTCGACCGCAGGGATCACGTCGGCGGCAACGTCCACGACCATAAGCACGCCTCCGGCATCCGCATCCACACCTACGGCCCCCACTACTTCCGCACCAACTCCGACCGCATCTGGGACTTCGTCACACGGTTCGCTAAGTTCTACAAGTACGAAGCCAGCCTCAAGACGCTCGTCGACGGCGGGTACGAGAACTGGCCCATCGCCGCCAGCTACATCGCGAAACACGTCGGCAAAGACTGGAAGCCCGAATTCACCGGCACGCCGACCAACTTCGAAGAGGCAGCGCTGTCGCTGATGCCGCGCAAGGTCTACGAGAAGTTCATCAAGGAATACAACGAGAAACAATGGGGTGTCCCCGCGCACACGCTCAGCGCGGACCTCTGCAAGCGCTTCGACGTCCGTGCGGACGATGAGCCCCGCTTAAAGCCCGACTGCAAACACCAGGGCATCCCCTGCCCGTACCCAGACTGACACAGAAGATGGTTGCGGGCATCCCCGTCGAGCTTGGGTTTGATTACCTGGAAGCGACGCGACGAAGTTAAGGCGGACAAGCTCACCGTGTTCACTGGCCGATCGACGCGTACTCGGGCAATGAGCTTGGCAACCTACACCGGCACAGAGCCGCGAGCACCGGTATCAGGAAAGTGCGCCGGGTGGCTTCGCCCAACCCTGCGGACAGGTGAACACGCCCATGCACGACCAGGGGCCGTCGATCCGCACGCTCGATGGGAAAACACATGATGCCCGCCGACGAGGCGGAGCAAATCACGGGGACCGTGCTGACCACGGAAACGCCATACACCCCCACCGAGATCGGCGGGTATGAGTACCCGTTCCCCGATGCCCCGAATGCCGAGCTGTATCAGCGCTACCGGGCAAAGGCGGATGGCGATCCGGGGACACCCGGGGTGCTTATTTGCGGGCGGCTGGGCGAATACCGATACTTCGACATGGATCAGGCGATCGGCCGGGCGATGCTGCTGACCGAACGCATCCTCCGCGGGGACCCCGACGCGGATAAACTGCCCAACGGGTAACTGCAGGAACTGTAGGCGCGCGATGAAGAGCGCGAAGCAGAGAAGAAGTTAGCCGCGAATGAACGCGGATAAACGCAGATAAAGGTCCGGGCCTATGAGCAAAACATTTTTCTCCATGATTCGCGTTCATCCGCGTTCATTCGCGGCCCCCCCGAACTTCCCTTCTTCTTCGCGCTCTTCGCGCCTTCGCGGTTCATCGGGATTGATCTAGTCATGGAAGTCACCCCACCCAAACTGCCCGCGATCAGTGTCGTCATGCCGACGTTCAAACGCCCGGACATGATCCGCCGCGCGGTCAAGAGCGTGCTCAACCAGGACGGTCACGCACTGGGAGCTGATTGTTTCCGACGATGAGGACCCGCCGGGCCCGACGTGGGAGTTCCTCAAGCAGGTCGCCGCGCACGACAAGCGCGTCCGCATCGTCCGCAACACCGGGGACCACGGCCAGATCCCCAACAATAACTTCGTCATGAGCCAGCACGCGCGCCCTGGATCAAAACCCCTCTACGACGACGACGCGCTCAAGCCCGGCTGCCTGCAACGGCTTCTGGTCGCGACGCTCAAGAAGCCCGACGCTTCGTCGTGATGTGCCTGGCGGACAACTTCGTGAACAACGAGCTGACCAAGCCCGGCCTGCGCGGCAAGGCGGCGACGCTCGAATACCTCCCGCCGGATCAGGCCCTGCTCGCCTGCTACCTGCAGGATCTGGAGGTCGGCACGCCCGTGCAGTGCATGGTCCGACGCGAGGACATCCAGGCCGGCATCCTCTGGGAAAACCCCGGGCAGATGAACTCCGCGTTCGACACCTGGTGGCTCTACCGCCTGATCGCGCGCGGCGGCATCCTCCTGCTCAACGAACCGCTGATCGACCAGCACTGGGGACACGAGACCGGCACCGCCGTCATGCAGGATAACCCGCACCTGATGGACAACGACATCGTCCGGCTCAAGCAGCTGCTCTACCCTATGATCCAGTCCGGCCACCGACCGCCCGCGCTAAAGACCATCGAACAACAGACCCGCCTGATGCGCGCGATCCTCCGCTTCCGCGACCGCCAATGTCCAGCCATCAAACTCGCCGCTCCCTGCTGGAACCCTGTGCGTGGCGTTACACCATGAGCTGGGCGAGAAACAAAAAACACCCCGGCCGCGGACCGCTGGTAGAGCGGCAGGAGTTGTGGCCGTAAGACAGTGCCCAGCAACTGCATCGTTGTGCCCACTCACTTAAAATGCCTTCGCAATAGAAAAGGCCGCCCGTTAAGGCGGCCTTCGAACAATATCCGGCGGGGTGATGCCGGCATTCAATTAGTTACGGGCTTTGGCGGCGTCGCGCAGGTCGCGGATGCGGTCGTGGCCCTGTTTGACCTCGGCGTACTGGGCGTGAAGGACGGCGTTGAGCGGGCTACCCGTGGTGTCCTTGATCACCTCTTCGTACATGGCCTTGATCTTGTCTTCGCCGCGTCCGGCCTCGGCGAGAACGGCGTAGGCGTCGCCGCCGCTGAGCTTGCCGCGAAGGTCCAGCCACCAGCGGTGGAACATGCCCTTCCAGAGCCGGTGATCTCCTCGCCGACCTTGGCATCTTCATCGTTGATCACGACGTAGCGCCTTAATTCATCCGCGAATTTGCGGCGTTCACCGGCCATCATACGGAACAGGCCCTTGAGGTCGGGGTCTTCGACGACGTCGGCCGCCTCATTAAACCCTTCCGAGCTGTCCTTGTTGATGGTGACCAGGTCCTTGATACGCTCGACGGTTTCGTCCTTGAGATTCGTAGTTGTTTCCTGTGGGAGTCATGGTAATAACCTTTCGTATTGGTTTCGTTGTCAGCGGCGGCCTGCCTCGGGCGGGGCGGCTCAACCGCTACTGATCAGGTTCGTGCCCGAATGATGACAACATTCGGATCGTCCGGCCGCCATATCCGGCATCGTCGGTTACAACGACTTGCCGCGCACAAGGCTCATCACCAGCGAAGCCAGGAACAGGACCAGGAAGACGAAGAACAGGATCTTCGCGATTCCCGCAGCACCGGCGGCGATCCCGCCGAAGCCGAAGACGGCGGCGATGATGGCGATGATGAAGAATGCGAGTGCGTAGCCAAGCATGATGTTTCCTTTCTAAAAGAAACCGTTTCGTTCTTTACTTCTCTTGCCAGCGGGCCGGTCCCGCTTGCCTCTGATGTGAAGAGTTGCAACCGCCGTGCCAGGACGTGGATCGGCCCTGCAGACGTTTTATGTTTGCGTTATAGGCCGTATCTACGGGTTTTATTAACAGAATTTCATGCCTATTACATAACCAGCGCCCATGTACGCTTTACAAACCACCCGGCAAACATTTCAAAAACTCCCCGAACTTATACGCCCTATATATGACATACACGGTCGCGCGGAGAGACTAAATAAATAGATTGTGCTTTCGCGCGCACGTGGATTAAAACTTTTTAACCGTGTTTCCGCCGCACAAACTGGGTCTGTATGGCATCTATATAGATAGAGCCAGGGACGGCGGCGTGTTGGCATAGTGATTGCACTGTGTAACCTCGTTATGGAAAGTAAACTCAAAGATAACGCCACGACAAGCGCGGGTTCCAAGACAAACGGTTGCCATACGCGGCACCGATTCATTAACAGCCGCGGGAGACCCATCATCTCCACGATAGCGCTTTGCCAACTTCCCGTGCAGAATCACGAAGGCGAGCCTTGGGTGTGCTGGAAGGATCTGATGATCGAAACCGATCGGCACGGCGACCTATGCCATACTCTTGTTCGAGAACGACAAGTCCTTCGCATTACCTTTTAGCGCTCTGGAGATCGACCTGGAGTCCAGGATCATTTATGTGGATATCCAGTACGAGGTGTTCGCGGAAGCGACCGGCATGCAGATGCCTTCCGGGCAGTGCCGTGATTGATAAGACTAAGTGTGATCCTAAACGGTCCGGGCGTCATAAATGTGTCGGTTATTCGGGACCTGACCGTGACGGTTTTGTATTTATCCCTGGAAAGGAGACATAAGATGAGCAAGTTCAAGATCTGGTCCATCCTGTTGATCGGCATCGTGTCGTTCGTGTTGGCGGGCTGCAACACGGTGGAAGGGGCCGGGGAAGATGTCGAAGCGGTAGGCAACGCGGTACAGGACGCCGCGAATTAATCGCGCCGCACTGTCGCCGCTCTACGGTGGTCGGTGACTGCGCCGATCCACACGCGATTAAGACTATTACCGAAAGGAAAGACGATGAAAACAGCACAGATACTCGGACTGTCCGCGCGTCTGGGCCTGGGTATGCTTCGGCCTGTCGTTGAACGGCTGCGACAACGACTCGGCCGCGGAAAACGCCGCCGAAAACATCGAGGACGCGGTCGATGATGCCGGGGACGCCGTGGGCGACGCGGTCGATGACGCCGGGGACGCCATCGATGATGCCGCCAACGAGCTGGACGGCTGATCACGCAGACCGGTTCAACACGAAACTCCTCCCAATGGCCGACCGGTGATATCGGACGGCCGAGGCGGACGGGATAGCTCCCCGGCCCCTGGTCGGGGGGTATTTGCAGGGAAATATCAGTTTCTCGCTATAAACCACCGGGATCGTAAACGTATGGATTCGCCACTATAATCAAGGCGCGGCTAAAGTCGCGCCTGACCCAATACCGGTGTGGGATCGGGATGGGCGTATAGCCGCATAAGGACCGTTCATGTATAGCGTGCTGATGGTTGGGCTCGAACGCGAAGCGCGACACAGGTTGTCTGCTGTCATTGAACGATACGGCCTGACCGCGCGCACCTCCGGGACCGTCGCCAAGGCCCGCACCGCGATGAACAACTACGCCATGACCGCGGTCTTGATCGACTGCGGCGTGGACGGCGCATCCGGCCTGCAGGCGCTCGCCACGCTGCCGCTGACACCGAATCAGGTCGTGATCTTTCTGGCCGACGACGCGGACGGCGCGCTGGCCGAGGCGATCGAATCGTCCGACTCAGCGATGTTCGAGCTGCTGCCCCGTGACCCGGACGACGCGGAACTGAACCGGGTCTTCCACAAGGTCAAACAGGTCAGCGCGATGCGCAAGGCGCGCGTGTCCAAAGAGAACAAACCATTCGAGTCGATGCTCGGCAACAGCCCGGAGATGCTCGAGGTCTACAACATGATCGCCAAGGTCGCCCCGACCGACGCGTCGGTGCTGATCTGCGGCGAGAGCGGGACGGGCAAAGAACTGGTCGCCGGAGCGATCCACAGCCGAAGCGAACGGTCGGGCAGCCCATTCGTCGCGGTCAACTGCGGCGCGATCGCCGAGAACCTGATCGAGAGCGAATTGTTCGGCCATCAGAAAGGCGCGTTCACCGGGGCCGACAAGGCCCACGCCGGCGTGTTCGAGCAGGCGCACGGCGGGACTTTGTTTCTGGACGAGATCACGGAGATGCCGCTGGAGGTACAGGTGCGCTTCCTGCGTGTCCTGGAGACCGGCACGCTCCGCCGGCTCGGGGCCGAGAAAGACACGAAGGTCAGCGTGCGCGTCGTTGCCGCCACCAACCGCGAACCCAAGGAGGCCGTCAAGCAGGGCGCGTTCCGCGAGGACCTGATGTATCGGCTGGCGGTGTTCCCCATCTCGCTACCGCCGCTGCGCGATCGCGGGGACGACGCCATCCTGCTGGCAAGCCACTTCCTGTCGATGCACAACAAGGCACAGCAAACAGAAAAACGCCTGACCAAACAGGCAAGGCAAAAACTCACACGGTACGACTGGCCCGGCAACGTCCGCCAGCTACGGAACCTGATCCAGCGCGCCTACATCCTCGAAGGCGCGGAGATGAATCTCGATTGTCTTGATGACCTGCTGGACGACGCGGAAACCGGGACCTGTGGCGACGCCGTGAACCAGCATCAGGGAAAAAGTGCGGATGATCGCCCTACGGGGCAAGAGGACACCCATGCGAACTCGGATACCGCATCATCCGAGCCACAGACCGACGTGGATACCGACGCCGTTGTCTTGGTCGAGGTCGGCACCACGATCGACGAGGCCGAGAAACAGCTCATCCTCAAAACGCTCGAAGAACTGGACGGCAACAAGACCGAGGCCGCCAAGGTCCTGGGCATCAGCCTCAAGACGCTCTACAACCGGCTGAACGATTACGATATCTGACGCGAACGCCCGGACAGCTTATCCGAGCATACCCGCTATTTGTCGTCCGCATCTTCCAAGTTCTTCTCGATCCGGTGTGAGACGTATCGCAACGTCTGAAGTGTGAACAGCGTGAACAAAACCAGCAGCCCCGCCAGCGCGTAATACCCCGCACCCGCCGCCACGCCGACCGACGCGACGACCCAGATCCCCGCCGCGGTCGTCATCCCGTGTACGCCGCCGGCCTTGCTCTGAAAGATGCTCCCGGCCCCGAGGAAACCGACCCCGCCGACGATCCCCGCGATGATCTTTACCGGGTCGATGCCGATCGGCTTCTCGGGCGTAATGAGGTATTCATTCATCATCGTCAGCGCGACCATCGTGAATCCCGCCGCGCCTAGCGCCACCAAAATGTGCGTCCGCAGACCCGCGGGCCGCGCCTGATGCTCGCGTTCCCAGCCCACGACCGCGCCGAACACCAACGCGATCGACAGCCGGGCAACCATGTCAAACGTGGGTATCCACACCTCAGGCATCCCGTGATTGTAACCGGCCCGCACGGCGATATCAGCGCATGGCCGCGCACCCAACCCGGGGCCGCCCGGAACAGCCGGGCCGGGCAGGCTTGGCGAAAACCACTGATTACGGTATGTTTTGTGCGACTCAAGGAGCAACCATGACCCAGCCCACGGACGAGTTCAAGGCAGGCCAGCGCGTGGCCGTCACCCAGCAGATCCCCCGCAAGGAGGGCGTCTGGACCGACCGCGTCGAGGGCGTTGTCGTGCGCACCGAACAGAAGAAGACCGGCTCGTGGTACGCCCACGCCAAGGACGACAAGCTCTGGCTGGACCGACTGGTCATCCAGAAAGACGACGGCGAGATCGTCGTCGCGAACCTCGACGCCTACACACACGTAGAAGCGTTAAGTTAAGCCGGCGCAACAAGCGGTGCCGCACGGGCACACTTGTCACAAACAACTTCACCCACTTACCCCGATCGGGTCCCTCATGGCCATCACCGACTGGCGCACCCTCCACGGCGATTCCTTCAACAACCGGCGGGCCCTGGTCACCGGCGGTGCGGGCTTCATCGGCTCGCACCTCACCGAGGCCCTGATCGACCTGGGCGCTTCCGTCACCGTCATCGACGATCTTTCAGGCGGCGATGTCGGGAACTTCGATACCTATAAAGACCGGGCCGGCGACCGGCTAAAGTTCGTCGAAGGCTCGATCCTCGATACCGCCCTGCTCGCGAAGATCACCGCCGGGTGTGACTATGTTTTCCACCAGGCGGCGCTGGGGTCCGTGCCCCGGAGCGTCGAGCAACCTGTTAAATACAACGAGGTCAATACCACCGGCACGCTCAACGTGTTGGAAGCCGCAAAGAACGCGAAGGTGACGCGGGTCATGTTCGCCGCCAGCAGCGCGGCCTACGGGGATTCGGAAACCCTGCCCAAGATCGAGACCATGCCCGTGCGCGCCAAGAGCCCGTACGCGGCGAACAAGGTCGCATGCGAGGCGTTGATGCGTGCCTATGCCGGGAGCTACGGGCTGGACACCGCGAGCCTGCGTTACTTCAACATTTTTGGGCCGAGACAGAACGCCAACTCAGCCTACGCCGCCGTGATCGCGGCGTTCGCCAGCGCGCTGATCGCCGGGGCCAACCCCGTGATCTTCGGCAACGGCGAGCAGTCGCGCGACTTCACCTTCGTCGACAACGCCGTCCACGCCAACCTGCTGGCCGCCCGCTGTGAGAAGAAGATCGGCGGGGAAGTGATGAACGTGGCGGTGGGCACGCGGGTATCGGTCAACGAGCTGGCCGTGGCGATGGCGAAGCTGATGGGCCGGCCCGAGCTGACTCCGGTCCACAAGGACGAGCGTGCCGGGGACGTAAAACACTCCCTGGCGGACCTGAACCTGACTAAGAAGACCATCGGCTACGAGCCGGTTGTGCCCTTCGAGAAGGGCCTGGAATCGACCGTGCGCTGGTACGAAGCGGTGATGGTGTAAACCGGACTTACACCACCACGCCGCCAGTCATCTGTGCGACACCGGGTATGAACCGGCCTACGCCTGCATCGCAGCAAGCTGCTCTTCCAAACAATCCAGCGTTGAGTTCCAGCCGCCGACGACGCCCATGTCTTCGTGCTTCTTCTTTTCCTCGGCGGTCGGGTGCTGGATGCGCAGGGTCACGCGGGTCTTTGCGGCATCATCGCCGACATCTTCAAATAGAACCGTGAGGATGATGCCCGCGGGCAGGTCGGTGCCGGTGGCATTCTCAAAATCCTCGGCGAACTCATCGGTGGTGACGATCCGCTCCATAGGGACGAGTTCGAGATACGTCCCCTCGCAGGGGTAATCCTTGCCATCGGGCCCGTGCATCACGAAACGCGACCGGCCGCCGACGCGGAGTTCCTGTTTCTCGACCGTGGTGCTGAACCCCTTGGGGCCGAACCACTTCTCGACATGCTCCGGCTGTGTCCACGCACGCCAGACCAATTCACGCGGGGCATTGAAAACGCGGGTGATGAGGATGGCGTGTTCGGTCGTGGCAGGCGTCTTGGGTTTGTCTGCGGTCATGGTGATCCCGTGGAGTTATTGGTATGGCAAGGTTGTATGATTACCTGATGGACGCGAGCAATCGGTCGAGGCTGTTGAAGCTTTGTGCGGCGCCGGTTTCCATGCCGGAGTTGAGGTGTCCGTCACGCTGATCGCGAGACGGGTAGACGCTGGTCGCGGTCATAATGGTCTGGCCGTCCGCCTCTTCAAGCGTGACGGTGGTAATGTTTTCGGGGTTGCCGAGGCTGTCATCGTTAAACCGTTCGGTGAAGACCAGTTTCCCGGGCGGGTCGATTTCCTTGTATACCCCACTAAAGGAGAAGGTCGCGCCGTTGTCGGCCCGCAATTCGTGGCGGTAAGCGCCGCCGACTTTCAGGTCTACTTCGCAACCGACCATCTTGACCCCGTCACAGCCCCACCACTTCTTTAAATGCTCGGGCCTGGTCCACGCATCAAAGACAAGCCGGCGTGGCGCGTCGAAGGTCCGACGCATAATGATCGTGTTGTCGCTGGGCAAGGCGAGAACCAGCGCGGGCTTCGCCGCTTGCTTCGCCAGGTGTTCGGCCAGGCGGGTGACGTGCTCGATACCGCCCTCGACCGCGCCGTATTTCTTGCTGACCAGATCGCGGGCCTCGGTGGACGGGAAGACGCTGCGGAGCGTGATCTTCGTCTGCGCGCCGTCCGGGCCGAAGGCCTCGAGTGTAACGGTCGAGTGGAAGTCGATCGGCTCGAAGTCTTCGGTGCCGTCGTTGTCGTGCTTATAGATCAGGCAGTCCGGCTCGTGGATATAGAGGTACTTGATGCGGTTGGGGTAATCCGTGCCGTCCGGGCCGTGCATTGTGAACCGCCAGGTGCCTCCGTTGCGGAAATCCATGGATTTGGTGGTGGTGGTGAAGCCGCGCGGCCCCCACCAGTTGCGGATGTATTCCGGGTCGCTGAACGCCTTGAACACGAGGCTGCGCGGCGCCTGGATGATCCGGCTGATGACGATCTGATTATCGATGTTGAGCTGGTCGTTGCCCGAGAGCATCGCCGACATGTTGTCGAACGCGCCGCTCCAGCCGGCGTTGTGCGAATCGCGCGAATCGGTGTTGGCGAAGCCGATCTGCTCGAAGTGCATCGCGGTCTTGCCGTCCTTCTCGGTCAGCATGATCGTGATGACGGTATCGGCGGCGGGTTCGAGTTCGTTCTTTTCCCAGGCGTGCGTGAAGATCAGCCGGTGGGGCTTGTCGATAACGTGGTAGACCCCATGATGGATGTATTCACTGCCGTCCGGGGCGCGCATCCCGGATCGCCACTTCCCGCCGACACGCAGGTCGTTCTGCGCGAACAAAACCGTGAAACCCTTCGGGCAGTACCATCGCATCAGCGCATCGGCCTCGGTCCAGGCCCGCCAGACCGTGTCGCGCGGCGCATTGAACTCACGCGTGATCGTGAGCGTGATGTCGGTCGTCGGCTTTGGCAGGTCGATCAGGTCCTGCGGGGTTATCTTGCGCTCCATGGCGGGGCTTCCTTGTGAAGGGGGCAGGGGTTTATCAGGCGTGGTGCGGGGGTGCTTTCGGGGATGCTTATTGTTATCGTTCACGGCGTTTTCCAGTGCCGCGACTTCGAGCTTGTTCATCGTGAGTACCGCGGCCATGAGGCGCTCGGTCTTGTCGGTGTCGCCGCTTGTCATGACCTCGTGGACGATCGACGGGACGATCTGCCAGCTCATGCCGTACCGGTCGGTCAGCCAGCCACAGTTTTTATGTTTGCCGCCGGCACCCAACCCGTCCCAGAAGCCGCATCGACCTGGCCTGCGTGTCGCAGTAAAGAAGGAAGGACACGGCGGGTGTGAACTTGAAGTTCGGCCCGCCGTTGAGCCGCGAGGAACGGCTGGCCGTTCAACTCGAACGCGACAGTCATGACCGCCCCCGCCTTGTTGCCGGACGCCTTGGCCGCCGACTCGGGGTAACGCGTCGTGCCCGTGATTTTTGAGTTCGCGACCAGCTGACGTAAAAGTTCACCGCTTCTCGGCGTTGCCGTCGAACCACAGGCACGGGTGACATTGGGCTTCATCAATCAATCCTTCCGCTGTTTGCTGGTGTTTCGTTTTGAACAAAATCGGTATCAGTCGGCTTCGCTGAGGTAATCGCGGAGGATGTCCAGCGACCTGCCCCAGCCCTGGTTCATCGAGTCGATGCCTTCGGTGAAGGTGTGAGCGCGCTCTTCGTCGGTCGGGTTGATCGGCTCCATATGGATTGTGACGAGTGTGCCGCCGGCATCCGCTTCAAACGTCACCGTAGATAACATCTCCAAGGGCCAGGTATCGCTCATCGGGTGTTTGACCGTGTTGCCTTGCGCGTCGGCGAAGGAATGAACCCAGACGAGGCGCTTATTCGGGACAATCTCGCGGTAGATGATCTGGCACCCCACATTTCGCCGCCGTCGGGCATGAGCAGTTGGAACAGGCACTGCCGGGCCGAAGGTCCATCTCTGCATGCGCCATTTCGCTGCCCGCCGGGCCGAACCAGTGCTTAAGGCGCCGGCTGCGTCCACACGCGGAACATCAGGTCTGGTCCGCGTCGTATCGCCTGCTGATCGTGAAGCGGGTTCGGTCTTGCTGGTGGATTGCGGCATGGGGTGGTTCCTGTTCTCGGGCGGGATGGTGTGAGGAACGCATCGTGCGGGCGGGAGTAATTACCAGTGTGATTCGTCCATGCCGGTTTGAATGTCCGGCCCGCTCTGCTGCGGCTCGTCGGCTTTAGCTTCTGTTTCGGTGTCGGCTTCCGCTTTGGCTTGCTTGCTTTGCAGTTCGCGCAGGTAGTCGTCCAGCCGGTCGAAGCTCTCCCAGAACCGGCGGTAGCGTTCGATCCAGTCGGCGGCCTCGCCCAACGGCTGGGCACGCAGCCGGCACGGCCGCCACTGCGCGTTACGCCCCCGCTCGATCAGCCCGGCTCCGCTCGAGCACCTTCAGGTGCTTACTGACCCCCGCCGCACTGAGTTCAAAAGGCTCGGCCAGCTCGGCCACCGTCATCTCCCCCATCCATCAGCCGCGCAAGCATCTGCCGCCGCGTCGGGTCTGCCAGGGCGCGAATGTCGTGCTGAGGTGATCGGAGGGCGACCATAATTTACCTATCAGTTAATTAGCTGATTAGTAAAATACAATCGGGTACTCGCATGTCAATAGGAAAACACATCCCGGATGGATGTTTTCCACAAAACACTCTTGTTACTGGGGTTACTAGGTCTAAAAGTTAACCGTATACGACTTCCCGCATTCGTCCTGAGCCTCGAACCACTCGATGAGTGCTTCAGGCCTTTCGAAACTTCGACCCTGGCTTGCCAGCCCATGGCCTGTTTGGCCTTACTGGTATCGAGGCAGCGGCGGGGTTGGCCGTCGGGTTTGGTGGGGTCCCACTCGATCCGGCCGGTGAAGTTGCAGAGCCGGGCGATCAGCTCGACCAGGTCCTTGATCTTGATCTCCATGTTCGTGCCGAGGTTGATCGGATCGGGCGTGTCGAGTTTTTCGGTGGCGGTGACGATGCCCTCGGCGGCGTCCTCGACGTAGAGGAACTCACGGGATGCGCTGCCGGTGCCCCAGCAGGAGATGTGATCGGCGCCGGCGTCGCGTGCCTCGATGCACTTGCGGATCAGGGCGGGGATCACGTGGGACGAGTGCGGGTCGAAGTTGTCGTGCGGGCCGTAGAGGTTGACGGGGACGACGACGGCGCTGTCCAGGCCGAACTCGCGCTTGTAGCCGTCGAGCATGACGAAGAGTGACTTTTTGGCGACGCCGTAGGGCGCGTTGGTCTCTTCGGGGTAGCCGTTCCAAAGGTCGGCTTCCTTGAAGGGGACGGGCGTGAACTTGGGGTAGGCGCAGACGGTGCCTGTCTGGACGAACTTATCGATGCCGTTGATCCGGCCGTGCTCGATCAGGTGCATGCCCATCGCCATGTTGGCAAAAAAGAACCGCCCGGGGTGGTCGCGGTTCGCCCCGATCCCCCCCACCTCCGCAGCGAGGTGGATGACGACATCGGGCTTGGCGTCTTTGTATAGCCGGACGACGTCGGCTTCTAGCGTGAGGTTGTAGTCCTTGCGGCGCGGGACGAAGACGTTTTCATCCTTCACGCCACGCTCACGGAGCTTCTCCAGGACAAAGTGCCCGAGAAACCCGGCCCCGCCGGTGACGCAGATGCGTTTGTTGTTGAGGTAGCTCAAAACGTTTCTCCTGGCCTACAAAACAGATTAAATAAAATCTGTGACGAAGTTTAATTCCGGGCGAACATCCCCGGGCGCGAGGCCTACCAATTCACCAATAATCGCAACCAGCATATCCCATGCTTTTTCGGAAGGCACTTGGCCGCGGAATATAAAGGATGTTCCGCATTCGGGGCATCGCGGGTCTTTCAGTCCTCTTAGGTTGTAACTGCACTTAAAACACACTTGATCGGCAGAAGCCATTGAGGGGGAGTCGATAGCTTCCAGAATTAAAACATGTAGTTCCCCGACGGTTCGGGTCTTCTCTAATCGCTTATCCGGTAGCTTAATACAAAACGCTTTTTCGACCTGGATAATAAGCTCTATGGAATCAAAACCCATAGTCGACCCCTACTTTTCCACGCATCCCCGGCGGAGCCGGGGGCTAAGGGATGATGCTGAGTCGCCAAGACGCGAACGGCTGCCGGGGGTTAGCGGTCGGTGGGGATGGAGACGGCGTGGCCGGCGTCTTTGAGGGTTTTTTCGCGGGCGGCGAGGTCCATGTCGGCATCGACCATCATGTCGACCAGTTCCTCGAAGGTGACGCGCGGGGTCCAGCCGAGCTTGGTCTTGGCCTTGGTCGGGTCGCCCAGGAGCAGGTCGACTTCCGCGGGGCGGTAGTAGCGTGGGTCGATCTCGACGTAGTCCTTGTAGTTCAGACCGACCCGGCCGAAGGCGCGGTCGCAGAACTCGCGGACGGTGTGGGTCTCGCCGGTGGCGACGACGTAATCGTCGGGGGTCTCCTGCTGGAGCATGAGCCACATCTGTTCGACGTAGTCGCCGGCGAAGCCCCAGTCGCGCTTGGCGTCGAGGTTGCCCAGGTAGAGCTTTTCCTGGAGCCCGTGCTTGATGCGGCCGACGGCGCGGGTGATCTTGCGGGTCACGAATGTTTCGCCCCGGCGGGGTGATTCGTGGTTGAACAGGATGCCGCAGGAGGCGTGCATGTTGTACGACTCGCGGTAGTTGATGGTGATCCAGTGTGCGTAGAGCTTTGCTGCGCCGTAGGGCGAGCGCGGGTGGAACGGCGTGTTTTCGTTTTGCGGCGCGCTCTCGGGCATGCCGCCGAACATCTCGGACGTGCTCGCCTGGTAGTAGCGGATCTGGTAGCTGGATTCGTTCTCGAAATCGCGGATGGCTTCCAGGAGCTTGATCGCGCCCACGCCGGTCGCGTCGGCGGTGTAGACCGGCTGGTCGAAGCTGACGCGGACGTGGCTCTGCGCGCCGAGGTTGTAGACCTCGGTGGGCTTGATGAAGCGGACGAGCTTGGTGAGGCTGTTGCCGTCGGTGAGGTCGGCGTAGTGCAGGTGGACCTTGGCGCCGGACACGTGGGGGTCGCGGTAGATGTGGTCGATGCGGTCGGTGTTGAAGGTGCTGGCCCGGCGGATCAGGCCGTGCACGTCGTAGCCTTTATCGAGCAGGAACTCGGCGAGATATGAGCCGTCCTGCCCGGTGATACCGGTAATCAACGCACGCTTGGGGTTCACGGCCACGGGGCCTCCTCCTCGGTCGGTTTCTCGGACGTGATCGGCCAATGGCCGAGGGGTCCGGGGGTGTAAATGTCGGCGTCCCTGCCGGTTAGGTCGGCTTACCGGGCGGCGGGCTTGAACCGGTCCGCCGCTGCAGCTGCCACTGGGCCGTGCATGATAACAGCAGCGATACCCGCGGGCGCGGGGGCACACGGGTGCGACGCCCGGCGAGCAGCCGTACGACGCGGTCCAGCACGGGTCTATACGACCGGGACCACCCCACGGGTCTGCCGATTCCGTGGCGGACATTCGGGCTGTAGCGGTTACTACGGCTCGCGCGGTCCTGCGGCCTATGAAAATCAGGCGAAACATGCACAGCGTTTGCTTCTCGGGATGCTGTATTCGAGGCTTGAAAGCGGGGTGTAGTCCCCGAAATAGATCTGGTGGAAATCTCAAGCGAGTCGAAGATCATGGGCAAGTCGAGCAAAAGAAGCAGACACGTGTGGGCCGTCCGGGCGCTGGCGCTGGGCGGCGTCGTCATGGTTGTATCGCAGCAGGCATTCGCCCAGGTCACCGAGGAGCAGTCGTTTCAGCTCAACCGCGTCGCCTTCACGCCCGCACAAACAGCGGAGCAAGCCTACCCCGTTGGCGACTTTAACCTCAATCACACAATCGACCTCAATGACGTAACGGCCTGTGCCCTGGCGTGGCACGACCCGTCGGCGTACTTCAGCACCTACCCGTCGGCCGACGCGCAGACCCTTAACACGGTCGGCGACTTCACGGGCGACGGCGTATTCGACGCGCAGGACATCGAGCCATACAAGTCATTTATCGTGGGCGAACTCGTCAAGCAGCAGGCGTCGGCCGAGCAACCGGGTGTTGAACCGGACAACAATTCACAGAATACAGTGGCATGGGTGAACGACGCGTTGCCCGAGGCGGGGCCGACCGAAAAAGATGTATTAGAGCCTGTGGCGGATGATTCGCAGCCGCCGGCCACGGACCCGACCGAGACGATGACATTCATCAATAGCCCCAAGACGCGCACCGCAACCAGCAGCGGTGGCGGTGCAAAAGTCTTCACCGGTGCCGGGAACAGCGGCGGCGGAGGGGGTGGCGGGGGCGGCGGCGCCAGCGTAGTCAGCGGCGGCGGTGGTGGCGGCGGCGGCGGCGGGGGTGGAGGAGGAGGCGGCGGCAGTAGCCGAGCCGGCGGCGCCAGCGTCGTTGGCAGCGGCGGCGGGTCGAACATCATCAGCGGGGGCGGGTCCGGGAGCGTCACCTCAGGCTCTGGCGGCTCCGTGACCAATCAAAACAGCGGCGGCGGGTCCGTGGTCGTGGTCGGTGGCGGATCGACCGGTGTGGTGGTCGCCGGCGGCAAGCCCAGCACCGGTTCGACGGATACCGGGTCCGGCGGCGGCAGCATCTCGGGCGGACAGGATAGCAGCGAGTTGCGCAGCCCCAACGCGGCCGTCGCACCGATCGAGCACGAAGCATACTACCGCGGCGAGGCGGAACTCTTCGGTTACGCGCCACGCTACGAGCCGAACTACATCGCCTTCGACCTGGACAACAAGCCCTACATCCGCACCGCGGGCAACATCCAGACGCAGGGCAACAACGACAACTGGATCGACCTGCCGCTGGCGGACGCGGTCACGCAATACTTCCGCGGCATTAACCGGACCCTGTCGTTCCAGATCCCCGGCGGCCAGTTCATCGATCAGCGCATCACCTTCGACAGCCGGGGCGATGCGTACACGGTCGTGCTCGCCGTCAGTGGGCAGAACTGGTACTGGTTCCTCATGCACTCGCGCGACAAGTGCGTGACGTGGAAGGCGTACCCGCTGCCGGGCGTCAGCCACATCCGCATCGAGATTAACGACGGGAACAACACGCTCGACCAGCCCCCCGCCGTCCTGCTGCTCAGGGACCAGTACCTGGGCCTGGTCCTGCCGACACGCAAGAGCGACGGCACGCTCAGCCTGCCCGCCGCGATCACCGTGACCAACGAATCGCTGCTAAGCGCCAACCACTCCGGCGGCGCGAACTCCGTGATCAGCGTGGGCGATAAGGTGTTTGTCGTCTACCCCCTCTCCGTTCAGTACCAGCAAAGCGCCGGCACCAGCCAGTTCATCAAGGCCTACAACCGCGCCACCGGCCAACAGGTCACGCAGCAGACGCTGCTGGGCTCGGTCGGCGACGAGGGCCCGGACCCGCACTACATCCCCGCCATCACCGCCGACAGCCTGGGCTACCTGCACGTCGTCCTGGGCAGCCACCACGACAACGCGTACTACCTTAAGTCCGACGCCCCCGGCGATGCGTCGTCCTGGTCGGCGCCGGTCGCGGTCGGCACGAATGTCGTGGGTAACAGCGGCGGCCACACCTACCCGTCACTGTTGTGCGACAGCAACGACCAGCTTCACGTCGTGACGCGCTGGGCCGGGGACAAAGACAACAAGTACCGCCTGGTCTATTTCACCGGCAACGCACGCACCGGTGTCTGGCAGGCGCAGAAGACGCTGGTCTCGCCCTTCCGCAAGCAATACTCGATCTGGTACCAGCACCTGAGCATCGACCGCGAAGGCAGGCTGTTCCTGAACTACCGATACCTCGGCAACCAGCTCGACTCCCAGGCGCTCGACGCCTACCGCCAGAAGTGGCCCGGCGAGGTCCCCGCCAACGCGCGGCCTTACCCGCTGCAGGACACCATCCCGCAGATCAAACCGCACGACCCGGCGGTCCTCTTCAGCGGCAACTCGGGCGCGGACTGGAAACTGGCGACCAGCCCGGACCTGTTCGCGGATTGATCAGGCAGGTCGGCCGTACAAAACACAGCGGGGCTTGGTGAAATCGTGACCTGATATCACCGTAAGGATTGCGCGCGTAAGTTTCTCGCCACCAACCGCTGACGGCTCGATCGGGTTGGCGTAGTCGTCGGGGGAATCAATGACAACACGCAGGTCGATAATGGGGAGCCCGCGATAGGATGCTGCGCGGGTAATGACATCATTGAATGCGTTTAGTGCGAGCACGGCGGCGCGTTGCTCGATAGCGTTAACAAAATTCGGGTCGTAAATCGTACATATGGTTGTTGGCTTTCCGACCGCCAAGACGGTGTCGAGCATGACTCTATAATCATGCTCAAATGTATCGCGCACATCCGCCATCGCCAGCAGCCCCTGGGACACATCCGCTACAGACCTGCCGAGAACGGACTCGGCTCGGAGCGCATCGTTACCGCCGACACTGATAACCAGGTGCGTCGCGTCCTGGGGCAGGCGTTCAAGTTGCCCGGCGATATCGGCTGTTGTATTTCCGTCCACCGCGAGCAGTGTAGCTCGCCAACCGTCAGGGATTATTTTACGCAACTGATCGATCACGGCGGGGCCGTCTCTGACATAAACCTTGTTATCGAAGATCGAATCACCCAGCAGCACGACGTGCCCCGGCCCGGGTGCTTCGCCGACCGCGTGATCTGATAAGACCGTAAAAGCTGTCGCCCCAAGCGTCGTCGCCATCATCTGCCTGCGCGTGATAGACATGTGGATGCCCCGCTGGTGTCGGATGGGCATAGGATAGAGCGCAGCCCGAAAAACCGCTATGTCCAGACAAGACGCCCTTTGTCAGACCAGCCCGAGCCGGCGCGCCACCCAGAGGATGAGCAGCCCGACCACACCGAGCGTACCGACGACCAGGAATGCGCGGAAGCGTTCGGGGTCGTCGATACATATCGCCCCGGTGAAACCGCCGACGGCGAGCAGCAGGCAGGCCATGCGCGAAAGCCAGAGGATGACGACGCGCTCACCCGCCGTAGTGGGCCGGTGCCCGCCGGGCTTGTCGCCTCCGAAGAAGCTGTCGAAACCTCCGAAGTCGCCTTCCATAACCGGTCCCCTGAATGAGACGTGCCTGTAACCGCTCATCGGCGGTTGGTGCGCACGCCTGAATCCGGGGCTATGGAATAGAAACCACTATCGGACGGGCTCGATGCTCTGTACGTCGTAATCCCACTTCCAGTCGTCGAAATACAGGTTCACGCCGTCGACCTCGACCTCGCCGCGCTGGAAGTCGGCGGGCTCGGAGCGGAGGGAGTTTTTCGCCGGCTGCAGTTCCCGGCCGTAGTCGAGGTTGACGATGATGCGGTAGGCGTCGATGTGGCCGAGGTAGAAATTGCGGACGTCGGGGTTATCTGATGTGCGGTACGCGTAGGACGGGTCGGCGACGACCCAGCCGTGCGGGGGCAGGTAGATTTCGGACCAGTCGTGCAGGTTTTCCTTGCCGGGCGTGGTGGTGAAGCCGGACTGCCAGCGTGCGGGGATGCCCGCGACGCGCATCATGGACATCATCGTGACCGCCTGCACACCGCAGTCGCCGCGCTTGCGCTGCATGCAGATGTTGGCGAAGCTGGGGATCGTGGCGTACTCCAGCTCGGGCATCCAGCGGATGTTCGCGTCCCACCAGTCGAAGATGGCCTTGGCCTTGAGGTAGGGGTTGGTCTCGTCGCCGATGAGTTGTTTGGTGAGGCTGACCAGCTCGGGGTTGAAAGCGATGTGCGGCGGGCGCTCGGCGAGGTAGTGCGCGAAGGCGGAACGCTCTTCATCCGTCAGTTCGCGTGTGTTCTCGGCCGTGATGACGGGGTAATACCCACCCATCGTGTATTCGAATATCTCCTCGAAAACGACGGGCTTTTCGGGGTCGGAGACGGTTGCCTCGAAATACGTTGTGCGCTGCGGTGCGCCACCGATCGCGCCCGGGCCGTCGAAGTTGGTGGCGTTGGGCGCGATCATGGGTTCATAAGGCTGGCCGTCGATCGTGGCGCTGATGAGCGTGACATCCGACAGTTGGCGGTATTCCTGCGGGAACGGGAGCCAGACGCGGAGCTGTGAGCCTTCGCGCATCAGTGCCGGTTGGAGCTGCTCGACGGCGGGTTTGACGGTGAGCGCGTAGCGGATGCGGAAGCGCTTGGGCATTACGATCGGAGATTCGCCCGCTTCGGCAGCGGCTTTGCCGGCCGCCGCGATCTCGGCAAGGTGATTGTTCAGGTTCTGGTTCGCGCGGTCCTCGTCCATCAACGGCTGTGCGGTGGTTGCCTGACCGCTCGCTTTCCGGCGTTTGGCGTCCCACGCATCACGCCGCTGCTTGATTTCGTCACAGAACCGGAACATCACGCCCGGCTCACGGCGGAAGTAATGCACCTCGCCGTCGATCACACGGTGCGTGACGTGCGCCTCACTCACCAGCCGGCGCAGGTCCTCGGCGGTGAAGTCATCGATCGACTTGCGCACCTTCTCCACCAGCTCGCCCTCGGTCTGGTCGTATTCGCGCCGCACCCGGCGGATCGTTTCAAGCGATTCGTCACGTGCTTGTCGCTGCGCTTCCGTGACAAAGGCTTCGCTGTCGCCGAGCAGAGCCTCGGCCTCGGCGAACGCGCCTTGTTCAACCAGCGCGCGGGCCCGCACGATGTCCGGCTGATCGTTGACCCACAACGCCGCCGCACCGGGCAATGAAGCCCCCTCGGCCAAAGCCCGCGCCGAATCGGTCAGACCGCTCATAAGCATCACTCCCACCGCCACCGCTGTGACTAATC